>NZ_JBKORD010000012.1:0-293519 GCF_046764875.1 Nocardia arseniciresistens
AGCTCGTCGACGCCGGGAACGCCCTCGAGGCGGCCTGCCGGATCGTCATCCTCGAGGACCAGCTCGCTGAAGCCCACCGCATCAACCTCGACCTCCAGCACGCCCTCGACGCCCGCGGACCCGGCAACCCACCTGTGAGCTGATCGGTCCAGAACACCCAGCGGGGTAATCGGGGGTCCACTCTCGAGCAGTTCGCTGTCGAAAACATTCCTTTATCGGCGGTTGAACACCCTCTAACCGGCCGATCATGTCGGCCCTTCGCGCCATACTTCGGTTATGGGGTATGACCTGTGCGGTGGCGTTCTCGGGGACAGCTACATGAGCGAGGGTGGGCGAGCGTGAGCGCCGGACGCGCACGGCCGGGGCGCTACCGGTCTCCGTACTACCACGGCGTCCGCAGTGCGTCGCCGATCCCGATCCTGTGGGCGAACTTTCAGGAGTCGGGATGTAGCTTCAGGATTCGTCGAGCAGTTCGAATACCCGCACCGTTGTGGTGTCCATGTACTTCTCATACTCCTTCGGCTGATCGACCTTGAACTTCTGGCCGTCGAACTGCAGGGCGAGGTACTTCGCGTGCACCTCGGGTTCTTCCTGATTGCCCAGCTGGAGCACTGACATGAAATCAGCTGTCACGCAAGGGAAAACAGACCGCACGCATCGGCTGACAGTTCTGGATCCGTGCCCGTCAACCGGAAACCTCCGCAGCTCGACAGCCCGGTGGAAAGCCGCCGGGCGGTCTCTCACAGAGGTCAGGCAGCGAAAAGTCGCGCTAAGCGGTTTGGCTATCAGGGGTTCCCGTAGAACTCGCCGAATTTCGGGCGATTTGAGGTCTTGCCGCGAATGACGGGGTGGCAGCCGTGGTTGCGGCCTCGCTGCTGCGTGTGCCATATGCTGAGATCGAGTAGCGAAAATGCGACTTGACCAGCATATATGTCGCATTTTTCGCCGATACTACGGCGACCCGGCAGCAGTTCGAGACCGCTGCCCCTTTCGTCGTGAGCTGTTGATTGGGCCGGGCTACTGGAAGTTGTAGATGTGCTGTTCGGGCACGCAGTCGCCGTGGTTGCACGCTCGGCTGGTTTCAGTGACCTGTTTGGAGCTGAAGTCCGCGACGAAACGTGAATTGACCCAGGTACTGGTTATGCAGGACGTTTGTGACGTGCTGAGCGTGCATGTGCTGTTGGGCTCCGACTGGTTGTCACCTCCAGCGGTGGACGTTATGCGTACGGTCTGCGAGTCGTCGTTCCAGCACACGTTGTCCTTGAGCCATTGACCGGCGTTGTTCGAAGACTCGTAATTACGCCGCCAGATTTGACACTGCTCGGCTTTGGCGGCCTGGTGCCGCACGGTTGTGGGGAGTGCGGCGGCGGGGGCCGCCAGCGCCTGGCCCGCGGTGCTGGCCAAAAGGCCAAGGGCTGCGGACAGGACGGCCGCGGAGGTGACCACGATGGGGGTCTTCGATCTGTTACCACGTGCGATGCCGAGTGATATGCGGTTACGCCCCTTACGATTCCAAGTCATTCGACGACTCTAGATAGCCGATGCGGCTGAGGGGCTGTCTCGCCAAGCGTGTTGCGCCGCCTTTAACACCCGTGGCTTCAGCAACCTGGTTACGCTCGCCGATCAACCCCGAACAGGGTCTGCGGGAACATTCCAATATTTGCGCAGCCTGTCCACGATCGCGTCCGTGGTCCGCCAAGGCGTCATCTATGTGCACGACGGCCACTACGACGAACACTGAGTTCGGCGACCCGCCCAGCGCCACATCGGCCCGGGCCTGCACCAGGAACGCTCGCGACGGCTACGTCGCTGCCGCGATCGGGGCACAGCAGATTTCGACGTAACAGCCTTGACGACCCAGAATGCCTCGATTCGGTTCAGGCCAGGCGCGCGAATCCGGTAGTAGTGGTGAATGGGGGACACACAACGGCGAGCCGAAGGACGTCTCCTCAGCGGCTGGCCGTGACGAGTTGGAATGTCGCGCCGAGCCGCGCAATGTTGGACTCGGTGAATCCCGCGTTCTGGAACAGTGCGCGTAGGTCGTCGTCGGAGTACAGGCGCATGCGTCGGGCCACGGGCGGCGGGGCGACCGATGCGGGTGGATTCGGGGCGACGGTGTGCACGACGATCCGCGCGCCCGGTGCGAGTACACGCCGCAGTTCGGTGAGCGCGCGTGGGGCGTCGAGGAAGAAGAAGACGTTTGCCATTGCCGCGCAGGTGAATTGCTCATCGGGCAGGGGTAGTGCCTCAGCTGTTGCCTCAACCACCTTGAGGCGACCGTCGCGCACCGCGACGGCATTGTTCCGGGCGGTCAGCGCGACCATATCCGCGCTGTGGTCGACGGCGGTCGCACGACAGCCGGACTCGAGCGCCCACCGTACGAAGGTGCCTGCACCGCAGCCGATTTCGAGCGGGTTGTCCGCCGGTTGGAGCTCCAATGCGCTCAAAGTGTCGCTAAAGATCTTGTGGTGGGCCTTCATGTCCCGCCACCACAACCGGGCGTTTCGCCCCCTGAGACGAGACAGCATTCGGTCCGTCAGTACGTCGGCGATGTTCGGCATCGGCGAGCACCGTCCTTCCTGTTCTGGGCGTAGCCGCCAGAATTGTTTGTGCGCCTGGCTATCTGCGGCTCATGTGGGTGTGTCGGCCTGGATGCGCAGGTCACCGAATACGGTGCTGCGGGCCAGCGGCCGAGCGAGGAAATCGTGGGGGAAACCGAGTTCCACCGCGGAGGCCTGGTGCAACCGATCGAGGTGGTGGTCATCGAAAGTCACACCCAATGCGCCGAGGTTGTCGTCGAGTTGCCGGGTGGTGCGGGCTCCGATGATGGGGGCCGCGACGGCGTTGTTGCACAGCGTCCACGCCAGTGCGACCTGCGCGGGTGTGTGCCCGAGTTCGTCGGCGACCCGACCGACGACCTCGGCGATCGCCAGTCCACGCTCGGTCAGCGAGTCATTGGCCACCGCGATGCTCTTGCGTGATCCCCCGGTTGCCGTGGCATCGACGAGATCGGCACGGGTGTATTTGCCGGTCAGCACGCCGCTCGCCAAGGGGGACCAGGGAGTTACACCGAGGCCGAGTTCCCGTGCCATCGGTATCAGCTCGCGTTCAACGGTCTGCCAGGCACTGTGCCAAACGGGTGCCGACCTCGATCGGAAGGTCGTCGATGTCGTGCTCCGCGGCAAAGGCCGCCAGGGCAGCGGTGTGGTCGATACTGCCCTCACCCGTGGCTGAGCTGGTCATGCTCCTGATCCGCTGTCGACGGGGATCGCACCCGACCGCAGGATCTCGAGCGATTGGATCGGCAGGTAGCCCTGCTCGGCAAGTCGGGCGAGAACGCCTCCACTGGCCAGGATTTCGAGGAGAAGCGGAGGCAGGGGCGCTGTTGTTCCTGTGGTGCCGGTGGTTACGTTGGAGTAGACGCCGGTGGCGATGTCGAAGCTGCCGTGGTCTCCGTCGCTGTACAACGCGGTGACTCCGGGAACGGTCAGAGCCGGCAGCCCTGCGTTGACAGCGTTGCGAAAAAATAGCGAGTTGAAGTCCTCAGCAACCAGTGCGGCGACACCGAGGTGGCGGAACAGTGCAGCGACCGGACGCGAGGATCCGACGCCGAAGTTGCGTCCGGCGATGACGATGTCGCCTGGCTCGACCAAATCGGTCCACCCGGGCCGGATTTGATAGAAGACATGCTTGGCGGCTTCGGGGATGTCAAGTTTCATGGCGAAGGCGGGATACATGGCATCGGTGTCGACGGAGTCGCCGAAGACCCAGACCCGCCCCGTGATCGTGGTGGTGCTCATGCGGTCACGCTCCGGGGGTCGGTGATGTAGCCGGTGATGGCGGAGGCGGCGACGGTGGCGGGTGAGGCCATGTAGATCTCGGCCTCGGTGCTGCCCATACGTCCGGTGAAGTTGCGAGTGCTCGAGGTCAGGCACACTTCCCCAGGACCGATGACGCCCATGTGGTAGCCGAAGCAGGCACCGCAGGTCGAATTCGTCACCACCGCACCGGCGTCGGCGAGGTCCTGGAGGTAACCCAGTCGCATCGCGTCGCGGTAGACCTGTTGTGAGGCGGGGGTGATCAACAGCCGCACTCCTTGGGCGACGGACTTGCCGCGCAGGATGTCGGCGGCGATGCGGAGGTCTTCGAGTTGACCGTTCGCGCAGGAGCCGATGAAGGCTTGATCGATTTTGCGCTGTTCGATCTGAGAGACCGGCACTCCGTTGCGGCTGACGGTTCCCGGGCGCGCGACGTAGGGCTCCAACCCGGTGAGGTTGACCGTACGGGTGTCGAAGTACTCGGCGTCGAGGTCGGCATCAGCGGGTTCGTAGTCGTGCACTCCGCGTTCGGTAAGGAATTGGGCGAGGGTTTCGTCGACGCCGAAGGTGGCGAAGTCAGCCGAGATTTCCGCGGCTTGGGTGGCGATGGTGCGTCGATCGTTCAAGGGCACCGAAGCCAAGCCAGGCCCGCCGAATTCGAGGTTCTGGTTGGTGGCGTCACCGTAGGTGTTGGCGATGTAGAGGAAGACATCCTTGCCCGAAATTTCCGGCGCCAATGTGCCGGTGAGTTCGTAGCGCACGGTCGGAGCGATCTGATACCAGGTGGAGCCGGTGCACAGGATCGAATACAGCTCTGCCGGGCCCAATCCGCGGGCCGCGGTGTTGTAGGCGCCACCGGCGCAAGTGTGAGAGTCGGTGCAGGCCAGCACTTCTCCTGGGCGTGCTAGTCCGTTCTCGGCGATCACCTGGTGGCAGATCCCATGGCGACCGACATCGAAGAACTTCTCGATACCGAAGTCGGCGACGAACTTTCGTGCCTTCGGCCCGCCCTCGGCGTCTTTGAGCGAGGGGGCGGGAACGGCGTGGTCCATGATGACCGCGACCTTGTCGGGGTCATGGATTCGGCTCGGCGGGATCCACAGTGTGGCGAACTGCAGGTCGATCATGACGCACATGTCGACATCCACGGTGACGATGTCACCGGGTTTGAGCTGCTTGACGCCGGCATTGCGGGCGAGCAGGTTCTCGATCATCGTCATGCCCATGGGGTTTCGGACTCCTTCGTGCTGTAGCGCTCACCGAGCGCGGACCATTCGGCCAAGCCCACGAGGTTGAAGAACTCGGCGGGCTTGGAGGGCAGCAAGGGGGCGGGATCGCGCCCGGCGAGATCAGCGAGGCTGGTCAGCATGGCGTAGGCGGCCGCGCCCAACGGCAGTGAAGGCTGGATGGCGATGGCGTAGCCGAGTTCTTGCAGCCGCGCGGTGGATTCCAGCGGCGTCAAACCGCCGATGACCAGATTGATCAACAGCGGCGCTTTGACCTCGCGGGCGATCCTTTCGATCTCCTCGCTGCCCTGCGGTGCTTCGACGAAAATGACATCTGCCCCGACGGCGGCGTAGGCGTTCGCGCGCGCGATCGCGGCGTCGAGGCCCAGGGGGCCGCGGGCGTCGGTGCGGGCGATAATAACCAGATCCGGGTCGGTGCGGGCCTCGAGGGCGGCGGTCAGTTTGACAGCGAACTCGTCGGTGTCGATGAGTTCCTTATCCGGCAGGTGCCCGCATTTCTTGGGAAATGCTTGGTCCTCCAATTGGATCGCCGCGACTCCTGCGGCTTCGTATTGCTCCACGGTCCGGATGACGTTGAGCGGGGCGCCGTATCCGGTGTCGGCGTCGGCGATGAGCGGGATGCCATCGAGTACCCCCACCAACATCCGGGCTCGCTCGACCATTTCGGTCTGGGTCAGCAGCCCGATGTCGGGGACACCGAAACCTGAGGCTGCGACACCGGCTCCTGTCATATACGCGGCGCTGAATTCGAGTTTGCGGACCAGCGACGCCGACAAGCCGTCGAAGACTCCTGGGGCGACGACCACTTCGCCGCTGGTGATTGCCGCGCGCAGATTCCGGCGGGCTCCGTGCACTGTCATCGGTTGTGCTCCCCTTCGTCCAGGGCGCCCTCGACAGGTGCGGCGAGCAACTCGGCCAGTTCCCGGATGTCGTCCATCTGGTCCATGCCCAGCACTGCCTGCTCGATGGCGTCCAAGCGGGAGGCTTCGATCAATGGGCCGACCAGCGAGCGGTATTTGGCGACGATGTCGTCGTTGGTGACGGGGTCGTCGGGGCCACCGTGCGGTTGCACAATCCGCTTTTCCAGCACGGTCCCGTCGACAAGGGTAATGATCAGCTCGGTGGCGAAACGCTCCTGCAGGGGACCGTTCTGGATTTTCTCGTCGAGTTCGACTTCGACCTTGGCGATGAGGTCCCACACGTCATCGGCATCGAGACGCGCCTCGGTGAACTGTCTGGGCAGGACTTGGCCATCGAGTAGCGCCACCGCAGCGGCGTAGCCGAGATTCATCTGCGCGCCGATACTGGTCAGTGGCCGCTCCGGTTCCCACCAACCATGGTGGTAGACGGTATGGCCGACCCTGATTTCGACATGCGAGATCGCGGTCGGGTCGATGCTGTGTTCGCTACGCAGTTCGAGCGCGGCCTGGATGGTGCAATGCAGCCCGCCCTGGGCGGCATAGGACTTGACCATGATGAACTCGGTGTGCCAGCCCTCACCGAGACCGGCGATCACCTGCGAAGGATCCGGGTCATGGCCCTCGCCGAACACCGACAGATACCCGCCATAGGTCCGGTCGAAGACCTGTTTGATTCCGGTGTACCCTCCTGCAGCCAAGCCCGCGGCGTAGTAGCCGTTGCGGGCGGCGAAGCCGTGTTGCATGCGTTTGGACATCGCTTCGTACTGCGCGGCCATCAGGCCGCCGGACTGGGTGCCGGCCATGCCGAGTGCGTCCTCCAACTGCCCCGCACTCAGTTCTCGCAATTTTCCAGCGACCATGGCTGCTGTGTGGGTGCCGAAAACCGGGCCGCTGTGCCAGCCGCGGGAGAGCATCTGCGATCCGTGCAGTGCCAGGCCTACGCGAGGGCCGACCTCGAACCCTGCTACCGCGGCAGCCAAAGCCTGCGCGCCGGAAGCGCCACCGAGGTGATGTGCGGTCGCCAGAAGCACCGGCAGGATCAGAGAATTGCTGTGCAGCGGCGCCAATGGATGGAAGTCGTCGAGCTCGAAGCCTTGGACGAACGTGCTGTTGATCAGCACCGAGGCTGGGCCGCTGGTGGTCGAGCCGGTGCCGATCACAATGAAGTCACCGGTTCCTTCGAGGTCGAGAACAGACCTCGTCGCGACCCTCGACCATGGCAGCGCCGCCCCAACGAGTCCCGCGGCTGTTCCGTCCAGGAGCAGGTATTTGGCTCGGGTACGGACGCGTTCGGGGATGGCATCGAGCGTCAGCTGCTCAACCCACTGCGCCAGTGGCACTGTGACCCCAGAAGTAGTCGATTCGCTCATGACCTCAGTGAACGCCCTGCAATCTCGGGGTCCGGAGAATTGCGGGAAAATTCGACCACCGGCACTGCTCCGGAATGAAGTGCCGATGCCGTTCGCGCCTGATGCAAGAAATCGTCACGGATGGCGGCCGATGATGTATCGGAGGGCACAGTGGGGTGCTGTCTCGTCCCGTGCTGTGGCAGATGTGGTCGCCACCATGCGACCGCCGCTAGACGGCCCGCTTTCAACCGGACGGGTTTGAGGCACTGTCATGCCGCGCGATAGTTGGCGGCGTTTTGCCGTTGATCACGCCCAGCCGCCCGAATGCGCGCGGCGAAGCTTTCCAACAGACGACTCCAGCGGCACATACACGTTGGGTCTTCCCGATAGTCTGAGTCAGAACTTCAACCTCCCTGTGAGCTGAAAGGAAGTTCGACAAATCGCTTGGCTCGAACCGTAAACATGCGCTTCCCGCTTGGACGATGCGCGTAATCGGCGTCGCGGCGGCAAAGCTGCTGCGACGCAGGTCCGACCGCCCCCGAATCACGATGGAGCCCGGTGACCGTGAACCGACCGACGCAACGCGGCGTCGACGAAGTCGACGTCATGCTGCTGGATGCGTTGCATGCCAACCCGCGGATTAGCTTCGAGAAATTGGGGCTGATCCTGGGGATCTCCCCTGCGACCGCCGGTCGGCGGTGGCAGCGTCTGGTAGAAACCGGACGCGCGTGGGTGTCCTCGGTTCCCGGCCCCTACCTCGCATTGGTCGGCGCAGTCTACGAAGTCCGCGCCCAGCCTGGACACACCCTCGACGTGGCACGCGGGTTGTCTGTCATCCCCGAAGTCGTCAGCGTCTACGCAACCGATGGACGTTGTGACCTCACCGCACTTGTCATTGCCAGCGACATGCGGGCTCTTGGCATACTTCTGCTCGAACGACTTCCCCAGGTGCCTCGAATCGCCTCTGCCACATCGCATATAGGCCTCGAATGGCATAGCGGCGTCCACTGGCGCCTGGGCGCTATCGATACCGATCAGAAACGCTCGGTCACCGACGAGCCAGACACCAGACCACGACCGGCGATGCGTATGGGAGTTTTCGACGAGTCTGACCGCCGACTCTTCCTCGCGTTGCAAAAAGATGGCCGTGCACGGTACCGAGACCTTGCACGCGAATTGGATAGTTCCGAGCATTTGATTCGGCGCCAACTCGAAACCTTGACAAAGCGCGGAATGCTCAATTTTCGTACCGATTTCGCGCGGACAGAAGGTGGCTGGCCAGCTGAGTTCGTACTGTGGTTAGAGGTTCCACACCATAAACTCGCAGATGTCGGCGCAACGATAGGAAGGTGGTCGGCAACTCGAATCTGTTTGTCGACCGTCGGCACCGCAAATCTGATGGTTATGTCTCAGGTGCATCATGTTCGCAATTTGTGTGACATTCTCGACCAAATTCGCAACGACTTGCCTCGTGTGACAGTAGTTGACCAACAACTCATCTTGCGCCCCCTCAAGACTTGGGGCCGTGTTCTGGACGTCAATGGACATGCGCAGGGCATTGTGCCTGTCGATCCCTGGGCATCGACGGGGGTTGACCAGGAGCCAACCCGATAGTTACCGCCGCGGACAGTCTCGGTCGGGGGGCCGACGCGACAGGGAATCGGCTCCCCGTCAGACCTGAGCGCGCCAGAATATAGAGCGATGCCCGGCACGGGGGTGTCCAATCTCCGTATGATTGACCACCAGGATCGTTTCAGGGTCGGCATTGAACAGGCGGGCGAACAGCTCCGGGCTGGGCGGTAGCCGCAGTGACGTCCCTGCAGGTGGTGATCTGGGAATTCATTCTTGAATCTCCGTCATAAAACCTAAGACTCGCAAAGATATGTTCGGACTCGCCCAGTGGATAGCGCTCCGAACGAACGTACGTACGCACATGCCGATGAGCGGTCGAATCGGCCCTTTGATCCGTGGGTTCACGCAGCAGAACTGGCAGGACCATTGCACCCGAGCGTTAGTGCGTCAGGGTATGTGGTTGAGCAGGGAGTTGGCGATGCGCTGGGCATCGTCGCAGGAGTTGAATCCGTCGGTGCCGCCCTGAGGGTTCCAGATTCGTGACGCCAAGAGCAAAATGTCACCACCGAAAGACGCTGGTACCGCGATGTAGCACCCGAGCTTGTGAGTGTCTTGCGCCGCACGGAATTGCTGAGATTTACGGCCGGCCACCGTGACCGAACTGAAGTCGACGTACTTACCGGTCTGGCGCAGCTCACCTACCGGCATGCCGTAGGCCGTGACGTAGAACTCGAGCGCGTTGTCGGCGGTCTTCCATTTGCAGGACTTCTCGGTGGGGAAACCGGGATTCGAGATCGGTTGCTCGCTGGCGACGTTCAAGCCCGCATTCGCGAGCGCGGAATCGGTAGTGTCACAAGGGTTCCAGCTGCCGACGGGCCGATCCGTGTCGGTGCCCGGCGCCGCCGTCGTGGACTCGGACGCGACGGTCGTCGCCGGGGCTGGAACCGATGTCGGCGCCGCTGTGGTCGCGGTGACTGCATTGGCCGAGGTGACCGTGTTGTTCGGGGTGCTCGGCGCGGACGTGCTGTCGTTCGAGGCGGGACCACATCCGGCAAGCAGCAGTGCGGCACCGAGTGCCATCGTTGCGACGCTGATCGATCGCGTTGTCGTACGACTCATGAATGCATATTCGCGCCTCGGAACAGGTTGTTACACAGGATCATTGCAGAGCTGAAGGCATCAGAAGGTCAGCGGTCCACGTGTTCCGCCGCCAAAAGGTGCTGATCATCTCCGACTAGCCGGCTATCTGCGCGCCGCTTACGGGTCGAGCCGAGCAGATCGGACCGCGGCCGGCCGGCGAGGTCGTGTCGGCCATTCAGCAAGATCGCCGTCGTCGTCATCACCGCGAACTCCGCCGGGCGCAAGGTCTTCGGCCTCGCCACCGCAGACGTCCGTCTCGCTTGACCTCTTGCGCGTCAATCCGGCAGCCAGTGCAGCTCGTGCGCCAGGGTTTTGGCGACGGCACGGATGCGGCGGTGTAGTGGCGACTGCTCGCGTGGGAGGACCAGGTGGATCGTCAGGCTGGGCGCGCCCCGCAGCGGTCGCCAGGTGAGACCGGCCGGTGCTGCCGTGACCGCGGCTTCTCCGGCCGGAGCGAGGGTGACCCCGTCGCGCAGGTCGCGCTGAGACATGTCGAAAGAGACTGCGGGCGTGCGGAATCGGGGGTTCGGCCGGGTGTCGCGGAACAGCGCGGACAGCTGATCGTGGATCACGGGGTTGGCCGTACGGTCGGGGAGTCGCAGCGGATACGCGGCCGCATCGGCGATCTCGATCTCCGGGTGTTCGGCCAGCGGATGATGCTGCGCCAATTGGACCCCGACGCGCACACGCCGCAGCAGAAACCGGCGCACGCCACGACCCGGCTGTTCACCGCGGGTGATCCCCGCATCGATGCGGCCGTCGGCGACCGCGGGGGAGATCTCCGGTGTCGCCATCGGGACCGCGCCGACCTCGAGTCCCGGGCTGCTGCGAATGAGCCTGTCCACCAGGGCCGGTGCCGTCTCGGCCCCCGCGCTGAGGCTGTATCCGATGCGCAGCGTGCCCAGTTCACCGGCCCCCGCATCCCGGGCGGTGTCCCATGCCCGGTCCAGCGCCGCCAGCGCGGGCGGCGCGGACTCCGCCAAAGCCGCACCGGCCGTGGTCAATACGACGCTACGCGTGTTACGAACCAGCAGGCTCGTACCGAGTTCCGCCTCCAATCGGCGCATCCGGGCACTGAGTGCGGGCTGCGCGATACCGATCCGTGCGGCCGCGCGGGTGAAGTTCAACTCCTGCGCCAGCACCAGGAAGTACCGCAGGCTCACCGTATCCGGCGCCACGTGCCCTCCTTGTCGATTGATAACGATCCGTTCTGAGCCTATCCCGTCCCGGTCTTTCCCTCGACCACACATCAAGCCCTAACCTGCGCATATGACGATTCAACCGACCGAATCCCGTACCTAGCGATGCAGGAGGCAGTCATGCATTGCGATCTGGCAGCCACTCTTGGAAGCGGCCGGCGGCGTCGCTCCGAACGGGTCTGTGCAGGGCGAGGTCGGACGCACGGGGACGGTTGCTAGCCGCAAAATCTTGAGTACGTTGGACCGGGCTCTGGGGTGATGACGCCGTCATCACCCGGCATCCCGATCCATGCGCTGACCGCGTGATGACAGTGTCATCAGCAGAATGGTATCTTCTGTCGCGAAATGTAGTGGCACGTCGTGAAACGGCGGTTGAGCGGCGGCGTTGCGCAGCGGTCACTTCGCTGACCTGGCCGTTGATGGGATGCTGTAAGGGGTTCGAATCCCCTTAGCTCCACAGAAACACCAGCGTCGCCGAAGGCAGCCCGCGAGGACGTGGTCAGCGGCGAAATGCGCCCAACAATGGGGCGCACTCCGAAAGGCGCCGCCTCGCCGACGCAAGTCATCGACGTGATCGCCCAAGTGCAGCACGGCGACCCAGAAACTTCATCAAGAACTGCCGTCGAGTATGGCTCTACCGATCCCCGATCCCCGATCCCCGATCCCCGATCCCCGATCCCGATCGTAATGGACCAAGATCCGTGGCATACGCAGGTGCATGAACACGTCAAAGCTAATGGCTTGGTGCTCACGTTTTATGAAACTTTCAACGATGAAGCCATGATGTTCGGTTCTGGAATTTGTGAAGTCTACTTACTGCCCGAAAAGAGGGGTGTGACTTTCAACGATTGGGAATCCGCCGACGGCGCGGGCGTACAGCTCAAGGCATGCCCATTCTGTGATCACTGGCATGATCCCGATGCGGTCCACTTCTCAACTGAACCCGGCGACTGCTCGGACTGTATGGGATTGCACCGCTAGAGAATAGGGCATAATCCCCAATCCGGCACATAAGCCCCGCTGGCAAGTGGCATTATTATGTCTAATGCGAGGGCCTTTAGAACATCTCTTGTGTGAACTCGTTAAGGTGCGTTTCCAACGATTTCAGTCGACCTGCCCCGCTAGCAGCAGGTCGACTGATACTCGGTGACAGCAGGGGTAGAATCTGAAACGCAGACCCAGCGCGGCCGCTGCGACAGTACATCGCCCACGAGGTCGAAAACCAATATAGGTCGTGCGCTGTTGCGCGGCGAGATCGAACCGGGTAGCACCATCCGTGTCACGGTGGACGGCGGCGAGTTCGCCGCCGTGTATGCGGAACCCGCCGTCGCGGCGGCCTGAGGAGAGGTGCCGTCATGGGATCCGAAAAGGTGAAATGCCCGAACTGCGGCAAGGTCAACAAGGTAGCGGCGGCCGGGGAAGGAAAACCGCGCTGCGGGAACTGCCACGAACCGCTGCCCTGGATCGCCTCGGCAGGGGACGACGACTTCGCGGAGGTCGCCGAGAAATCCTCGGTGCCAGTGCTCGTCGACCTCTGGGCGACGTGGTGCGGCCCGTGCCGCATGGTCAGTCCGGCGCTCGAGCAGCTCGCCAGGGAACGCGCGGGTCAGATCAAGCTGGTGAAGATCGACGTGGATGCTGCGCCCACGACGGCCGAACGGTTCACCGTCCGCGCCGTACCGACTCTGCTGGTGATGGACCGGGGCGAGGTTCTGGCTCGTCAGGCGGGCGCCGCTCCGGTACCACAACTGCGCACATGGCTCGATCAGGCGCTCTCGGAAAATGCAGGCAAGGAGACGAAGTCATGACTTCTGTGCATGTGGACCCACACGTGACCGCGATCCGGCCCGTCGTACCCCGGACTCTGCAGGGCTGCGAGGAATGTCTTCGCCTCGGCACCCCGTGGGTACATCTGAGGCTGTGCCTGACGTGCGGACACGTTGGTTGCTGCGACTCCTCGCCGGGCAAGCACGCGAGCGCGCACGCTCACGCCATCGGCCATCCGATCGTCCAGTCGATGGAGCCAGGTGAAGATTGGCGCTGGTGTTATGTCGACCAGAACTTCGTCTGAGGACGCCGCTCCCATCCGCGACATTCCGCCGGTCGACGACGAGACTCCGGATGAGCTGGGAGCATTCCCGCGGCTGACGGGCGACCAGGTCGCGACGCTCGAGGTCGGTGGCACGCGTCGATCGGTTCGCACCGGCGAGGTGCTGATCCGAGAGGGCGAACCCAGCAACGACTTCTTCGTCATCCTCTCGGGCAAGGTCGCGATCATCGACGAGGGCGACGGCGATGGCGAACGCCGGATACTGCGCGTGCACGGTCCCGGCCGATTCCTGGGCGAGCTCGGGTTGCTGGAAGGCCAGGTCGCGTTCTTCACCGCCGAGGCGATCGAGGGCGGCGAGATGCTCGTCGTCCCGGCCGAGCGGGTGCGCGAGCTGGTTTCCCAAGATCCCGTGCTCAGCGATCTGATCCTGCGCGCCTACCTGGTGCGGCGGCACCTGTTGATCGGGCTTGGTTCGGGGTTCCGGATCATCGGCTCCTGCTATTCACCCGATACGTTGCGGCTTCGGCAGTTCGCCATGCGAAACCGATTGCCCCACAGATGGATCGATGTGGAGCAGGACGAACGGGCGGAGCAGCTGCTGCGCAGCCTGAACGTCGCCCCCGAGGACACTCCCGTCGTGATCTGGCACGGCGAGAAGGTGCTGCGCAATCCGACGAATGCGGAACTCGCCCGCATCGTCGGGCTTCCGGTCCCGAACTCGGTCCGGGACGCGGCCCAGAACGTGTGCGACCTCGTCGTGGTGGGAGCGGGACCGGCCGGTCTGGCCGCGTCCGTGTACGGCGCCTCGGACGGGTTGAACACGGTGACACTGGAGTCGTTCGCCGCAGGTGGCCAGGCCAGTACCTCCTCCCGGATCGAGAACTACCTGGGCTTCCCGGCAGGGATCTCCGGCGCCGAATTGGCGGAGCGGGCCGTGATCCAGGCCGGGAAGTTCGGCGCCCGCATCCTGGTGTCGGCGGAGGTGACCGGTTTGGGGTTCGAGGACGGGCACCACGTGCTCCGGCTGGCAGACGGCGGCACGGTTCGCGGCCGGGCCGTCGTGCTCGCCACCGGGGCGCGATACCGCAAGTTGGCGGTTCCAGGGATCGAGGTACTGGAGGGGACGAGCGTGTATTACGCCGCAACCCATCAGGAAGCGCGGATGTGCGGCACCGACCCTGTGGCCATCGTCGGCGGTGGCAACTCCGCCGGACAGGCCACCGTATTTCTCGCGGACCGTGTTTCCCACGTTCACCTGCTCATCCGCGGCGGTGACCTCGCAAAGAGTATGTCCCGGTACCTCGTCGACCAGATCGAGGGCCATCCGCGCGTGACCGTCCACCGGAAGACCGAGATTCGCGAGGTCCACGGTGAGAAGTACCTCGACGAGATTGTGGTCGAGAACAATCACACGGGCGAACAGGACACCCTCCGGGTACACGCCCTGTTCGTCTTCATCGGGGCGGTGCCGCACACCGGGTGGCTGGCCGACACGATTGCACTCGACGACCACGGCTTCGTCCTCACGGGCGTGGACGCGGTCCACGCCCGTGAGGACGGCAACCGGCGGATCGGCGACCGGCCGTCGAGGCCGCTCGAAACCGGCCTGCCCGGCCTGTTCGCTGCGGGCGACGTCCGCAACGGGTCCGTGAAACGGGTCGCATCCGCTGTCGGTGAGGGAGCGATGGCGGTTCGCCAAATCCATGAATACTTCGACAGGAGCTGACGACATGCCAGTGATGGGTACCGTGAAATTCCAGCAATTCTTCCGGGCAGCGGCCGGCCTGCGAGTCGACCGGAACGACCTCAAGCGCTATACGGATTTCATCGACGACAAGATCTACGATCTGATCCTCATCGGCAAGGCCTCGGCAAAGGCAAACCTGAGGGACGTGATCGAACCGTGGGACCTGCCGATCACCAAGGGACTGCAGGAGAGCATCCACCGGTTCGAGAAACTGGACCAGGAGATCGAACTACAGTCTGTGCTCGATCAACTGACGGCCCGGCCGCCGTTGGACGTGGCCCTCTCCGAGGCGACCGAGCAGCGACTGCCGCTGATTGCCGGGGGCTTGAGCGTGGCGCTGGCGCACACATTCGTCACGATCGAACCGGACCGTAAGAACCCCGGGACCGCCGAATGGAACATCGCCTTCGACGTCTTCCATCTCCTGCTCTGACCACGGCCCGGGGCCCAGCGAACCAGTAGATCGCCGCTGGCCGCGGCGGCTCATTCGCTGCGAAATAGCCTGCGTAGGGGAAGTCATCCGGCCCGCGCACCGCCACCGTGTTTTGGTCGACGCCCATCCGCTCCAATAGCTCCTGGGCGTTGATCTGACGCGCGAAGGTGAGGTTGACCAGCGGCAGATCCGTGTCGTACAGCCACTCGAGGCCACCGGTCGTGGTGTTCACGATGCCCCCGGTTCGTTGACCGCGATCAAGGTCGGGAAACACAGTCCATGATCATGAAACCAGGCGTCGTCATCAGCTGAAGCAGTCACAGCGGCTGCCACTGCCACGAGCCACCGACATACATGGCCGGGGCCGCCCGGGACCGTCGTCTAGTAGCGACGGCTACTCCGGCGGACAAGCCGGTTCCACGCGCCGGGCTGTTGCGGGACTCGATGGAAGTCCAACGTCCGCTCATCAGCGTAAGTGGTTTTGTGTCAAGCGGTTCGGTCGGTGCCTCGCCCGTCGTCTTCCCTGCATAGCAGTGATGGGGTTGATCCCAGCAGCGTGCAATCGGGTTGAGGTGACGACGGGCGGGGCCGCCCATGATTTCCGGCGAGATCACGGTGTGTCTCTATGCCGCGTGGGGCTCGCCCCGACCGACCACTCGATGGTCGCCGAAAGGTTCAGGAGGCCACCGGGATTAGGGGTCGTGTGCCGTGAGTTGCGGTCTGTGGATCCCAGCGTTGACCGGTGGTGACGACGGCATGCAGGTGGCGCAAGATCGTCGCGGCGATCGCGGCTTGGGCTTGGGTAGGGGTGAGTTTGTTGGTTTCGCGCCCGGTCAGGTGCTGGTAACGGGCGGCATAAACGGGGTTGGCGCGTTTGGCGCGCCCCACACTGCCCGCCACGCGGCTAGGCGCAGGGCGGGTCGGCCTTGGCCGGTGAGTTTGGTGCGGCCGGTGAACGCGCCCGAGAGTTTCTCTCGTGGTGCCAGCCCTGCGTGTTCGACCACGGCGCGGGCTGTGGCGAAGCGGGAGGGGTCGCCGGTTTCGGCCAGGATCGCCGCAGCCCCGACCGCGGAGAGTCCGGTGCTGGAGGTGACCAGGTCAGTGAGTCGAAGGTCGTTGAGCACGTTGATCATTCGAGTCTCGGTGTCGGTGAGTCGTCGTTGGTTTTCGACCCAGTCGCCCAGTGCGGTTGGTGCTCGATGATGCCCGCACCCGCCACCCGGTTCAGGAAATGCTGCAACCCGTCCGGCTTCACCACCCCCGCGGCGTCGGCCAGCTGCCACGAGTTCTTGCGCTCCACCGGCCCGAGCTACCCGTCAGATACGCCCGCGCCGACCGGCGCGGCTCCACCCGACCGAACACCTCGTCCAAACCCACACGCGCGACGAAACTGCCTCAGCCACAACATCATTCAACACCGCCCAAACAACAACGAGAATGAAACAACTTGCAGCACAACGAAATACAACTGTCCCAACAAGGCTCGTACCGATGCGCACCGCTTCTATGAACGGCTCGGGTTCAAGGCGACGCATGACGGGATGAAGCTCTTCCTCGGCTGACGTTGGATCGGCGATGTGCGCCGGGCAAGCAGGTTCTGGTCCCGGTGAACACCAATTTCGCCACGGCGGCGGCGTTCCCGCGGGTGGGAGTGCGCCCGACGACCCGCGCCGCCGGTGACCAGCAACCGAATGGTCAAACCCCAACCGAGCGGGATGCTCAGCCCTTCGGCGCCAGCCCCAACGGACCGGCCAGCTCGGCCAGTGCGGGGACCAGATGGTCGGGCCCGGTGAGGACCTGGATCGCGACGTGGTCCGCGCCGGCGTCGAGATGTTCGTTCAGCCGCGCCGCAATGGCATCGACGGTGCCATAGGCGATGAGGGCATCGATAAGGCGATCGCTGCCGGGACGTGCCACGTCCTCATCGGTGAAACCCAACCGCTTCCAGTTGCTCACATAGTTGGTCAGGTTGAAGTAGATGTCGAGCGCCTTGCGGCCGATGGCCCGGGCCTTCTCGGCGTCGGTGGTCAGCACCACTTTGTGCTCGGGCGCGAGGAGTGCCGACGGTCCTATCAGCTTCCGGGCCTGCGCGGTGTGTTCCGGCGTCGTCAGGTAAGGATGGGCGCCGGCGCTGCGGCGGGCGGCCAGCTTCAGTACCCGCGGCCCCAGCGCGGCGACGACTCGCCGGTTGACCGGGACGCCTTGCTCGTCGAGTTGGTCGAGGTAGTCGACGAGCGCGTCGTAGGGCTTGCGGTATTCGGCTTGGGCTTCGGGATGTCCCACACCGATCCCGAGCAGGAACCGGCTGGGATAGGCGTGCTCGATGCGGTGGAAGGACTCGGAGACCGGCTTGGCGGCCGCGGTCCAGATGTTGACGATGCCGGTGGCGACCTGCAGTCTCGTGGTCTGCTCGAGAAGGGGCTCCACCCAGTCCAGCTCTGCCGGCGGGGAACCGCCGACCCAAACGGCGCCGTAGCCCAGCGCCTCGATGTTCTTCGCCTGCTCTGGTGTTACTCCGCGACTAAATGATCCGAAGTGGCCGAGGCCGGGTTTCGTGCCGGTTGGGTACGTCATCGTTCCTCCAACCTCGCGTCAGGTTTGGGTAGTCCCCGTTGGCGATGATCAGTGTGTTCTCATAACGCATGTCAGGTGGCGAGACTTTACCCAGGTCGAGAAGACCCTCTGGGCCGGGCTCGAGGAGGGCGCTGTGCTGGATCATCGCTGCTTCCTCCGTCGGGTCGAGGCGCTGCGGTCGGCCCGATACGCGGGCTTCTAGTTCCGCTTGGGTCGGGTCCTACTCGGACGGGTCGGGCGGTCGCCAGCCTCCACACCCCCAGCATACTCATAGCAAACGCTTGAAGATCGATACTTCGCCAATGCCACGATCCGAATCGAGGACCTCCGATGACCCGGCCTGCCGTAGCCGCCCGACAGCACAAGATTCGGGTGAACTCGGTCCACCCAGGCCTGATTCGCACCCACGGCTGACCAACGCGCACGCTGATTCCGCGCGCGCCCCGGTCGACGTGCCGATGTTGACTGCGTGCACTGGCGCGCTGACCCGAAAAGCCATGCGCCGGTGCGGCTTCCGCATTCGCTCGCTGGCGACGCACGCCGATGTCGACCGCTTCGAGGACGCTGTTCTTGGGGCGACGGCCATGGCGAATTGGTATCCCTTCTGCATCGGGGTGAGGTCGGCTCAGCTGGCGGCGGCCTCTGGCCAAAGCGGCCGTGCGAACCCGTGGGTGATCGGAGTGACGGTGGCGTGGGCGCGGGGTCGGCGTGCGATCGCGGTGTCGGTGAAATCGCAGGTGACGGTCTCGGTGGGGGCCACCCGGGTGATGCCAGTCCTGGACGTAGTAGCTGGTATCGAGGCCACAATTGGCCTGCGCGAGCAGGCGAACGGTTGATCCCTTGCAGTGTCGAACTGGGCGGCAAGGACGCCGCGATCGTCCTCGCCGACGCCGATCTCGCCCGTGCCGCCAACGGCATCGCGTGGGGCGGTCTGGTCAACTCCGGCCAGGCCTGCATCTCCGTCGAGCGGGTGTACGTCGAGGCGCCGGTCTATGACCAGTTCATCGCGCTGCTGACCGAACGGGTCGTGGCGGTCCGACAGGGAATCGACGACGGCTCGTACTCGGCAGATGTCGGTGCCATGGCCACCGAGCAGCAGGTCGAGATCGTCCGCAGCCACGTTCAGGATGCCGTCGCGCGCGGTGCGCGAATAGTGACCGGCGGCAACGCCATCGGTCCGGTGCGTTCTTCGAACCCACGATTCTCGTCGACGTCGACCACTCGATGGCATGCATGCGCGAAGAGACGTTCGGACCGACGATCCCGGTGATGAAGGTGGCCGACGCGGAAGCGGCGATCCGGCTGGCCAACGACAGCGAGTACGGGCTGTCCGCGACCGTGTGGACGAAAGACTGTGACCGTGGACAAGCCATCGCGCGCAGGCTCGAGGTCGGGTCCGTCAACATCAACGACGCCTACGCCAATCTATTCTGCTTCGCGCTGCCACACGGGGGTTGGCAGAACTCCGGTCTCGGCGCCAGGCTCGGTGGCGCGCAGGGCTTGCGGAATACTTCTCGACGGTAGCTTTTCGACCCGGGATGCTCTCGATGAGGTGCTGTTCAACAATCCGCCGATGGCGAACTACTGCATCAGATATCCGCGCCAGCCGATTCTGGTCGACGATGTCTGGTTGCCCGCGCATCAGCCGGTGCTGATTAGTACGGCCGCCTGTAACAACGGTCCGGCCGTCCGGTCCGGAAATGTCACCGATAATCGGTCGCATCTGGCGGTCGGCACGGGCACGCACGCCTGCCCGGCTCGCCCGATGGCGGTACTGATCGTTCAGGATGCCATTGATCAGCTGCTCGACGCGCTTCCGGAAATGGAATTGGCGGTACCCCGGGAAGAACTGCAGTGGCGACCGGGCCCGTTCATCGGTCGCTGGTCTCCTTGCCGGTCACCTTTGCGGACGATGTCACCGCGCGAACTTGCAGGGGTGAACGCAAGGGTCGCCGCAACCTCTCGCATCGAGAGTGTTGCGACGACCGCATGAACCAAGGAGCCGGGGGCCGCGAAGTGCAGGCGAGTACCGCAGCTGTTATGTCGTCACGGTGACTTCGTCCTCGGTCGCCGGTCGTTGCGGCCGGTTGGTCAGCGGCGGACGTGGTGGCTCCTTGGCGAACAGCAGCATCGCTGCCGAACCGATCAGGCACAGTGCCGCCATGATGATGAATCCACCGTCGTAGGTGCCCGTTCGAGCAACGATGAATCCCATGACCGAGGGGGCGATGATCCCGGCGAGCGCGAAACACGCATCCGCGAATCCTGCGGCAGTGCCGGGCTGGCTAGGTGCGGCGTCGATCGAGGCCACCCACCATATTCCGCCGGTGATGAATCCGAAGCCGACGCCGGCCGAGATACAGATCAGTGCGACCGTGAGATTGCCGGGGAAGAAAAGTATCGGAGTGATCGAGGCGCCTGCGAGAAGCAGCGCCACACCGATGATGACGAAGCGCGACCGGATGCTGTGTGTGCGCTTGTAGACGCGGTCGACGATGACTCCGCCGGCGAGTGCTCCGACGACACCGGCCGCCCAGGGTGCGACCGAGAATGCGCCGACAGCCTTGATGGACAGACCGAATGAGTGTTGCAGGTATTGCGGGAGCCAATACATGAATGCCCAGAACATGAATCCCCAGGAGAAGTAGCCGAAGCCGACGAGCCAGAGGTTGCGGTTACGCAGAATCGCGCCCCAGTCGACGCTCGACTCATGGCCGCTGTCTTCGCCCTCGGTCTGCCCTGCTCGGATATATCGCAGCTCTTCGTCCGAGACGAAGGACGCCTCTTTCGGTGAGTTTCTCAGATAGGGGAAGGCCACCAGAACCCAGACGATTCCCAAGACCGCGAGAACCCAAAACATGCCCTTCCAGCTGGTCAAAGCAATCAGCTGGGTGAGGATGGGACCGCCGACGAGCAGGCTGCCCGAGACAGCTACACCACCGATGAGTGCGAGTGCCTTGCCCCGCTCGTGTGCGGGTAGCCACCGACTCGCAACTCGGGTCGCAGCCGGGAAGCAGGGAGCTTCACCCGATCCGAGGAGGATTCGCAGCAGAATGAGACCGAGGAATCCCCCGGCGAACGGGGTTAATGCGGTAGCCGCGGCCCAGATGAACATTCCCACGATGAGGACACGTCGTGAGCCGAAACGATCGACCAACGGTCCGGACAGCAGCGCGAAAAGCATGTAGCCGATCGAGAATGCGGAACTGATGAAGCCATATTGGCCGGGCGTGATTCCGAATTCTTGTTTCAGATCACTGGCAGCGTACGAGATGGCGCTGCGATCAATGTAATTCACCACCACCAGGCCCAGAATGATGGCGATGGTCAGCCAACGCGATTTCATAGCGAACTCCTCGGATAAAGCTGTGGCGGGTCAGATGATCCCGCGCACCCGCAGATTGTCGATATCCTCGGCATTGCGCCCGAGGTTGGTGAGGATCTTGTCGGTGTCGGCACCTGCGTGTCGTCCGGTGTGCCGGATCGAGCCGGGGGACTGCCCCATGCGCCACATAACGTTTTGCATGCGCATCGGACCCAATTCGTCGTCCTCGACGGTGGTGATCATGTCGGTTTCGACTACCTGTGGATCGGTCAGTAGATCGCTCGGTCGGTATACAGGCGCGACCGCGGCGCCGGCTTTTTCGAAAACGCTGGTGACCTCGTCGCGGGTGCGTTCGGCGATCCATTCGCCGACATAGGTGTCCAGCAGATCCGCGTGCTGAGCACGTTCGCGTCCGGTCGCGAACCATTGCTCGTCGAGGACTTCGGGGTGCCCCACGATATGCATGACGCGTTCGGCGATCGCGTGGGCGCTGGTCGAGATCGCTACCCAGTGGTCGTCTTCGGTGCGGTAGAGGTTTCGCGGGGCGTTGTTCTGTGATCTGTTGCCGGTTCGTTCCTGGTCGATCCCGAGTTGGTCGGCATAGATCACTCCCGGTCCGACCGCTGTCATGATCGGGGAGAGTAAATCGAGATCGACTTCTTGCCCGGTCCCGCCGTTGCGTTCGCGGGCGAGCAGCGCCATCGATACCGCGGAGGAGCCCGCGATCCCGGCGATGGAGTCGGCGAGCCCGAAAGCCGGGAGCGTGGGTGGCCCGTCGGGCTGGCCGGTGAGGTAGGCGAACCCGCTCATCGATTCGACCAGAGTGCCGAAAGCCGGCCGTTCGGCATAGGGGCCGTGCTGCCCGAAACCTGTGACGCGCAACATGACCAGGCCGGGATTACCGGCCGCGAGTCTTTCATAGGACAGACCCCAGCGTTCGAAGGTTCCCGGCCGGAAGTTCTCGATGACAACGTCCGCTTCACCCGCCAGATCCCGAAAGATCTGCTGCCCGTCCGGGGTGCTCAGGTTCAGTGTCATCGCCTGCTTGTTGCGACTGACCATCTTCCACCACAACGGGACACCATCTTTGTCGAGTCCGTGGCCCCGCAATCCGTCCGGCTTGTCCGGGTGTTCGATTTTGATAACTTCCGCGCCGAAGTCGCCCAAAATCTGGGCCGTCAGCGGGCCTGCCAAAATAGTGGAGGCATCCAGCACCTTGATTCCACGGAGTGGGCCGGATGGCTCGTGCTCGCTCGTATCGTCCTTCACTGAGAATCTCCTCAGTACGGCCGGGCGAGGTAGCGTCCCGCTGGGTCGCCGATGACGGTGCCGTTCGACAACACGTGATTGCCTCGGACAAAGGTGTCGGTGACTGCGGCGGTCAATTCGAACCCTTCGAACGGCGTGTACTCCTGTGTGGACTCGGAGTCTTCGGCACGCACGGTCCACGTCCGGTTCGGGTCGACGATCGCAATATCCGCGTCGACGCCTTCGGCGATTCGGCCCTTACTCGGGAGCCCGTAGCGATCAGCCGGGCTCGATGCGGTGAGCTGCGCGATCCGGCGTAGCGATAGGCCGCGCTTGCGGCCCTCGGTGATCAAGCCGGGCAGCAGGTACTCGGTGCCACCGAATCCGGACTTGGCGGCGAACACATCATCGCGATCCTCGCCCAACTTGACCTCGTCCTTGCAGCACGCGTGATCGGAGACCACCCAGTCGATGTTGCCGGCGAGCAGGTGTTCCCACAGCGCTTCGACATCCTCGCGCGGGCGGATGGGCGGGTTCACCTTGGCGCCGAGCCCATTCGCGTTGTCGATGTCGGTGAGCAGGTGCCCGATCGTAACCTCGCGGCGAAAGTTCACATGGGGGAAGGCCTCGGCCATCTTCATCGCGGCCTTGAACGCCTTCGCCGAACTCAGGTGCAGCAGGTTGATATTCGGCAGCCCCGTTTCGTCGGCGAGGAAGGACGCGATGGTGACTGCCAGTCCCTCGGAGTGCTGCGGGCGCGAGGCGCTGTATGCGGCGAGCCCGCTGAGCTTGCCCTCTTGTTCGACGATTTTGGTGTAGGCGCTCATGATTTCGGCGGTCTCACAGTGCAGTGAAAGCGAAATGTGTGGCGCGAGTTCGGGGAACTGTTCACGTGTCCGCTGGACTCCGCGCATAACGAACTCGAAGTGGGCGATGTCGTAGCGCTCGTCTTCGGGGATCATCAGGAAATCGCTCTGGGAGGTGGAGCGTCCGTGCAGACCGTGGCTCCCGTAGAACATGAAGATCTTGAACGAAGTCACACCATGGTCCGAGGCCAGCTCGGGGATTTCGCTGATGTGCTGCTTGGACATCGGTGCCAGGTGGAACGCGTAGTCGATGTAGCTGCGCTCTGCCGAAGCCTCGAGGACTTCCGGGAAGAAGTCGGAGTATGCGCCGCCCTTGTTGAGGTAGTACTGCCCTGTCCGCATGTACGTCAGCGCGGTGGTGACACCGCCCTGCGCGCTCGCGCGGGACTCGGTGAGGGTGTCCTCGGACAGTGGGTTGTAGATCCCCCAGTGCTGGTGCGCATCCACCACGCCAGGGAAGACGAGCTTGCCGGTGGCATCGACGATCTCGGCTCCCTCGGACCGCAGGTCTGGGCCGATGGCCGCGATCTTGCCGTCGACGATGAGAATGTCCGCGGTCTCACCCTCTTCGGGCGCGTTGTCGTCCGTGCGGACGACGGTGCCATTTTTGATCAGGTAGGTGGTCATGTCTTGCTCCTGGCGAATATCTGAGTATCGGAGATGTTGGGTATTCAGACGGGGACGGTGTTGCTGACGTGCTCGGCAGCGAGGTAGGCGAGGCCGAGTGCCGCGATGAGGCCGTTGCCGGCGAGGTAGCCGGCCGCTCCGTGGCCCGAGATGCCGATGGCCGCCCCACCCGACGCGTACAGACCGGGGATCGGAGACCCGCCTGCGAGGACGCGCGCGTGTTCGTCGACAACGAGTCCGCCCTGGGTGTGGAACAGTGCGGGAGTAACGGCGATCGCGATATACGGTGCGGTCAGTGGGTGGCGATCGTCGACGCGGCCCTGCCGGTCCGGTTCCTGTCCGGCAGCCGAACGACGGGCAGCTTCCAGTTCGTCCTCGAGCGCGTCCGCGGGAACCCCGAGACGCACGGCCAGATCGGTGGCGGTCTCGGCCCGGACGAGAGACCCGCTGGTGACGACCGCGCGGAAATCGTCGAAGGTCGAGCACAGTGCTTCGATGTGCTCGTCGATGACGATCCAGCCCGTGCCTCCGGGTTGTGCGGCGAGGATCGCCGCGAACTCCGAATATCCGGTCGATTCGGGTGCGAAGCGCCTGCCGTCGCTGTTGACGATGATTCCCCCATGCACCACCGTGGCCCAGCCGACGAGCGTCTGACTGCGCGACGACAGGGCAGCATGGCCTTGGTAGGCGTCCAGATACCCACTGTCGGCTCCTAGGCCGCGCCCGATGCGCATGGCGTCGCCGCGGCTGAATTGGCCGCCGTGGTAATGGGAGTCGGCGATCTCGGGAATCCACTGCCGCACGAGTGCACGGTCGGCTCCAAAACCGTTGGTGGCCAACAGTACCGCGGATGTGGACAGATGCTCGGCGTGCCCGTCGGGGGTGGCGATCTCGACCCCCGAAACGCGCCCGTCGGTGGTGCGAACCTCACGCAGACTCATCGGCGCGATGACCTCGATCCGCGGGTGCGCGTGGGCGCGCTCCACGAGGTGCCGCAGTAGGCGAGAGCCGTGACGCCCGGCGATGGTGTGGCAACGATCGGCGCTGTGCCCGGGGTAGCGGAAGTCGGTGACGAGTTCGAGTTCGAGAGCCTGCGCGTCGGCCAGCCAGGTAACCAGCGGTGCGCTCGCTTCGGCGAGCGCACGGGCAAGTCGCCGGTCGGCCGTGCCGGTGGTCTTGCGATCGATGTCGCTGACGAACCGGTCCGGGCTGTCGTCCACACCGGCCGCACGCTGCCAGCGGGTACCGGCAGCGGGGATCATCGCGGTGCACATCGAGGTGTTGTTGCCGCGCTGGAAATGCTCGTCGGCGTCGACAACGAGCACGTTCGCGCCGAGTTCGGCGGCGCGCAGGGCAGCGACGAGCCCGCCGCCCGCACCGGCGACGACGAGTTCGAAATCGGGACCGTCCACGCTTCCTCCTATCATGTTCCGCTGAGCGGAACGCAATAATGTGGTCCCTAGCACTATGCACGGTCGGCCACCTGTACACAAGTGCTCGTAGAGACGATTAACTCCAAGGAAACTTGAGCTCACGCCCATATGGGCCACTGGACAATCGTTTCGCTAGGCGGTACAAATTGTTGTGTGTTTACGTCGGTGCCGCAGCGCCCTACGAAACGCGCCCTCCGAATACAACCAATCGACCCGGAGAACGGAGCCACGATGGAGTCCTCCAGTGGAGGCACCACGTCTGCCGCACGGGCAGCAGATGTTCTGCTCGAGTTCGGCCGCGGAGCGAGCGCGCTCGGCGTCTCGGAGATCGCCCGCACGACCGGTATGTCCAAGGCGGTCGCCCACCGCATCCTCACGACATTCGTCGAGTGCGGTCTGCTGCTCTACGAGCCCTCGACACGCCGGTATCTCCTCGGCCCTGCGGCCGCGACGCTGGGCGCGCGCGCATTGGATGTGTCGCCGCTACGGCGAATGGCACGCGAGGCATTGGTAGAACTGCAACGAGCCACCGGTGAGACGGCGACCGTATCCGGCCGACTGCCAGGTGGTCGCGTCTATCTCGATCAGGTCGAGAGTACTCGAGAGATCAAAATGACCGTCGACCTGGGCAGGCGGTTCGATCTACACAGCGGCTCGTCGGGTCGCATCATCCTGGCCCATCTCTCCGAGGAAGAGCAGGACGATCTGCTGTCGCGACCGCTCACGCGCCTGACCGCCACTACGATCGTCGACCCAGCGGCACTGCGAGCCGCGCTGCGTGAGGCGCGTGAGCGAGGCGTGTGTCGATCGACCGGAGAACGGCAGGAAGGGGCCGGATCGATCGCCGCCCCGGTATTCGGGGCGGACGGCTCGGTGATCGGGTCGGTATCTGTGTGCGGTCCCAGTTATCGAATGACCGACGACGCCTGCGACCGTCACGAAAGCTCAGTTGTGGAAGCGGCCCAACGGATCTCGCGCGCCCTCGGCTACCGGGCATCGGGTTCCGCCGTGGTGGACGCGACGTGACTGCACGCAGCTGGCTGTATGTGCCCGGACATCGCGACGATCGCATCGGCAGAGCGCTCGACAGCGCCGCCGACGCCGTCGTCATCGATCTAGAGGACGCGGTACCGGTCGGAGCGAAGGACCGTGCACTCGCGAACGCACTCGACACCCTGCGTGCGGCACCACCGGATCGTGAAATCTGGTTGCGGCTCAATGCCGTCGGATCCGAGTGGCTCGAGCACGAACTCCGCGCGTTGGCAGCGGCCGGTTGTGCGCCCGCAGGAGTCCGGTTACCGAAAGCCGAGTATCCCGAGTCGGTATCGGCGACAGCGGATCGGCTCGCATGCGACGTCCATGCCATCATCGAATCCGCGGCAGGGCTGCTCGCAGCACCCCAGATCGCGCGGTGTCATCCGCGAGTAACGGGTATCGCGCTCGGTGAAGCAGATCTCGCGGCCGATATGCGCACAGAACCGAGTGGCCTTGCATGGGCACGCGGCTGGATCGTTGCCGCGGCGCGTGCCGCCGGGTTGTCTTCACCCATCCAGAGTGTCTGGACCGCTGTCGATGACCGCGAGGGTCTGGCGGCAACGTCGCGCGCCGGACGAGCCATGGGGTTCTTCGGACGGTCCGTCATACACCCGAACCAAATCGACATCGTCAACCAAGCCTTCACCCCGTCGCCGGAAGAGCAGATCAGGGCGCGACGGATCGTGGACTGTGCGGCCGCGGCCATTGCGGCGGGTGAATCTGCCGTGCTCGACGAGAACGGCAGATTCATAGACCCTGCCGTCGTCGCGAACGCACGCATCGTCCTTGATCGAGCAGACGCGACAGCAGCACGAGGAGTAAAAGCATGACCGAACAAACCGTCACCGCTGGACCGGACGCGCTACTGAACGCTGTGGTGGACAACGAAACCGACATCATCGAGCTCGGACACCCGCATACGACAGGGATGCCGTGCTCGCCCAACCACCCCGGGTTCCGGATGACCCTGATACGCCGGCACGGCGATATGGTCCGTCCGGACGGGGGGTCGGCGTCAAACGAGATCATCGTGACCGGCGGGCATGTCGGCACGCACGTGGACGCCCTCTCTCACGTCAGTCACGAGGGCAAGCTGCACGGCGGAATCGACGCCCAGGAGGCCCAACGCGGCGGGCGGTTCTCGCAACTGGGCGCGGAATCCATCCCGTTCCTGCTTCGTCGCGGCTTACTCCTGGATGTGGCGCGCGTGCGCGGGGTCGACGCTCTCGATGCCGGTCGTGCTATCACGGAGCAGGATCTGCGTGACGCTGCCGATGCCGCCGGGGTGACTCCACGGCGCGGAGACGTCGTGCTCATCAGGACCGGCTGGGCCAGACACTTCGACGACCCCCAGCGCTACCTGGGGCAGCAGGATGGTGTTCCCGGAGCCGATGTCGGCGCGGGTCGCTGGCTGGCCGCCGCGGGCGTCGTAGCCGCAGGCGCGGATACCACCGCGTTCGAGCATATTCCGGCGGGTAAAGGCCACAGCGTACTTCCGGTGCATCGAGTCCTGCTCGTGGAGAACGGAATCCACATCATCGAGCATCTGAATCTCGAGGAAGCGAGCCGACGCGGCCTCACCGAGTTCACCTTCGTCATGGCGCCACTGCGGATCACCGGCGGAACCGGATCGCCCATACGTCCCGTCGCGGTGGTGGCCGCATGATCCGTCCCGACAGCGCGAGCCGACACGATATGCAGGGCACGGTCGTGGGTCGTCTCGCCGCGTTGGCCGACCACACCCGCACTGCGGGGCTCGCCGCGGAACTGCGCAAGGATGTCGCTCGCCGAGTCCTCGACGTGCTCGGCAATTCTCTGGCCGCGCAGGGACAACCGTCCGCGCATGCTGTCACCGCCGTGGCCCGTGGCTGGGCAGGTGCCCCCGCGGCTACCGGCATCGGGACCGGCGAACGATTCCCCGCGGCCACAGCTGCCCTGGTGAACGGCACGCTCGCACACTCGATGGACTCCGATGACACCCACCTGCCTTCGGTGTTGCATCCGTCCGCGTCGGTAATACCGGCCGCGCTCGCGGTCGGTGAGGCAACCGGGGCGTCAGGAGCCTCGGTCCTCGACGCCGCAGGCGTGGGTATCGAAATCACAGCGCGCTTGGGCATGGGCGGCTACGACGAGGATCTCGGCAACTCCGAGTTCTTCGAGCGCGGCCAGCACGCGACGTCGATCTGTGGCGCAGTCGGGTCGGCCGCGGCCGCCGCCATGCTCTACGGCCTCGACGCCGAGGGCATCGCGGACGCGATGGGGATCGCCGCCAGCTTCGGTGCGGGTTTGCTCGAGGCCAATAGGACCGGCGGCACCGTCAAACGTGCGCACTGCGGGTGGGCAGCGCATTCGGGTGTGACAGCAGCGGAGCTCGCCCGCCACGGACTCACCGGGCCGCCCACAGTGATCGAAGGCAGATTCGGTTTCCTGCACGCATTCTGCGGTGACCGGGCCGACGCGGCGAAGGTGACCGACAGGATGGGCGAGCATTGGGAATTGCCCGGCATCTTCTTCAAGCCCTATCCGTGCAACCACTTCACTCACGCTGGGATCGATGCCGCGCGCGCTCTTCGACGTAACGGACTCGACCCCGCCGAGATCGTAGCGATCGATCTCGGCGTGCCGACGCCGGTGCTGCGCACCATCGCGGAGCCACCCGCGGCGAAGGCCGCCCCGGAATCGGGGTACCACGCGGCATTCTCGGGCCCGTTCACCGTGGCACGTGCGCTGCTCGGTGGTTCGGGACTCGGTGTAGGACATGCCGATTTCACGGACGAGGCAGCGAAAGATCCTCGCACGCTCGCGCTGGCATCACTGGTGGTCAGCCGCAGCGACGACCATTGCGACAAGCTCTACCCACACCAGTTCCCCGCCGTCGTGCGGGTGCGTACCCGCGACGGTGCATGGCATGAGGCTCGCGTCGACCACAATCGTGGCGGGCCTGCCAATCCCCTCTCCGACGACGAACTCACTCTGAAATTCGATCTCAATGTCGAAGGGCGATTGTCCTCGGCGACAGCACTCGCTGTCGCCGAGCGAGCACTCGGGCTCGCGTCAGCCGACTCGCTCGACGACCTGATGTCGATTGTCCGTGGTTGAAAATCGCGCGGTGACCGGCGTCGGAGCCGGCCCGCTATCGCATCGTTGGATGATCGCGCGGCGTCGCCGCACCCGAGGGCGGGCGCCGTCTCCGGCCAGAACGAATGCGCTGGTGAAGAACCGAGGATATTCGAGCACCAGCTGAATTTCCGCGCAGCAGATCTTCGATGCGGGACCCGGACTGGTGGAAACATTGGTGGGCTCGCTTCGGCAGCAAGTTGCTGTCTGCTGACGCGGCTGGAGCAAGGGCGAGTAGTGGGGTCGCGACTACCGCAGCCGCGATGAGGGATCGGATCTCAGGTTGTAGGTTCGGTTCGGGGTCCGGACTCGGCGGAGCCAGGCAGGCCAAGAGACAAGTTGCTGCTTCGGGTTGGCTGATTTCTTGCGTCAATTCGTGGCGTCGCCGGACTATCTGCGGGTTGTTGGTGTAGATGAGACTGCCATCGGCGAGCGGATGCTGCGTGACCTCGCCCGGCGGCGGCACCGGCCCCAGCTCCGGACCGCATGGAGGCATGTGCGCCGGGCGGCTGCGCTGTCGAAGCCTCGTCTACGGCATCGGTCGCCGTGGTCAGGACGAGTTGGGGCGATGGGGCTGTTGTGGTAGGCGGCGACCAACCACCTGTTATCACGCCTTTGGAGAACCCAGGTCGCATTGACGAGCCGGTCGGTAGGCACTTCGTTTTCGTCGGCGGCGAGCGGGACAGACACCCTCGCCGCACTCAATCTGCCGCTGACACCGCTGAACGCGCCCTCACGACCATGCGCATCGGCCACAGCTCGGCCCGGATACCTGCCGCCAGGGTGTGAGCGCGAACCACCTCCGGCACCCGATTCCCCCGCCGAGCAAGAACTCGCGGCGAAGTTGTGAAGTAGTGGCATTCATGGGCCGAAATACCAGGACGCCGCAGGTCGCGCCTCTCAGGGGATCAGGGCGAGTTGGCGCGATTGCGCGACAAGCGACCCCGTGGAGTCCCAGATCTCGAAGTCTTCCTCGTGGAATCCGTTGATGAGGTAGTTGGTGTGGACGCGGCAGGCCAACCAGCCCGGCGCTGGGCGCTGCCGAACGTGAACGGTCAGCTCGATGGTGGAGGACCCGAGCACTCCGAGGTCGAACACCACCGGCATGGCGGCATCGACGAGTAGGGCAAGGGCGATCGGGTCGGCGTCGCGGCCATCGGCGAAGCGCATCCAGAATTCGGCGGCGCTGGTTCCGCCCGGGGTGCCGGTCCAGACTCCCGGCAGTTGCGGCATACGGAACTCGATGCGTTCGGTGATGCTCGCGCCGGTGGGGTTGGCGCCGTCGAAGGGAGCCAGGCATAGGTCCGGTGCGGGAAGTGCGGGCGGTTCATTGCGGACCACCGTGCGGCCATGCGCGGTGGAGAGATCGGTGAAAGTGGCCAGCACGCGGATGATTTCGCGGTCGTCGCGAGTGAGGATGGCCTGGCCGGTGGCGGTGCGGCGTCCGATGCGCGCGATCTCGGTGTGGATGAGCGCGGGGCCGGCAGTACCGGGGCGCAGGAAGTGTGCGGACGCCGACAGCAGATCTGGCTGAGGGAATTCGTCACGCAGTGCCTGTAGCGCGGTGGCGAGCAGGTAGCCGCCGTTGGCGGTGCCTGCCGGTGTCGACCAGCGGTCGGACAGCTCGAGTCCGTATTCATGGTCGCTGACGCGATCGCTGGCGGTATCGGTGTCGAAGAGGTAGTGAGTGGTCGTGGTCATTGCTCGATCTCCCGTTCGGTCCGGCACAACGATCGCCGCCGACGGTACTCGCGTCGATTACCCGGAAGGTAATAGCCACGGGGACTCCCAGTTCGTAGGATTCGGGAGGTGACTACCCAGACTGCCGGTGACCTGCTGCGACATTGGCGCCTCGAGCGCAGGCTCAGCCAGCTGGAACTGGCGGGGCGCGCAGAGACCTCCACCCGGCACCTCAGCTTCATCGAAACCGGTCGCGCCACACCGAGCCGCACCATGCTCGTGCACCTGTGTGAACAGCTGGAGGTGCCGCTGCGGGAGCGCAATCGGCTGCTGCTCGCTGCCGGGTATGCCCCGGTGTACGGCGAACCGTCGCTCGACAGCCTCGCGATGGCGCCGGTACGGGATGCGATGCGGCAGCTGCTCGTCGGGCTGGAGCCGTTCCCTGCGCTGGCGATCGATCAGAACTGGAACATCGTCGACGTCAACGCCGGTATGGCGTTGATGCTCGAAGGTATCGATCCGGCGTTGTTCACCGCGCCCGCGAATGCCCTGCGATTGAGCCTGCATCCCGATGGGATGGCCGGTCGCATCATCAATCTCGCCGAATGGCGTGGCCATCTGTTCGAGCGGATGACGCGCGGTATCGAGGCAACCGGGTCGCCGGAACTGATCGCACTTCTTGCGGAGTTGCGCGAATATCCCGGTGGGGAGATCGAACTGTCGTTGCCCGCGCCGGATCAGGTGGTGGTTCCCTTGCGTCTGCGCCACGACGGCCAGGAGCTGTCGTTCATCAGCGCGACCACGGTGTTCGGCACACCGATGAACGTCACCGTCGCCGAGTTGGCCATCGAATCGTTTTATCCGGCCGACGTCGCCACCAAGAAACTCCTGACCTCGGCGCCTTCGTGAGTGTCACATCGGAGCTCGGTGAACTGCTCGGTGTTCCGGCCCGCGCGGTGGTCGACCTGGAGGCACGGCATTCGTGGACGTTGCACCGCGCGATCCTTGCCGACGGCCGAGATGTGTTCGCGAAGGTCGCCGACGATCAGGCGGCGGTACTCACCGCCGAAGCGGCGGGGCTGGACTGGTTGCGCGTCGGGTCACCAGGACTGGTACCGCGGGTGCTGGCCGTCGATGACCGCATGCTCGTGCTGCCGTGGTTGCCGGAGGCGCCCCCGACCCCGGGCACGGCCGAACGACTCGGCCGCGAACTCGCCGTGCTGCACGCGAATTCACCGGGAGCATTCGGTGCGCCGTGGCCCGGCCGGATCGCCGATCTCCCGCTCGACAACACCATCGGCAACGATCCATGGCCGCACTGGTATGCCGAACGCCGCCTCGCGCCCTACCTCCCGCACGCCGCACCTCATCTGGGCCCCGCCGGAATCCGCCTGCTGGAGCGCGTCATCGAGAACATCGACACCCTCGCCGGTCCACCCGAACCGCCAAGCCGCATCCATGGCGACCTCTGGTCGGGCAATATCCGCTGGACCCCCGACCGTGCGATTCTCATCGACCCCGCTGCCCACGGTGGCCACCGCGAAACCGACCTGGCCATGCTCGCCCTCTTCGGCGCACCCCACCTCGACCGAATTCTCGCCACCTACCAGGAGACCCGCCCGCTCGCCGACGGTTGGCAAACCAGAATCGCGTTGCACCAACTGCACCCATTACTGGTGCACGTCGTGCTGTTCGGGGGCGCCTACCGCACCCGAACCCTGACCGCAGCCACCGAGATTCTCGCGATCGGGTAGCCGCCGTTCACGGTGTCGCCCAAGGTGTTCCAGCGGTCGGAGAGTTCGAGCCGGTATTCCTCCGAGGGCATCCGGGGTCGACAGCGTCAGCGGTCAGTGCGCCGCTACCCAGTCGGCGACGGTCGTGACGTCCGCCTGGCGCGGAAACACCTTGTCGGTGAGCACATGATGCACCTCCAGGTCTGCGTCGAGGCACCCGTCGGACAGGACGGTGAGGGCGAAGTCCATATCGGCTGCCTGGCGGACGGTGGACAGGACGACGCCGCTGGTGGCGATGCCGGTGAGGACGAGGTGGTCGATTCCGCTCGCGCGCAGCACCATCTCGAGGTCGCTGCCTGCGAAGGCGCTCACGCGTCGTTTGGTGACGATGATGTCGCCGGGCTCGGGGGCCACATCCGGGTGGATCTGAGTGGCTGCCTCACTGCTCACCACCGCTGTGCTGCGCGCGAGCGGGCCGAACATCTTATTGCGGGTACTGATTTCGGGGAAGCCGGGGCGAAATCCGACAACCACGTAGATGACCGGAATGCCGTCGGCGCGGGCTGCGCTGATCGCCTCGCCTAGGCGCGGCAGGTATGTGGGATCGGGATAATGGTCGACAACGACAGTCTGGACATCCATGACGAGCAGTGCGTGGGCCACGGCAGGCCTTTCATATTCGGGTTCGGTACTTGCGTCATTCGAAGGTGACGACGACCTTGTCGGCGGCGCCAGGGGTCGTGGCCAGCTCGTAGGCCTTGTGCACATCGGTGAACGGGACCTGGTGACTGATCAGCGTGGCGAATCGTTGCCAGTGTGCCGCCAAATCCGGTGTGACCTCGAAGATTTCGGTGGGGTAGCCCATCGAGGCGATGATCGTCAGTTCGCTGCGCAGGATACCGGAGATGTCGACCGGCTCTTTGTGCACGGCGACGATGACCAGCTCGGCCCCCCATTTCGCCGATGCCTGAACTGTTTCCAGGACCGCGCCCGCGCCGGCGGCGTCGATGTAGATATCGGTGCCGGGGCGCGGTTGTCCGAGGGCGTTGGCGGATGCCCCGTGCAGTTCGGTCAGGCGAGCGGCGACGTCTTCCTGCGCGGAGTTGATGACCGCGTCGGCGCCGATCACGAGTGCCTTGTCGAGGCGTTCGGGGAGAATGTCCACGACCACCACATGTTCGACACCGCGCAGTTTGAGCCAGATCGCCGCGCCGAGCCCGATCGGTCCCGCGCCGAATACCACGACCTTGTCCGAGGGCTCGGCATCCGAGCGGTTGACGGCGTGCTTGGCGACGGCCATCGGTTCGTTGAGTGCGGCGACGGCGAAGGGCACATCATTCGGAATGATCAAGAGGCTCTTGCCCAGTTCGGCTTTCTCGATGAGGACGTATTCGCTCATCGCGCCCTGTGGTCCGCCGCAGCCCATCAGGCCCGATGGGCCATCCATCGGGTTGACGACGACACGGTCCCCGACCGACAGCCCGGTCACCTCGGCTCCGACCGCCACGATCTCACCCGCGGGTTCGTGCCCGAGGTGCACCGTGGTCAATTCGCCGGGGGTGAACGGTGCGCCGCCCTGCACGACCATCGCGGTATCGGTGCCGCAGATGCCGCAGGCGCGGATGCGCAGCAACACATCCTGTGGGCCGGGCTCGGGGCGATCCAGTTCGACGACCTCGACGGTGCCTGGCTTGCTGGTGCGAACGGATTTCATGGTGGACAAGTCGCATCTCTCTGTTTGTGTGGGTTTCGCAACGTAGGGCGGGTTCGGGTTCGGTGCGGGGTTAGTTCAGCGTGTGGTCAACGCAATGCCGGCGCGGGTTCTGAGATGCCGATCAGATCTTCGGCCGATTCCGGCGTGAGTGTCGCCCGGTGCCGGGGCAGGAACGCCGCCAGCACCAGCGCGCCGAGTGCGGCGAATGCCGCGGCCGCCATGATCACTTGGAATCCGCCCTGCGATGGCATGGTCGCGGGACCCACGCGCACGGTCATCTGGGCCAGCACGATGCCCGCCACCGCACTGGCGAAGGAGGTGCCGAGCGAGCGCATCAGTGTGTTGAAGCTGTTCGCCGCGGCGGTTTCCGAGGCCGGAACCCCGCCCATGATCAGGGCGGGCATCGCACCATAGGCGAGTCCGGTGCCCGCGCCGATGATGCTGGCGATGATCGTCAGCTGCCAGACCGACGACATCATCAGGATGCCGACGCCGTATCCGGCGGCGACGATGCCCGCGCCCAGCATGAGGGTGATCTTCGGGCCCATGGTGTTGGTGATCCGGGAGGACAGCGGTGCGACGAGCATCATGACCAGACCGGACGGTGCCATGACCAGACCGGCGACCAGGATCGACTGGCCGAGACCGAATCCGGTGACCTCGGGCAGTTGCAGCACCTGCGGGAAGACCATGGTCATCGCGAACATCGAGAACCCGAACACCATCGAGGCCAGATTGGTGAGCAGGACCTGGCGACGGATCGTAGTGCGCAGGTCGACCAAGGGCTGTTCGGCCCGAAGTTCCCACCAGATCCATACCGCGAAGGCGGCGACGGCCGTCAGCACCATTCCGATGGTGAGGTCGCTGGTCCAACCCCACGCACGGCCCTTCGAGATGGCCAGTAGCAGCGTGATCAGGGCGGTGGACAGCGACAGTGCGCCGATGGCGTCGAATGTGCCGCCGGTGCGCACATTCGATTCGGGGACGACGGCGATGACGAGCGCGGTGACCAGGACGCCGAGACCGGCCGAGGTCCAGAACAGGAAGTGCCAGTCGGCATATTCGGCGATCAGCGCGGCGGCGGGCAGCCCGAGAGCGCCACCCACACCGAGCGAGGCACTCATCAATGCCATGGACCCGGTGAGCCGCTCCTTGGAGACCTCGTCCCGCATCACGCTGATGCCGAGGGGAATGACACCGGCTGCCAATCCTTGCAGGGTGCGAGCCGCGATCAGCGGCAACAGGCTTTCGCTCAGCCCGCCGACGATTGAACCGGTGACGAGTAGGACAAGGCTGATCAGCAGCATGCGGCGCTTGCCGAACATATCGCCGAGGCGGCCCATCACCGGCACCGCGACCGCGGCGGCGAGCAGAGTGGCCGTGATGGCCCAGGAGGTGTCGGCCGCGGAGGCGCCGAGCAGCTGAGGCAGCTGCGGGATCAGCGGAATGACCAGGGTCTGCATCAGCGATACCACGATCCCGGCGAACGCCAGGACGGCGACCACGAGATTGGTGCGAGACCGCGAATCCGATCTCTCGGAGTCTGTGACAGGGGATGGCATGGGTTGGACTCCGTCGGGTCGGCAGCGAATCGTTCGATCACAATTAAAGCAGTCGCTTGACTTAACGTCAAGCAGTTGACTTAAACAATCGGCGACGGCACCATGGACACCATGAAGACAGCCAGTTCCGGCGGGCCCACCCTCAGGACCGATCGTGCGTCCGAAACCCGGGAACTCATCCTCACGGCCGCCGAGCGGCTATTCGCCGAGCACGGGGTGTTCGTGGTGTCCAACCGGCAGGTCAGTGAGGCCGCGGGGCAAGGTAACAACGCCGCGGTTGGCTATCACTTCGGCACCAAGGCCGATCTGGTCCGCGCGATCGTGGAGAAGCATTCCGTGCCGATAGAGCAGAAACGCGCCCAGCTGCTGCGGTCGGTCGAGGGATCGACGCGGCTGCGCGATTGGGTTTCCTGCTTCGTGCGCCCCGCCATCGACCACTTGGCCGAGCTGGGCAGTCCCACCTGGCATGCGCGGTTCAGCGCACAGGTGATGACCGACCCGGCGCTGCGCACCATCATGGAAAACGAGGCATTGATCTCGCCATCGCTGCGACGCACGATCGACGGCCTGGCCGAATGCGTACCCGATCTCCCGGATGACGTGCGCCGTACGCGCAGCAATATGGCGCAATACCTGATGGTGCACATGTCCGCCGAACGCGAACGCGAACTGGCCGAGTCGGTTTCGGGTGATGCCGCGAATTGGCAGGACTGCGGAACGGATCTGATCGACGCGATCGTCGCCATCTGGCAGGCGCCGGTGACCCGCTGATCGCATGTCGAGCGGCCTCGAATCGCCAGAGGCGGCCGCCTTGTCGACGATGTGCGCGTGCAACCGTGTGCAGAAGCGGTCGGCATCGTCCTGATCGGCCTCGGCATAGACGAAACGGCTTGCGACGCAAGCCTCTTGGTTGAGAACCATCACGTCGGAGGCTGCGAGTTCGGCGGCGCGGTCGAGCGCCGCGCCGTCGGCGAATGCCTCCTTGCCCGGTGGCCGCCGCCCGCCTGCGGGTCGAACGCGAGAAGCTGATCGCCGGGCTCCCGTTGGTGGGACAATCGTTGGCTGCCACCATCTTTCGATAGGAGTGGTGGTGCGCGCGGACTGTCAGCCGAGCACACCGCGTAGCTCTTCGGTGACCTCATCGGCCTGGTCTACGCCGGCCCGATAGGCCGGTGCCCAGGCGGCGTCGGCGAGCATGTTGGTGCCGTAGGCGGCCTGTGCTGCGGCATTCGGGCCGATCGTCACCACGATATCCGCGCCGACCATGGCGATTTCGCGCTCGAGCGGCCCTCGGGGATAGACGTGGGCGATCGGTTCGATGACCACCAGTCGCTCCGATCCAGCGGCAAGATCGGCGTTGGTCGGCGAACTCGCGCCGCCGTCCATGTATCGGCTGCCGTGGATCGCGACCGGCGGGATCAATGTCGGTACCGCGCAACTGGATGCGACGGCATTGAGCAGTGCGACCTCGCTGTCGCGATCCCACGCGACCCGCTCGCCGGTCTCGATGTCCAGCGCGGTCACCCATAGTCTGCTCGTCGGCCAGTCCGGTGAGCCGACCATCCACTCCATCCAGGCCAGATGTTCTTCGGCGCCCTCGGTGACAGCGGTTGCGAGTGCGGCGATGCCGCGCCGGGCTTCGGCGGGATCGATGCTGGGGTCCGAGCGCAGTCGCGACATCTCGGCCAGCTTGCGCGGGTCGAGTTCATGTGTGCGGCTCGGCGGTGGCGCCGATGACGGACCTTCGGCGAGTTCGTCGAGATCCGCGCCGGTGGTGATCAAGGTGCCCGCGAGCGACCCCGCCGACGTGCCGACGACGAGGTCTGCGGCGGCAAGATCGACACCGCGATGGCGCAATCCGGCTGCGAGACCGAGCATCCAGGCCGTGCCGACCACGCCACCGCCGCCCATAACTACGGCCGATCCACCGGAATTCATCAGAACCTCCTTGCTATGTCACGCAACGGCGAGTGCTGACCGCCGCTAGCTCGCCCGGCTGCGCTGGTATCGCGCCGCCGAAATGTGTCGACTCCGATTCGCACCGGAATCACCGCTGGTGGCCCATGAGGGCCAGTGTGGCATCGGCCGCCGAGAGAGCGATGCCGGTGGTCGCCTCGGCGGCCGTCGCGAGATCGGCGACCAGTTGGATGTCTTTGCGCAATGTATGTCCGGCGGTGGTGGCGATGGATTCCAGTGAGCCGGTGAGCAGGCGGTCGAGTGCGAAACTGTTCGCGGATCCGTGGCTGATCACCTCGCCCAGGCGGGCCGGTTCGACGCCGAGTTGCTGCCCGAGGGTAAGGACGCTCGCGGCCGTCGCCAGATTCGCGGTGAACAGCAGGTTGTTGAGCAGTTTAGTGACGTGGCCCGACCCGGTATCGCCCAGGTGCACAATCGGATTCGCGTAGGTTTCGAAGACGGGACGGCATCGTCGCAGGATGTCGGCCGGGCCACCGGCCATGACCAGCAGGCGGCCCTCGGCAGCCGCGAGCGCACCGCCGCTCACCGCAGCGTCGATCAGTGAAACATTCTGTGCCCCAGCTATATCTGCGAGATCGCGACAGGTATCGGGATGAATCGTGCTGTGCACGGCGATAATGCCGCCGGCAGACGTCCCGGCGAGCACGCCGTGCTCGCCGGTGAGGACCGCGCGCACGTCGGCGTCGTTGCCCACGCACAGGCAGACCAGGTCGCTGGCGCGGGCGAGTTCGGTCGGCGACTCCGCGACCCGGGCCGTGGTGTCGGCGAACGGTGCGAGCGATTCGGGCCGGCGTGCCCAAAGTGTCGTTCGATAGCCGGCCGCCACGATCCGCTGCGCCATCGGCGCGCCCTGGCTGCCCAATCCGATGAAACCGACGCGCATCGGCGCACCTCTCGTTCGAAAGTAGTTGTCATGCAGCTGCTTCGGACTGCGGCCGCCAGAACACCGCGAGCAGGCCCGCGGTCGACGCCACCGCCACACCGAGGGCGATGCCGCCGCCCGCCCAGCCGACGATCTCGAGATCGGCCGCGTGGTCGATCGATAGCCACCCGGGTCCGAATATCGCCAGTACCAGCGCCGTCGCGGCCAACACCAGCACGTACTCATAGCCCTCCTCGAACACGAAAAACCCGTTCGGCCGGTGCGCAAGCAACCCCGCGACGAGCATGACCGATATCACCGCAGCGCAGGCCAGCGGCGTGAGTAGGCCGAGAATCAACAGGGCTCCCGCGCCGATTTCGGTAATCACACTCAGCCATGCCTGCAGCACGCCGTTGCGCAGTCCCAGGCCGCTGAACCAGCGGGCCGTGCCCGCGATCCGGCCACCGCCCAGCCAGTGGTTGATCCCGTGCACGATCATCGTGGCACCAATGACCAGTCGCATCAGCGCCAGGGCGAGATCGGCGACATCCATCCGTTCACCTCCAGGGCCGCGATACTCGCGGCACTATCGAATTGCCATCCAGAGCTGGTGAAAATACCCGCTACCCGAGTGCGGATGGGCTCGGATGTCCGGTGGGCGGTCAGGAAATGATTTCCGCCGAAAGGCCGCATACGTTTTGTCCCGTTCAGCGGGAAGTCGCCCCGAGGCCGGTCGGTAGCCGGGTCGATACTTCGTTGCACGATTGACAGATCAAAGGAGATCCCATGGACCTGAAAATCAAGTTCAGGTTGTACCGATTCTCGGTGTGGTGCGGCATATTCGTCGCGATCGGGGCGGCGGTCGCGTTTTACGGTATCGGCAAGCTGAGCCCGCCCGCACCGACCGCGAGCGCCGAAGAGATCAAGCAGCAGCTGCTCGATAACCGGACCGGGATCCTTTGGTGCGTCGTCATCATGGGGCTTGTCGCACCGTTCTTCTATTTCTTCGCGGTAATAACCAGCGTGTTGATGCGTCGCATCGAGGGTGGCTGGGGGTTGTTGACGATGGTTCAGCTGACCACCGCGGTCATAGCACCCACCGGCTGGATCTACCCGCTGGCGATGATCGCGACGGCAGCCTACCGGCCCGATCGCAGCGCTGACCTGATGCTGATGTTCAGCGACCTGTATTGGTTGACCTACGTCGGAGTGGCCTTCATCTTCAGCATCAATATCGCGACCATCGGCTTCGCGACGCTGTTCGACAAGAATGAGGTTCCGACCTTCCCGCGTTGGACGGGGTACGCGAACCTCGTCTTCGCCGTGGTTTTCGCCCCCGGTGTGTTCGTCTACGCATTCCAGAGCGGACCGCTGGCGTGGAACGGATTCTTCGCGATGGCGCTGCCGTCCGTGGCCTTCATCTTCTGGAAGATCATGATGACCTACACCTTGCTGCGCGCGGTGAAGCTCGAGGAGCGCGAGGCTGAGGAAGCTGAGCTTGTACCCGCGACGGTGTGATTCTGTCGAGGTTCTACAACCCAGCGGCCGGTAGCTTGTGTCGGCGGCACGGACGTGATCGGCTCGTCTGAGCCACTATGAAACGGAGCCGTTCCCATGCCAATTCAGCGACTGAACCATGCTGTCCTGTTCGTCTCGAATGTTGAGCGCGCTGCGGCGTTCTATACGGAGGTGCTCGGGTTCCGCCGGATCGGCGGCATGCCGGGCGGGGTGTTTTTGCAGGCGGCGGGTTCGGCCAACGACCACGACTTGGGGCTGTTCCAGTCTCCCGAACCTGCGAGGTCGCATCGCCCCGGGCAGGTCGGGCTGTATCACCTGGCGTGGGAGGTCGACACGTTGCGTGAGATGGGCCGGGTTCAGGAGGCATTGCGCGACGCCGGGGCACTGACCGGCGCTTCCGATCACGCGTGTACGAAAGCGCTGTATGGGGCCGACCCCGACGGCATCGAATTCGAAGTGACCTGGTTGGTGCCGGATTCGGCGGTGGAGCAGGAATTGCGGGAGATGACCGCGCCGAGCCGTCCGCTCGATCTTGCGGCGCAGATCGCCCGCTACGGTGCGGATACGCCGGGTGGGCCGCGGACAGATTTCGCGATCTGGCAGCGTTTTCTCGCGGGACAGGCCGCCGAATAACGTTCAACTCGAGCGAAATGCGAAGACGCCGGACACCGACCACTTCCTCGGTTGGTGTCCGGCGCCGCCCCGTCTCGCCATTGCCGCTATGCGGTGACTTTGTCGCATTCTTCTTCGATAGCGGCGAAGCCGCGCATGGCATTACCCGCTGAAATGCCGCCATCGACAGGTAGCACTGTTCCCGTGACATACGCAGATCGGTCGCCGGCGAAAAATACGGCCGCCTCGGCGATATCGTCGGCGGAACCTTCGCGTGGCAGCGGCCGGATGGATTTCATGATCTCACGAAGCCGCCGCGTTGCCTCGTCGCTATCGGCCAGATGTGCGGTGACGGTCGACAAGATCTGGGTGGGGATGGCGCCGGGTGCGATGCAGTTGACCCGAATTCCGTGCGTGGCCAGATCAATGGCGACACATTTGCTGAAGTGGATGACTCCGGCCTTGACGGCGCGGTAGGTGATCTCGCCACCACCGGCCTGCAGACCGCCGATCGAGGTGGTGTTGATGATCGATCCGCCGCCATTGGCGGCCATATAGCGGGCCGCGTGCTGGGTACCGAGCATGACGCCGAGCAGGTCGACCGCGACGATCCGGTCGAATTCGGCGAGGTCGTCATCGAGGAAACTCGCATACATGGGACCAGAAATGCCCGCGTTGTTGAACATGATGTCCAGCCCGCCGAAGTTCGACACGGTGAAGGCGATCAGATCCGCGACCTGGTCGGCCGCGGCGACATCGGTCGCTTTGAAAAGGACCTCGGGTCTGTATTCGGCGGCTACCGAATCGCCGCGGGCGGCGTCGATGTCCGCGATGACAACTCGCGCACCTTCGGCGAGGAATTTATCGACCGTGGTGCGCCCGATTCCCGCGGCGCCGCCGGTGACGATGGCAACTTTGCCGGATAGTTCGTTGGTCATGAGATTCGTACCTTTCGTTGTTCGGATAATGAGGGAGGGCATTACCAAGTGACGGGCAACTCCGTGACGCCGTACGCGAAATGGTCTTCCTTGAAGTCGATCCGGTCGATCGTGGTGGCCATTTCGAGGGTGGGGATTCGCCGGTAGAGGGTGCCGTAGACGACTTGCAACTCCAACCGCGCCAACTGCTGGCCGACGCACTGGTGGATGCCGAACCCGAACGCGTGGTGCCGGCGGGCCTGCCGGTGCAGGTCGAGCCGGTCCGGTTCCGCGAAGACCTCGGGGTCGAAGTTGGCGGCGGGCAGTGGCACGATGACGCCGTCCCCGGCGCGGATCGTCTCACCGCCGATCTCGATGTCCGCCAGGGCGATTCGGCGCAAACCATGCTGGGCGATGGACAGGTAGCGCAGCATTTCCTCGACCCCATTGGCGATCACTTTCGGGTCGTCGGTGGCGCCGAACACGGTGAGTTGGTCCGGGTTCTGCAGCAGTGCCAGGGTGCCGAGGGCGATCATATTCGCGCTGGTTTCGTGTCCGGCGATCAGCAGCACGACCCCCATGAGGGCGGCTTCGGGCACAGTGACCTCTCCGGCTTTCACCCGTTCGGCCAGGTCGGCGACCCATCCGTCGCCGGGGGAGTCGAGCCGGTCAGTGATCAGTTCGGCGAGGTAGCTATGGATTGCCGTGCTGGATTCCGCGGACTGTTCGGGGGTCGCGTGCCGGTCGACCGCGACGCCCGCGTGCTGCTGGAAGAACGCGTGATCCTCGTACGGGACGCCGAGCAGGCGGCTGATCATCAAGCTGGGCAGCGGTAAGGCCAACGCGGTGACCAGGTCGGCCGGATTCGGTCCGGCCAGCATTTGGTCGATCAGGTCGTCGGTGATCGTCTGGATATTCGGTCGTAGGGCCTCGACTCGTTTGAGGGTGAACGGAAATGTCATCAGCCTGCGAAACCGGCTGTGTTCGGGGGCATCGGAGTTGAAGATGGTGAGCGGTCGCTGGTCGAGGGTCTCGGCCATGCCCGGGCTCTGATGCGGGAAGCCGGGTTGCTTCTCGTCGGCGCTGATTTTCGGGTCCGACAGCAGCGCGCGCTGTTCGGCGTGCCCGGTGATCAGCCAATGTGTGCTGTCGTCCCAGATCCGTACTCGCGAAAGGGGTTTCACGGCCTGTAGGGCGGCCAGTTCGGGTGGCGGGCTGAACGGGCACCCGGCGGCGCGGGCCATCGGGAATTCGGGCAGGTGCGTGGTCGATGGGTCGGTCATGAATTACTCCTTCGATTGGGAAGGTCGTGCTATTCCTCGATGGTGATGACGAGTGCCGGGCATACCGCGGCCGCGTCACGGACGTCGGCCACCTGCTCCGGTGGTGGGTTCGCCTCGAGCAGGATGACGATGCCGTCCTCGTCACGCTGGTCGAAGACTTCGGGGGCGGCGGCCACGCATTGCCCGCAGGCGACGCATTTCTCCTCGTCGATGAATACCTTCATGAGATCCTCCGTGGGGTGTTGATCATGTTGTCGTGCTGGGGGTTTCGCCTATGGCGCGACGGTTGCCAGCGCTGATTGCGCCTGCGCGTCGACGATGTCCTGGCGGCGCAGGCGGGTCTGCTTCGGCATGTTCCAGCCGACGACACCGGTGACCCTGCCGTCCAGGCGATAGCGAGTGACGAAGCGGCGGGTATGCAGGTCGCCATCCACCACGGCAGCCTCGGCGTTGGCCGGCACAGTGCCGTGGACCTGGATCTTCGCGTCGAATTGGTCGGTCCAGAAATAGGGGATCGGGGTGTAGGCCTCGTCGGCACCGAGAATGATTGCGGCAACCGCGGCGGCCTGTTCGGTGGCGTTGGTGCGATTCTCCAGGCGAATCAGGCTGCCGAGTTGCTCGTGCTGGAATCGGGCGACATCGCCGACGGCGTAGATGTCGGCCGCCGCGCGGCACCGGGAGTCGCAAACGACGCCGTTGTCCACGGTCAGGCCGCTACCGTCGAGCCAGCCGGTCGCCGGGATCGCGCCGATAGCTACGACGACAATGTCGGCGGGCACTTCCTCGCCGGTATCCAGGAGCACTCCGGCGACCCGGCCCTGGCGGCCGGTCAATCCGCTGACCGCAGTACCCAAGCGGCAGTGGACGCCGTTTTCGGTGTGCAATTCGCCGAGCATCGTCGCGACGACGGGGCCGAGCGGGCCGATCATCGGAGCGGGCTGCGGGCCGACCATCGTGACATCGAGTCCGAGAGTGCGTGCGGTAGCGGCGATTTCCGCACCGAGCACGCCTTCGCCGATGACGACGACACGGGCGGAGCGGAGCAGTTCGGCACGCAGGGCGCGTGCGTCATCGAGTGTGCGCAGCACATGGACCCCGGCCAATCGCGCCGCGCCGGGCAGTGGCCGAGGGTGGACTCCGGTGGCGATCACGATGGCGTCGGCACCCAGGGTGCGTCCGGACGCGGTGCGGACGGTGTGTGCCGCGATATCCAGTCCGGTCGCGGCGTCGCCGAGTATGAATTCGACGTTCAGGTCCGACAACGCGGCCGCCGGGCGGAGCTGGGTCCGTCGCGGCTCCCATCGACCGGCCAGGATCTGCTTGGACAGTGGTGGCCGGTCGTAGGGCAGCTCGTCCTCCGCGCCGAGTATCGTGATGACGCCCCGATATCCCTTGCGTCGCAAGGATTCTGCTGTGGAAAGTCCGGCGGCGGAGGCGCCGACCACCAGAACGCTTACGGGTGTGTTCGGCCTAGTCATGGGTAACTCCATTCCAGGATTCACCGGCGATATGTACCGCGGGTGTGTTCAGGCGGTCTGCGGGCTCTTCCGGAGCACGGCCGCGCCGGCTCCCAGCGCGATGACAGCCATCACGGCGCTGGTCGCGATCTGCCCGGTGCCGTCGAGGCCGAGCACATCGGCCACCGGGTCGAAGCCGAGGGCCAGGGCGACGACGAGATTGAACGAGAACAGGAACCAGAGCGCGGGCTTGGATGAAAGCAGTGATTTCACGGAGTTCCTTCGAGAGTGGGGGCGATGAACTTTCTGCGATAACCATCTCGATGTCCGACGGTCGGCACGAGGGAGCGCAGTCCCGAATCGATGGTGTCGCCAGCTACACCACGCCGGGGGTGACCGCCCACCTCCGTGGGGGTAGTCAGCCGCTTACGCTGAGCGTTATGTGGGTGACGGTGCGGCAGGCAGCGCGGGCGACTCGGCAGTTGGCCGGGGCCGCGGCGCTCGCATTCGGCACGTACCTGTTCATTTCGCTGCTGTTGCTGACCGTGGCGGGGACATTGGTGGTCGTCGGGATCGGGATGGTGCCGATGACGACGTTGCTGGTGCGCCAATTCGCGGGTACCAAGCGGCGCAAGGTGGCGGAATGGACGGGCCGCGATATTCCCGAGATATATATGCTGCTCGACGGCCCGCTACGAAAAAGCCTGCGCGCGGTAATGCATGACCCAAGCACCTATGCCGATCTGCGTTGGATGCTGGCTTACTACGCCTACGGCGCGCTGGCCTACCTGTCGGTGCCGCTGTGGGTGGCCGGGGTGCCCATCGACGGTGTGCGGTGCCGGCTGTTCGGCCGAAAGCCGTTGATACTCCCGCAGATCGGCCGATTGGCCGACCTGGACGCGCGCTGGTCCGAGGCATTGTTGAAGCCTTCGCCGAAGGCGCTACTGGCCGAGCGCGTCGAGACGCTGACCCAGACCCGGGCGGGCGCGATCGCCGCGCACGCCGCCGAATTGCGCCGGATCGAGCGCGACCTCCACGATGGCACGCAGGCGCGGCTTGTCGCGTTGTCCATGCGGATCGGCCTGGCGAAACGGGTGTACGAGTCCGATCCGGGGGCTGCCCGCGCGCTGCTGGACGAGGCACAGGACCAGGCCGAGCATGCCTTGACCGAGCTGCGCCACGTCGTGCGCGGCATTCACCCGCCGATCCTCACCGACCGCGGCCTGGCCGGTGCGGTGCGCGCGCTCGCCGCCAGCAGCGGCCTCCGAGTCACTGTCGACGTCGACGGTGTGACCACCGGGCCACGGGCTCCTGCGGCAGTCGAGGCGGCGGCGTATTTCGTCGTCGCCGAAGCATTGACGAATGCGGCCAAGCACAGCGGCGCCGAGCGGGCCGAAGTCCTGGTCACCTGCACGACGAACGGGTTGCGCTTGGTGGTGCGCGACGAGGGCCATGGCGGCGCGCGGATCCCTATGGTGGGTGCCGGGACCGAGCCGGGCGGATCGGGATTGCTCGGTATGCACCGCCGGGTCGCCGCCCTCGACGGAATACTCACCGTGACCAGTCCCGCCGGGGGGCCGACCATTATCGAAGCGGAGTTGCCGTGCGTGTGGTAATCGCCGAGGACAACGCCTTACTGCGGGAAGGACTCGTGCTGCTGCTCACCTCCGCCGGACACGAAGTCTTGGCAGTCGCGTGCAGTGGCCCGGAAGTGTTGCCCGCGTTGCTGAAGCATCGGCCCGACGCCGCGGTGCTCGATGTCCGGATGCCACCGGGCTTCCGCGACGAGGGCCTGCGCGCCGCGCTCGACGCGCGTAAGGAGATCCCCGGTCTGCCGGTGCTCGTGTTATCGCAATATGTCGAACAGTCCTATGCCGCAGAACTTCTCGGTGGTGGCGCTGGCGGTGTCGGTTATCTGCTCAAGGACCGGGTCGGCCGGGTCGATGAGTTCCTGGACGCGCTGGAACGTGTCGCCGAGGGCGGGACCGCGCTGGACCCGGAGGTGGTGACCGAACTACTGACCCGTCGCCGGAATACGCCGCTGGACTTATTGACCCCGCGTGAGCGGGAGGTTCTCGGGCTGATGGCCGAGGGGCACGACAACGCGACGATCGCGAAGACGCTCGTGGTCACCGAACGTGTGGTCAGCAAGCACATCGGCAATCTCTTCCTGAAGCTGGGCCTGCCACCCACCGATAGCGGGCACCGTCGGGTACTGGCGGTGCTGGCGTACCTGAACGAGTCGTAGTGCGCGGTCGGCCCGGCTCGACGAGGTATCCGTGATCGGACAGCTAGTCGCCACCTGCCCGTGCGTGATCGGCTGCCGCGCTGGGCATTCCGTGCTCGGCAAACCAGGCGGTGGCCACCCGGTGCAGTTCTGGCACCTGGTCGGGGCGGTCGCGCTCCAGTCGTTGGCGTAGGAATTGGGCGAACAGGCGGTGGTAGCGGAACCATTCGCCGTCTTCGTCGATGCGGCGCAGGAACAGGTTTCGGCGCTCGATGGTTTCCAGCAGCGCTTGCCCATCGCTACGGCCGGTCAGTGCGCGGGCGAGATCGCCGCAGATCCGTTCGGGCATCGACGTTTCCAGGAGGGCATCGATCAATTCGGCATCCACAGTGGTGAGCACGTTTTCGGACAGATACTCGGCGATGGCATGGTGGCGTCCCGACAGATGTCCGATCAGTGCGGCCGGGTCCTGGTGCTCGTAGAGCCACAACGACGCCAGATGCAATGCGGCGACCCACCCCTCGGTGCAGGCGTGCAATGCCGCGATCTGTGCGTCGTCGAGGGGAAATCCGGCAACCCCGACCAGCAGCGAACGCACCTCGTCGGCATCGAAAGCCAGCGCGGTGGTATCTATTTCGATGAGCTCGTTTCGAACTCGCATGGTGGCCAACGGCAGTCCGTCGGCACGTCTTCCGGTGACGACGATCTGCAGGTGATGGCAGCCGTTCTCCAGCAGAAACCGCAGCGCCGCAACGGCATCAGCATCGGTGATCCGGTCCCAGGCGTCGATCACTATGGCGATGCGTTCGTGCTGTTCGTGGATTTCGTTGATCAATGTGGTGAGTACAGAGCGGCTGGCCTGTGCACCCTGCTCCTCGAGGATCCGGCCGAGTCCTTGGGTCAGTTCCGGGCGGGCTCGGCGAATCGCCTCGATCAGATGCAGGAGAAACCAGACGGCGGTGTTGTCGTCCTGGTCGGCGTTCAACCAGGCGACGGCGACCTCACCACCCTCGTGGAGATCCTTGGCCCACTGGGCGGCCAGCGTGCTCTTGCCGTATCCGGCGGGCGCGTGGATGACGGTCAGATGCCGTCGGCGCCCGGTCCGTAGTGCGTCGATCAGCCTGCCGCGCTGGACCAGTTTGAGGGTGGACATAGTGGGGCGGAATCTGGTGTCGGGGGTGGGCGGTGTCGTTGTCGGCCGGAATATGGGTGCCGGGCCCGTCGCCACCGCCACCGCTGTGTCCGGTCGCGCGTTGGTGCCCGCCGCGGTGCTGGGCAGGGTCATGTCCTGTAGCGGCAGCCCGTGGGCGCGCTGGATATCGCGCAGCAACTCACCGAACTCGGCGGCGGATTTCGGCCGGGCCGCCGGATCATGCGACATACCCGCCTCGATCGCGGCGCACACATCTTCGGGAATGCCGTCGGGCCGCAGGTTCGGCAGCGGTTCGGCGGCAATTCGCAGGAATTGGGCGACCACCTGCTCACCGGAGCGGCGCTCGTAGGCGGCATGGCCGGTGATCATGCAGAACAGGGTCGCGCCGAGTCCGTACACGTCCGACGCCACGGACGGATGACCCGATCGCAGTACCTCGGGGGCAGTGAACGCGGGCGAACCGGTGATCACCCCGGTGGCCGTTTCGAAACCGCCTTCGATGCGGGCGATACCGAAGTCGGTGAGCTGAGGTTCGCCGTATTCGGTCAGCAGCACATTGCCGGGTTTGATATCGCGGTGCAGGATCCCGGCTCGATGTGCCGTTTCCAGGGCGCCGGCCAGTTTGATCGCGATGCGCAGCGCGTCCTCCAGCGGCAGATATCCCGTGCCACGGATCCGGGACTCCAGCGAACCAGGGGAGTGATAGGGCATCACGAGGTAGGGGCGACCGCTGACGGTGGTGCCCACGTGCAGGACATGCACGATATTGGGATGTCCGGACAGCGCGCCCATCGCCTGCTGTTCGCGCAGGAACCGTTCGGCGCTCTGCGGATCGAACTCGGTGGTGGTCAGGATCTTGACCGCGACATCGCGATTCAACGCCTGTTGCCTGCACCGATAGACCACACCGAACCCGCCGCGACCGACCACACGCGGATCGTAGAGACCCGTGCCTGTCAGCTCCTTTTCAATGTCTGGAGGCTTATTGCTCTCTGTCGCCAAGGGGTCGCCGTCGGCCATATTCTTGTTCTGTGTCGGGCGTCCGCGGTGCTACCGCGCTGGGCCCCAGTTTATGCCTGGCGAACCGTCCGGAGACGGCATCGCCACGACGGGTTCGTTGCCTTATGTGCGATCGGTGGCCGGTTGCTGGGCGGTCTCGGCCGATGGACTGGCAAGACCGGCGAGGCGGTGCGGTGCGAGGAGTTCTTTGACTATTTCGGGCGCGAGCAGGCCGAGTTCGGCCGCGATATCACCGACGAATTGTCCTGATTGCAAAGCCTGTTTGGCGATCAGGGCGCTGGCGGCGTACCCGATGTGCGGGGTCAGTGCGGTGACGATCCCGATCGAGCGCCGGACACCCAGTTCCAGATGCTCGCGGTTCGCGGTGATGCCCACGACGCACTTGGTGGTCAATGCGTCGGCCGCCGCGGTCAGGTGCGCGGTGGTGCGCAGCAGGCCGTAGGCGATGATCGGTTCGAAAGCGTTCAGCTGGAATTGCCCGGCCTCCGCGGCCATCGTGACGGTCAGGTCATTGCCGATGGCTTCGAACGCGACCTGGTTGACGATCTCCGGGACGACCGGGTTGACCTTGCCGGGCATGATCGATGACCCGGCCTGGACCGGCGGCAGGTTGATTTCACCGAGTCCGTTGATGGGACCCGACGACATCAAGCGGAGATCGTTGCAGATTTTCGAGAGCTTGACCGCGACCCGCTTGAGGACCCCGGATACCTGCACGAAAACGCCGCAATCCTGAGTGGCCTCGATCAGATTCTCCGCCGGCGTGACTGTCTCGCCGGTGAGTTCGGCCAGCTGTGCGCAGGCCAGCGCGGGATAGCCAGGATGGCCGTTGATTGCCGTTCCGATCGCGGTGCCGCCGAGGTTGCTTTCGCCCAGCAGTGGAACAGCTTCCTCGAGCCGGGCGCAGTCCTCGCGGATCATGAGGGCGAATGCGCCGAATTCCTGGCCGAGCGTCATCGGTACGGCGTCTTGCAGCTGAGTACGGCCCATTTTGATGACGTCGCCGAACTCGGCGGACTTGGCCTCGAATGCGTCGGCGAGCCGGCGCATCGCCGTGACGAGTTCCCGAATGTGTTGGACCACAGCGAGTTTGACGGCGGTCGGATAGACATCGTTGGTGGATTGGCCGAGGTTGACATGGTCGATCGGGTCGAGCTCGGAATAGGTCGCGCGGGCGTAGCCGAGCAGTTCGAGCGCGCGGTTGGCGATGACCTCGTTGGCGTTCATATTCGTCGAGGTGCCCGCGCCGCCTTGGATCGGGTCGATCGGGAACTGATCGTGCAGTGCGCCGCCCCGGATTTCGTCGCAGGCCGATCCGATCGCGTCGGCTCGGCGGGCATCGAGAATGCCCAGCGTCAGATTGGCCCGGCACGCGGCCTGTTTGACCGCGGCCAGCGCGGTGACGAGCGCCGGATACCGGCCGATGCTGTCGCCGGTAATGGTGAAATTGTTCAGCGCGCGTGCGGTGTGGATGCCCCAGTACGCGTCGAGGGGTACGGCGAGGGTGCCGAGTGAGTCGCGTTCGGTGCGGGTGCTGTCGGTCATCATCGGCTCCGGTGGATCGGGTGCGTGTCTTGGTCATCAACGGGTGCGAAAAAGGCGGGGGCCGCAGGAGGGTTGGATAGCTCGCCGAGGAGGTTGACCGACATCCAGTGTCGCAGTGGCGGACCGGAGAGGCCGAGATCGACGAGATAGGCCAGTTTCGCAAGTGCCGACTCCCTGGTCATATCGCCGCCGCTGATGGCGCCCGCGTCGAGCATGGCCCGTCCGGGCAGGTATCGGCCGAGATCTACGGAACCGCTGTCACATTGGGTGATGACGACGACCGGTGTCCCACGCAGGGTTGCCTGGCGGACCGTCTCGATCGTCGCGCAACCTTGTAGCGGCAACGTGCCGGAGCCGTAACATTCGAGCACGATGCCGCCGCTGTAGTGGTGCGTCGCCACGTCGAGGAATGCGGCGTGCATCCCAGGAAATACGGTCACCAGTCCGACCGGCCTGCGGACCGCATTGCCGAGCCCGCGTATGCGGAGGTCCGGTGGTGTCGGGGGCGGCGTGAATTCGCGGATCGCGACGAACGCCTCGAAATCGTCACCGGCGCGCTTGCTGGCTCGCACGGCGGGATGCCGTCCAGAGCCGAATGCGAGGAAGGTTCCCGGTCCCGGTTCGGCGGCAATCGAATTCAACGCCAGACGCAGGTTGCTCGGCGCGTCGCTGCCGGGATGGCCCAGGGGTATCTGGGCGCCGGTCAACACCAGCGGAACGGTGATTTCGCGCAGTTCGAACGCCAGCCGGGCACCAACATAGGCCATGGTGTCGGTGCCGTGAATGACGATGACACCGTCGAGGGGTGCTGATTCGACGCTGGATCGCACGTGTTCGGCGATACGGCAGGCCGTGGCGGGGTCGGCGTCGGAACTGTCGATGACGTCCTCGAGTTCGGCGTACCGGACCTCGACCGACCGTTCTTCGTCAGCCTCGAACCGGGCTACGATATCGGCGATTTCGCCGCCGATCCCCGAGCGCGGACGCAAACCCGCCCCCTGGTCGACCATCCCGAATGTGCCTCCGCTGTACAGGAGTTCGATTCGCAAGGGCGAAACGTGGGGTATCGCAGGCGATATCGATGGCCCGTCCGAATGAGCGTCGAGGTTCACGACCCCAGCGTTTCGTTCGTAGTCGCACCGTAGTCGTCTATCGGTGCGAGGACGTCCGGATCGAGGCGACCGCGCACCTGGAACCATCCGGCGACCATGGCCGCGACGACGAGAATGAACACCGCCAGCGTGATGCGCCCGATCTCGGCGTCGAAGAACATCAGTCCGACCACCGCTGCCAGGAAGCCGAGCGTCAGGATATTGAGGACCGGGGCGAATGGGAGCTGAAAGTCCGGGCGGCGGTACTCGCCGCGCTGTGCCTTACGCACGAAGGCCCAGTGGCAGATCATGATCGACGCCCAGGTACCGACGATGCCGAGTCCGGCCAGATTCAACACGATCTCGAATGCCTTCTGCGGCATAAGGAGATTCAGCAGCACACCGGCGATGCCGACCGAGCTGGTGAGCAGAATCCCGCCATAGGGAACGCCGTGTCGGTTCATCCGCGCGGCGAATCGCGGCGCGGTCCCCGCCACGGCCATCGACCGTAGGGTGCGACCGGTTGCGTAGAGACCCGCGTTCAGGCTCGACATCGCGGCGGTCAGGACGACCAGGTTCATCACATCGGCGGCATGCGGTATCCCGATCGAACTCATCACCGTGACGAACGGGCTTTCGCTGGGGGAGTAGGCGGTCCACGGCAGCAACAGGGTGAACAGGACGACCGATCCCGCATAGAACAGGATGATCCGCCACATGATGGAGTTGACCGCTTTCGGGATGATGGCTCGCGGGTTATCGGACTCACCGGCCGCGACGCCGATCATCTCGGTGCCGCCGAATGCGAACACCACGCCGAGGGCGATGGTGAGCATCGGCGCCAGACCGCGCGGGAAGAAGCCGCCGTTATCGGTGATCGTCGAGATGCCAGGGGTATTTCCGTCGATCGGCGTGCCGCTGGCGATGAGCACAATGGCCACCACCATGAAGACGAGAATGGTGCCGACCTTGATCAGCGCGAACCAGAACTCCAACTCGCCGAACAGGCGCACCGAGACGACATTGAATCCGACGACGACGGCCAGTGCGATCAGCGCCAGCGTCCATTGGGGTATCGGCACGAAGAACGACCAGAAGTGTGCGTACAGGGCCACCGCGGTGATGTCGGCGACCAACGTCGTCGACCAGTTCAGGAAATACAGCCAACCCACCGAATAGGCGCCGCGCTCCCCGAGGAATTCACGGGCGTAGGAGACGAACGCGCCGGACGAGGGCCGGTGCATGACCAGTTCGCCGAGCGCACGCACGACCATGAACGTGAAGATGCCGCACACGATGTAGACGATCGCCAGTGCGGGTCCGGCCAGTGCCATGCGCCCGCTCGCGCCGAGGAATAGTCCGGTGCCGATCGATCCGCCGATAGCGATCATCTGCATATGGCGTTTGCGCAGGTGTTTTTGATAGCCGATGTCGCCGATGTCGACCGTCGCTGCTGGGGTGGCGGCTGCCCGGGCCGTTAGTTCGTCGGGATGCTGCATCGAAACCTTCCTCGGGGGCGAGTACAGCCTTCGCGGCCGCCGATTCCGTGATGAAACGTCAGGCGGTAATGCTGTCAGGCTGTAAGACAGGTAGACCGTAACGTGGGTCACATCCGCTGTCAACGGGTAGCCCGGCCCGGGGACGCGGCTCATCGGCGAGGGGTTTTGACGCCGTTTCAACGAGTCTCCATACTGGTCGCGTGGCGGTCGAAGTGGGGCAGGTGCAGCGCGTAGGCGCCACCGAGGCGGTATTCCGTCGGCTGAAGAGCCTGATTCAAAGCGGGGAAGTCGCGGTCGGTGACCGTTTGCCCGCCGAGCTCGCCCTCGCCAAGCAGTTCGGCGTCAGCAGGCCGGTGGTCCGCGAGGCGCTGCATGCCTGTGCGACCCTCGGTCTTACCGAGACCCAAACCGGCCGAGGCACTTTCGTCATCTCCAAAAAGGGGACCGCCCAGCTGACCTTCGCCGGCATCGACGCCGCGGACCTGATCGAGGCCCGCCAACTCGTCGAGATCCCCACCGCCGGTTTCGCCGCCGAGCGCCGCACCGCGAATCAATTGCAGGACCTGTTCGAGATACTCGCAAAACTGGCGGCCGCGACCGACGTCCGCGAATGGGTGCGATACGACGGCGAATTGCATACCGCGATCGCGGTGGCCAGCGGAAACAAGATGCTGACCAGCATGGTCGCCGACACTCGCCGAGCGCTGGACCTCCAGTCCGAATTCCTCAACCTCACCCAGGACCGCCGCGCCGATTCCGACCGCGAACACGAGGCGATCGTCCGGGCTATCGAGGCTCGCTCCCCGGAGGATGCGCGCGTCGCGATGACCGACCACCTGGACCGAGTGGCCGAGACGATAGCGCGCATCGGGGACTGAACGCAGGGCGGTCCGGTGGGTCAGACCCGACCCGAGCGCAGCACTTGGCGCGCGATCACAGTGCGCTGGATTTCGTTGGTGCCCTCGCCGATCTCGAGTATCTTGGCATCGGCGTAGAAGCGCGAAATCTTGGATTCGCGGATATAGCCGTAACCGCCGTGGATCTGGACGCTGGCGCTGGCCGCCCGGTTGGCCACCTCGGAGGCGTACAACTTGGCCATGGCCGCCGCCTGGCCGAAGGGCCTGCCGTTGTCCGCGAGCCAGGCCGCCCGGTAGACCAGGCCGCGCGCTGCCTCCACCTCGGTGGCCATATCGGCGAGCTTGTGCTGGACCGCTTGGAACGCCGAAAGCCGCTTGCCGAATTGTTCGCGTTGGCTCGCGTGTTCGGCCGCGAGGTCCAGGGCCTGCTGAGCCAGCGAAAGTGCCAGTGCGGCAACGCTGATGCGGCCACCGTCGAGTACGTCGAGGAACTGCCGTAGCCCATTGCCCTCCTCGCCGATCAGGTTCTCGGCCGGGATCCAGCAATTGTCGAAGATCAGTTCGCGAGTATCCATCGCGTGCCAGCCGATCTTCTTCAGCGAATTGCCGACGGTGTATCCCGGCGTGCCGGTCGGTATATAGAACGTGCCGAACCGCTTGGTGCCATCGTCGTTGGTGTCGGTCACCGCGAGGATCGTGACGCCGAGGCTGATATCGGTGCCCGGATTGGTGATGAACATCTTGGTGCCGTTGACGACCCACCCGTCGCCATCCGGACGAGCCGTGGTCCGGATACCCGCCGCATCCGAGCCCGCGGTGGGTTCGGTTAGTCCGAATGCCCCGATGTGCGTGCCTTTGGCCAGCGGGGTAAGCCATTTGCGCTTTTGCTCGTCCGTGCCGAAGGCGGCCAGGGGGAGCGAGGCGATCGTGGAGTGCGCGTTCCAGGCGGCGGCGAACGATTGGTCCGCGGCGCCGATCGCCTCCATGGCCGCAACGTAGGCGACGTATCCGACGCCGGTACCGCCGTACTCCTCCGGTATCAGGAGGCCGGTGAGATCCAACGCGCCCATCTTCAAGAAGACCTCGCACGGGAACCGCTCCTGCTCCGACCAGGACTCCGCGTGCGGCTCGATCTCTTTTTCGGCGAAATCACGGCACAGCTTCTGCAGCTCGATTGCCTCGGCGGGCAGGTCTAGATCCATATCGAGTCCGTCCTGTGCATCCGTCGCAGACAGCGACTCCTTGTTTTTTCGAACATTCGGTATAATATTGACCATCGGCGCCCCAAGTCAACAGTCGGCTCGAGAGCGACTCCACACATTGATCGGCAAAGACATATGACAATGACTGAATCAGGCTCGCAGGCAACGGGGTTCGAGAGCGCGGCGACGCAGGCTGAGCTGTACCGGCGAATGCTGACGATCCGCAGGTTCGAAGAGCACGCCGCCCGGCTCTATCGCGACACTCAGATCCCCGGGTTCTTGCATCTGTCCATCGGCCAGGAAGCCTCCGCGGTCGGCGCCTGCTGGCCCCTCGACGATCGCGACGTGGTGACCTCCACCCACCGTGGGCACGGACACTGCATCGCCAAGGGCCTCGACGTCGAAGGCATGTTTGCCGAATTGATGGGCAAAGAGACCGGAACCTGTAGGGGCCGTGGCGGTTCCATGCATATCGCCGATCCGCGCAGGGGCATCTTCGGCGCGAACGGCATCGTGGGCGCCGGCCTGCCGATCGCCGTCGGCGCCGGTACCGCCGCCCAGTTGCGCCGTGACGGTGGCGTCGTGGTCGCCTTCTTCGGCGACGGCGCCGTCGCGCAGGGTGTCTTCCATGAATCGGTCAATCTGGCGGCGGTATGGGATCTGCCGGTCATCTTCTTCTGCGAGAACAACGGCTACTCCGAGTTCTCCGCAGCGGCCGACCAGCATCGGGCCGGGCTGCGCGATCGTGCGGCGGGTTACGGTGTCGAGTTCTACGAGGTCGACGGAAACGATGTCGTGCAGGTAGCGACCATGCAGCGCACGCTCGTCGATCGGCTGCGCGCCGGTGCGGGCCCGGTCATCGTCGAGGCGAACACCTATCGGTGGCACGGGCACTACGAGGGCGATCCCGAAAGTTACCGGGACGCAGCCGAACTCGCGGCGTGGAAGGAGCGCGATCCGCTCACGGTCCTCGGCGACACCATGCGCGCGCAGGACCTGGCCGCGCGGATCGCGGCGATCGAACTCGAGGTCGACGCCGTGATCGATGACGCGATCGAGAAGGCCGTGGCCGCCCCTTATCCTGGCGCGGAAACGGCCGGGGACTTCGTCATCACCCCGCGCGCCGACGTACCGGAGCCGCCGGTGCCGACCACCGGAACGACCAAGGTCATGCACGCGATCACCAACGCGCTGACCCGTGAACTCGAGGACGATCCGTCGGTCTTCCTTGCTGGCATCGATGTCGGCAAGGGCGGCAACGTCTATGGCTTGACTCGCGGTCTGGCAGACCGGTTTCCGGGGCGGGTCCGGGACACCCCGATTTCGGAGAGCGCGATCATGGGCACCGCGGTCGGGGCGGCGATGGGCGGCTACCGGCCGGTCGTTGAGTTGATGTACTTCGACTTCATCGGTGTCTGCCTGGACCAGTTGATGAATCAGGCCGCCAAGTTGCGCTTCATGACCGGCGGTGCGGTGACGATGCCCATGGTCGTGCGCACCCAGTTCGGTGCGGGTAAATCCTCGGGCAGCCAGCATTCGCAGAGCCTGGAGGCGGTGCTCGCGCACATCCCCGGGCTGACCGTGGTGATGCCGTCGACACCAGCCGACACCTACGGGTTGTTACGGGCCGCGATTCAGGATCCCAATCCGGTGATCTTCATCGAGAACCGGCTGCTGTACGGCATGAAGGGTCCCGAGGCGCCGGTGGACCACGTGGTCCCACTGGGTAAGGCGATTGTGCGGCGGCCGGGTACCGATGTCACCGTCGTGTCCTATTCGAAGACGATGTACGACTGCCTGGCCGTCGCGGATCGCCTTGCGGACGAGGGTATTTCGGTCGAGGTCATCGATCTGCGGACCATCAGCCCGCTGGACTTCGACACCGTCCTGACGTCGCTGCAAAAGACGAATCGCCTGGTTGTGGTTCATCAGGCCGTCGGCGAATTCGGGGTCGGCGCGGAACTGGCCGCTCGCGCTGTACGAGACGGGTTCTGGTATCTCGACGCGCCCGTCATCCGAGTTACCGCGAACTCGACGCCCGCGCCTTACACCCCGGCGCTGGAGAAGATATGGCTGCCCGACGAGGCTCGTATCGAGGCCGCGATCCGCGAAACACTCGACACGCGGTGATGACCAGCGCTTGTTTCGACCGATTGTTCGATTCTGCGTATACTTACTGTCCCACGCGAATTCGACGACACGAGGGATCACATGGCGCGACCACCAGGACATGGTCCGGGTTACGAGATCAAACGGCAGGAGATCATCGACACCGCCGCCATGTTGTTCTCGGAGAAGGGTTATGCCGCGACGGGTATCACCGAGATCGGCGATACGGTCGGCCTGGCGAAAGGCGCCCTTTACTACTACATCAAGTCCAAGGAAAACCTGCTCGTCGAAATCCAGGAACGGGTACTGGACCCGCTATTGGCCGCGGCCGGGAAAATTCAGGACCTGGACGCGTCGCCGGTGGTCAAGCTGCGTCTGCTGTCCGAGGAATTGCTGACAGTCATTTTCGAGCGCCTGGACCATATCTGGGTGTACGAACACGACTACCGTCAACTGACCGGGGACAATCTGACCCGGATGCTGGCGCGACGCCAAGAATTCGAGAACGTCGTGCGGTCCTTGCTGGTCGCTGCGATGGATGAAGGATTTTTCCGTAAAACCAATCCGTCCTTGACCGTGCTGCAATTTCTCAACATGCACAATCACACCTATCAGTGGGTCCGGCCGGGGCAGCAATGGGATGCGAAATTCCTTTCCAAGACCTACTGCGCAACCTTGTTCACCGGCTTCGCCGACGGTAGCTGCGATCTCGAAGCGATCGAGGCTCAGGTCGCTACTTTCCAGAGCTGAATTATTCGGATACCCCGACCGGCGCTGATCTCGGGTAGCCGCATGTCGTCTTCATTGTGTGAACCGTGAGCGCCTCTTGACAGAACCGCGCGTATAGTTTCTTATACCGAGTGTTCGAATTAATTCTTTCAGATCCCGGCAAGGGAGGCGACCATGGGCTCGAGGCTCGAAGGTAAGACTGTCGTAGTGACCGGCGCGGGCGGCGCGCTGGGATCGGTGGTCGCGCGGCGGTGTGCCGAGGAGGGCGCGGTCGATATCGTCCTGGCCGACCTGAATGTCGATGCGATGACATCGCTGGCGGAAACATTGGGCGCCAAGGGGGTAACCGCGACAACCGAACGTCTCGATGTCGCCGACGGCGAGCAGTTCGACGAGTTGATCCGGTCCGCCGCCGAGCGGTTCGGCACCGTCGACGTGCTGGTGAATACCGCGGGCATCGTGTCGCCCAATGCGCGGATCCACCACCTGTCCACCGACGACTGGCAGCGCTCGTTGTCGGTCAATCTGACCGGAACGTTCCATGGCATTCGTGCGGTCGCCCGGGTCATGCGGAAGAAGGCGAATGTCTCGATCGTCAATATCGCCTCCGTGAGCGGTTTGACGGCCTGGGCCTACGCCGCGCCCTATTGTGCGTCGAAAGCGGGCGTGATCCACCTGACGAAGGTCGCCGCGCTCGAATACGCCAAGGAGGGTATCCGCGTCAACGCCGTCTGTCCCGGCACCTTCCCGTCGGCCCTGCACGAGGGTCTGCCTACCGAGGCGTTGGATGCGATCGAGGCCAAGCATCCGCTCGGATTCGGCACCCCGGACGATATCGCGGGTGCCGTCATCTACCTGGCGAGCGATGAATCTCGCTGGGTAACAGGGCATTCACTGGTGGTCGACGGCGGCTACTCGTTGCCTTGAGATGTGCCGCCGGAGCGCGGTGCCACCGGTGGGTTGTAACCTGCGCCACAGTTTATTAGTCTAGTCGGTACATAAAACTGTATCCGACTACTCCTCTACCAACAGCGAGGCCCGCGAATGTTCAACTTCGCCTCCGTGCTCGACCGGAACGCGCACCGATACGCCGATAAGATCGCTCTGTCCGAAGGCGATCGGGAGTTGACCTACGCCGAACTCGGGGCCCGCGTGAATACGCTGTCCGCCGCGCTGCGTGACCTGGGTATCTCCTCCGGCGATATCGTCGCCGTGTTGCTGTACAACCGCGTCGAATTCATCGAAACCATGCTCGCGGCAAGCCGCATCGGCGCCGCGATACTGCCGCTGAACTACCGGCTCTCACCCGCGGAATGGCAATACATCCTCGAACATTCGAATGCCGTCGCGATCCTGACCGAGGCCGAGTTCGCGGCCGGCATCGATGAGCTGGCTCCGACCTTGCCGAAGGTGCGGCACAAGGTCACGCTCGACGCGGCGGGCGATCCGTCGTGGCTCGAATACAACGCGCTGCTGCGGCGTCACTGCGGACTCACCACGCCGTTGGTCGATGTCGAACCCGATGCGCTGCAACGACTGATGTACACCTCCGGGACGACCTCGCGCCCGAAGGGCGTGATGATCACGCATCAGAATGTGATCTGGAAGAACCTCGCTCATATCCTGGAGTTCTCATTGACCGCCGAGGATCACACCCTGGTGTGTGGCCCGCTGTATCATGTTGGGGGAATGGATCTTCCGGGCCTGGCCACCTTCCACGCCGGTGGACGTCTGAGCTTGATCCGGCGCTTCGACGCCGCCGCCGTGGTGGACGCGATCGAAAAACTGCGTCCGACCAATGTCTGGCTGGCCCCGTCGATGATGAATGCCCTGCTTCAACTTCCCGATATCCTGGACCGGGATACCTCATCGATCCGGTTCATCACCGGCGGCGGTGAGAAGATGCCGATACCCTTGCTCGACCGGATCGCCGGCGCCTTCCCGGATGCCTGGTTCGCCGACGCCTACGGGCTCACCGAGACCGTATCGGGCGACACCATCAATGATGCCGACCATATGCGTTCGAAGGTCGGCTCGGTCGGTCGGGCCGTGGCGCACGTCCGGATCGCCATCTTCGACGAGCACGACGGGCCGGTCCCGGCGGGCATGCTCGGTGAGATCGTCATTCGCGGCCCGAAAGTGATGACCGGATACTGGCGCGACGAGCGGGCCACGCGGGACGCCTTGCGTAACGGGTGGTTCCACACCGGCGATCTGGGCCGCCTCGATGAGGACGGTTATCTGTATATAGAGGACCGCAAGAAGGACATGATCGTCTCGGGCGGAGAGAATATCGCCACCCCCGAGGTGGAACGGGTGCTCTACGAGAATCCGGATGTTGTCGAGGCGGCGGTCGTCGGTATGCCGCATGCGCGCTGGGGCGAGGTGCCGATGGCCTTTGTCGTACTCCGGGCCGGAAGCGCCCTCGATGCCGAGGGACTCAAAGACTTCTGTCGAACCCGGTTGGCCAAGTACAAGGTGCCCGCCGCGATCGAATGCGTCGAATCGCTGCCGCGGACTCCATCCGGGAAGGTTCTCAAACGCATACTGCGCGAGAGCATTTCCTGAGCATCGAACCCATCCGGTGCCCGTGCGATCCGATCGCACGGGCCTGAGGCGTTTGCGGTGGTCCGTCCGACGGCATTGGACCGCCGCCCTCGTCGCTGATCTGCGACGAGGGCGGCGGTCCAATGCCGGACCAGGTCAAACGGCCCGGCCGACGGCCAGCAGCGGCGCGTTCGCGGTGGAGCCCGGACGTGATGTCAGAGAAAGGCGGCGTGAGATTTCCGCGGCCGTCCACATGACCCGGTGCTTCAGCTCGTCGGCGCGGACCAGCTTGCGGTGTCCGCACACCGACAGGGCCGCGACCACGTCGCCGTATTCGAAGATCGGCGCGGCCACACACGCGACACCGGGCACGGACTCGTCGCTCTCGATCGCGTAGCCGGCATTGCGGATTTTCATCAGCGCCGCCCCGAGTGCTTCGGGGGTCTTGATACTCGCACTGGTCAGGCCGCGCAGACCGCAGTCGAGGTATCGCTCGACGATCGCGGGCGGCGAGTAAGCCAGTAGTACTTTGCCGACCGCCGTACAGTGCGCGGGCAGGCGGCCACCGACCCGGGACGGCAGTTCGCTCGCGAGCGCCCCGCCGACTTTTTCCAGATAGACGACGTCTTGTCCGTCCAGCAGCGCCAGATGCACGACGTGACCGGTCTTCGCGGAGAGGTCTTGTACGAAAGGTTTTGCGGCGTCGCTGATTCGGCGATGCGCGACCTGGCTACCGATCTCGAACATCCGCAGGCCGAGCGTGTACTGGTTGTCGTCGCGCTGAAGCCAGCGGGCATTGACCAGATGTTGCAGGATCCGATGGACCGACGAGCGCGGCAGCCCGCTGCGGGTGCAGATCTGACCGAGCGTCAGCGCCCCCGCGGTTCGCTCGAAGACGCTGAGAATCAGGACGACTCGTTCGACCATCCTCGACGGGGATTCAGGCATGTGGGGGCTCCTTAATGCAGTGCACTCAATTCGCGCACCATACCGAAGGGGCGGCGCTATTCCTCACATGTTCGTCCCGCTCAGCGGAAGTGTGGCGTCGATTGAGGAGACGTAACGCTCACACTAGGGTCCGTCGCCACGTCGTGACCCAGGTCACTGAATGGTGCGGACGGGTGATTAGAGGGAGAACTGTGACTCAGCACGACGTTGAAGTCGAGCTACGGCGCGGCGGGCCGCGGGGGAGCGGTGCCGGGAAGCGATCGAGGGCCGTCCCAGTGAGCGGGACCGGCCCCGAGCCGGAAGTACACAGACCGCATGACACCGATCGGCGAACTTCGGCCGAACCCGGTATGCGGATCTCCCTCGGCGGTCTCTACCTGTGGTTATGAGCAAGAGAAAATCAAGAAGCAAGGAGATAGCTATGCCCGCTGACGAGGAAACCTACGACATCGTGGTCGTCGGCTCCGGAGGTGGTGGCCTGATCGGGGCCTATGTGGCCGCCTCGCGTGGTCTGCGCACTCTGGTCATCGAGAAGACCGGCCTCGTCGGTGGCACCACTGCTTATTCCGGGGCAGGAATTTGGTTTCCCGGCAGTGCTCCACTGGAGCGAGCGGGTATCCAGGACGGCATCGAGGGGTCCAGGACCTATCTGCGCAGCATCGTCGACGACAGCTCTCGGGAGTCGCTCCAGGACGCCTATTTGCGGGCGGGCCCGCAGCTGATCGACGAGCTCGAGCAGAACCCGCTGTTCGATTCGTTCTTCTATGCCCCCGTGCCGGAATACTTCGCGTCGGCTCCCGGCGCGTCGCCGGCGGGGCACAGTATTTTTCCGGCCGCGGTGTCGGTCGATGAACTCGGGGAGCTCGCCTCGATCGTCCGGCGCTCCATCCCCGAAGAACGCTGGGGCAACGATGAGGGGCACATGCTCTACGGTGGCCGGGCGTTGATCGGCCGGGCGCTGAAGGCATTCGTGGAGACCGGCAACGGCTCTTACCGCCTCGACACTGCGCTGGAAAACCTCATGGTCGAGGATGGCCGGGTGGTCGGTTTGGAGGCGGTGAGCAACGGCGAGCGTGTGACGATTCGCGCCGCCCGAGGCGTGCTGCTGGCAGCCGGTGGGTTCGAGCAGAGTAGCGAACTGCGCGAGCAGAATGGGGTAGTTCCCGCCGCCACTGCGTGGTCCCACGGCGCTCCGGAGAACACCGGCGACGCGATCCAGGCCGGTGCCGCGATCGGCGCAGCCACCAACCTGCTCGACGAGGCATGGCACGTACCAGGACTCATCCAGCCCGACGGCCGACCGGTGTTCTTCACCGGTGCGCGCGGTGGGATCTGGGTCAACGCCGCGGGTGAGCGCTTCATGAACGAAATCCAGCCCTACGACCGGGCCGGTCACGAGATGCGCCGGCTGCACACCACTACGGGTGTCGATCACAGTCGCGTTCATTGGGTGTTCGATCAGCGGCTGGTGGACCGGGACAGCTTCGGCGGTGACCCGGCCGAGCCGGTGCGCCCCGAATGGTTCGAATCGGGCGCGCTGAAGAAGGCCGACACCCTGGAGGAATTGGCCGAGCTGATCGGGGTGCCGGTCGAAAGCCTGCGGAAATCGGTCGAGGAGTTCAACGGCTATGCCCACAGCGGAGTAGACGAACGGTTCCATCGTGGCGAGACTCCGTGGGACCAGATGTTCCACCACGTGGTCGGCTTTTCCTACGAGCCGGGGAACCCGACCTCGGGGACGACGTTGAACTACCTGGTGCCGCTCACGGGTGAATGGCCGAATCCGCTGGTGCAGCCGATCGAGCAGGGGCCGTTCTATGCCGCCACCATCGTGCTGTCCGATATCGGCACCAAGGGCGGGCTGAAGACCGACGATCACGCGCGTGTGATGCGCGCGGACGGTCAGCCGATCGAGGGGCTCTACGCGGCCGGCAACACGATGTCCGCGATGTCGGGACGGGTGTACGCGGGTGCCGGCACGCCGATCGGCTCCTCGCTGGCCTTCGCCTATCTCGCGGTACTCGACATCGTCGGCAAGGGCGAATGACGGGCAACCGGATCGAGCCGAAAGCTGAACAGTCGCAATCGGTTACGCGAAAGGATCGGCACATTGTCCGAAAGACGTGATCTGGTCGCCGAACTGGCGGCCAAGCAGGCGGTCACCGAACAGTTGCACGCCTACTGCCGAGGGCTCGACCGGATGGACCGCGCGCTGGCCGACCGTGTGTGGCACCCCGGTGGCACCGCCGACTACGGTCCGGGTTACCGCGGGAGCGCGTCCGGATTCCTGGACTTCGTGTGGGAATTCCACGCCGGGTATGACTGCCATTCACACATCGTGAGCAACATTCTCATCGACGTGGACTCGGCGTCGGCGACCGCGGCCAGCGAAAGCTATGTCGCTGTGTGGCTGCGGACAGCCGCGGTCGATGGGCTGGTGACCGACCAATTCCATCGCGGCCGATACCTCGACCGCTGGTCCAGTCGCGAGGGTCTATGGGCGATCGAGCACCGGATCTACGTCGGAGACTTGCTGCACGAGGCCCAGCACACCGCGAGCCCGGTCAGTGAGTACTCGGCACCGAGTGGAAGGTGAGATCGAACGGACCTTTCCTACATGGTGCTGGGCTACGAGATGAGTGATTCCTGATCGCTCGGTTGCCTTTACGACCGGGCCGAGCGTACCTAACGCTCGGCCCGTCGTAGTCGGCTCGGAGCCTCAGAACCACTCGCCGCGCTCGCCCATCGCGAGTAGCCGGCCGAGCGCTTCTATGGGCACGGCGTTGCGTGGTGCGGCCGATTCCGGACGTGGACGCATTTTCGGGGGTTCGCCGCCCAGCAACTTCTCGGATATCGCATGGGCGGCGTTGGCCGCGAGGGGCGCGAGCCGCTCCAGCGGTGCTTGCGCGTCACCGACGATCGAGACCGCGCCGATCGGCCCGTCCGGCCCGCGCACCGCGGCGCCGACGCAGGCGATATGCGGATAGCATTCGCCGCGTTCGAAGGCGAGGCCGTTGCGGGTCCGGATGCGGCTCAATTCATGGTGCAGGACCCCGAGGTCGCCGATGCTGCGCGGAGTTCGCCGATCGAGCACGCCCCGGTATAGGGTGTCGAGCCCCTCGGCCGGTAACCAGGCCAGCATGGCCTTGCCGACCGCGGTGCAATGCGCGGGTGCCCGGCCGCCGACTCTCGACGGAACTTCGACAGTGGCCCTGCCGCCGAATTTGTCGAGGTAGTAGACGTCGGTTCTGTCCAATACGGCTAGATGCACGACCATCTCGGTGCGCACCGAGAGCGCGTGCAGCAGCGGAAACGCGGCGGCGCGCAACGCGCCGTGGCCCACTTCTCTGCCGCCGAGACCCAAGGCCCGTGGACCGAGGCCGTAACCGCTGTCACCGTGATCGAGCCACCGCAGCCGGACGAGCTGCTCCAGGATTCGGTGGGTCGTCGAGCGGGGCAAGTTGGTGCGCCCGGTGACTTCTTCCAGCGTGAGGCGGGTCTGTGGGCCTGCGAAGGCATCCATGATCAGGGTCATGCGCTCCACCATCGAGGGTGGCAACCCGTACCGCTCGACGACGTGGGTTCCGCCGTTCAACGCGTCATTACTCGGCGCGGTTTCACTCATCGCGCCATCCCTCAACACTGAGGCCATGCCAGCGCCTCCTTCGGAGACTCGAACTACACGGGCCAGGGTAGCCGTGTCCGGTGCGGCTGGAACGGGTTTTCTCGAAAAGGCGGACTAATTTTGCTTTTCGGTTGAGTGATCGGTCCCATTTGGTCGCATGACCAGATAAATGAGGATCCTGGATCGAACGTGTTGGTGCGGCATGTTCCGGCGCGAAACACGCACCGCGGGTCCCGGTGTCTCGAATGTCCGTGGATTCCGCGGTCGCCCCGGTCCGTCTTGTCCCGGTGTGTGGGAAGGCCACATTCGCAGGTCCTCGCCCGAACTAGCGTTCCAGGCGGTCAATCGATTCAAAGGAGAGCCCGTATGACTCAGTCTCGTGATTACGACCCAGGGCCGCGGATCGCCCACGCGGGCAGCATCAGTATCGGTACACCGAATCTGGAGCGCTCGCTGTGGTTCTTCCGTGATCTGCTCGGTATGGAAGTAGTGTCACAGGCCGACGGTGTGGCTTACCTGCGCGGCTACCAGGAGCTGGCCCACCATTCGCTCGTACTCACCCAGCAGGCCGAATCCAAGATCAACGGTTACAGCTTCCGCGTCCAGCGGCCCGAGGATGTCGAGCTGTTCCATCAGCAGCTCACCGCCGCGGAGATCGAGAGCATCGAGTTGCCCGCGGGCCACGAGACGGGCCGTGGCACGGCCATTCGCTTCCTGGTGCCGGGCAGTGAACACCCGTTCGAGCTCTACTACGACATCGACAAGCCGGTCGCCCCCGCGGACCTGCGCTCGAAGCTGCCGAGCAACAGCTCGCGCCGCCGCGGTTTCGGCGTCCGCCGTCTAGACCACCTCAATGTGCAGTGCAGCCCCAGCACGGTGAACGGCGCCGAGCAATGGCTGCAAGACGCGCTCGGTTTCAAACGCCGCGAATTCGCGATGATTCCGCAATTCCCGGAGACCCTGATGGCGTCCTGGTTGTCGGTGACCCCACAGGTGCACGACATTGCGATCGGCGTGAACGGCGAGGAGAAGAACGGGGCGTTCCACCACGTCGCGTTCAATATCGAGAACTACCACGACATCCTGCGCGCGGCTGATGAGATCCGCGATCTCGACATCGACTATGGCCATGGTCCTGGCAAGCACGGCATCGGTCAGGCGATGTATCTCTACATTCACGATCCCGGCTCCGGCGCCCGGATCGAGCTCTACTCCGGCGGATACCACATCTTCGATCCGGACTGGCAGGCGATCGAGTGGAAGATCCCCGAGCTGCAGTACGGCCAGACCTGGTACGGCGAGGCTCTGGACGTGGGCCCCGGTGGTGCGTTCCTATCCACGACACCATCGGCAGGCCTCAAATGACCTCTCTTACTTATGAATCCACGCTGGTAACCAAGGACATCGAGGGCCTGAACTTCGCCTATCACGAGGCGGGCGAGGGAGAGCCGCTGATTCTCCTGCACGGCTCGGGTCTCGGTGTCAGCGCGTGGTCGAACTATCAGCACAACCTGCCCGTATTCGCGAAGAATTTCCGGACGATCATGCCCGACCTGCCGGGTTTCGGCGGGACCGAGCTCCCCGAGCTCGACGAGGTGTACTCCGTCGTCGCCGCCCGCTGGATCGCGCGGCTGATGGATAACCTCGGCATCGAGTCGGCCGGATTCATCGGCAACTCCATGGGCGGAGCTGTCGTCGCCGAACTGGCGGCGCTGCACCCCGAGCGGGTACGCCGGATGGCCATCATGGGTTCGGGCGGGCTTTCGGTCAGCATCTTCCAGGCCGACCCCAGCGAGGGTTTTCAGCGGATGTTCGCGTTCCTCGAAGATCCCAGCCGCGAGCGCATGGTCAGCTGGCTCGAAACGATGGTCTACAACCGTAGTTTGATCACCGAGGAACTCATCGAGCAGCGCATGAAGAACGCCATGGCCGATGGCGCGATCGAGCGACTCGGGCGGATTTTCGGGGCCATGTTCGACCCGCGCCTGCGTACGAACTACACGCCGCTGTGGACCCGCGCCGCGACCTTCACCACGCCGACGCTGATGCTGTGGGGCCGCGACGACCGCATGCTCCCGTACGACGGTGCGCATTACGCGAACCGGTGGCTGCCCGACGTCGAGTTGCACACCTTCTCCAACTGCGGGCACTGGACCCAGATCGAACGTAAGGCCGATTTCGAGCGGGTCGCGACCGAATTCCTCACTCGGGTGATCCAGAAATGACAACGAACCGACCCCGTCGCCAGAGCGGCGAATGTTACTCATCAGGAAGTAGGTGTGCGACGTGGCGCACGAAGTAGTCCAACGCGTCGAGGAGTTCGGGCCCGAACTGGCCGGACTCGCCGAGGAGAACGAGAAGCTCGGCAAGCTGAGTGACCGCACGGTCGAATTGCTCAAGTCGGCCGGGGTGATCCGCCTGCTGCAACCCAAGGAGTACGGCGGCTATACCGCACATCCGAGTGAGTTCGCCGAGGCCGTGATGGCGGTCGCACGCCACGACGGCGCCGCGGGCTGGGTCTGTGGTGTGGTCGGCGTCCACCCGTGGGAGTTGGCGCAGATGGATCCGCGTCTGGCACAAGAGGTTTGGGGCGAGAACCCGGACAGTTGGATCGCCTCGCCCTATATGCCCAATGGTGTCGCCAACCCGGTCGAGGGTGGCGGATACACCCTCAGCGGGCGCTGGCCGTTCTCCTCGGGCAGCGACCACTGCGACTGGGACTTCCTTGGCGCGCTCCTCGGCGACGGCAAGGGTAAGCCGGTCATGCCGCCCACCGTCATGCATGTGGTCCTGCCGCGGTCGGATTACTCGATCATCGATGATTCCTGGGACGTGGTCGGCCTGCGCGGCACCGGTAGCAAGGATGTCGTCGTCGAGAACGCATTCCTGCCCGAATACCGGACGATCGAGCAGTCCGACGTCCAGGCGGGGGCCGCCGCGGAACGGGTCGGTCTGACCGAAACGCTGTACAAACTGCCGTTCGCCGCGATGTTCCCGCTCGGTATCACCTCGGCGGTCATCGGGATGTGCGAGGGCGCGCTCGCTCTGCACCTTGACCAGCAGCGCGAACGCGTCGCCGTGACCGGTGTTCAGGTAAAAGACGATCCGTACGTGCTCTACTCGGCGGGCGAAGCGGCCTCCGAGATCGCGGCCTCGCGCGTGCAGCTGATCGATGGCATCAGCCGGCTGTACGACAAGGTCGAATCCGGCCAGGAAGTGACTATCGAGGACCGGTCGAATGTCCGGCGCAATCAGGTCCGCTGTGCCTGGCGGGCGGTTTCGGCCCTGGACGAGATCATCGCGCGTTCCGGCGGAAACGCGTTCCGGCGCTCGAACCCGTTGCAGCGGTATTGGCGTGACGCGCACGCGGGGCTCAACCACATGATCCATGTCCCGGGTGTGGCCTACCACGCGAACGCGCTGGCCGCGATGGGACTGGAACTGCCCCCGGCGATGCAGATTTTGATCTAGGAGGTGGGCACGGTGACCACGGACGAAGGGATCTCCCTGTCCCGCGGGAACGGCGAAGCCCCGCAGGACGCGATCGACGGGCGGCGCTTCCGCGACGTGCTGGGCCACTTCCCGACGAGCGTCGTCGCCATCACCACCACCGTGGAAGACGATCAGCCGCAGGGGTTGGTCGTGGGAACCTTCACCTCGGTTTCCCTCGACCCACCCCTGGTGTCCTTCCTCGCGGACAGCTCCTCGTCCACCCTGCGCACAATCCGAACCGCCGAACGTTTCTGCGCCAACGCGCTCGCGAGCAACCAGGAACGGCTATCGCGCCGGATGGCGACCAAGGGAATCGGCCGGTTCGACGGTGTGGCGTGGACACCGTCGCCCCTGGGCAATCCGATTCTCGACGGAATAGTCGCGTGGGTCGACTGTGTGGTGGAGCAGGTTGTCGAAATCGGCGACCACGTTCTGGTCGTCGGACGCGTCCACGATCTGCGGGTCGAGTCGGTGCAGGCTCCACTGCTGTTCTTCCGAGGGGGGTACGGCGACTATTTCTCGAATACGGCGCTGTTGTTGGACCGGCTCGTCGGCTGGTAGTCGAGAAATCGGTGCCGTGCGGATTCTCATTCGCGGTCGGCATGGCGCACGATTACTGCATGAGCGATGATGTGGCCGAGGCAGTGCGAGGACTGTTGCCGGCATTGGCCGAAGGTGCTGCGGGGATCGATAGCGCCGGTGCGGTCCCCGCGAAGACGATGACCGACTTGGTCGGTGCCGGCGTCTTTCGGATGTTGCAACCGAAATGGTGCGGCGGTCTCGAGACCGACCCGGTTCGGTTCTACGACGCGGTGCGGGCGATCTCCGGCGCCTGCGGCTCGACCGGATGGCTGGCGTCGGTTCTGGGGGTACACCCTTGGCACATGGCGCTTTTCGATGAGCGTGCTCAGCGGGATGTGTGGTCCGACCATCCTGATGCGCTGTTCTGTTCGTCGTACGCGCCGGTCGGACGGTTGGTTCCGGTCGAGGGGGGATTCGAACTCAGCGGACACTGGCGCTTCGCGTCCGGGTGCGCGCACGCCTCGTGGGCATTGCTCAGCGGGGTCGTCGTTGCCGAACACGGACAACCGGTGGATATCGTCACCGCGCTCGTGCCGCGTGCGGACTACCGGGTCGAAAACGTCTGGGAGGTCGTGGGTTTGCGCGGCGCCGGCAGCAACGACATGCACGCTGATCGGGTATTCGTCCCGGAGCATCGGACGTTGCGGAACTACGATGTCGCGCTGCGGCGTGGCCCCGGTCAGAAGCTGAATTCCGGTCCGCTGTTCCGGCTGCCGTTCGGCACGGTATTCAGCTACGCGGTAACCGCCCCGATGATCGGTATGGCCGAAGGCGGCCTGGAGATCTTCTTGACGCGCATGCGCGATCGCAACCGGCTCAGTTTCGGTGGCGGTGATAGCACGGCGGACCATGCCGCGCAGATCGCGGTCGCGCGCGCGGGCTCGGAGGTCGACGCCGCCGCCCTGCAATTGAGTCGCAATATTCGCGATCTATACGAATGCGCGCGCCGACGTGAGGAGATACCGATGGAGTTGCGCTTGCGCGCCCGTCGCGATCAGGTGGTCGGCACCGAGCGTGCGCTGAAGGCGATCGATCTGGTGTACGCGGCCGCGGGCGGGCTGGCACAGCGCCGGGGCAATCCGATCGAGCGGGCCTGGCGTGACGCGCACACCGGCAGTACCCACGCGGCCAACGATGTCGAGTCGTCGTTGGCGCTGGTAGGACGTGGTGCGTTCGGGTTGTACGTCGACGACATGCTGGTTTGAGTCCGAGTCGGCAATCAGCTCCTCGGTGACCAGCTCGATGGTTGTTCCTCACCTCATCTTGATTGTACTGACCGATTGTTCTAATATTCGATTGTGATGCGGTGCACAACCGACGCGAACGGGAGCCACAGATGAGATTTCGGGACTACACGCGGGTGCACAGCGTCCGCGATGCGGACCTTCGGCTCTCGGCTGCCGCGTCGGCGGTGGTCGCGTGACAACTCCCGCTCAGGTTCTGGTGGTGGGCGCCGCGGCGTCCGGGCTGTGCACCGTGGAGGCGCTGCGCCGTAAGAAGTACGCGGGCAAGATCACGGTCCTCGGCGCTGAACCGTATGCGCCCTACGACCGGCCGCCCCTGTCCAAACAGGTGCTTTCCGGCGCGTGGGCGCCGGAGCGGGCCGAGTTGCGTTCCCAGGAGATGCTCTCGGCATTGGATGCCGAGTTCATCCTGGGTGACGCCGCGGTCGCGCTGGATCCGCTGACCCACACAGTGCGGACCGAATCCGGGCGTGACCTGCAAGCGGACGCGATCGTGATCGCCACTGGCGTGCGTGCGCGCACGTTGCCCAACCAGCCGGACCTGGCCGGCGTGCACGTGCTGCGCGCACTCGACGACGCTCTGGCGCTGCGCGCGGACCTTCTTACCGCCACCCATCTGGTGGTCGTCGGCGAAGGTGTTCTCGGTGCCGAAATCGCTGCCACCGCAAGAATATTGGGCGTGGACGTGACGATGACCGGACCGCAGCCCGCGCCGATGGCTCTGCAGGTCGGCACCCTGGTATCGCAAGTGCTGGCGGAACTGCATATCGAACGCGGTGTGCGGCTGCGGCTCGGCACCGGCGTGCGGAGTCTGGTCGGCACGGACGGCCGGGTCACCGGCGTGGAACTGGGCACGGGGGAGGTGCTGCCCGCCGATGTGGTGGTCGTAGCCATCGGCGCGATTCCAGCCACCGAATGGCTCGAAAGCAGTGGGCTGCACCTCGACAACGGCGTGGTCTGCGATTCCCGGTGCCGAGCGGCCGAGGGGATCTACGCGGTCGGTGATGTGGCCAGGTGGCAGCACCAGCACTTCGACGGGCTGATCCGCCTGGAGAACCGGACCAACGCCACCGAACAGGCCGCGGCCGTCGCCGCCGTAATCGTTGGGGAAGACCAGCCGTACGCGCCGGTGCCGTATTTCTGGACCGATCAGTTCGACGCGAAGCTCCAGGTACACGGCGTGCTGAGCGCCGACGCCGAGGTGGACATCGTCGAGGGTGAGATTTCGGCTCGGCGTTTCGTCGCGCGCTATCGCAGCTCCGGTGTGGTCACCGGTGTTCTCGGTTGGAATATGCCCAAACAGGCTCGTCAGCGCCGACAGGAGATCGTCGACGCCCTCGCTGTTTCCCAGCGCTGATAGCCCCAGCCCGGGCGGCCATCAGAACACCCACCGAACGATCAGGAGTAGTCCCATGAAGGTTGTCGTCGACGAAGAGAAGTGCGTCGCCGCCGGTCAGTGCGTGGCCGCCTCGATGGAGGTGTTCGACCAGCGTGACGAGGACGGCATCGTGGTGCTGCTGAACGAGAACCCGCCCGCCGAGCTCGCCGATGACGTCCGTCAGGCGGCGGCGGTTTGCCCCGCGCTGGCGATCACGATCGTGGAATGAACAGAGGAGACCCCATCATGACCGAGACTGCGGCCAGCGCGCCCGACATGGCCGATATCCCCGACTTCCCGACGCCACGGGACGGTAAATGCCCGTTCCTGCCCCCGCCCGAGTTGCGTCAGATGCACTCCGAGGGGATATCGATGGCGCGCGTGCGGACCTGGGATGACCGCACCCCGTGGCTTATCGCGAATCACGCGGCCCAACGACAGGTCATGGGCGACCCACGAGTGAGCGCGAACGACCATCTGCCCGGGTTCCCGTACATGACCCCGTCCATCGCCGGGACGATCCATGAACGGCCCAAGACCCTCTTCGACACCGACGGCCCCGAGCACGCGCGACTGCGCCGGATGCTGACGAACTCCTTTACCCGCGGCCGGATGGAGAAGATTCGCCCGGCGATCCAGCAGCTCACCGACGACCTCATCGACAAGATGTTGGCGGGCCCGAACCCGACCGATCTCGTGGAGGCGCTGTCGCTGCCGCTGCCGTCGCTGATGATCTGTGAGCTGCTCGGTGTGCCGTACGAAGACCACGACTTCTTCGAGACCCACGCCAAGATCGCCAACGGGCGGCACACGACGCCAGAAGAAAACAGCGAATCGAACGGGGCGCTGGGCGCCTACGTTGGAAAGCTGATCGGCGCCAAGATCGAGGAGCCGGCCGAGGATGTGATCTCCGACCTCGCGGCGCGCGTTAAGGCGGGCGAGTTGGAGATGCCCGAAGCCGTCATCATGGGCATGATCATGCTGATCGCCGGTCACGAGACCAGCGCGAACATGATCACCATGGCGACCGCCCTGCTGCTGCAGAATCCGGACCAACTTGCAATTCTGCGAGAAACCGAGGACCGGAAAGTCATCTCGGGCGCGGTCGAAGAGCTGCTTCGCTACCTCACCATTCCGCACCTGCTGCAGCGGCGCATCGCCACCGAAGATATCGAGGTCGCGGGCACCACCATCCGGGCGGGCGAAGGCATTATCTCGTCGTTGCCCGCGGCGAACTTCGATCCGGCGGCCTTCCCGGATCCGGAGAAGCTGGACCTCACCCGTGAGGCACGCCATCACCATGCATTCGGCTGGGGTCCGCATCAGTGCATCGGCCAGCAGCTCGCGCGCATCGAACTCGAGGTGGTGTACGGCACGCTGTTCCGTCGGATCCCGACGCTGCGGCTGGCGACCGACTTCGACAAATTGGAGTTCAAGGGCGATTCGCTCGCCTACGGCATCTACGAGTTACCGCTCGCCTGGTAGTCGAGGGCCGTACGCCCGAATCGGATTAAGGACATCATGGCAACCGAAGTCACCCTGCCCGCCCTCGGTGAGAGCGTCACCGAGGGCACCGTCACTCGGTGGCTGAAGGCCGCCGGCGACACCGTTGAGATCGACGACCCACTGGTGGAGGTCTCCACCGACAAGGTCGATACCGAAGTGCCGTCGCCGGTGGCCGGTGTCTTGCTCGAGATCAAGGTGACCGAGGACGAGACGGCCGAAGTGGGCGCGGTATTGGCGCTCATCGGTGCGTCGATCGAGATGTCCCCTTCGGGCAGCGGCATCTCCACGGCGGGGCCGACAACGGCTTGGGTGTCAACGTCGCCTCCGGAGCCGGAGCCGGCTGCGCTACAACGTGAATCGGTATCGGTTCGGATGCCGTCAGTGCCGACATCGGCCGCACGGGCACCGACGTCGACAGTGGGAACACTGACCGCGCCGACGTCGACCGCACCGAGACCGACCGCGTCAACGCCAACCCGGGCCGCGCACACCGGACCGTCCGGCGCGGCGGCGCGGATCTTCGCGACGCCGACCGCGCGCAAGCTCGCCAGGGAACACGGGGTCGACCCGGCGACCGTGCGAACCACAGGCGGGGGTCGAATTCATAAGCAGCACATACTCGATGCGGTCGACGCTGGGCCCATCGCGTCGGCACCGGCCGCCCCGCCGGTGTCGAGCGTGCCGCCAGTATCGGCCGCGCAGCCCATGTCAACGGCACTTCCGGTATCAGCCACGCTCGACGTGCCGACCGCATCGCCTGTGGCGGCCATCGCGCAGACACCGGCCGCGGCATCAGGCAAATCCGGCAAAATATCCCGGTTACTCGGCAGGACCGAGAAACTGTCTCGGCTACGACGCACGATCGCCGCCCGGATGGTCGAATCATTGCGGGTGTCGGCGCAAATGACCACGGTGGTCGAGGTCGATGTCACCGAGATCGCTCGGCTGCGTTCCCGGCACCAGGACAGTTTCTCCGCGCGCGAGGGCGTCAAGCTGACGTTCTTGCCGTTCTTCGCCAAGGCCGCAATCGAGGCACTCGCGGCATATCCGCAGCTCAACTCCTCGCTCGGCCCGGACGTCGCCACCGTGACCTATCACGACTGCGCGCACCTGGGTGTCGCGGTCGACACCGATCGGGGACTGATCGTCCCGGTCATCCCCGACGCCGGAGATCTAGGGATCGCCGGTCTGGCCCGCAAGATCGCCGATGTCGCCGAGCGCACCCGCGCGAACAAGATTTCGCCCGACGAACTCTCCGGCGGCACCTTCACGATCACGAATACCGGCAGCGTCGGTGCCCTGTTCGATACGCCGATCATCAACCAGCCTCAGGTCGCCATCCTCGGCACCGGCGCCGTCGTCAAGCGCGCGGTCGTGGTCACCGATGCCATCGGTAGTGACAACATCGCGGTTCGTTCCATGGTCTATCTCGCGCTGACTTACGACCACCGCATCGTCGACGGCGCGGACGCTGCCCGCTTCCTGACCGTCATCAAGAAGCGACTCGAGGCCGCGGCCTTCGAGGGCGAGCTCGGCTGAATCCGGCCCTGGCGCAACAGGATCAGGGCATAGTGCTCGGTGCGTTGGTCGAATCAGGTTGTGATTGCCGTGGTTTCGACGGTCTGCAGGGACGAGAGCGCATCGAACCCCTCGTCGAGCAATGCCTCCAGGTCGGGCTTACCGTCACCCGCCGCCCAGCGTTCCACGGCGATATTCAAGCACTCCAACGCGGCAGCGACCTTGACCGCCAAGGCGATGGGGGCAGGCCCCGACAAGCCCGCTCGGTCGGCGAGCGCCGTGGTGAGCGACGGGCGCCAAGTGTGCGTCTTCTCCAGTTGGCGCCCGGATAGCGCGGGGGTTTCCAGGATGAGTTTGCTGATGGAGAGCGCGCCGACCGGATCTTCCATGTAGTACTCGATGACCCCTTCCATCGACCGTCGCAGCGCCGTCCATTCGTCCTCGTCGAGCGGCCGGGCGCGCAGCGCCGCCGCGAACCGGTCGGCGTGGGCGTCGAAGGCGCTCAGCACCGCTTCCTCCTTGCTGCCGAAATAGCGCAGGAGAGTGCTGCGGGAGACCCCGGCCGCCGCCGCCATGTCATCGACGGTGATGTTGTGGAATCCCCGCTCCCTGGTCAGCTCGAAGGCGGCCTGGGAGATGTCGGCGCGCACGGCGGCCCTGGCGATCGTCCGGGTGCGCCCGATAGCTGGAGTGCCGACTGTTCGCTCGCTGCGCTCACTCATGAGTTCGACTCTAACATTCAAGACACGGTTGCACTAATGAGTATAAGGATCTACTCTGACACTCAGTCTCAAATGACTGTGAGCGCCGTCACTTCGATGCCGTCCCAGGACCCGCAACGGAGCGAGGTGCGACTCGACCGAGACTTCCCGTCTCAGCCTCAGTAGATGGGCACATCAGAAACAACGACGGAGCAACAGACATGTCAGAATTCTTTGTCGTATCGGGCGACACCCACATCATCGAGCCCGCCGACCTTTTCAAAACCCGGCTGCCGAAGGGGCTTCGCGATCGTGCCCTCTGGGAGGAGGAGTTCACCCTCGACGAACCGATCGTCGAGGGCGGGCATACCGAGTTCAAGAAGCTGCACACGATCGGGTTCGACGGCTGGACCATCTCCAAGTACCGGCAGTCCGGCGGGCGGACGCCGGACGGCGAGCCGGAGAACATCATTCGGGATATGGATCTCGACGGCGTAGACGCCTCGGTGATGTTTCCCAATCTGTCGCTGTTCGTGCTGTTCACCGATGATCATGAGCTGTCGATGGCGCACGCTCGGGTGTGGAACGACTATGTCGTCGAGCGGTATCTCCCATTCAAAGATCGGATGTGTCCTACGGCGGCGATCCCGCTCACCGATATCCCCGATGCGGTCGCCGAGATCGAGCGGTGCGCGCGCATGGGGATCAAGGCCCTGCTGCTGCCGGAGGTGCCGCCCGAGCCGTACTACTCGCGGATATACGATCCGGTGTGGGCGGCCGCGCAGTCGCTAGGGCTGCCGGTGTTCTTCCATGTCGCCACCGGCGGTGTGATGGTGAAGGCGGGTACGTCCGAAACCGCGACCACCGTCAAGGGGCTGATGACGGCCATGAATATGGGCAAAGGGCAGCTGACCGACGATATGGTGGCGGGCCGGACCATGGGTGGCGGGAACACCGCATCGGCGAGCCCGCAGGCCATCATCGCCTCACTCATCGGCGGCGGCGTCTGTGAACGGTTCCCCGACCTGCACTTCAACCTGACCGAGTTCGGGGCGGGCTGGCTGGTCTCGTTCGTGGGCATGATGGACAAGTCCTGGCGGACCGGCATCGGCCAGGATGCCGATTGGTGGCTCGGCTTCTGGGACGACACGCGTCCGCCGACCGACCAGCCCGCCATGGGCCGACTGTTCGCGATCAACGACAAGTGGCCCTATCCGCTAAAGCCGAGTGAGTACTTGCAGCGCCAGATCCACGTGCAGTTCGCCGACGATCCGGTGGCGGTCCAGGCTCGTCATATCACGGGGATGACGACGATCATGTGGGGCAACGACTACCCGCACGCGGAGGGGACCTTCCGTAGCAGCAAGGACTGCGTCGATTTCAACTTCGCCGGCGTTCCCGATGAGGAGCGGGCGATCATCTTGGGCAGCACCCTGGCCGACATCGTCGGCTTCGACAAGAGCGTGAAGAAGGCTCCGGCCGGGGTCTGGTGACCCTCTGGCAATCGGCCTCGGCCCTGGAGGTGCTCCGGAGCCGAGGCGTCGGTCGATGGACGGTCCGCTGTTGGGCATCGGTTCGTCAGCGGCGTAGACCTTTGATTGTACTGACCGATAGGTCTAAAATAGAGGCGATGCGCTGCACTCGATAGTCGAATCTCGCGATCACGATCGACAGTTAGGCACGACATGATCAAGATGATCGCGCTGCTCAAACGTCGTCCAGACCTCACCCTCGAGGAATTCTGCGACTATTACGAGCAGCGGCACGCGCCCCTCTTCGTGCGCATGATCCCACCCGACGTCGCGGCGGCCATCAAGCATTACCGGCAGAACCACGCGGTGCGAATCGATCGCGGCACCACCGAACCCGCTTATGACTGTGTGACGGAGTTCAAGTTCGAAAACCTTGCCGGGCTGAAAGTTTGGACCATGTGGTACCGCGGCGACGGAGGCAGGGTGTTACGCGAAGACGAGGAGAATTTCATGGATACCGGCAGGCGGGTCACCGTCGTCACCGACGAGCGCCCGGCATCGCTGGACAGCGCGTGCTAGCGGCCGAGATCACCCGCGCCGACGCGACCGACCCGCTGTCCGGTCTGCGCGTCGGTGCGCATCCGGAGCCGGTCGCGGAAGATGGCTGGACGATCGTCGAGGTGCGCGCCGCGTCGCTCAACCACCACGACCTCTGGTCGTTGCGCGGCGCGGGAAACCCCAAGAACGCGCCATTGCCGCGGGTACTCGGCTGCGACGCGGCGGGTGTCGACGCGGATGGGCGCGAGGTGATCATCCACGCGCTGATCAATGACCCGGATTGGACCGGGGACGAGATCCTCGACCCTCGGGTATCGATCCTCTCGGACTTTCACGACGGCACCTTCGCCGAACGCGTCGCCGTCCCGCGCCGCAACCTGGTGCTCAAGCCCGCCGAACTCTCCTTCGAGGAGGCCGCATGTCTGCCCACGGCATGGGTGACGGCATACCGGATGCTGTTCGTCCTGGCCGGTGCGACGCGGGGCAGCACCGTGCTCGTCCAGGGTGCCGGTGGTGGTGTCGCGACCGCGGTCACGATGCTGGGCAAGGCCGCGGGTGTGCGCGTGTGGGTTACCAGCCGCACACAGGACAAGCGTGTCCGGGCAGTGGAACTCGGCGCCGATCAAGCGTTCGAGCCGGGGGCACGCCTACCCGAGCGAGTCGACGCCGTGCTGGAGACGGTGGGCGCCGCGACGTGGGCGCATTCCATGAAGGCCGTCCGGCCGGGTGGCACGATTGTGGTGGCCGGTCAAACATCGGGTTCCAACCCGCCGCTGGACATCGAACGCCTTTTCATGGCGAAGCTACGGATCGTCGGAACCACGATGGGGACACGTGACGAACTCGAGCAACTCGTGCGGTTCTGCGCCGAACACGGCATCCACCCGCCGATCCACTCAGTGTTGCCACTGGCCGCCGCCGTGGATGGATTCAAGGCCATGATCGAGGGTGACTTGTTCGGCAAGGTCCTGCTGCGGCCGTAGCACGCGATACCCAACGAGGCCGGGGCGGAAAGCCCCGGCCTCGTTTCGGCAAGCAGTGCCGATTTGCAGTCGCTGCTGTTCGGCGGGGTCAGCGCACCGATGCGAGGTCGAGAGCGCGGACGATTTCCTCGACGCGCTGCTTGGCGTCGCCGAACAGCATCTGGGTGTTGTCTCGGAAGAAGAGTGGGTTCTGCACTCCGGCGTAACCGGCGGCCATCGACCTTTTGAAGACGATGACGTTCTCGGCCTCCCACACCCGCAGGACCGGCATACCGGCGATCGGGCTGCCGGGGTCTTCGGCAGCGGGGTTGACCGTGTCGTTGGCGCCGATGACCAGCACGACCGAGGTCCCGGCGAGGTCCTCGTTGATCTCGTCCATCTCCAGCACGATGTCGTAGGGCACTTTGGCCTCGGCGAGCAGCACATTCATATGCCCGGGCAAGCGTCCGGCGACCGGGTGGATGCCGAAGCGCACCTCAACGCCGCGTTCGCGCAGCTTGCGCACCAGGTCGGCGACAGGGTATTGCGCCTGCGCGACGGCCATTCCGTAGCCGGGCGTGATGACGACCGACGCCGCGTTCTCGAGTAGTTCCGCGGTATCGGCCGCGCTGATTTCGCGGTGTTCGCCGTAGTCGGCGTCATCGTTCGTGGCCGACGCGATGCCGAAGCCACCGGCGATGACGGAGATGAACGAGCGATTCATCGCCTTGCACATGATGTAGGACAAATACGCGCCGGAAGAGCCGACGAGCGCGCCGATGACGATGAGTAGGTCGTTGTCGAGCAGGAAGCCGGACGCGGCCGCCGCCCAGCCCGAGTAGCTGTTGAGCATCGACACGACGACCGGCATATCGCCGCCGCCGATCGAGGCGACCAGATGCCAGCCGAGCGCCAGCGCGACAATCGTGACGGCGAGCAGCAACCAAATGTTCGGACTCGCTACGAACCCTATGGTGAGCGCGACGAACAAGACGAGCGCGCCGAGATTGAGAACATTCTTGCCCGGCAAAAGCAGTGGTGCCGAGTCGATGCGCGCCGAGAGCACGAGATAGGCCACGATCGAGCCGGTGCAGGTCACCGCGCCGATGAAGACTCCGACGAATACCTCGGCGCGGTGGATCTCGACGAGATCAGCCGCGATATCGCCGTGCCCGAGGTAGCCGTTCCAGCCCACGAGCACAGCGCCGAGTCCGACGAAGCTGTGCAGCAGCGCGATAAGTTCGGGCATGCCGGACATCTCGACATTCGCCGCCCGGGTCATGCCGATGATCGCGCCGACGGCCATCGCGACGAGCAGTAGCGCGATGCCGAGCGCGTCGGAGATATCGACGACGAGAATCAACGAGGCGACAAGGCTGATCGCCATGGCCACGATGCCGAAAGTCAGCCCCTGACGGGCGGTTTCGTGTTTGGACAACCCGGCGAGGCTCGCGATGAACAGTAGGGCGGCGACGATATAGGCGGCGGTGGCGACACTGGAGACGGTCATATCCCGATCAGTCCTTCGAGAACATGCTGAGCATGCGTCGGGTCACGGCGAATCCGCCGAAAACGTTGATACTGGCCAGGAGTACGGCGGCGAATGCCAGGACCCTGGTCACCGGATCGTCGACGGCGAGCTGGAGCATCGCGCCGACGACGATGATGCCGCTGATCGCGTTGGTCACCGACATCAGTGGCGTATGCAACGCGTGATGCACCTTGCCGATCACGTAGTAGCCGATGACGACGGCGAGCATCAGCACCGTGAAGTGCTGGGGGAGCGGATCGGGGGCGAAGGCGTTGATGCCGAAGAAAGCCGCGATGCCGATCGCGATCAGCGCGTACTTGCCGCGCTGGGACAACGCGGGTCGCGGCTCGGCGAGCACGGGCTCGCTGCCCTTGACCGCAGGAGCCGCGGAGACCTGCACCGGCGGCGGTGGCCACAGCGTCGCACCGTGATGGGCGACCGTGATGGCGCGTTGCACCACATCGTCGAAGTCCAGGACCAGCTCACCGTCCTGACCGGGTGTCAGTAGCTTCAGCAGGTTGACGAGGTTGGTGCCGTACAACTGTGAGGCCTGGGCGGGCAGCCTGCCGACGAGATCGGTATAGCCGATGATCGTGACGCCGTTGTCGGTGACGATCTTTCGACCGGGCACCGTGTCCTCGACGTTGCCGCCCTGGGCCGCCGCCATATCGACGATGACACTGCCGGACTTCATCGATGCGACGTCGGCAGCGGTGATCAGGCACGGCGCCGGGCGGCCCGGAACGAGGGCCGTGGTGATAATGATGTCGACATCCCCGGCCTGTTCGGAGTACAGCTCGGCGGCTCGGCGGTCATACGCCTCGCTGGTCGCCTCGGCGTAGCCGTCGGAAGACTCCATCTGTTCCCCGACCTCGACCGCGAGGTATTCGCCGCCGATGGAGGCGACCTGATCGGCGACCTCGGGACGCGGATCGGTGGCCCGCACGATCGCGCCGAGCCTGCTCGCCGCGCCGATCGCGGCCAGCCCCGCGACACCAGCGCCCGCCACCAGTACTTTGGCCGGCGGCACTTTGCCCGCCGCGGTGACCTGACCGGTGAAGAATCGACCGAATTCATGAGTGGCCTCGACTACGGCGCGGTAGCCCGCGATATTCGCCATCGAGCTGAGCACGTCCATCGACTGGGCTCGCGAGATGCGCGGTACCGCGTCCATGGCGAGCGCGGTGACCGGGCGCGCGGCCAGTTTGTCGAGGAGTTCGGGGTCGAGCGCGGGGCTCAGCAGAGCGACGATCGTCGCCTGGAAATGCAGCCTGGCGATCTCGGGGTCGGTCGGGGCGTTGACTTTGAGGACGATATCGCCCGACCAGGCCGCACCGGTTTCGACGATCGAGGCGCCCGCCGCTGCGTAGGCCTCGTCGCTGAAACCGGCGTGCCTACCGGCACCGGATTCGACGGTGACCGCATATCCCAGTTTCAGCAGTTGACCCACGGTCGCGGGGGTGGCCGCGACCCGGGTTTCACCGGGTGCCGACTCGGCGACGATTCCGATCCTCATCGCGTATTCCTTATCTTGATCAGTTGTGGCTTTCGGCCCGATCGGCCGCGAACCAGCTGCCGCACATCACATTTCGGCGGTCCAGTGTCAGAACAGGTAGCGTCCGCCATTGACGCTCAGGGTCTGGCCGGTCACGTAACCGGCTTCCTCGGAGGCGAGATAGGCGACGGCATAGGCGATATCGGCCGGTACGCCCGCCCGCTTCATCGGCATATGGGCCGCCGCCGCGTCGACATCGATGGTCTTGCGGGAAAGCGGGGTGTCGATGAAGCCGGGCGGAACGTGATTGACGGTGATGTTCTTCTCGATGAATTCGACCGCGAGGGTCTTGGTAAGGGCGATGACGCCGCCCTTGGACGAGGCGTAATGGGCCAGGCCGGGAGCTCCGGTCTGCGCGGAGGACGAGGAGATATTGATGATCCGGCCCCAGCCCGCGGCGAGCATGTCGGGAATCAGCGCCTGCGTGACCAGGAACGGCCCCTTGAGGTTGATCCGGATCGTGCGATCCCAGGATTCCTCGCTGAGGGTCGTGAAGGGTTCGGCCTGGGTGATTCCGGCATTGTTGACCAGAATGGTGACCGGTCCGAGTTCCGCCCTGGTTCGCGCGGCCGATGCGGCGATGGCCGTGGCCTCGGCCGCGTCGCCCTCCACCGCGATCGCCGTGCCGCCCGCCTCGCGAATCATGGCGGCGGTCTTCTCGGCGCCCTCGAGGTTGAGATCCCACACCGCGATCGCGGCGCCCTTGGCCGCGAGCACGGTCGCGATGCTCGCACCGATGCCGCTGCCGCCGCCGGTGACGACGGCAACCTTTCCTTCGAGTGACATGCTGACTCCTTAAGTCTTCGTTGAGTTCGGGTTGCCGGTCCGGCGTCGGATGTATGTCGTTTCGAACGGAAGGGTCCGCTATTCGCGGACGCCTATTTCGCCGAGTGCTTCGCGGATGGCGGTCCGGGCCCCGACCGACCGTGGCGCGCCGACATAGCCGGCGGCGTGGTAAACGACCTCGGCGATCTCTTCCTTGGTCAGTCCGTTGGTCAGCCCGATCCGGGTGTGTGTCTTCAGCTCGGTCTCGGCTCCCAAGGCGATCAGCAGGCTGATGGTGACCAGGCTGCGGTCGCGTTTGCTGAGCCCGTCACGTGACCACAGCAACCCCCAGACGCTCACCAGACCGAGCTCGACGAGCTCCTCGGCGAAAAGGCCGTCACGCATGTCGATATCGCCCTCGGGAATCACGCCGGGCATGGCCGCGCGCAGTTCCTCGAGACCTTCGGCCCGCCAATCGGTCCTAGCGCTGCCATTGGCTTCGGAGGTGGTCATTCGTCGCTCCATTCCGGTGTGCTGGTGGTCACCACGCAGATTAGACCAATCGGTCAGTACAATCAACGGGGAAGATGGCTGGTCGGGCCGCGACCTCACCGTATGGGCCGCACGCCTTTCTGTGACGGGACTGTTGATTCGGACCGAGTAGCGCTCTACTCTCGTGACCAAGGTCATAGACCGACCGGTCGAAACAACTGGGCGTCATGCGAAATGGCCGACCCGTTCGAGAATTGGAGAACATATGAGTGGCTCAGCGAAGGCGACCGGCGCTTTGGTTGACGTGCTGGTGATCGGGGCGGGCGTCACGGGCATCCAGCAGCTGTACCGGGCCCGCGAAGAGGGCTTCTCGGTCAAGGTGCTCGAGGCGGGCACCGGTGTCGGCGGCACCTGGTACTGGAACCGCTACCCCGAGGCGCGCTTCGACTCCGAGAGCTACACCTACGGCTTCCTGTTCTCGAAGGAGCTGTGGGAGGAATGGGAGTGGTCGGAGCTGTTCGCCGGTCAGCCCGAGATCGAGCGCTACTTCAACTTCGTGGTGGACAAGTTCGATCTGCGTCGCGACATCGAGTTCGGCGTCACGGTGACCTCGGCCTCCTTCGATGAGCCGACCGGAACTTGGACGGTACGCACCGGAGGCGGTGCGGAGCATCGCGCGCGCTATGTCGTCGCGGCCACCGGCGTCCTCTCGGTGCCGTACTACCCGGCGGTCGAAGGGCGCGAGAACTTCCGCGGCGAGCAGTATCACACCGGCCGTTGGCCGAAGACTCCCGTCGATTTCACCGGCAAGCGGGTCGCTCTGATCGGCACCGGATCCAGCGGCGTGCAGATCGTGCCGGCGATCGCGGACGACGTCGCCTCGCTGACGGTGCTGCAGCGCACCCCCGATTGGTGCACCCCGCTCAACAACGGGCCGATCAGTCCGCAGGAGCAGGCAGAGCTGAAGGCCGAGTTCGAGACTATCCGCGAGACGCTGAACACTTCGCCGAGCGGGTTCCTGCACGAGCTGCCCAGTCGTTTCTCCACCGAGGATTCGAAAGAGCAGCGGCTGGCGTTCTTCGAAAAGATGTGGAACAGCCCGGGCTTTTCGAAGCTGACCACGAACTACATCGACTTCACTACCAATCCCGAGGTGAACAAGGAGTTCTGCGAGTTCGTCGCCGACAAGATCCGTGGCCTGGTAACCGATCCTGCGACGGCCGAGAAGCTGATCCCCAAGAACCACCTCTACGCAGGTCGGCGCCCACCGTTCGTGACGGGTTACTACGAGGCGTACAACAAACCGACTGTGCAGCACGTATCGCTCGAACAGACGCCGATCGTCCGGGTCACCGAGACCGGTATCGAGCTGACCGACGGGCTGCGTGAATTCGACATCATCATCTGGGCGACCGGCTACGACTTCGGCACCGGCGCGCTCAACCGGCTCGGGGTGCGCGGTCGTGACGGTCTCGCGCTCGAGGCGTCCTGGGCGGACGGTCCGTCCACCTATCTCGGCATCGTGACCGCCGGGTTCCCGAACTTCTTCTTTCCGGGCGGACCGCACGGTGCGCTGGGCAATAACCCGCGGTACGCGAGCGACCAGGTGGACTGCGTCATCGATGTCCTCGAGCACGCGCGCGAGTACGACTACGACGTCATCGAAGTCGACCCCGCCGCCGAGAAGGACTGGACAGATACGGTCAACGGCAGTGGATCGCTGTTCCTGGAGAGCAGTTACTTCTTCGGCTCCAACATTCCGGGCAAGGCGGTCAAGCAGCTGCTGAATCCGACCGGGCGGCCGAACCTACAGCGTTTGATCGCTGAGCAGGCCGAGCAGAAGTACTCGGCATTCATCCTGTCCAAGGTCGAGGAAGCAGCCGCGTAGCGGTCGACCGGATCGGCAGAACGGGCCTCGTCGACGTGTTGTGTCGACGAGGCCCGTTGCGTCGGTCGCGGTTCGGTGAACGCGGCCGAGGTGGTGGCGCCGGATCTCCTAGATCACATAGGTCAGATTGCGGTGCTGGAACCGCCAGGCGCCATCGTGGTTGCGCAGCGTGTCTTCGTATCGTCCGATGATCCCGACCGCCCAGCCCGCGTCGCCGCGCTGAAGGAAGACGAGGTCGCTGACTGCCGTGGCCTCGGACTCGGTCCAGGACGTGATGACGGTGTTGGCGACGAGGTGCTTCTGCGGTGCCGTCGGGACCATACCGGCGTACACCCCGTGCAGCGCCTCGTGCCCTTCGAAGGTGCCGACGCCCATGATTTCGGTGGCGCCGTCGGGACAGAACGTCGCGACGATATCCGCGGTTCGTCCGTCATCGAGGGCCTGCGTGTACGCGGCGATGGCGGCGTGCACGCCGAGCGCGACCTGTGTCTCGGTGGTTCGACTCATTGTTACTCCAAACTTAGGTATTACCAGCAGGATTCGATGCGACCTAGGCGATGTAGGTCGTCTTCCGGCGCTGGAACCGCCAGCCGCCGTCCTGATGACGCAGGGTGTCCTCGTATCGGCCGACGACCAGCACTGTCCAACCCGCGTCGCCGCGCTGGAAGAAGGTCACATCGCTGAGGGCCGTGGCCTCGTTTTCGGTCCAGGACGTGATGACAGTGTTGGCGACGAGGTGCTTCTGCGGCGCGGTCGGCGCCCAGCCTTTGAAGGCTTCGCGTAATCCGTCGTGCCCTTCGATCGGGTCCATGCCCGGAACCTCGAGCACTCCGTCGGAGGTGTACAAAGCGACGATTTCATCAGTCTGTCCGGCATCCTGCGCTTGCGTGGCGGTGCCGATCAGGTTGCGGACGCCTACCGCGACCCACGCCTCTGTCGATTCGCTCATCATCTCTCCAAGATCGAGGGGAACTGCCTGCTCACGCCCACAGAACCATTTATTGTTTCGACCGTTCAGTCTAATCAAAATTCCGTGGCAGAGAGAGGAATCGCCATCATTCATAATTTCGTTGACCGATCAGTACAATCCACATAGCATGATGGCCTCGGTCGATGACGACTCGGACAGAAGGAGAAGGCCCGTGACGAAACGGTGGAAGCAGCGCCCCGAAGGTTCGAATTGGGGCGATTTCGGCGATGACGACGAACTGGGGCGCATCAACCTGCTGACCCCCGAGAAGGTCCTTCAGGGGGTGCGCGAGGTCGAGCACGGCATCACCTTCAGTCTGAGCCTGCCGCTGGACTATCCGGGTGGAACCGCACTGAACCAGCGCCGCTATCCACCGATCCTGCGACCGACCGAGGACCTGGCACATAACCAGGACACCTTCTTCAACGTCATCGCGAAGGACGCGATCGACCCCAGCTTCATCGATGTGTGGTCCGACGACGTCGTGACGCTGTGGCTGCAGTATTCGACGCAGTGGGATGCGCTGGCTCATCAGGGCGCCCTGTTCGACGCCGACGGTGACGGGGTCGCGGAGCCGTTGTACTACAACGGGTTCAGCGCCGGTGGCGACGTCATCGGGCCGAAGGAAGACGCCAAGGGCGACGGCAGCGGCAGCAAGTCCTTCGGCAAGCACCTCGGCCTCGAACATATGGCCGCCCACGGCATCCAGGGGCGCGGTGTCCTGATCGACGTCTCGCACCTCGGCAGCGATTGGCAGCCGGTGAACCTGAAGTTGCTCCAGGAGACCATGGCGAAGGACAACGTCGTCGTGGAGCCGGGCGACATGCTGATCATCCACACCGGCTTCGCCACCAAGGTCCTGTCCTGGGAAAAGAACCCCGGCCCCGAGATCCAGTACATGTACCCCTACCTCGACGCCTCGGACGATTCGCTGCTGGAGTGGATCGACCAATCGGGAATCTCGGCGCTGATCTCGGACAACTACGCGGTCGAGGGCTGGGCGGAGCCGAACGAAGAGCCGCACTCACTGATCCCGATCCACAACTTGTGCCTGTTCAAGCTCGGTATCCCGCTGGGTGAGCTGTGGTACACCGAGGAGCTCGCGACCTGGCTGCGCCAACACCACCGGAGTCGATTCCTGCTCACCGCGCCTCCGCTGCGCCTGCCCGGCGCGATGGGCAGTCCGCTGACCCCGGTCGCGACAGTCTGAGCGTTCCCCCGAGCGTCGTGCGCTGAATTCGGTGCAGGTCAGGTTTCGTGCCCGACCTGCGCCGAATCGGTTTGTGCGGACTCGTGCGATGCGCGGCACCCGCTCGTTCGGGAAGTGCGTCGATTGGTCGGCTCGACTGGCTGTGGGGTATGTCTTTAGTGGGGCCGCAACTCGTGGCGACAGGTGAAGGATCGGTGAGATGCCTACTACGCGAACGGAGCGCGGCAAAACTGCCCGTGTGGAGCGCGCCAAAACCGCCCGCTACTACCGTAAGCGCGAGCAGGTGGTGGACGTCGCGGTCCAGCTGTTCTCCAAGAATGGGTACGCCGGGACCGGGGTGGCGGATATCGGTGAGGCCGCGGGGTTGGCCCGTGGCGCGCTGTATTACTACATCGGCTCCAAAGATGCGCTCCTGGCCGAGATTCACGATCGAGTGCTCGATCCGCTACTCGTCGAGACATCGGCGATCGTCGGGATGGATATCTCCTTCCAGGCCCGTCTTCGATTGCTCTCAGAGGCACTGCTGCGCCAGATCGTCCACCGGCGCGACCATGTGCGGGTCTTTCTGCACGAATACCAACAATTGCAGGGTGAGCACCGCGTTCGGTTCCGGGTCAAGCGGCGGCGTTTCGAATCGCACATCCTCAGTGTTCTCGAAGAGGCGCACAGCGAAGGGAAGCTGCGCGAGCCGGATCTGGATCTGGCGATGCTCACCTATTTGAATCTGCACAACTACACCTACCAGTGGGTTTCTCGCCGCCCGGACCTGACGGTGCAAGAACTCGCTCGCTTCTATTGCGGGATCTTCTTGAACGGAATCCTCACCGATCCGCTGGACCAGGCAGTGGCTGATGCGGAGCTGGAGCACGGCCGGTCCGTGCTGGGCGTGCTGCTCACGAAGGGGCTCGATCACTGAGCTCTGGATCGCTTGTGCCGCAACGTCATCGACTCGCTCGGCATCCGTGATCGACTGCACGGCCGACCGCTCGCCGTAATCCCTGGTCGAGGCCACGGCGAGCGGTTGTTTCAGCAGTGACCTATGACGTCGGCTGATCGGCCGACGCCGCCAGCCCCGAGCTGGACATGGCGGCCATATCGAACTGGTGCTTCAGGAAGGAGCCGGACCAGCTCATCAGGTCGCCCGGCACGTAGTAGCCCGCCTCATCGTTGATCGTCTTCCAGTTCTCGGCCACATCCTCGATGGTGGCCGGGCCCTGATGCACGTAACCCTCGGTGGAGGCGATGAACAGTCGTGCGAAGCGGCCGGCGCCCGCGGTGTAGATCTCGCCGTTGACCGGGCAGCTTTCGTGGGCCAGGTAGGCGACCATCGGCGCCACCAGCGACGACGGCATGAACGGCTGACCGGCAACGGGCTGTGCGTCATCGGGTTGCTCACCGCCGCCCATACGGGTCATGGCAGCCGGGGCGATGAGATTGACCTTGATCCCGTGCGGCGCACCGGCCAGGCTCGAGCTGCGCGCAAGACCGATCGTTCCGCCCTTCGCCGCCGCGTAGGAGAGGTTGTTGTCCAGGCCGAATACACCGCTCGAGGTCGTCAAAACCACACGGCCGTAACCCTGTTCGACGAAGTGTGGCCAAGCGGCCCGCATGGTGTTGAACGAACCGGTGAGGTGCACGGCGAGGGTGCGGTCGAAATCCTTCGGGTCGACGTCGGGCAGGGCGGCCCACCGGACGATCCCGGCGTTGTTGACGAGGATATCGATGCGGCCGAACCGTTCGATCGCGGTCTCGATGATCGCCTTCGCGCCGGCTTCGGTGGATACGTCGTTGGTATCGGCCGCGGCGATTGCGCCGGCGGCGATGATCTCATCGACCACCGACTGCGCCGGTCCGACGTCGGAACCTTCGCCCTCCGCGGAGCCGCCGAGGTCGTTGACGACCACGCTCGCTCCGCGTTCGGCCAGGAGTCGGGCGTGGGCTCGTCCGATGCCGCGACCCGCGCCGGTAATGACCGCGACGCGGCCTTCGAAACTCAATTCACTCATGCGCGACTCCTGTGTCGGGGTAAACCTCGGCCAATTTTAGACCAATCGGTCAGTACATACAATGATTCGTGCAAGTCGGCGACCCGCCCCGCGTCATCGGCCACGGAAGGTCGCTTTGCGGGGGCCGTCTTCGACAAAGCTGCGCAGACCGTGCTGCGCGTCCTCGCTCGCGAAGCATCGGGCGATCAGGTCGGCTTCCAACGCCAGCCCGTCCTCGATCGGCAGCCGGGACCCGGCGTCGATCGCCTGCTTGGCGTACCGCAGGGCGAGTGGGCCCCGCGCGAACGCGAGGCCCTTCTCGACGGCGGTGCCGAACACGTCTGTGTCGTCGACCACCTGATCGACGAGGCCGATTCGCAGTGCCTCCTCGGCCTGCACGAGCCGCCCGGAAAGGATGAGGTCCTTGGCCCTGGCGAGTCCGACGGTTTGCGAAAGACGTTGCGTGCCACCCGATCCGGGCATGATTCCGAGTGTGGTCTCGGGCAGGCCGAGGCAGGCGCGGCGTCCTGCGATACGGAAGTCGGCGGCGAGGGCGAGCTCGCAGCCGCCGCCGAGGGCAAAGCCGTTGATCGCCGCGATGGTGATCTGCGGCGCGGTCGCGATCGCGTGAAATGCCTGTTGCAGCACGCGGTTGCGCTGGGCGAACACCTCGGCGTTCATGCCGACCATCTCCTTGACATCGGCACCGGCCGCAAAATGCTCGGCGCCGCCGGTGATCACGACCGCTCGAAAGGTCGTGCGCGCGTGCAGTCGCGCGGCCACGGACTCGAAGAGGTCCCACATGGATTGATCGAGCGCATTCACCGGCGGACGGTCGATGTGCAGGACGGCCAGTCGCTCGTCGTCGGGGTGGCGTTCGAGCCGCACCTGGGTGGTTTCGGGTCCCTGGGCGGCGTCTGGCCTGCTGGTCACCATTTGGTGCCTCCGATCGTGTGCTATGTTCACCAATAGTGTACCGACCGGTCAGCTAATCATAGTTCGATGTCAGCGCAGAGGAACGGTGAGATGCAAATGGGTATGGGGCACCCCGACGTGTCGGGGCGACGAGTTGTCATTACCGGCGCGGGACGCGGCTTGGGCCGGGTCCTCGCGACGGCCTTCGACGCGGCGGGCGCGCGACTGGGACTGGTGGCCCGTTCGGAAACCGCCCTCCAGAAGGTGGCCGACTCGCTGCAGGGCGATCCGGTCGTCTGTGCCGGAGATGTACGCGCGGACGAGTTCAACGAGACCGTCGCCGAACGCATGCTCGACCGCTTCGGCGGTGTCGATGTCTGGATCTGCAACGCGGGCGTATCGCCCGAGGTCGCGACGGTCGCGGAGACGAAGCCGGCGGTGTGGCGAGACATCATCGACGTGAACCTGACCGGGACATTTCTCGGGGCCCGCGCGGCCGCGGCCGTGATGGGCCGGGGCGGACGCATCATCGTGACCGGTTCGGTCATCGGCGACCGGCCGCGCAGCGGTTTGGCCGCGTACGCCGCCTCCAAGAGCGGCGCGCACGCATTCGTGCGGTCGCTGGCGCAGGAACTCGGGCCGAGCGCGATCACGGTCAACGCGGTGGCGCTCGGCTGGTTCGATACCGGCATGGGTGCGCACTGGCACCGCGACGAGGAACGCGAGAACGACATCGTCGGGCATACCGCCCTCGGGCGCTGGGGTACTCCCGCCGATCTGCCCGGTATCTATCTGTTTCTGGCCTCGGATTCTTCGGCGTACGTGACCGGTTCGACGATTACCGTCGACGGCGGATATTCGCTGCTGTAACCAGCATCCGGTGTGGCGGCAGCGGTGAGAGCGGTTGCTATGGCGCGAGATATACCGGTCGACCCTCGACAACGGTGGCCGCGACGAGGTCGGTGTCGAGCGCATCGGGGAATTCGCTCGGAGGGGTGCGCAGCAGTGTCAGATCGGCGATACGGCCTGGTGCGATGGTGCGTCCAAGTTGTGGTCGGGCGGGCTCTCCGAAGAACAGGGCCAGCGCCGCAATGGGTGAAATCGTTTCGGCGGCAGGTGATTCCGATCCGCGGTCGATCGCGGCGCGCACCACCGGCCATGGGTCGGGGCCGCCGAACGGGGCGTCTGTGCCCGCAGCGACTCCGACACCGGCGGCCAGCAGCGAACCGAGCCGCCACAAATCCGGCCGATCCTCGTCGGGGACTTCCTGGGCATATTGTTCGGCGCGCTCCACCGGGAAGTGCGGTTGGGTGATCACCGGGACGCCGTGCTCGGCCAGCCAGGCCATCGATTCGGCCGGAATGATGGCCCCGTGTTCGATACGGTCCCCGGCGATTACGCCTGCGGTCTCCAGCGCTGCCATGGTCAACACCAGCTGCACCCGGGTCACACAATGCACGGCGGCGGGTTTGCCGACCGCATGCAGTTCGCGGAGCGTGGCGGTGAACTCGTCGAGGGCAGGCAAGGTGGTGTCGTCCAGGATTATCTTGTTGGGTCCCAACGAGAATCGTCCGACGCGGGGGGCGGCGATATTCGGCGCGGCCATACAGTGGACCCGCTGCGGAATAGCGCCGTCGGCAACCCGATCGGCGAGGTCGTCTATATCGGATTGTCCCAAATCTGGTGTCGCGTCGGTGAATCCGGTGATCCCAAGGGCGGCGGCCCGGGTAGCGATCCCGGACAGGTCTGGCGACCGCGCACCGATTCGCTCGCCGAGCCAGGCGTCCATGCGCCACAACCGTCCGGTGGCATGCCCTGCGGGATCGCGTTCGACACCGGCCAGCGAGCATTCGTCGACGTCGAGTAGCTCGCACGCGCGCGAATTCAGCATCCACACCGCACCCGACCGATGCTGGATCCGGACCGGTCGAGCCGTCGGCATACCGTCGAGCCGCGCGCGATCGAGGTCGCCCGCCACGCTCTCGTGGTAGCCGACCCCGCGAATCCAGTCATGCGGCGGCAACTCTCGATCCGCACTCCGCAACCGGTTCAGCAACTCGGCGGCGGTGCGTACCCGCGGCGGCCCGAACTGAATCGAACCAGAGCGCGCCGCCAGCGACCGCAGATGTACATGGTGATCATGCAGTCCCGGCACCAGCCAGCCGCCGCGCGCATCGATATCGTCCTCGCCGGACATCGGTCGCAGCCCTCGTCCGCATTCGGTGATGTGGCCCCCGACCCACCGGACGTCGGTATCGGCGGTGCCGAAAACCGTTGCGTTCCGGATCAGCACAGCACACCCGTACGCCGCGGCCCCAGGCCACGCCCGCATTCGGGGGGTGGTGGGGGGTCCGATCGAACGCCGGGGTCGGACGGGCCGATGAGCGCTGTGCTCGCAATCAGCACAGCGCACCAGCGACCGCCGCGGGCGCCAGCACGGGCTGGGCGCGGCCGAGATGTTCGCATTCGACGACCCATCCGGAGTTCGTGCGCACCACGTGATGTGGGCCGTGCGCCAGGGGTGGTGCGGTGGCGAAAGCCGCGGCGGTGTCACGCATCGAAAGATCGAGCAGTAGGCCGCCGCCCGCGCGGACCGCCCCGACGACGGCCAGTGCCGCGCAGATCCCCGAGAGTGGGTCGGCGACGGCGTCCGCGCAGAACACCGGCTCGTCTTCGTATCGGCCGACCAGCCCACCCGCGACGGCGGCGTCGTCGCCGAAGGCCACCCGCATCGGGTCGTCGCGGCCGTATCCGGTGAGGCTGAGCCAAATCTGTCCGGCGTGGTGCGGGCGGCTATCGGGTCCCAGGCCGAGTTGAGCCAGCGCGCGCGGGCGCGATGCCTCGATCACGATATCGGCTGCGTCGATCAACGCGGCCAATTCCGTTCTCCCCGTACCGGATCGGAAGTCGACCGTGCGGAACTCGTGCCCGGCGTGCAACCGATCGAAGAAGGCCGGATCGGCGCGGGCACCGTCGGGCCGGTGCGGGCTCTCCACCTTGACGATTCGGGCACCGGCCCTGCCCAGGACGTGCGCGCAGAGCGGTCCGGCCCACATCGACGACAGATCGATCACCAAGCAGTCGCGCAGGGTGCGCCCGGCGGTCGGTGCGCTGATGCGAGTGGCCTGCCACGGCACCGCGGGCCCGGGCGTGTGCGGTAGTGCGGCGGCCGGTACCCCCAGCAGTTGTGCCCTGTCGGCCAATTGCGTCGCAGACCAATGCTTTGCAGCGGCCACCAGAGCTTCCCATGGGGCGACGTCGCAACGCTCGCCGAGGATCGCGGGTACCGCGTCGAGGTCATCGGATCTGCTGAGAGTGATCGCGCACCAGCCGTCCGCGGTGCGCAATAGTCTGCTCGTACCGCCTGCGGATCGGCGACCGGCGCGCCGCAATCCGGTGAGTGCGGCTCGGCCGGACAGTGCTGTCGCCGGATCGAGGTCGACGGGCTCGCCGGTGTCGGCGGTCGAATCCGCCAGCGCCCGGATGACCTCCCGCAACAGGCCGTACATGGCGGCGGGGGATAGGACCGGCGGCCCGTCCGCCGGTCCGGTGAGATCCATACATCCGGACGCCGCCCAATCCAGCGCCGGGCACGCGGCACCGATGAGCTCGGCCGTGGCAGGTACTCGGTCGGGGATATCTGCGGACGGCGGTACCGGGTCGGTGACATCCGTGGCCGGAGGTACAGCGGCGGTAACTCTTTCGGCCGGGTGCGCTGGGTCGTTGGCTCCGGTTGCCGGACGCGTCGGTTCGATAGCTTCGGCCCGACTGACCCGTGTGTCCAGCGTCCGCAACCATCGGCTCACCAGTAGTGCGGCACCCGGGTTCCCGAACTGCTTGTCGGCCTTGGCATTCGGAGCCACGTCAGTCGCCGTTCACGGTCAGCCGGTCGACCAGTCCCCAGCGCAGGGCGGCCTCGGCCGACAGGGGTTCGCCGGTCAGCATCGACCAGGCCGCGCGCCAGCGCCCGATGCGCCGCGGCACGCTGACCGTGCCGCCCGCGCCGGGAACCAAGCCCATGCGCACCTCAGGGAACAGGAAGTAGGTGTCCGGTGCGGCGAGTACGGTCCCGGCGAACGCGGCCATTTCGGCTCCCGCGCCGATGCAGGCACCGTGGGTGCGCACCACCAGCCGGTCGGCGATGCGGTCCAGGACATTCCAGGGCGCGCGGTCCAGCCGGACGAGGTAGGCCGCGACCGGATCTGTGGCCCTGCCGAATTCGTCCAGGTCGCCGCCGCTGCAGAACGCGGGTCCGGTACCGCTGATTTCGATGGATTCGATACTCGGATCGGCCTCGGCCACCTGCACCGCCGCCAGGAGTTCTTCGCGCAGTCGGGTACTCAGCGCATTACGCCGCTGTGGATGGTCCAGCACGATCGTCAGGTGGTCGTCGGTGCGGCTCGAGCGCACGAGGTCGTGCGCCGGTTGGTCGGTGGTGCGCGCGGGGCCGCGCTCGGCGAGCCAGGTGGCGAATTCGGAACCACCGAGCAGCATCGAATAGGTGGCGGCCTCCGCGGCCAGCGCCGCAGTGGTCCGCAGCCGGACGGTCTGGCGTAAGAGCTGTCCACAGGCCAGCGCCGCTTGCGGTGACCGTGCGACCGCGGCATCCAAAGTCCGTATCGCGCCATCGATATCGGGCACGGTGACCACTTGATATGCCAGCTCCGATCCCGGCACATCGGTCAGGGTCAGAGTCAGCGCGGCCGATATCGGGCTCAGATGCGGGGGCAGGGGTGTGCGCAGCAGGCCGATGGTCAGCGGCAATGCGCGTTCGATGGCCGCGGCGGTCGCTGTCACGGTCTCCGGGGACTGTCCGTGCAGCTCGTCCAGGTCGAGGACGACCAGCGGTCTGCCGGGTTTGCCGTCCTCGGTGATCTCGAGCCCGGTTTCGCGCAGACCGTTCATCATGCGCATCCCTTCGGTGTGTCGAGCACTGCTCGTCATCGGCCGCGGCGAACATCTACTGTTCGAGCCTGAGAGCGTATACGAGAAGTCCGCTGGTCGCTCGCCGCTGGAGTGATGTCCGAACAACCCTCACCGGGGTTTCGGACCCGCTGTAAGCCGTTCGGCACCGACACGGGATCCGGACTCTGTGTGACCGGAGTCCGGATCCTGTGCGGGCCCTGCTGCGGGGGTGCCCATCGCCGCGAGCCTGCCGGGGCAGTGATTCTCGCAGCGATGTTCCTCCGAACCGGCGCCACCGCAGCTGGTCTTCGATCACCTCGGGTCCGACCGGTTCACTTCGGGGCGAAGCGTTGGCCCGCGTCCAAGCGCAGGCATTGACCGTTCAGCATCGGGTTGTCGACGATGGCGAGGGCGAGCTTGGCGTACTCCTCTGGCCGACCGAGCCGTTTGGGGAAGGCGGCGTCCTTGACCAGCTCGGCCCGGACCTCGTCGGGGATCTTGCTGGTGGCGCCGGTGTCGAACAGGCTCGGTGCGATGGCCAGCACGCGGATGCCGAGTGAGCCGAGGTCGCGCGCCATGGTGAGGCACATCCCGGCGATCGCGGCCTTGGCGGCCGTGTAGGCGACCTGGCCGATCTGACCTTCGAAGGCGGCGACCGACGAGGTGTTGATGATGACGCCGCGTTCGCCGTCGAGGTCATCGGGTTCGTTGCGGCTCATATGCACCGCGGCGAGCCTGCTGATGTTGAAGGTGGCGACAGCGTTGAGGTCGAGCACCTGGCGGAAGAGCTCGAGATCGTGCGGTCCGTCCTTGCCGAGCGTGCGCTTCACCTTGCCACCGCCCGCTGTGGTGACCGAGACATGCAGTCCACCAAGGGATTCGACGGCGTCGGCAAGCGCCTGTTCGGTAGCGGCGAAGTCGGTGATGTCGACCGGAAGGAAACTGGCGCCGAATGTCGCCGCAACCTCGGCGCCGTCGGAGCCGGGGCGGTCGAGGACCGCCACGTCGGCACCGCGGGCCGCCAGCAGTTCGGCGCTGGCCCGGCCCATGCCGGACGCGCCGCCGAACACCACGGCCTTCTTACCCTTGATCTCCATCGAATTCCTTTCGCTCGAGCGGATGTGGGGACTGCCGCAGCAGGCGGCAGAGCCGGTCCCGATGCACGGTGGTGTCGCCGTAGAGCACGGCATCGACCTCGGCCCTGCGTAGATAGAGGTGTAGGTCGTGCTCCCAGGTGAAGCCGATGCCGCCGTGCAACTGCAGTGCACGGCCCGCGACGTCGCCGGCGGTTGCCGAGGTGTATGAAGCGGCGGCACAGGCCGCTCGCGCCGCGTCCTCGGCACCCGCGTCCTCGGCCATTGCCGCGTAATACGTGGCCGCGCGCACGCCGTGTACGAGCATCGCCATCTCGGCGCAGCTGTGCTTGACGGCCTGGAAGGTGCCGATCGGACGCCCGAATTGCACACGGACCTTTGCGTACTCGACGGTGAGCTCTAGCATGCGCGCCATGACCCCGAGCGCTTCGGCGCATCGCAGTACCGACGCGTAGTCGAGCAGTCGCTGCACATCGGCGGGTCCGTCGTCGAGGCCGCGGTCGGCCGAGACCCGCACACCGTCGAGGCGCACCTCGTAGAAGGCGCGGGTCGGATCGAGGGTCTGTTGACGCCTGACCGTGACTCCGGGGAAGTCCCGGTCCACCAGGAACGACCGCATCGTGCCGTCGTGCCGGGCGGTGACAAGCAGCCAGCGTGCGCCACCCGCATCCTGCACCGCGGTCTTTATCCCATCGAGAACAATTGCGCCCCCGTCGGTTCGGGCGGTGGTGTGGACCCCGTCGAGGGTCCATGGCGCATGCGGTTCGGCGAAGGCCCAGGTTGCCCAGCTCGAACCCGCGGCGATCGCGGGCAGCACCAGGGCCCGCAGCGGCGGCGATCCGGCGGTGGTGATGGCGCGGCCGACGATCGCGTTCGGCAGGAACGGCCCGCGAATGAGTGCCCGCCCGGCCTCCTCGGCGAGTAGTGCGAGCTCGACCAGACCCTGATCGGCCCCCTCGTATTCCTCGGGCAGGGCAACGCCGAGCCAGCCGAGTTCGCCTGCCAGCCGCCATAATTCGGAGTCGACATCCTCGTCGGCATCGAGCCTGGCCCGCATGTCTGCGATCGGAGCGCGGTCGGAAAGCAGGTCGCGCCACGCGTCGCGCAGCATCACCTGCTCGTCATCGAGCTCGAAGTTCACCGGTCACCACCCCACTATCGTTTCAACAGCACACGTCACAGCGAAGGTATCCTTTTTTCTACGGAGGGTCGAGATCTCCCTAGCGTTGTCCCGCTCGCCGGGAGCGGTCGAAAAATGGGCGCTGAACTCGTGTATTGCGAGTCCGATGCGGCCCATTCGGGGCAATGGGGCCGTCTGCTGGCTGTGAACGCTTCCGATCAGGCCGATAATAGAGTACAACGAATTATATGATTGATGCCGTTATCCTGTCCGCCTGTCGCACCGCGATCGGCACCGCTCGCAAGGGAGCCCTGCGCGACACCAGCGCCTTCGAACTGGCCACCCTCGTCGTCCGCGAGGCGGCACACCGCAGCGGTCTGCCGCTGGAGGCGTTCGACGACCTGATCCTCGGCGAATCCCTGGCCGGTGGTGGCGACATCGCCCGGTACGCGGCGATCGAGGCGGGCCTGACTCATGTTCCCGGCCTCGCGCACAACCGGCACTGCGCCTCCGGTCTGGCCAGCGTGGCGAGCGCGGCCGCGAGCGTGCGGGCCGGGATGGATCGTGCCGTGATCGCGGGCGGGACCCAGTCCTCGTCCACGGCTCCGGTGTCGCGCCGCCGGATTCCGGGCACCGATGACTTGCAGGACCCGTGGATGTCGCCCTCGCACGTCTCGACACCAGAGGCGCCCAACAACGACATGGGGATTCTCGTAGGGTGGAATACCGCCCAACTGGCCGGCATATCCCGGACGGAGATGGACGCGTGGGCCCTGCGGTCACATGAGCGAGCGATCCGGGCGATCGACGAGGGCCGGTTCACCGACGAGATCGTGCCGGTCGAGGTCACCGACCGGGACAACGCGGTATCGGTCTTCGAGGTCGACGAGCACCCACGGCGCGGCTCCACCCTCGAAAAGCTGGCCTCACTGAAGCCGCTGCACCCGGAGATCGAGGGCTTTTCGATCACGGCGGGCAATGCGAGCGGAGTGAACGACGGCGCGGCCGCGGTTGTCGTAGCGAGCTCGGAATTCGCTGAGGCGCAGGGGCTTACGCCGATCGCGATGGTCCGCGCATGGGCCAGCGTCGGTGTCGATCCGGTACAGACCGGACTGGCGCCGATCGCCGCGATCCGCAAGGCGCTCGACCGGGCCGGAATCGGCATCGGCGCCGTCGACCTGTTCGAGATCAACGAGGCGTTCGCGTCGGTGCCGGTGGCTGCCGTGCGCGAGTTGGGTCTGGACGAAGCGCGGGTCAATCCCTTCGGTAGTGGTTGCAGTCTCGGGCATCCGATCGCTACCACCGGCGCGCGGATGGTCGTGACGCTGGCGCACGAGTTGCGTCGCCGGGGTGGCGGGACGGCGGTCGCGGCGATGTGCGCGGGTGGCGGCATGGGCTCGGCGATGGTCATCACTGCCTGATCTATAACTCTCTGCGCTCGTGATGACCGCCGATCCGAGGAAACTCTGCTACGTGCCCGTATTGCCTCTTCAAGAATAGTTTCGGCGTTCTCGCAGGCCCGCATCGACAGTGGGACTTCCCGCTGAGCGGAAAGACCGATATGCGTTGCGCCACAGACGGGTTGTGATGTTCATTACGCATTCTCTGCGCCCCGAGCATGGGCGAATGCAATCACCGATGGTCTGCACGGCTCGATCGCACTGCGCAATCCAGAGCGAGAGTTCCGAGCAGGTCCCGAAAGGATCCCGATGATGGATGCTGTTACTCGGTCCGGCGAATCGACCGGTGTCGAAAAGGGTTGGTCGCCGCGACTGATCCTGTCCCTGGTCTCGATGGTTCTACTACTCGAGATGCTCGCGGTCAGTTATTCCATGGTGTCGATGGCGATCGCGGATATTTCGGCGCATTTCCACACGACGCAGGGTGCCTGGCTGATGACCTCGATGCTGCTGGTAGGTGCGGTAACGGGCCCGTTGGCCGGCAAGCTCGCCGACATGTACGGCAAGCGCAAGCTGTTGCTGGGGTGCGCGGCCGTGGCGGCCGTGGGAGCGTTGCTTTCCGCGGTCGCTTCCAGCTATGCCGTGCTGATCGTCGGCCGATCGCTGACCGGCCTCCTGATTCCATGCGTATTCCTGAGCTATTCGCTGATTCGGGATATCTTCCCGCGTAAGACGGTCGCGCTCGCGGTGAGCGTTGCCACTAGCGGAATGGGCCTGGTCGCGATTCCCGCGCCATTTCTCACCGGCTGGTTTCTCGATAACTACGGTTGGCGCAGCATCTTCTGGTTCTTTGCCATTGGGCTCGTGGTGTTCGGCGCCATGATCTTCGTCAGTACCGAGGAATCCGCCGTTCGCCTGCGGTCGAAGGTCGATGTGCTTGGTGCGGTGTTACTCGGTGCGGGTATCGCGGGTGTTCTCGTCGCACTCAGCTTCGGCCCGACTTGGGGCTGGCAGAACGGATCGACGCTGGCCTACCTGTTCGGCGGCAGCGTATTGATGGTGGCCTGGTTGGTGTCGGCGGGCTTCGTGAGTGCCCCGCTGATCGACCTGGCCGTCCTGCGCAGGCGGCCGGTCTGGCTGACCGCCCTGGTCTCCGGCCTCTGCTACGCCTGTAGCGCGCTGTTCGCGATGCTGCTTCCGATGCTGGCCATGACTCCAGCGGTGATGGGACTCGGCTACGGATTCGGCATCAGTGCCAAGGGGTTCGCGATCTTCCAGTCGCCGATGGCCGCCATGACCATGGTCGGTGGCGTGATCGTCGGTGCCCTGGTCGGCCGCGGTATCCGCCCCCGTCCGCTGCTGGCGGGGGGCATGGCGCTGATATCGGCAGCCTTCGTGCTGTGCGGGCAGATGCACGACAACAAAGCGCTGCTGATGGCGTTCGCGGGCCTGTGCGGTACCGGAATGGGCCTAGCCATGTCGGCGGTGCCCAATCTGCTGATCGAGGCGGTTCCGCCGCAGTTACAGGCCAGTACGGCGAGTATCGTCGCCGTATCGCAGAGCGTTGTCGCCTCGATTCTGCCGGTGATCGTATTCACTGTGCTGAACAATTCCTACATCGCCCCGTTTCCGATGGAGATGACACATGGTCATACCTTCTACACCGATAATGGCTTCCGGATCGCCTTCCTGATGGGTGCGGTCGCGGCCGGTGTCGCCGCGTTGTTCGCGCTGCTGCTGCCGCGCAAGATCGAGCAGGTTCGGGTACCCCGCACGCAGGTCGCCGGCGATGACGACCAGCAGGCGGCGGTGGCCTTCGCGCATTGATCACCAACGAAAACGGGCCGTTCGCGCGATTCTCGCGCGGCCGGCCCGTTTCGGCATTGTGGGAACGATAACCACTGCCACCCTTATCCGTGTTTGTGGCCGAGTCGGAGAAACTCTGCTACACGGATAATCACCTCGTCGATGCCGGTTTGTACGCAACGATAAGGAAATTCGGCCGCCGGAATTCCCGCTGAGTGGAAAGTCCGATATGCGGTAGGTCGTAGAGGAGTTGTGATGTGCATTACGCAACCTGCCCAGCCCTGAGCTACGGCAGCTGCGCTCATATCTGCACTGCACTGCACGGCTCGACTTGCTAGGCGCGATCCAGAAATCGAGAGTCCCGAGCAGGAACCCGAAAGGACCTCGATGATGGAATCCGCTACAAAGCCAGGCGAAATGCCTGGTGCCGAACAGAATTGGACGCCGAAGCTGATCTTCTCGATGGCGTCGATGCTGCTGCTGCTCGAGGTGCTGACAGTCAGTTACATCATGATCTCGATGGCGATCCCGGGCATCGCCGCGCATTTCCAGACGACACAGGGTGCTTGGCTACTCACCTCGATGCTGTTGGTCGGGGCGGTAACGGGCCCGCTGGTCGGCAAGCTCGCCGACATGTACGGCAAGCGCAAACTGCTGCTGCTCTGTGTCGTCGTGGCGACCGTGGGATCGTTGCTGTCCGCCGTCGCGTCCAGCTACGCGATGCTGGTGGCCGGCCGGGCGCTGTCGGGCGTGCTGATTCCGTGCGTCTTCCTGACCTATTCGCTTATCCGGGATATCTTCCCGACCAAGACGATTGCGCTCGCGGTCAGCATTGTCACCAGCGGCCTCGGCCTGGTCGCCATCCCCGCGCCGTTCCTCACCGGCTGGTTCCTCGACAACCACGGCTGGCGCAGCATCTTCTGGTTCTTCGTGATCGCGATGGTGGTGTTCGGCGCCATGATCTTCGTCAGCACCAAAGAATCCGCCGTGCGGCTGCACTCCAAGACCGATTTGCTGGGCGCGGTGCTGCTCGGCGCGGGTATCGCCGGTGTTCTCATCGCACTCAGCTTCGGTCCGACCTGGGGCTGGACCAACGGATCGACCCTGGCCTACCTCGTCGGCGGGATCATATTGCTGGTGGGCTGGCTGGTGTCGGCCGGAATGGTCGCCGCCCCGCTGGTCGACCTGGCCGTCCTGCGCGAGCGGCCGGTATGGGTGACCGCCTTAGCTTCCGGTATGGCCTACGGCTGTAGTGCCCTGTTCACCATCCTGCTGCCGATGATGGCCATGACGCCCGCGGTGATGGGACTCGGCTACGGATTCGGTGTCAGCGCAAAGGGATTCGCGGTCTTTCAAGCGCCGATCGGTGGCATGGTCGTGGTCGGCGGTGTCATCGTCGGCATCCTGGTCGGCCGCAATGTCCGGCCGCGCCTGCTGATGATCCTGGGTCTGCTGATGTTTTCAGCGGCGTTCTTGTGCACCGCGCTGAGCCACACTGACAAGCCACTGCTGCTCGTCTTCGCGGGCCTGGCCGGTCTGGGTATGGGCTTGGCCTACGCGGCGGTGCCGAACCTGTTGATCGAGGCGGTTCCGCCCCAGTTACAGGCCAGCACCGCGAGCATCGTCAGCGTGGCGCAGAGCGTCATCGCGTCGATTCTGCCCGTGCTCGCATTCACCGTGATGAACAACTCCTATATCGCTCCGTTCCCGCCGGAGCTGACGCACGGCGCAATCCTATACACCGACAAGGGATTCCAGATCGCCTTCCTGATCGGTGCGGCGGCGTCGGGTATCGGCGCGCTGCTCGCGCTGCTGCTGCCCCGCCGGATCGCGCAACTAGAGGTTCCCGCCACCCAGATCACCGACGACGACCATGAGGTGGCTTTCGCACACTGATAGTTCGTTCTCTGACACGAACCGGGCCGCCCGTGCGAAAAACGCACGGACGGCCCGGTTTCGGCTGCGAACGAGCCGATCCCTCAGCGGGCGGCCCAGGTGATGGCTTTGGTCTGCAGGTATTCGTCGAGTCCGAACTCGCCCCACTCCCGGCCGAGTCCGCTCTGCTTGTAGCCGCCGAACGCGGTACGCGGATTCACCCCGGCGCTGCCGCCGTTGATGGTTACGCCACCGGTGCGGATCTGCGTCGCGATGTTGTGCGCGGTCGCGGTGTCGGCGCTCCACACCGCACCGGCCAGCCCGTAGGGACTGTCGTTGGCGATCCGGACCGCCTCGTCATCGGTGCGGAACGGGATGACGACTCCGACCGGGCCGAAGAACTCCGTTTGCGCGATCGTCATCGAATTGTCGACATCGGTGAAAAGCGTTGGCTCCAGGAAATAGCCCCGATCGAGACCGGTGGGCCGACCGCCGCCGATGACGATCCGGGCACCCTCCTCCTCGCCGGTGCGGATCAGCTTCTCGACCTTGTCCCGCTGTGCCGCGCTGATCAAGGGGCCCATCGTGGTCGACGCATCCGCCGGATCGCCGACGCGGACCGCGGCCAGGCCCCGGCGGATCCGCTCCACCAGGTCATCGTGCACGGATTCGTGCACGATCGTGCGGGTCAGCAACGAACAGCCCTGCCCGGCGTGAGTGGTAATGCCGACGACCGCGGACCGGACAGCCCCGTCGAGATCGCCGTCGGCGCGCACGATGCTCGCGGACTTGCCGCCGAGCTCGAGGATGACCTTCTTCATGGTGGCCGCGGCCTGGGTGTAGACCATCCGCCCGACGGTGTCGGATCCGGTGAAGCTGACCAGGTCCACCATCGGATTGGTGGTCAGCTCCTGCCCGGTCTCGATATCACCGGTGACGATATTCAGTACACCCGACGGCAGCCCGGCCGCGTCGGCGAAGTCACCGATCAGCAGGACTTCCAGCGGCGTGGTCGGCGCGGGCTTCAGCACCACGGTGCAACCGGCGGCGAGGGCTGGAATCAGCTTCATCATGCTGAGGAAGAACGGGAAGTTATAGGCCGAGATCAGCGCACAGACACCGAAGGCCTCGCGCCTGAATTGGCCTTGGAAGACGCCCATACCCGACGCGATGGTCGGCTCCATCGGTCGTTCCCACGCGAAGGCCGGCATCACTCGTTCGGCCATATCGCGCAGATGCGATACCGGAAGCCTGGTCTGGAGGGTCTCGGCCAGGCCGCGCACCGAACCTGCCTCCGCCATATTGACGGCGGCCAGTTCGGGCAGACGACGTTCCATTTCCTCGGCCATGCGCAGCAGCACTTTGGCCCGCTCGGCGGGTTTCATCCGCGGCCATGGGCCCTCGTCGAAGGCCCTGCGCGCCGCTTCGATAGCGCGCCGCACATCGGTGAGCGTGGCTTGGGGGATCTCCGCGATCCTCTCCTCGGTAGCCGGATTGTGCACGAAGACCCGCGTATCCGACTCGCCATCGCTCCAGTGCCCGTCGATGTACAGCTGCGAAGAGAACGAGTACGCCGTCGTCATGTGCTTTCTCCTGATTGCCCGCAGTACGTCGTTGCGGCGGCCGGGCTTACGGGGAGCATCGACCGACGATCATTTCAAAGTGTACTGAATTATGGGACTGAGATTCGGTGTCTCCCGGCTGCCGGCCTCGCTCGCGTACGGCTGTTCGCCGATCAGTTTTCGGCCGGGACGGCGTCGATCAGGGCCAGGCTGGCGGTGGCGTAGGCGGTGCGGCGTTGGCGGCGCACGAGATACGAAGGCGGGGCGAAGTATCCGACGTCGCGGGGCAGCGACTCGGCGCGGCGCTTCAGGGTCTCGCGGGCTTCGGCGGTAGTGCCGCAGACGGCGATCTCGGTGAGCATCTCGTCGGTCACGGCCGCAGCCATCGCGTCCATATCGCCGGCGCGAAATGCCTTACGCAACTGATCGACCGGGCCCTCCCAGCCGTGATGGGCGACGTAGGGATCGTAGGTCTTGACGGTGAGATAGAAGGCGATCATGCGCCGGGCGTCGGCGATGGCGCGTTCGGGTGCGGCATCGTCGACGGCGGTGATGATCCAGCCGTGTTCCAGTGCGGATTCGGTGCGACCGTCCGCGGTCGCACCGCGCTCGACGGAGGGGCGAACGACATCGTTCCACCAGGAGTGGGTGAACAGCCCGTGCCCGATCACGCCATCGGCGACCCGGCCCGCGGTCGCGGCCATGCGGGTATTGAAACCGGCGAGCAGGATCGGGATATCCAGCCGCCCGAATACCGGCGCCCGGACGTCGGCGTCGATCGAGTAGAACTCGCCGGAGTACCGGATTTTCTCGCCGTTCTCCGCGTGTAGCCAGGCGCGGATGACATCGACGGTCTCGGCGATCCGGTCCACCGGGCGATCGGCGGGCACGCCGAACCAGTCCCGGTTGATGCGGAAGGCGGCGGTCCCGAGTCCGAGGAATAGTCGGCCAGGCGCCTTCGCGTGCAGCTGACGCAGGGCGGTTGCGTGTGCGTACGGAGTGCGGGCGAATGCGTAGGCGATGGCTGGGCCGACCAGGGCGCTTTCGGTATCGGCGACCATGTCGGCCAGATTGAGGTAGGCGTCGTGGTCGGCGAAGTCTCCGGTGCAGAACGCGCCGACACCGGCCCGCTCGGCCTCGCGGGCGACGTCGCGACCGGGCCATGGCATACCGAACCGCATCAGAGATCCTCCTCAAAAACGTATACTCTTTTTATGGCGAAGCTACGGGACTGTCAGCGCAACGTCCACTTCCGCCGGGGCACGGTGGCGCGGTCCACCTCGGCCTTGCCGATCGGATTGCCGATCTGGGTATAAGACAGTCCGGTGCGCAATGCCTGGGTGCGCCCGGTATCGAGCGATTCCCAGATCGCACGCACGGTGCCCTGGATCGCGGCCGGCGGTTTGGCGGCGATGATGCGGGCAAGCTCGTCGGCGCGATCCCAGAGTCGTTCGCGGGCAAGCACCTCGCTGACCAGGCCGATTTGCATGGCGCGCTCCGGTGACAGGCGTTCGTCCAGGCCGAGCAGTGCGATGCGTAAGGTCTCACCGAGCGGGATGCGCCGAGCCAGTCCGATCGGCTCGAGTGCGGCGGTCATTCCGTAGCTGACGTGCGGATCGAAGAATGTCGCATCGTCGGAGCAGATGATGATGTCGGCCTCGTTGAGCCAATAGAACGCGCCGCCGGCAGCCATCCCGTGCACCGCGCAGACCAGCGGTTTCCATACCTGGTTGAGTTTGGGCGACAGGTACTCGCCGGGGTCGACCTGGGACCAGACGTTCGGATGGCGGTCGATGCCGACCTTGACGTCCATGCCGGTGCAGAACGCCCGATCACCCGCCGCGCGCAGCACGACGACATAGATATCGTCGTCGTCCTTGACCCTTTGCCAGAGATGCCCGAAATCGTCGAGCATCTGCTGGTTGAAGCTGTTCATCGCTTCCGGTCGGTTGAGGGTGATCGTCGCGACGTGGTCGGCTACGTCGAACAGGACGGTCTTCGGCTCCATTCGGCAACTCCGTTCATGTATCGGCTGGTAGGCGGGTATTTCCGGGCAATGCCGGAGTAGAGTACAACGAATTATCCTGCCGACGACGCTGTCGCCCCGCCCATCGGGAAGGCGATAGCGGCACTCGCCCGAAAGGTGGTGGCCGGGCGAGCTCGGGGCCGTGAGCCCCGCGCGGCTTCATTGCACGATCGAGTCTTAATCGTATACTCTTCTCGGGTCCCCGGATGTTCGGAAGCAGCTGTGTTCGAACGATGGCCGGGACGCAATGACGAGATCCGTGGAGGTAGCTGCGATGAAGCCGAACGTGGGGCAGATGCTTGCCAGCACGGTCGACGCGACGATGGTGATCGTCGTGCGCTGGCCGGAGAACGATCTGGAAATCACTTGCGGCGGAGCGGCGATGGTGGATCCGAAGGGGCCGGAAGCCGGCTTCGTCGGGAGTGCCGACCCTGGGCAGATGGCCGGTTCCCAGCTCGGCAAGCGCTACGCCGACGACGAGCTCGGCGTGGAATTGCTGTGCACGAAGGCGGGGCAAGGCACGTTGGCATTGAACGGAACCGCTCTGCCACTCAAGGGTGCCAAGCCGCTGCCGGCTTCGGACTGAGCGCGGGCGATCGATGAATATCGCGATGCTGCTGGATATGGCCTCCGATGGTTTCGGCGACCGGGTAGTCGTCGGACGCACCGAGGACGGGATGACGCCCGAGTGGTTGCGCGAACTGTCCGCGGGCGGTGCCCGAGCGGTCCGCTCGGCCGGTGCCGATGCCATCATCTACCTCGCGGTGAACGGCCCGGCCTTCCAAGTCGCTCTGTTCGCCGCGGCTCGCGCCGGTGTGCCGTTGGTGCCGCTGAACTATCGGCTCGGCAGTGCGCAACTCGACGCGCTGCTGGCGAATCATCCACGCGCGCTCGGCATCGCGGACCCGGACCAGGCCGACGCGTTGCGCCGTGCGGGGTTGCCCGCGCAAAGCCCGCAGCAATGGCTGGCCGCAGCGGCCTGTGCGGGCGACGACGGTGCGGACTTCCCGGCCGACCCCGAGGCCCCCGCGGTGCTGATCTACACGAGCGGGACGACCTCGGCGCCGAAGGGCGTGCTGCTGCGACACCACAACCTGGTCTCGTATGTATTCGGGACGGTGGAGTTCGCCGCCGCGGACGCTGACGACGCGGCGTTGATGAGTGTGCCGCCGTACCACATCGCGGCCGTATCGAACGCGCTGACGAATCTGTATGCGGGTCGGAGGGTGCTCACCCTGGAAGATTTCACTCCCAGCGGCTGGCTCGAACTTGTACGGGCACAACGTATTACCAATGCGATGGTGGTACCGACCATGCTCGCCAGGATCGTCGACGCGGACGGGCTCGACCGGTCGGTGCCTTCGCTGCGGGCACTCGCCTACGGCGGCGCCAAGATGCCGGTGCGGGTGATCGAGACCGCGTTGCGCGAGTGGCCGCATGTCGACTTCGTCAATGCCTACGGGCTGACCGAAACCTCGTCCACGATCTCGGTGCTGGGACCCGGGGAACATCGGGCCGCCGTCGCCAGCGACGATCCTCACGTTCGCGCTCGGCTCGGTTCGGCGGGCCGGCCGGTGCCTGGCATCGAACTGGAGGTCCGCGGCGAGCGCGATGAGATCGTCGCGGCGGGGGAGCCCGGGCAGATCTGGGTGCGCGGCGAGCAGGTCTCGGGGGAGTACGCGGGGCAGGGCTCCGCGATCGATGAACGCGGCTTCTTCCACACCCGTGACCACGGTCGCCTGGACGCCGACGGCTACCTCTACATTGATGGCCGCGTCGATGACACCATCATCCGGGGCGCGGAGAACATCGCGCCCGCTGAAGTCGAGGACGTTCTGCTGCGCCATCCGGACGTGCTCGACGCCGTCGTCGTCGGCGTCCCGGACGAGGAATGGGGCCAGCGCATCGAGGCGGTCGTCGTCACCCGTGACGGTATAGCGATCGACGCCGAGCAACTGCGCGCGGTGGTGCGAAAGTCGTTGCGTGGCGCGAAGACTCCCGACCGGATCACCTACTGGCCCGAACTGCCCCGCACCGCGACCGGCAAACTCGTCCGCCGCGATATCGTCACGACGTTGACCGCCGATCGGAAAGCGTCCCTCGGCTGATCCGCATACGACGGGGCGTCCGGACTGCCGCGGCATTACTCGCCGCGGTGCCGCAATCGTCCACGCGGCGTCCGAGCGTGCCCGCGGATATGTGTGGCGACGACCGTATCCGCGCACTGAATCAGTACAGAAGTTGGTGCTCCGCGAGCGGATGCGTAATCGGCAAGAGCGATAAGGGAGTACAGATTATGGTGGAAACCCGGGCGCGAGCAGATATCGACGCGATTTCCGCAGGCAAACCGCTCGCCGGTCGGCGTGCGGTGGTGACCGGTGCGGCCAGCGGAATCGGTGCGGCGGCGGTGGCCTCCTTCCTCGCGGCCGGCGCGGAGGTCGTCGGCCTGTTCCACACCACACCGCCACCGGACGAACTGAAGGCCCGGTGCGCATGGGTGGTTTGCGATGCGCGCGACCGCGGTTCGGTCGGCGCGGCATTCGAACAGGCCGCGTCCACACTGGGCGGACTCGATGTACTGCTGCACGCGGCCGGCACCTGGCAGCCGAGTACACCGGATTCGCTGACCGATGACGAGCTCGATCAGGTCCTCGACACGAACCTCCGCTCGACCATCCTCACCAACCAGGCGGCGTTCGAGCATATGCGCGAAAGTGGCGGGCACATCATCAATCTCGGCTCGGGTGAGGGCGTTCGCGGGAATCCGATTGCACCGCATTACGCGATCGCGAAGGCCGGGGTGCACGCGTGGACCCGGTCCGCGGCAACGGCGTGGGGGAAGTTCGGGATCACCGTCAATGCTCTGGCCCCTGCAGTCGATACAGCGAACGCCGACCGGCTCTGGAAGCACCTCGGCCCCGACGGCACGGCGGCAATGAAAGCGGGCCTGCGGGCGACCATGCCGCTGCGGGGTGAGCTCGGTAATCCGGCAACCGATCTCGGTCCGGTCATGGTGTTTCTGGCCGGCACCGGCTCTCGGTTCATGACCGGTCAGCTGATCGCGGTCAACGGCGGATTGCAGATGCTCGGGGCCTGAAGCCGTCCCCGACCGACCGGCGGCCGGTCGGGATCGCCACACTCTGCGGGCCGCATATCGGCGGGTGGGTGCGGGTCATCGGTTGGTGCGGCCCAGGTCCACCGGGAGTTGAATTCCGGTGACGTGGCGGGCCTCATCGGAGGCCAGCCAGGCGACGGCGACGGCGATATCGTCGACGTGGCTTTTGGGGTCGGGCAGGCTCGGCAGGTACAGCGGCATCTGGTTCGGGGATGCCTCGATGAATTCGAACAGCTCGGGGACGCGCAGATCGGTGTCCACACCGTGCGGGATCACGGTATTGACCCGGATCCGGTATTCGGCAAGCTCGTTCGCGAGGGTCTTGGCCAGTCCGACGACACCATGTTTGGCGGCGACGTAGGCCCCGAGGAACGGCAAGCCCCGCACGCCAGCGACCGATCCGGTGAATACGATGCTACCGCCGCGCCGCTGCTCGAGCAGGATCGGCACGGTCGCCTTCACCGTATGGAACGCACCGGTGAGGTTGACGTCGATACTTTCGCGCCAGTGCGCGGCGTCGATCTCCCAGGTCGGGGCGGCGGTGGTCATACCGGCGTTCGCCACGACGACATCGAGGCCGCCAAGCTCGGCGACACCCGCACGAACCGCGGCGGCCAGGGCCTCGAAGTCGCGAGTGTCGACCTCACGGGCGACGATCTTGCGGTCGTACTTCTCCACCAGAGCAACGGTTTCGGTGAGATCCTCGGGTGTCGCGCCCGGATATTGGGTGGTCTCCAGCGTGCGGCAGATATCGAGCGCGATCACATCGGCCCCCTCGGCGGCGAATCGCACGGCCTCGGCCCGGCCCTGCCCCCGTGCCGCCCCCGTGATCAAGGCGACCTTGCCGACGAAACGGCGGGCGTTGGGTGTCGTGGGTGGCGGCGGTGCGGGTATGGCGTCGCCGTGCTCTGGTGTCGTCATCGACGATTCCCTTCCGTTGGCCCGGCGGCGCGGCAAAGCCGACCGAGTTCGTCCAATGTACCAATTAAGGATAATTAATACACTGCCCGATGGTCGTTGTCATTCGACAATACCGAGGACGTGGGCGATACCGCATCCGGAGCGAGGGTGTATTCGTTTAGAACAGGCACCTGAATAGGGCCTTACTGTCACGGTTCCAAGTGTGTGGTCCGGATACGAGCCGGGACCAGCACGAAAGAGAAGGAGCGGGCAATGCCGCTCACTGCACTGGCGGGCGGATCTGAAGGACAAACCTGCGATCGTGCACGGGAGATCGAGGCCGTGCGGGAGTCTCGGCCACGATATGCCCCGGCTACCGAGCGGCAAAATCCTGCGACGTGAGCTGAGGACCGGCTACGAAGCCCAGGCGGCGTCGACGCTGTCATCCGCCTGGATTTGAATAGTATACTCTTTATGAATGGCGGGAATGAGTGATGCGAGCGTTGTCACGAACAGTCCAGGTTTGCTGCGGGACTTGACCGAGCGCACAGCCGTCGCAGTGCGCGGATGGAATTCCGGTGCCGCCATCGTGCACATCGAACCGCTTACCGGCGGCTCATCGAGCCTGACGTACGTGGCCACCCTGTCCGGTGTTCCGGTCGGGTACGAGCGTGTCGTACTGAAAGTCGCGCCACCCGGCCTGCCGCCGGTGCGCAATCGCGACGTGCTGCGTCAGGCTCGGATCATGCTGGCGCTGGCCGGACAGCCCGGCGTGCGGGTACCCGCGGTGCTGTTCACCGACGCGGGCGCGCCACCGGACAGCTCGCCGTTCGTAGCCATGGAACTGGTGCCGGGGACGTGCGTGGAACCGGTCCTGGCCCCGCGCGGGGTTGTACCGGCCGAACAGGTGCGGGCCCGGGCTTTCGACGCGGCACGGATGCTTGCCGACCTGCACCGCGTCGATCCGTGCCAGACCGTGGCGGCGGACGAACCGGCCGTCCCGCTCGGCGCTGAAATAGACCGGTGGACAAAGGCTTTCGCGACCATACCCGGCGACCTGCGCGCCGGGTACGAGGTGGTCGCCAACCGGCTGCACGCGATGACGCCCGCCGCGATGACGCCGGTGTTCATCCATGGTGATTACCGGCTCGGCAACACACTGTGCGCGGCGGACCGGATCACCTCGATCATCGATTGGGAGATCTGGGCGCTCGGCGACCCCCGGATCGATGTGACCTGGCTGGCCTTCTTCACCGACGACGCCCGGCATCCGGCATCGCTGTCGGACGAGCCGACGGGGATGCCGAGCAAGGCGGAACTGGTCGCGGCCTACGAGCAGGCACGCGGCGAGCCGCTGCGAAACCTGCTGTGGTTCGAGGCGCTGACCAAGTACAAGGAATCCGCCGCGACCGCGCTGCTGATCAAGCGGGCGCGTAAAGCCGGGCAGTTGAACGATATGCACCGGCGGATGCTGCCCGCGTTGCCAGTGCTGCTGGATCAGGCGATGGATCTACTGGGCTGAGACTGGGCGAAGCGACGGGACCACGGGTTTATCGCCGGGCGGGCAGCAGGGCTGCTGGTTGAGGCCGAGCGGGAGTGGACCACTGGAGTGAGGCGAAGGCGTGGCGGTGGGACCGCTGGTCGAGACCGGGCGTGGCGGTGGGCCGCTGGGTTCGCCGCCGTGCCGGATCCCTGCCCGGCGGACCGGGCGATCTACACTGATAGTGCGAAACCGCCCGTTACGCGCAAGGTTTCACCGGTGACGAAGGATGCCTTCGGTGACACCAGGTAGAGCAGCGCCTCCACGATGTCGCGCTCCTCGCCCTCGCGCTGCAGGATCTGCTGTGCCATCACACGTTCGACTTCACTGGAAGCCAGCTCGGCCCGGATGGCATCGGTGAAAATGAGGCCCGGCGCGATCGCGTTGACCCGGATGCCGTCGGCCGCGAGCTCGTGCGCGAACTCCATCGTCAGGCCGCGCACGGCGAGTTTGGAGACACCGTAGGCCGCACGGTTCCCGTAAGCCGCCGATGATGAGATATTGATGATGGAGGCCCCGTCACGTCCGCTCATGGCCTGCTTCGCCGCGAGGGTGCAGATGATCACGCCCATTACGTTGACGTCGAACAGCCGCCGGGTCGCGGCGAGTCCGAGTTCGGCGAAGGGCCTGTTGTAGGCGGCATGCAGGCCCGCGTTGTTGACCAAGATATCGAGACCGCCGTGGCGTTCGGCGATCTCATCGATCAGCTCGCCGACCCGGGACTCGTCGGCCACATCGCAGGCGACTCCGATCGCACTCGCACCGCCGGCGGTGAGTTCCGCGGCGGCGGATTTCGCGACATCGCCATCGATATCGGCAAGTACGACATGCGCACCGCGCGCCGTCAACGCGGTACCGAACGCTTTACCGAAACCGCGGCCGCCACCGGTAATGAATGCGACCTTGCCCTGGTGCTCGTTGCTGGTCTGCTCGTTGTTCGTCATTTGAACTCCTGTGTTTTCGGACGCGGGCGGGTCGTGACCGGTCGCTCGTAAAATCCGCTCCGTCGCCGCGAATCGGGTGGTATGTGAGGTCATGGTGGGGTTGGGATCAGGCGGCGGTCGCGTCGCCGAGATAGCGGCGCAGCAGTTCATCGCCCGCCTGGTCGGCCGCGCCTGCCCAAGCGATCCGCCCACGCTGCAGGATCAGGCAGCGATCGGCGAAAGCCAGTGCGCGGCTAGCGAATTGCTCGATCATGATGACGGCGACACCGGCGGCCCTCGCCCGCTGCAGACTCTCGAAGACCACGTCGACCATCTTGGGTGCGAGGCCCAGGGACATCTCGTCGGCGATAACCAACGTTGGGTCGACCATCAACGCCCTGGCCAGGGACAACATCTGCTGTTCGCCACCGGACAGGGTGCCCGCGGCCTGCCGCCGTCGCTGTCCGAGCACGGGGAAGATCTCGAACGCCTTCTCGATGGCGGTCGCTCGCTGTCGTCTGTCACATGCGGTAGCCATGCGCAGGTTTTCCAGGACGGTCAGCGTCGGGAAGACACCGCGCCCCTCGGGTAGGTGGACCAGACCGGTCCGTCGAATCTCCTCGGCTGCTGTACCCGTGATGTTGCGGCCGTGGAGTTCGATGCTTCCGGCGGTGGGAGTCACGAGCCCGGATAGGGCTCGTGCGAGTGTGCTTTTACCGGATCCGTTGGGGCCGAGGACGGCGAGCGCGCTGTTCGGTTGCACGTCGAAGGTCACCGACTGCAAGGCGTGCGCCGGACCGTAGCGGACGGCCAGGTCGCGGACGGCGAGCAGGGCAGGGGTGGTTGTCATGCCGAGGTCTTTTCCGTTCGATGGGCAACGATCGGGCGCTACGTGGCTACGCATGCTTCCTCCATGCCTGAGCTCTCATGCCGTGTTCCCTTCCGGGCCCTCGCCCAGATAAGCCGCGCGCACAGCGGGATCCGCGCGGACTTCGGCGGGCGTGCCGGCGCTGATCTTCACGCCGAAATCGAGGACGTGGACGACATCGCTGAGCCCGAGGACAAGGTCGACATCGTGCTCGACCAGTAGCAGTGAGACGCCGTGATCGGCGACGACGCGAGTGAATGTGGCTGCGAGCTCGTCGGTTTCGCGTGCATCCAGACCCGATGACGGCTCGTCGAGCAGCAACACATTCGGATCGACGGCCAACGCCCTGGCGATCTCGACGAGCCGGCTGGTGCCCAGCGGCAATCCGGCGACCGGCTGATCGGCCTGTCCACTCAGATGCAGCGCGGCGAGGATTTCGTCGACCCGCGCGTCCTCCTCAACGGCGGCGCTCCGGAAGCCGCCGGCGGTGATCAGATCGGTCCAGATCCGGCGGCGCGTGTGCCGCACTCGGTAGCCCAGCACCACGTGTTCGCGAACGGTCAACCCCGGGAACAGTTCTGGATGCTGGAACGTGCGAGCGAGGCCACGCCGAGCCCGCGATTGCGCGCTGGCCCCGGTGACGTCTCGGCCGTTCATCAATACCGCACCGGAACTCGGTGTGAGCAAGCCCGAAAGAACTGCGAACAACGTGCTTTTGCCCGCGCCGTTGGGGCCGACGAGGCCGACGATGGAAGCTGGTGGCACCTGCAGATCGACGTTGTCGAGAGCGACGAGTCCACCGAATCGGACGGTTACGCCCTTGGCCTCGATCCGCGGCAGGGTGGTGTCGGTCGCGGTGGGACTCATGCCGGATCTCCTGGGGTCAACAGTTTCTCCTCGGTGCCCTTGTGATTCATGTCGTCGGCACAATGTTGGTCCGGGCGCCCCCGCGCGGACGTCGGCGACTCGGAATCGTGGGTCTCGAACGTTGCTGATTCGGAGCTCATGGGCTCGGTCCTGGTGGACTCTGAGGTCGCGGACTCGGTTCTCGTGGACGTGGGTGTCGCGGGCTCGGGATCTCGAACGGCGGCCCGCCGATGTTCGAGCCATTGGCTAACCGTGCGCAGTTGCCCGGCGTGCATAGCGATGATGCCGTCGGGGTTGCGGGCGAGCGTGATCGCGCCGAGTCCGAACATGATGACGGGGATTTCGGCCCAACTGGTCGGCAGGTAGGTCTGGAAGACTCCGGGGAGCATTGTGAAGGCCACTCCGGCGACGAGCGCGCCCATGATCGACCGCGAACCCACGGTGACCAGAACCGCCAGCCAGATCAGTCCGGTGAACGGGTTGAACGAATCAGGTAGCGCCGATTGGTAATTCAATGCGATGAAGCCCCCACCGATAGCGGCCACGAAGGTGGCGACGCCCGATACCAGCACCTTCACCTGCAGGATGCTCAGGCCCAACGTGCGTGACCCCGCCTCGCTCGACCGGACCGCCGCGACCGCCAGTCCGGCGGTCGAGCGGCGCAGATTGAGGACGATCACGCCGAGTACGACGAACACCGCGAGCGCGAGCAGCGCGAAAGTCTTATTGTCCGAGGCCCATTCGGGACGCGGCAGGTAGATGCCCTGGCCGGAGTTGTAGAAACCGTCGCGCAGGAAGACCAGGTTCTGCGCGAGTAGGCCGAACGTCAGTGTCACCAGGGCGATATACAGATTGCCGAGGCGGATCGTGAGTATCCCGAGTATCACGCCGATCGGTACCACGCACAATCCGCTGACCAGGACCGCCGCCAAGGGAGACCAGCCGGAGTTCGTGGTGAGCTCGGCGGCGAGGAGCGCGCCGAAACCCGCGAAGGTGATCTGGCACAGCCAGATCATCCCGCCCTCACCGGTGACAAGGGTGTAGGACAGCAGCGCGATCGCCAGCGCGATGCCCGCCGCCGCGAGACCGGTCCAATATTCGTCGAGGACCAGCGGCAGGGCCGCGACGACGGCCAGCGTCACCAGCGGCGCGATGACCACGGCCGTCGGCCGGATCCGCCCGGCTCGGCGCGTGCTCGCGCCTGTAGACGCTCCAGAGTCGGCCGTATGGATCGCGCGATCCAGGGCTCCACCCGCCGTGGTGTCACCCGCCTGCCCGCGTAGCGCGTAGTAGAGCAGGAATGCCAGCATGAATACGAACGGGATACTAGGCACGATCTGCGCCGCGAACGGGCTCTGCGGATCGAGGTAGCGCTGGATCACGCTGGTGACGACGCCCATCGCGAGCGCGACCCCGACGGCCATCGGCAGGCTGCGCAGCCGAGCCGCCACCACCGCGGCGAACGCGGCCGCCATCAGGAACGTCATACCGTCCACCGTCAGCCCCGCAGTGGGTGCGATGAGCACTCCGGCGAGTCCGGCCAGCAACGCGCTGAACGCCCACACGCCGAGCGACACCCGCGTGGGGCTGACACCGGACATCGCGGTCAGGGCCTCGGAGTCCACGAGTGCTCGGATTTTCAGGCCGACATCGGTATACCGGAGCAGTCCGGTGCCGACGGCCAGGACCACGATCAGTCCCGCGTAGGTGATCAGCTGGTTCATGTCGACGACCGCCCCGAACAGGTGGAACGTCCGCAGTGGTTGTGGTGCCAGTCCGGGGGCGGTGGCGTTCGCGAGATGGCCGAGAACGAGGTTGACCAGAGGTGGCAAAGCGACCGAAAGACCGATGGTGGCGACGATCTTGACCAGTGGTGAGCGCAACCGCAGATAGCGGAAGAGCAACGCGTACAAGGCGATACCCAGCGCCGGGCCGAACAGCCCGATCGCGACGACGGCCGCGAGCGGCAGCGGCCAACCGTGTTCGACGTTGAGGAAGTAGTAGACGCGGGCGACGGCGAACGCCATGGCCCCGAACGCGAAATTGAACACGCCCGACGAGACATAGGTGACGACCAGCGACGCCGCGGCGATCGCGTAGATGGCCCCGAGGGCCAGGCCGACGAAAACGTAGGAGAGCAACAGCGGGCTCCTGTTCGGCGCTCAGGTTGATTGCGTTCGGAGGTTGACGGTGCTCCGAGGTTTGTATTGAGGGTAAGAGTGCGCTAATAAAGGGTCATCGTCAACCATTGTCCGTAGATTCTCGACGAAAAACAGATACAAAGGGTACTGAATATGCTCCACTGTCCGTGGACGTTGATCGGCAAGGGCGCCGGATCGGCGACGGATATGAGGAGTACGAATGCGCAGAGTTGGTGCGATCGCGGCGGGAGTGTGCGCCGCAACGCTGGTTTTGTCCGCGTGCGGCGGCAGTTCGTCCGGTGCGGGGGATACGAGCGGGCCGGTGAAGGTGGGCGTCCTGACCTCGCTGAGCGGGACCGGCGCCTCGCACTGGACCGGCGCCGAGAGCGGGGTCAAGGCGCGGTTCGCCGCCTATCAGGCGGCTGATGGCAAATGCGCCGCGCGCGGTTTCGACGTGGTCATGGGCGACGACACGTCCTCGCCGCAGGGGGCGCTGACCGCCGTTCAGAAGCTGGTACAACAGGACAAGGCGTACGCAGTACTGCCGGTGAGCACCTACTTCTTCGGGGCCGGGCAGTACGCGGGCACCCAGGCCAAGGCGACACCGTTCCTCGGCGCCGCCTTCGACGGCGGTGATCAGTGGTTCAACACCAAATACGACAACTTGTTCGCGGGTATGTCGGGTACCGACTGGAACAAGACCGCCACCACACTGGGCGACTACTGGAAGAAGCTCGGCGGCACCAAGGCGGCGGTCGTCGGCTATAACGTGCCGAGTTCGTCGAAGGCCGCAGAAGGGGCGGTGCTGTCGGCCGAACATGCGGGGCTCGCGCGGGGCTATGTCAGCGAGCGTGTCGCGGTCGGGAGCACCGATGTCGGCGCCGCCGTGCTGGGCATCAAGGAGTCCGGCGCCGACGTGCTGTACGCCCCGATCAACCCCGAGACCGCGTTCGCACTGGTGGCCGGTCTGCGTCAGGCAGGGGTCGAGATGAAATCGGTGCTGCTGGCCACCGGCTACGGCGCCGAACTGCTGCAGTCGGCGCCGACCATCGCGGCCGCTCAGGGTGTTGGCTTCCTATCCTCTTATGCGCCAGTGGAATTGAACACCGACGCGACCCGTGCGTGGTCGGCGTCGCTGCAGCAATTCGCTGGCGCGACCAACGGCATTCCGTCGTTCTCCCAGGCGGTCGGCTGGATCAGCGCGGATCTACTCATTCACGGGTTGGAACAGGCGGGTTGCACGGCGAGCCAGGCGCAGTTGAAGGCCGCGCTGCGCGCCGACAAGACCTGGACCGCAGGCGGCTTGTTCACCAAACCCGCCGACTTCCAGAATCCCGGGTCTTACGCGGTCGGTGGCCCCGGAAACTGCACCTACGTCTCGGTGCTGCGCGGCGACAAGTTCGTGCCGGACGCGAATGCCGCACCGGCATGCGGCGAGTTGATCCCCGACGTGAAGGTCGTGCCCAAGTAGGACGCGGTCCGCGTCCAGGATTCGGCGAAGCGGCCGATGGTCCATGGCGCGCTACTCGCCCCAGGTTGTTCCTCGTGCACCGCAGCCCGAGGGATTTACAAAAGAAAGAAGAATCCGATGAGGAAGATTGCAGCTACCTGCACATTGCTGGTAACAGCGCTCGGCATCACCGCCCAATCAGGGGTTGCATTGTCGCAGCCCGATGACAATGTCGCCTTCACGACACGGACCACCGAGCAGGCGACGGTCATCACCACCGAGGCCGGCTCGATAGTCGTAGAGGACGGTGTGTTCAAGATCAAGGCGGCCAACGGCGTCACCCTGGCGGGTACCGAATTGAAGTTCCGCGTCGATGATTTCGAATTCCCGATCGCCGCGGAGATCACCGATCGAACCGCGACACTGACCCCACAGTTCGACATGGCGAACGCGGCCTACAAGCCCGTCGCGCTGCCGTATGAGGATCAGGCGCCATGGAAATCGCAGTACGACCGTGAGCAAGCGGCCTTCGGTCGCATGATGGGAACCGTCACGATGGGCGCCACCATCGGCGGCATCGTGGGCGGCATCGGCGGCGGCGCGATCGGTTGCGTCCTGGGCGGTATCGCCGGTGCGACCGTCGCCTCGGCGACCATCGTCGGTCTGTTCGGCGCGTTCATCCCGGCCGCCGCGATCGGTTGCATCGGTGGCATCGTCGCTATCGGTGCGATCGGCACCCTGGCCGGTCAGTTGTTCATCGCCGCACCGATGGCGATCATGGCGGTGGCGCAGTACTTCACCACCATCAACCAGCCGATGCCCGCACCGGCCAAGTAACACAGGCCCTCTGGCCCTTCTGCCCCGCCCGGTACCCCTCACCGGGCGGGGTTCGGGCATTCCGAGGGCCTTCGTCCGCGGTAGGAGTGTGAGTGGCGTGTCCGGCACCGTGAGAAAGGGCCTGCCGCCAACCTTTTCGGCATGCGGCAGGCGCCTTGGCATACGGGTCAGTACAGTCCGCCGTCCACCCGGATCAGCGCGTTGGTGGTGTAGCTGGAGGCATCGCTGGCCAGATACAGCGCGGTACTGATGATTTCCTTCGGTTTGCCGGGGCGCCCCAGCGCGCTGCGCGTGTTCTGCCGAGCCTCCTCGCGCCAGGATTTGGAGATATCGGTCAGGAACGGGCCCGCCGAGATGGTGTTGACCCGGACCTTCGGGCCGTATTCCTGAGCGAAGACGGTAGTCAACACGTTGAGCGCCGCCTTGGCTCCGGCGTAGGGCCCGAATCGGGGCTGCGGCAGTAGCGCCCCGGAGGAGGAGATGTTGATGATCGAGCCGCCGTCGCCATCGGCCATCCGCCGCCCGATCAGCGAGGCGAGCCGGAACGGGCCCTTGAAATTGACGCCGATCACCTTGTCGAACAGGTCCTCGCTGGTCTCCTCGGAGGACGGCGCCACCGGTGACATACCCGCATTGTTGACCAGGATGTCGACTTTGCCGAATTCGTCGTACGCGGCATCGGCGAGCCTGCCCAGGTCATCCCAGTGGCCCACGTGCGCCGCCACCGGCAACGCGCGACGGCCGAGGTCGCGGACCTCTTTGGCGACTCTCTCGCAGGCGTCGAGCTTGCGACTGGTGATCACCACATCCGCGCCCGCGGCGGCGAAGGCGCGCACCATCTCCAAGCCGAGGCCGCGGCTGCCGCCGGTCACGAGCGCGACTTTGCCGGACAGATCGAATAGATCTGAGCTCATGCGTTCACCTCACCGCTGAGGGTGCCGTCATTGATGATGTGCGCGTAGCGCTTTCGCGCTTCCTCGAGCTTCGGCGGGATGTGCTCGCTGGGGAACAGGCCCTCGGCGGGCCGATACTTTTTCAAGATCTGCTTGGCGACCGTGGTGCGGTGCACTTCGGTCGGGCCATCGGCCAGGGCCAGGTTCGGCGCGGCCATCCACCATTTGGCAAGGGGCAGTTCGTTGGTGGTGCCGAGCGAGCCGTGTAGGTGCAGCGCGCGCTGGATGATGTCGTGCAGCACCTTGGCCATCGCGACCTTGCACATCGCGATCTGGGTGCGGGCGGCGCCGTGCGGCTGGGTGTCGATGATCCACGCGGTATGCAGCACCATCAGCCGGTACTGCTGCAATTCGATCCAGGAGTCGGCGATGAACTGCTGAACGGCCTGCTTCTCGGCGAGCAGGGTGCCCTGGGTGCGCCGCGAGAGCGCGCGCTCGGCCATCATGTCGAAGGCGCGGGTGCATTTGCCGACCGAGCGCATCGCGTGATGAATCCGTCCGCCGCCGAGGCGAGCCTGCGCCACCTTGAAGCCCTCGCCTGGGCCGCCCAACATGGCGTCGAGCGGGACTCGTACCTGGTGGTAGCGGATGTAGCCGTGGATGCCCTCATCGAGGGAGTCGCGTTCGTCCATGGTGCCGACATTGCGCTTGATCTCGATGCCGGGTGTCTCGGCGGGCACCACGAACATCGACATCCGGGCGTGCGGGGCGGCGTCGGGGTCGGTGACGGCCATGACGATGAGGAACGCGGCGAACTTGGCGTTGGAGGAGAACCATTTCTCCCCGTCGATCACCCATTCGTCGCCGTCGCGCCGGGCACGACAGACGAACTCCTTCGGATCGGCGCCGCCCTGCGGCTCGGTCATCGAGAAGGTGGAGACGATATCGCCGTCGAGCAGGGGTTGCAGGTAGCGAGCCTTCTGCTCGTCGGTGCCGAACATGGCGAGAATTTCGGCATTCCCGGTATCGGGTGCGGCGGTGCCGAAAACCGTTGGCGCCCAATAGGAGCGGCCGAGGATCTCGTTGAGGTAGGCAAGTTTGACCTGGCCGTAACCCGGTCCGCCCAGCTCGGGTCCGAGATGGCAGGCCCACAAGCCCTGCGCCCGGACCTGCTCCTGCAACGGCCGCAGGATCGCGCGCGCCTTTTCGTTGCGCGTGTCATACGGATCGCCGCCGTGCGGGAACAGCAGGTCGAGCGGTTCGACCTCCTTGCGGACGAATTCCGCGGCCCAGTCCAGCTTTACCTGGAACTCCGGTTCGATCGAGAAATCCAACATCGGTCCTCCGAATAGGAATCAGTGGGTGAGACGAGTCAGTGGTCGAGATGGGCCAGCGCGGCGGTGAGCAGCAGTGGGATTCCGCCGCGCATCCGTTCGACTCGCTCGGTGACCTGGTCGCGGCGTTCGGCGTTCTTGACCAGCAGCGCGGACGCGGCGGCCTGTTTATAGCGGACGATGGCGTCGAACCAACCGAGGTCGGCTACGAGTGCGCCGTTGGCCGCCTCGTACCTGGCCAGCAACTCATCGGGCTCGAGTGTGGGGGCGTTGGGGGCGATCGCCGTCGGATGGGAGGGATCCGACATCAGCCGCAGCCAAGCGAGGTCCAGGCGCGGATCGCCGATCGACCAGATTTCCCAGTCGATGACCGCGTGTACCTGATCACCGACACATTGCATATTGCCCAGTCGCCAGTCACCGTGTAGCACCGCGGGCCGCAGCGGCGCGGGGACCGCGGTTGTGAGCAGTCGTCGGCAGTCGAGTTCGGCTGATGCTGTGGACTGTTCGAGCTCACAGGTGGCGAAAGCCTTCGTCCAGCGCTCGACCTCGGCTTCGAGCGAGGCGGCCGGTTCATCGATGCCGAGCTTCGCTGGGGCGACGGCGTGCAGGGCCGCGAGCATGCGGGCGGCTGTCGCGGCCCGGCCGCGCACCTGTGTCCGGGACGGACGCTGTTCGACCGCGACGTGGCGGGGTTCGTAGCTCTCGCCGTCGGCGAAGGACATGACGAACAGCGGCGGCACTTCCGGTGGTGAGCCGGTATCGGTTCCCAACACGCGCGGCACGGCCAGATCGGCCACTTCGGTGAGCGCGGTAAGCAACCGGGCCTGGCGCAGCACATCCCGGTTGCGGACCGGGGCGAGACCGGGTGGGGCGACCTTGACCACGACGCGCGTGTCCGTGTCCGCCGTGGCGGAATAGGTGAGGCTGGACGCGCCACCGGTCAGTTGAACCAGGTCTCGCAATGTCGCGCCGACCGCTCGTGCAGCGCGCGCGGAAATATCCGCGGGGTCGGCTATCCCGATCCTCGGTCGTTCCGCTTGTTTTTTGTCGGCCATATGTGACCCTTCGGCCATGCCCACTCCGTCCGTCACGATCGCCGAGTCGGACCGGACCGGCCGGTCCGGCGCAACGTGTACCACCGTAAGAGAGTGTGATTCTAATGGGGTTGTCATTGAACAGTACACTGTATTTCTGTCTTGAGTCCACGTGCGCACGATGCCGGAACGGAATCTCGACGCGACGGATAGGACCTTCGAGCAGGTCATGTGGTGAACGACGCGCCAGTCCGCTCGTTGTGGCGCATGTTAAATAAGTATGCGAAATTGGATGTACTGTTCGTTGACGAGCCGTCGGCGCAGGCCGCCGGGTGAAGGAGTGGACGTGTCGGACGAGGTGCTGGTCGAACGTCGTGGTGCGGTGCAGGTCATTACGATCAATCGCCCGGCGGTGAAGAACGCGCTGAACGCGGGTGTGGCCGCGGGTGTGGCCGCGGCGGTCGATGAGTTGGACGCGTCGGACGAGTTGCGGGTCGGTGTACTGACCGGTGCGGGCGGGACGTTCTCAGCGGGGATGGATCTCAAAGCGTTCCTGCGTGGTGAGAGCCCGGCGATCGAGGGGCGCGGGCTGTGCGGGATCACGATGACTCCGCCCCGGAAACCGTTGATCGGTGCGGCCGAGGGGTGGGCGCTGGCAGGCGGTTTCGAGCTTCTGCTGGCCTGTGACCTCGTAGTAGCCGCGCGCACCGCGCGTTTCGGTGTGCCGGAGGTGAAGCGGGCGCTGGTGGCGGGCGCTGGTGCGGCGCTGCTACTGGCCCGGCGGGTGCCTTTCGCTATCGCGCTCGAACTGTTGCTGACCGGTGAGCCGTTCGGTGCGCAGCGCGCCGCCGAGATCGGCTTGATCAACCGGCTCACCGATGAGGGCGGCGCACTCGACGGCGCGCTGGAACTGGCCGAGACGATCGCGGCGAACGGCCCGCTCGCGGTGGCGGCGACCAAGCAGATCGCCCGCTCCGGCGCCGACTGGACCACGGAGCAGGGCTGGGCGAATCAGGTCGAGATCACCGGCCCCGTCTTCGCCTCGGCGGATGCCGAAGAAGGTGCCACCGCGTTCACCGAAAAGCGTGCACCTATCTGGAAAGGGCGTTAGTAGATACCTCTCCATAATTATTGGGGATACTGTTATTTTTGGGGTTGTACCGCCTGACCGGCAACCCTTCGACGCAACGAGGAGCTTGTCCGATGCACAAACCGATGGAGGGCGTGCGCGTTCTCGAAGTCGCGCAGTTCACCTTCGTTCCGGCGGCCGGTGCGGTGCTGGCCGACTGGGGCGCCGACGTGATCAAGATTGAGCACGCCGAGCGGGGCGACGGCCAGCGTGGGCTCTCGCGCGTGCTCGGTTATGCCGGTGGCAGCGCCGGATCGTCATTCTTCCCGATAATGGAAGGTCCGAACCGTGGCAAGCGCAGTGTTGGCCTGGCCCTCGAAAAGCCGTCCGCGCGCCGTGTGCTCGAGGAGTTGATCCGTAACAGCGACGTGTTCCTCACGAACTTCTTGCCCGAATCGCGGGCGAAACTGGGGATCGACCTCGAGGATGTGCGGGCGATCAACCCCGACATCATCTACGTGCGTGGCAGTGGTTTCGGCGTCCGCGGACCCGAAGCGGGCAAGGGGGGTTACGACAGCACCGCCTTCTGGGCGCGGGGCGGTAGCGCCGCCGGGGTCACCCCGCCAGGGGCGGAGCGCATCACGCGGATGCCGAGTGGGGCCTACGGCGATTCGATGGGCGGTTTGACCATCGCCGGTGGTATCGCCGCCGCCCTCTATGCTCGCGCGACCACGGGCGAGACGTCGGTACTGGACGTCTCGTTGCTCGGAGTCGGTGCTTGGGCAACGCAATTCACGGTCAACCTCGCGTTGATGTCCGGCGGCCCGCTGCCGGTCAACACGCCGCCGAAACACGGCTCGGCCACTAATCCGCTCATCGGGGCCTACCGCACCGCGGATAGGCGGTGGATCGAGCTGTCGATGCTGCAACCCGGTCGCTACTGGCCGGAATTCTGCCGGCTGGCCGGGCGCCCGGAACTCGTCGACGACGAACGTTTCGACAGCGCCGACAAGCTGATGGCCAACGCGGGCGCTGCCGCGGAGATCGTCGCCGAGATCGTCGCGGCTCGTCCCTACGCCGAATGGGTCGAGATCCTCGGCCGCGGCGAAGGGCAATGGGCCGCAGTACAGAACGCGTGGGAGGTCGGCCAGGACCAGTCGCTGCGGGCCAACGGCCTCATCGCGCCGGTCGTCGACGCCGAGGGCGTGGATCGCGAACTGGTCACCAACCCAGTCCAATTCGACGAAACCCCGGCGACCCTTACCCGGGCCCCACTGTTCGCCGAACACACCGATGAGGTGCTGCTCGAGCTGGGATTGTCCGAGGACGAACTCATCGCGCTCAAGATCGACGGCGCGGTCACCTGATCTCATCTGAGGAAAGTGACCTCTTTTCTGGAAATTGCCGTCCGCTGAGCGGGAATTAGCCGGATCAACAACAAAAGAGGTTACGCAATTGCTGTATTGCCCGGTATATTCGAACCCCGGTACCGCAGCGTTTCGAGAGGATCCGCGATGAGCACGAAGCTCGAGCCCGAGGGCACCTATGACGGTGTACCCGCCTATCACTTCGACAACCGACTGGGCGGACCGGTCCTGAGCCACCAGCAGCGATGGGACGAGATCGCCGGCAGCCATACGGGTTTCCGCAGCACCATCGCCAGCGGCTACTGGGTGATTACCGAGGGCCAGGCGGTGCAGGAAGCGCTGCAGGACTGGCGCCGGTTCTCCAACAAGTCGGTGACGGCACTCAATCCGGACCCGAAGTTCCTGTGGATTCCAGAGATGTTGGATCCGCCCGTGCACACCATCTGGCGGCGGCTCCTCGGCACAGACTTCTCGCCGAAGGCGATCGCCGCCCGCGAACCGGAGGTTCGCCAGGTTGCGGCCGACATGATCGATCAGTTGCTCGAGCGCGGCGAAGTCGATGTCCTCGACGAATTCGCCCGCCGGTTTCCCACCCTGATCTTCATGCGCCTGATGGGCCTGCCCGAACAGGACCTGGGCATATTCCTCGATTGGGTGCACGACCTGCTGCATCTGACCTACGCCGAGGATCCCGAGGGCGTCCGCCAGCTCAGTGCCATGACCGCGGTATCGGACTATTTCGCCGAGCAGATCGCGCTGCGGCGCGAGGCTCCTCGCGACGACCTGCTCTCGCGCGTGTTGACCTGGCAGATCGACGGCGAGCCGATCAGCGACTACGACATGCACGCGTTCTGCATCCTGATGTTCCAGGCCGGGTTCGATACCGTCCCGATCTCCATCGGCTGGGCGCTTTATCACTTCGCCACCCATCCAGAGCAGCGCACGGCGATCATCGAGGATCCCTCGCTCATCGCGATGGGGGTGGAGGAGATCCTGCGGGTCTACTCCTTCGTCGTCCCGGCCCGCAAAGCGACGGTTGATACCGAAATCGGTGGCTGCCCGGTCAAAGCGGGCGAGATGGTGATGCTGCCGCTCGCGGTGAGCAACCGCGATCCCGAACGTTTCGACAACCCGCTGGACGTGGACCTGCACCGCGAGCAGAGCAACCACATCGCCTTCGGATCGGGTCCGCACCGCTGCCTCGGTTCCCATCTGGCCCGCCTCGAGCTGAATGTGGCGGTCGAGGAGTGGCATAAGCGGATCCCCGAGTACCGATTGGCCCCCGGGCAAGAGCTCGAGCAGCACGGCAATATGTACGGCATCCAGTCCCTGCGGCTGCGGTGGGTGACGGCGTGAACCATCCATTACGGGCATCGGATCTGTTCCACACCGGCATCGTGGTGCCGGATCTCGAAGCGTCCAAGAACGCTATGAGCGAGGTCGCGGGCTACCGGTGGACCGAGACCATGGCAGGCGAGCTGCCGGTCCGCATGGCCGACGGCGAGCGGGTGCTGCGCCTGGAGTACTGCTACTCGCTCGACGGCCCGCATATCGAACTCGTGCAGGCGATTCCCGGCACACCGTGGACGGCGTCGCCGCGCGGCGCGACCCACCACCTCGGCTACTTCTGCGACGACGTACCGATCACCGCGAAACTGCTCGAGGAGTCGGGTTTCTTGCTCGAGGCGTGCGCGGTGATCGACGGCGCGCCCTCGATCTTCGCCTATCTCCTCGACCCGTCCGGCGTGCGCATCGAGATCGTCGAGCGCGCACGGATGCTGCCGGACTTCGACGCCTACCTACGCTCACATACCCCGCGGTGATCTCGTTGCAGCCCAAAAAGATTCGCCATCGTGGAGGAGTCGGGTGACTCTGACGTGCACCGAGGAGCAGGAAGAATTGCGCGCGACGCTGCGCCGTTTCCTGTCGGAGAAGTCGCCGAGCGCGGCGGTGCGCCAGTGGATGGAGTCCGAGCAGGGGCATGATCCGGCGGTGTGGCGGCAGATGGCCGAGCAGCTCGGCCTGCACGGCCTGGCACTGCCCCAGGAATACGGTGGTGCCGGCGGCGGTCCGGTCGAGCTGGGCATCGTGCTGGAGGAGATGGGGCGAGTGCTGTTGCCCTCGCCGTATTTCGCGACGGTGGCGCTCGCCGGTCAGGCGCTCACCGCCTCCGGTGATCATGCGGCGAAAGCGCGTTGGCTGCCCTCGATCGCCGACGGTTCGCTGACCGCCACCCTAGCGTTGGCCGAGGCGAGTGGATCCTGGCAGTTGGCCGATGTCGCGACCGTGGCGGCGCCGAGCGGCGAGGACTGGACTTTATCGGGCACCAAGATGTTCGTCGTCGACGGCGATACGGCCGACCTCGTACTCATCGTCGCGCGCACCGAAGCGGGGCCGGGATTATTCGCCGTGCGGGGCGACGAGGCGGGGGTAACTCGCACCCGGCTCGACACACTCGACCCGACCCGGCGCCTGGCCAGGCTCGACCTCGACGGCGCGGTAGCACGGCGGGTCGGACCGGACGGGGACGCCTCGGCGTACCTGCGCACCGTGCTCGACCTCGCCGAGGTGGCGCTGGTCGCCGAGCAGGTCGGCGGTGCGCAGATGTGCCTGGACACCGCCGTCGAATACGCGAAGATCCGGGTGCAGTTCGGCCGCCCGATCGGGTCGTTCCAGGCGATCAAACACAAGTGCGCCGACATGCTTCTACAGGTCGAATCCGCGCGGTCCGCGGCGTATCACGCGGCGTCGGTGGCCGCTAGCGACTCGACCGCGTTGCCGGTGGCGGCCGCGCTGGCCGCGGCGTACTGCTCGCATGCCTTCACCCACGCGGCTGAAGAGAACATTCAGATCCACGGTGGTATCGGATACACCTGGGAACATGACGCGCACCTGTATCTGAAGCGTGCCAAATCCTCGGAACAGTTGTTCGGAGATCCCGCGATGCACCGAGCCCGGCTCGCCGGATTGGTCGGTATCTGACTCGTCGACGCCCGACCGGGGCTGGGATGGCGCTGGTGCTATCCCAGCCTTTTTCTAGATCAGTGTCCTGGAAGCGTGTTCGAATCTTGTATGTAGCTGATCCTTACGCATTTCGTCGGTAGCGCTGAGTTCGGTCCGAAATGCGCGAATTTGTTATCCAAACAGGGAATTTCGTGACTTTCGCTGGCGCGATCCCGCCTGGCTGTGACCGATATCGCGTTCTTGCTGTTTGCGGGACAACTGACCAGCGGTTCTAATTAAGTGTACTTTATAGATGAGACGTGGCGATCTCGCGGCGCCTATCGCGCCGCCGGTCGATACGCATAACCCATCTCGCCGAGCAGGTGCTCGGTCTTTCGAAGGGCTGATCACGTGGGAATTCGAGACCGCCTGTCCCGCTTGCTTGCCGAGGCGCCCGCCGACGCCGATGCGATCGAGCACGCCGAGATCTGGTGGACCTGGGGCCGGGTCCAAGAGACCGCGGGCGCCGTGATCGACGCGTTCGAGACCGCGGGTCTGCCCGTCGAAGCCCGCGTCGGGGTCGTACTGGAGAACCGTCCCGAGCACGTCGCGGTGGTCGCTGCGGTGATCGCTTCGGGACGTTGCGTGGTGATGCTGAGCCCACTGCAACCCGCCGCGCGACTCGCGGCCGATATCGCCCGGTGCGCGCCACCCGTTGTCGTCGCCGGGGTCGAGGTGCTCGCGCGTGACGGTGTGCTCGGCGCCGTGACCGCCGCCGGTCTCGCTCTGGAGTTGGATACCGATGGTGCAGTGCGTATCGCGGGTGGTGCTGCACCCGTCGATGCCCCGACCAACCCGGGCATCGCCGTCGAGATGCTCACCTCCGGCACTACCGGTCCACCGAAGCGAGTGCACCTGAGCGTCGAACAGTTGGACCAGGCGCTCGCCTCCGGCGGGCAGACGCCCAAATCCGACCGGCTGCTGACCCGCTCGGCGGCGCTTGTCGCGGCACCGCTCGTGCATATCGGCGGGCTGTGGCGATCGCTGGCGTGCCTGGCCACCGGACGCCGGATGATCCTGATGCCCAAGTTCGTCCTCGAGCCTTGGTTGCGCGTCGTGGAGCGACACCAGTTGCGGGCGGTGAGCTTGGTGCCCGCTGCCTTGCGCACCGTGCTCGACGCCGACGTGCCGAAAGATCGGCTGGCGAGCCTGCAGGTGGTCACTTCCGGGACCGCGCCGTGCCCGGCCGAACTGGCCGACGGTTTCTTCCGCAGATACGACATTCCGGTCCTGATGACATACGGCGCAACCGAATTCGCCGGGGCGGTGGCGGGCTGGACGCTCGCGCAGCATCAAAAGTGGTGGGATGAGAAGGCGGGTAGTGCCGGGCGTGCGTTCGCCGGCGTCGAGCTGCGAGTGACCGGCGAGGACGGCGCGGAACTGCCGGTCGGGTCGACCGGTCAGCTGGAGGTCCGTACCGCGCAGACCGCGCAAGGCGCTCAGGTATGGGTCCGGACCAGCGATCTGGCGCGGATCGACGCCGACGGTTTCGTATGGATCGAAGGCCGTGCCGATGACGCCATCATCCGCGGCGGCTTCAAGGTGCAGCCCGAGCTGGTCCAGCGGGTGCTGGAGGCACACGCGTCCGTGCGCGAAGCGGCTGTTGCCGGGTTGCCCCACGCGCGCCTCGGTGAGGTGCCCGTCGCAGCGATCGAGGTCGAACCCGGACGCATCCGGCCCGGTGTCGCGGAGCTGATCGCCCTGTGCCGCAACCAGCTCATGCCGTACGAGGTGCCCGCGCACATCGTCGTCCTCGACGAACTGCCGCGCACCCCGTCGAGCAAGGTGAGCCGAGTCGAACTGCTGGACATCGTGCGAGCGCAGCTCGCGAATACGGCATGAGCGGCGGGGCCCGAATGCCACAAAGGACACAGCGTGACTGATCGAGGAGGATCCCAAATGACCAGCACCGAGGCAAATCGGGGCGAGCAGTTCGGTGTGCTGACCGACGAGGCGATCGAGCGGTCCCGCCGTCGGCTCGGCATTCCCAACCCGCAGCGCAATCCGCCACACAACTATGAGGTGAGCTGGGATGGCTTGCGGCACTTCGCATTCGGTTACGGCGATGACAATCCACTGTATTGCGATCCGGACTACGCGGGGCGGACCCGCTGGGGATCGCTGATCGCGCCGCCGACCTTTCTGTACACGATGGGGGAGGACGCGGCCCCGAAGCCGGATGCTGAAACCAAGGCTCTGCTGAGAGGTGACCCCTTCGCGGGACTGGGTTCCTACCAGGCGGTGATGGAGTTCGAGTGGTGGCAGCCGCTGCGCCCGGGTGACCGCTGCCGGGTGCTGCAGACCCAGGTGGGTGTGCAGCCCAAGCGCAGTAGCTTCGGTGGGCGCACCGCGCACGTCACCCAGGACTACCTCTACACGAATGGCCGCGGCGAGATGCTTGCCGTGCGCCGCGGTACCTGGATCAACGCCGAACGGCACGCCTCGAAGAAACAGGCCAAAGAGCAGCTCGCGCAGCAGCCCTATTCACCCGAGCAGCTCGCCGAAATCGACGCGGCTTACGCCGCCGAGACCAGGCGCGCCGCCGAGCCGCGCTACTGGGAGGATGTCGAGGTCGGAGAAGTGTTGCAGCCCAAGGTGAAAGGGCCGCTCACCACCACCGACTTGGTTGTCTGGCATCTGGGCTGGGGTATGCAGCTCACCCCGCCCGGCACGTTCAAGATCGCCGCGAAGATCCGGCGCAAGGCCCCTGGGCTCTATCCGCCCAACGGGCTGAACATCCCCGACACCGTGCAGCGCCTGCATTGGGAGCCCGCCCGGGCCAAGGAACTCGGCCTGCCCAACTCCTACGACTACGGCGGCATGCGCGAAACCTGGCTGACCCATCTGCTCACCGACTGGATCGGTGACGACGGCTGGCTGTGGAAGTTGCGCTGCGAACACCGCAAGTTCAACTACATCGGCGACACCACCTGGGTGCGCGGCACGGTCGTGGACAAGCGACAGTTCGACGGGCGCAACGAGATTCACCTCGAGGTGCGCTGCGAAAACCAGCGCGGCGAGGTCACCACCCCGGGCTCCGCGGTGGTGTTGCTCCCGACCAGGGATCGTGCGGTCGAACTCCCCAATCCGCCCGCCCCGGACCTCGACGGCATGGTCGCCCACGAACTGGACCGATTCAGCGTCACCGACTGAACCAGCACGCCGAACAGCGGGCCATACCGGTCAGTGCCACCACGGCACGAGTGCGTCCAGATGGCGGCGCATCCGATTCCGGGCAACCCCGGTATCGCCTTGCAGGATCGCGTCGAGGATGCGCTGGTGCGCGTGCTCGACCTCCTCGGCCGCCTGGTCGCCGGGCAGTGGCCGGTCCTGGCCCGCCGCGTGCCTGCGGAAGAGTTCGGTAATGATGGACAGGAACAGCGACAACACGGGGTTGCCTGCCAGTTCGGCCAGTTCGATGTGGAACAGGTCGGCTTTGCGCGGGTCCTCGGCGGGGCCCTCCGTCGGCCAGCGGACGGCCGCGCCGAGCCGCTCGGCCACCTCGTTGTCGCCCTCGGCGCGCCGGGAGGTGACCCGGGCGATGATGCCGAGTTCGATGGCATTGCGCACGATTCGCAGATCCTCGGCGGTGACGCCCTGGTATTCGAGGAACAGCGCCATGGTGTCGATGCTGGCTTGTGGCTCGGGTGCGGCGACGATGAGTCCGCCGCCGGGGCCGCGGCGCATTTGGGCGACCGAGTGGTATTCCAGCAGTCGGACGGCTTCGCGTAAGACCGCCCGGCTGATCCCGTAGCGGGCGAGCAGATCGGCCTCCGACCCGAGCACCATGCCGATCTGCCAGCCACGTGCGGCGATATCGTCGTGAATCCGGGCGGCGACCACCTCGGCGAGCTTGGCGCGCGGGCCCTCGACCAGTTCGGGTTCGATCACGTTGCCCGCGATGCGCTGTCCGTGGCGCACCCGGTGCTTCTCGATCCACTTCGCATCCGACTCCAGGTGCGCGGTCAACATCGTCTGGGCGCGGGCACCGTCGCCGTCGATCACGGCGTCGGCGATGGTGCGATGTGCTTGCCGGGATTCCGCTTTCGCGGCCAGCACGTCGGTTTTGGCGATCCGGCGTGAGGTGTGTGCGTAGCGTGCGGTCAGGCGCGTGAGCACGTCGATGAATAGGTGCAGCACCGGATTTCCGGACAGCTGCCCGAGCGCGGGATGTAGTGGGTCCTGTGATGCGATGCTCGGATCGTCCTGGTGAGTGAGTTCGTCGTCGAGGATGGCGCGCAGTTTGTTGATGCCGTCCTCGGTGATCCGGTCCGCGGCCAGGCCCGCGGCGATCGGCTCGAGCAGCAGGCGGGCCTGGAGCAGATCGGTGACGCTGGTGCCGACGTACTCGAGGTAGATCACGATGGCCCGCGTCGCAGGGCCCGCGTCGGGCGCGCAGACGAACAGGCCACCGTTCGGGCCGCGCCGCATCCTGGCGACCTGGTGATGTTCGACCAGTCGAACCGCCTCGCGCAGCACCGCGCGGCTCACACCGAAGCCCTCGCGCAGATCCACTTCCGATCCCAGCGATTCGCCGACGGGCCAACCACGGCGCATCACGGTAGCTTCGATGCGGTGTGCGATCTGCGCGGCGAGTTTGCCGACAGGTGCGCCGGGTTCGATGGGGGCCAGGCCGGGTTCCCGCTCGCTGTCGTCGGGCTCGATCTCGACGGCAGACGTCATGGGCCAACTCCTCAGGACTGAAGTTTTCGGATCCTCAGTCTAGTCGCCGACCCACATGACGACGGCTGCGACATGCGCGAAGACTAGGTTGGGGTCACTGTTTGTCGATGCATCGCCGAGCCGGTTCGCGTGTCTGCGCACCGCACGGAGGGTTCCGATGCGCATCCGCGTCACAGAAACAGCGCTGCGAAGTGAGTGTACTCTTTTGTTGACTTGATCGAGTAGTGTCGGAGTTCAACCCTGGCTGGTCGATCGATCGCAGAGTTAGAGTAACCCCATCATGGGGATTCGGCACCCGATGACGAGGAGTAGCTAAGCGATGCGGCTGGAGTCCACGCCAGAACTCGAGGCCTTCCGAAAAAGGGTGCGGGCCTTCGTCACCGAGCACGCCCCGGGTATCAAGGCGCACGCGGGCGTTCGCGCGCCCGAGCCCGAACTCATGCCCGCGATCCGGGAGTGGACAGCGAAGCTGTATGAGGCGGGCCTGCTCGGGATCAACTGGCCCGCGGAGTTCGGCGGCCGACCCGACGCGCATCCCCTCGAACCGTTCATCGTGGCCGAGGAGATCGCGCGCGCTCGAACATGGGCGCCGATCGGTGCGGCCGCGCTGGCATCGGCGGCCGTGATCGACTTCGGCACCGATGAGCAACGCGCGCGCCTGCTGCCGCGGATCCGCGCCTGCGCGGACGTGTGGTGCCAGCTGTTCAGCGAACCGGGCGCGGGCAGCGACCTGGCGGCACTGCAGACGCGAGCGCGCCGCGAGGGTGATGGTGCGGACGCGGTGTACGTGGTCGACGGTCAGAAAGTCTGGACCACCAACGGCCAGCATGCCGATATGGGTTACCTGCTCGCCCGCACCGATCGCGACGCGCCGAAACACAAGGGCATCACGGCCTTCGCGCTCGATATGCGCAGTCCGGGTGTCGATATCCGCCCGCTGCGCGAGATCACCGGAACCACCGACTTCAACGAGGTTTTTCTCGACGATGTCCGGATCCCCGTCGCGAATGTGATCGGCGAAGTGAACGACGGATGGCGGGTGGCGATGAGTAGCCTCGGCCACGAACGTTCTGGTGTCGCCGCGCGCGGGGTGGAGTTGTTCGGCATGCTCGACGACCTGCTGCATCTGGCCGAGGGCACCTCGATCGGCGACCGGCCCGCACTCGAGGATTCGGCGACCCGCCAGACAATCGGCGAACTCGCCACCCGGGCGCACGTCAACGCCGCGATGATCAACCTCGCCCAGTCGCGGATGCTGCACAACACCGAGCAGCCCTCCGACGCCGCCCTCGGCAAAATCTTCTTCAGCGAACTCAATCACGACCTGGTCGCCTACGGCATGCGGCTACAGGGCACCGACGGGCTGCTCACCGGGGCGGACCCGAACGCGGTGTCCGACGGCTGGTGGCAGGACGCGCACCTGTACTCGCGCGCCTACACGATCGCCGGTGGCGCCAACGAAATTCTGCGCACGCAGGTCGCGGAGCGGGGGCTCGGACTGCCACGGGAGCCGCGGTAGATCCGACCCATGGGCGGTCCGCCCGCCCAGAATCTGGGAGTGCGGCCGATCCGGTGGGCCGCCCGCATCCGAGCGTGCGGCCCTGCGGGGTACCCGAATCTTTTCTCAGTCAGCCCTTCTCAACAGCATCGCCCCGGACGGCACGCCACCGCCCGCCGTGACTACCGCGACCCGTGCGTCCGGCACCTGCCGCCCGTCGGCATCGCCGCGCAGTTGCAGCATGGCCTCCCGGATGAACCCGTAGCCGTGCAGCCGTCCGGCCGACAGTTGGCCGCCGTGCGGGTTGAGTGGCAGCGCGCCGTCGAGGGCGATAGTTTTGCCGCCCGCGATGAAGTCGGTCGCCTCGCCCGGCCCGCAGAAGCCAAGGCCCTCGAGCCAGGACAGGGCGTTGAAGGTGAACCCGTCGTAGAGCAGGGCGACGTCGACGTCGACGGGAGTCAGATCGGTGCGTGTCCACACGTGCGCCGAGGATCCAAGGGACTGGGGCAGGTGTGACAGCGTGTCCTGATCCCAGCTGAGTCGTTCGAGCATCGCGGTGCCGACGGCCTCGACCAGCACGGGCGGTCGGGGGCGGTCGGCCGCGGTGTCGATCGCCGAGACGATGACGGCCACCGCGCCGTCGCAAGGCACGTCGCAGTCGTAGAGCCCGAACGGCGTGGTGATCATGCGGGCGTTGAAGTAGTCGTCCATGGTCAGCGGATCGCGGTGCAGCGCTTCGGGATTGCGGCCCGCGCCCGCTCGCGCCGTGACCGCGATCGCACCGAGCGCCTCGCGTCCCACACCGTAGCGATGCATATAGTTCGAGGCGTTGCAGCCGATCCACTGCGCGGCCGACATGGCCCCGAACGGGGCCCGCCACTCCATCATCCCGGTGGCGCGACCGCCGTCGGGCCGCCATTGACCGGACCGGACCAGCGCGGTGTGGGAGGACTCCCAGACCGTGCGGAAGCACAGCACGTGCCTGCACAATCCGGCGGCGACGGCGAGCATGGCGGCGGTGACCGAGCCGATCTGCCCGGGCACCTCGCGCGCACCGTTGATCCAGGTGGGGTAGATCTGTAGCGCTTCGGCCAGAGCGGTGATCCCGCCCTCGCCGAAGCCGCCCGGTGCCGCGGTTCCCGGATAGGTGGACAGGCCGTCGATATCATCGAGGTCCAGTCCCGCGTCCGCGACCGCGGCCAGTGCCGCTTCGACGGTCAGCGCGATCGGGTCCACCATGAGCCGTCGCCCCACCCGGGATTGCCCGACACCGGTCAGTGCGACCTTGTCCTCGTACTTCTGCGGAGAAGCCATGGGCCGCAAGGCCGTTCGAACATCACGCGGCACGGGCAGCGGCCCGGCCCCCTCGGTCTCATGGTCCGGTTCGAACAAGGGAAGATACAGATCCTCCTGCTGTTCGAAGCGCACCCGAACCCGCATGCCGATATGCACCTCGTCCGGCTCGCAGCCGACGATGTTGGTCGTCAACCGGGCCCGATCGTCCTCGGCGAGCGCGACCACGGCCACCACATAGGGCGGCGGGAACGCGGGCAGCCAGGTCTGATGATTGACGCTGAAGCCGACGACGACCGCCCGCCCCGAGGTGGGTGCGAGCGATACCGCACCGCTGCGGCAGGACGGGCACAGCGGCATCGGTGGATGGAAATGCCGCCCGCAGTCGCCGCAGTGCGAGATTCTGAGAACACCGTCGGCGCCGGACCGCCAGAACTCGGCGCTGGCGAGCGTCGGTTGTGGCAAGGGGCGAACCGGGGCCGATAGGTCCATGGTGTTCCTTCGAATCGGGATACCGAAAAACTTAGCCGCCGACAGTTCTGCCGACGGCGGCTTCGAGCAGGTGTCAGTGCAGCAATTCGATGATGGTGGCGTTCGCGGTGCCACCGCCCTCGCACATCGTCTGCAGTCCGTAACGCAGGTTCTCGCGCCGCATCCGGGCGATCAGCCGCGTCATCAGGATGGCTCCGGAACCGCCCAGCGGGTGCCCGACCGCGATCGCCCCGCCGAGCGGATTGAGCCGCTTCGGATCGGCGCCGGTTTCGGCAAGCCAGGCCATCGGTACCGGCGCGAACGCCTCGTTGACCTCGAATGCCCCGATATCGTCGATGGACAGTCCAGCCTTGCGCAGCGCCTTCGCCGTTGCCGGAATCGGCCCGGTGAGCATCACGATCGGGTCCGCGCCGCTCACCGCACCGGAGTGGTAGCGCGCGATCGGGGTGAGGCCCAGCTCGCGAGCTCGTTCCGGGGTGGTGATGAGCAGTGCGGCCGCGCCGTCGGAGATCTGCGAGGAGTTCCCGGCATGGATCACGCCATCGGATTTGAACGACGGCTTCAGCTTGGCCAGCGTCTCGACCGAGGTGCCCCGGCGCAGCCCCTCGTCCACGGTGAACTTCCTACCGTCCACCTCGATCGGCACGATGTGATCGTCGAAGACGCCGTCATCGATCGCGGCGGCGGCTTTGGCGTGTGAGTCGGCGGCGAACTCGTCGATCTGCTCGCGGCCGAAACCCCATCGCTCGGCGATCATCTCGGCGCCGATGCCCTGGTTGAACTCGAACCCGTTGTAGCGAGCCAATACTCGGGGTCCGTAGGGTTGCCCGGTGGTCCGGTGTGAGCCGAGCGGAACCCGGGTCATCGTTTCGACGCCACCGGCGACGACGAGGTCGTACTGTCCGGCCATGACGGCATGCGCCGCGGAGTCGATGGCCTGCTGGCTGGAGCCGCAGGCCCGGTTGATCGTCACCCCGGGCACATGCTCGGGCCACTCGGCGGCGAGCACCGCGAATCTGCCGATATTGCTGGACTGATCGCCGATCTGGGTGACGCAGCCCCACATCACGTCGTCCACCAGGCCGGGATCGATGCCGGTGCGCCGGGTGAGTGCGGTGAGCACCTCGGCCGACAGGTCAGCGGCGTGCAATTCGGCCAGCGAGCCGTTGCGCTTACCGAGCGGTGTGCGTACCGCGTCGACAATGACCGCTTCTCTCATGGGTGGATCCTCTCGATGAGTTCCTCGGGGCCGCCCTGTGGCGACCCGGGTTTGATATCTGTCATCTCGCCTGCACGGCCGCGCCGCTGCCGATCAGTTCGTCGATGCCGCCGACCTCCCAGTCCGCGAATACCGCTCGGGTATCGGCGCCGACGGTCGGTGCGGTATGACCCGGATTCGACGGCGTCGCCGAAAAGCGTGGTGCCGCAGCGGGTTGCACGACGCCGTCGTGAGCGAGCACGCTCCCGCGCGCGGCCACATGCGGATGCGCGGCCGCCTCGGTCAGACCCAGAACCGGTGCGACACAGGCGTCTGTCCCTTCGAACAGGGTCGCCCATTCGTCCCGGGTGCGTTCCGCGAATCGCTTTTCCAGGCCACGCCGCAAGTGCGGCCAGCTCGACTGGTCGTGCTGCCGTTCCGGGTCGACGTCGAGCTCGAGCAGGTCGATCAGTCGCCGGTAGAACTTCGCCTCCAACGCCCCGACCGCGACATGCTTACCGTCCTTGGTTTCGTAGACGGCATAGAAGGGCCAGCCGCCGTCGAGCTGATTGACCCCGCGCTCATCGGTCCACGCGCCGCGCGAGAGTTTGGCGAAGGTGCTCGCGAGCAGGTGCGCGGTGCCGTCGACAATGGCCGCGTCGACCACTTGCCCCTGGCCGGTGCGCGCGGCCGCGTGCAGCGCCGCCAGTACACCGATCACGAGATAGCAGCCGCCGCCGCCGAAGTCGCCGAGAAGGTTGAGTGGAATCTGCGGGGGTCCGGCCGCGGACCCGATCGCGCTCAACGCTCCGGTGAGGGCGATATAGGTGATGTCGTGCCCGGCCGCGGCCGATAGGGGTCCGTCCTGCCCCCATCCGGTCATCCGGCCGTAAACCAGCCGGGGATTGCGCGCCAGGCATTCATGCGGTCCGATGCCCAGTCGCTCGGTCACACCGGGGCGAAACCCTTCGATCAGCACGTCGGCGCGCTCGACCAGTTCCAGTAGCGCGCCAGGCGCGTCCGGATGCTTCAAATCGAGTACCACCGAACGTTTTCCGCGATTGGTCACATCCGCGGGTCCGCCCGCGCCGACCTCGCCGGCGCGCTCGGGTCGATCGACGCGCACGACCTCGGCCCCGAGATCGGCGAGGAACATCCCGGCGAACGGACCCGGACCGATCCCGCCGAGTTCGACGACGCGCAGGCCCGCCAGCGGCCCGGCAGCCATCAGCGGCCCTGCCAGACCGGTGCCCGCTTCTCGGCGAACGCGGTCGCGCCTTCGGTGGCGTCGGCCGAGGCGAAGACCGGCGCGGTGATCTCGGCCTGCTTCGCCCAGCCCTGCTCCATCGTCCAGTCGGCGCTGGAGCGAGCGATCTGTTTGGTGGCCGCGATGGCGAGCGGACCGTTCTTCGCGATGGTCTCGGCGAGCTCCAGCGCGCCCTTCAGTGCGCCGCCCTCGTCGGTGAGCCGGTTGACCAGGCCGATCTCGGCCGCCCGCACCGCGGTAATCGATTCACCGGTCAGCAGCAGCTCCAGCGCGATCGCGAACGGCACGCGGCGCGGTAGCGTCAGTGCGGCGCCCGCGCGGGCGACCAGCGACCGTTTCACCTCGGGCACGCCGAACCGTGCGGTGCGCGCGGCCACGACGAGGTCGCAGGCCAGCAGCAGCTCGAAACCGCCTGCCAGCGCCCATCCTTCGGCCGCCCCGATCAGCGGCTTGCGCGGCGGGGTCATGGCGATACCGCACAGCCCGCGCCCCTCGATCGCGGGACTTTCACCGCGCAGGAACGCTTTGAGATCCATCCCCGCGGAGAACGTCCCGCCCGCACCGGTGAGCACCCCGACCCGCAAATCGTCCGACGCGTCGAGTTCGTCGACCGCGGCGGCGATCGCTTCGGCCACCTTGGCGTTGAGCGCGTTCTTCACTTCGGGGCGATTGATCGTGATGACCTGGATCGCACCACGACGCTCGACGAGCACCTCATCCGACACGTCTACTCCTTTGTACCGCTCTGACCGCAAATTGCTTAACAGGATACTTAATTCATTTTGGATCCTATCGCTAGTGCCGGAAAATGGTAAGGTCCCATCCAGAACCACTGAATGCGCATACTTAATACGTCGTGGGCCGAGTCTGATGAGGCACAGTTCCGACCCGCCGATAGTCGCGAGACGGCCCGGCGAAGCGCTCGCTGCGAGAAGGAGAATCGATGCGCCGGACGCTGTTCACCCAGGACCACGAGGACTTCCGTCTCCTGGTCCGCGACTTCCTTGCCCGCGAGGTGGTTCCGGCATACGAGCAGTGGCGAGACGCCGGTCTCGTCCCGCGCGAATTGTTCAACGCCTTGGGCGAACTCGGCATCATCGGCACCGCCATCCCGGAGGAATACGGCGGCGGCGGTCAGGACGACTACCGCTACAACGTGGTGATCCAGGAGGAAACCGCGCGAGCGAGCGTCACACTCGGCGGTCTTCGCACCCACCTGGATGTCGTCGTCCCGTACTTTCTCGGCTTGGCCGACGACGCACAACGGGCCCGGTGGTTCCCGGGCCTGGCCCGCGGTGAGCTCTACACCGCCATCGCGATGACCGAACCGGGCACCGGCTCGGACCTGGCCGGTTTGAAGGCCACCGCGGTCCGCGACGGCGACCATTTCGTGCTCAACGGCGCGAAAACCTTCATCACCGGCGGCTACCACGCAGACCTGGTAATCGTTGTGGCTCGTACCGCGACCGACCCGGACAACCGGCGCGCGGGTTTGTCGCTGCTGGTGGTGGAGAAGGGGATGCCCGGATTCACGGTGGGCCGCAAGCTGGATAAGCTCGGGCTCACCATCCAGGACACCGTCGAGCTGTCCTTCGCCGACGTCCCGGTGCCGGTCGCCAACCTGCTCGGCACCGAAGGAGCGGCATTCAGCCACCTCGGCCGCAACCTGGCGCAGGAGCGGCTGGCCATCGCGGTCGGCGCGGTCGCCCAGTCCCGCGCCGCGATCGAGATGACCATCGCCTATGTCCGTGACCGTAAGGTCTTCGGCCAGCCGGTCGCGAACTTCCAGAACACCAAATTCGAACTCGCGGCGATGGCCACCGAACTCGAGGCGGCCCAAGCTCTGCTCGACGCGGCGATCACGGCTCGGGTCGCGGAGGAGCTGAGCGTGGCGGACGCGGCCAAGACCAAACTGTTCTGCACCGAGATGCAGGGACGTGTGGTCGATCGCTGTGTGCAGTTGCACGGCGGCTACGGCTACATCCTGGAGTATCCGATCGCCCGGCTCTACGCCGACGCGCGAGTATCCCGTATCTACGGGGGTACCAGCGAGGTCATGAAGACCATCATCAGTAAATCCCTTGGCCTATAAGGAGTTAGACATGCAGATCGACGGTTGCTCGGCACTGGTTACCGGTGGCGCCTCCGGGCTCGGCCTGGCCACCGCGCGACGGATCATCGAGCGCGGCGGCAAGGTTGTCCTCGCCGATATCTCGGAGGAACAGGGTGAGAAGGCGGTCGCCGAACTCGGTGGCGCGGCGACCTTCGTGCGCGCCGACATCACCGACGAGGTGGCGGTCGGCGCCGCCCTCGACGCGGCTGAGCACAACGGTCCGCTGCGCTTCGTTGTGCACTGTGCCGGGCGTGGCGGCGACCGCACCCGCATCATCGGCAAGGACCGGACCCCGGGCGCGCTGGACACCTTCGCCGAGGTTGTGCGGGTCAACCTGATCGGCACCTACAACGTGCTGCGACTGGCCGCGTCCCGCATCGCGGACAACGAGATCGTCGATGGTGATCGTGGCGCCATTGTGCTCACCGCCTCTGTCGCCGCGTTCGACGGCCAGATCGGGCAGGCCTCCTACACCGCGTCCAAGGCCGGTGTGCACGGGATGACCCTGGTCGCCGCCCGTGATCTGGCCAGCTGGCAGATCCGCGTGAACACCATCGCGCCGGGTGTCATGGACACGCCGATGCTCGCGCGGTTGCGCGAGGATATCCGCGAGGGCCTGGCCGCCGACGTGCCGCACCCCAAGCGGCTCGGCGCCCCCGACGATTACGCGCGCCTGGCCGTGGAGATGCTGGAGAACCCGTACCTCAACGGCCAGACCGTGCGTCTCGACGGCGCCATCCGCATGGCCCCGAGGTGACAGCGGTGACCATGCGGGACCGCCGCGACGATCCGGCCGAGACCGATGAGCAGTTCCGGACGGGCCTGCGCGCCTTCCTGACCCGACATCATCCCGGCCGCGGGCCCAAAGGCCGCGGCGACCGGGTCGCCTGGCAGAAGACTTGGCTGGCAACCCTTTACGACGCGGGTTATGCCGGGCCGAGCTGGCCGCGCGAATTCGGCGGGATGGAGCTGAGCTTCGCCCGTCAGGTCATCTATCAGGAGGAGTACGCCAAGGCCAGGGTGCCGGGCCCGCTGGGTACCGGGCTCGGCATCGCGGCGCCGACGATCATCAAATACGGTACGGCCGAGCAGAAACAGCGCTTTCTGGGCCCGATGCTGCGCGGCGATCTGGTGTGGGCGCAAGGCTATTCCGAACCCGGTGCCGGGTCGGATCTCCCGGCCCTGCGCACCTCGGCGCGGCGCGAGGGCGGCGGTCCCGACGATCCCGCAGCGGAGTATGTGGTCAACGGGCAGAAGGTGTGGAACAGTTCGGCCGATATCGCCGACATCATCTTCACCCTGGTCCGCACCGGCCCGCCCGGCTCACGCCAGGACGGGATCAGCTACCTGCTGATCGACGCGCACGCCTCCGGCGTCAGCGTGCGACCGCTGCGCGATCTGACCGGCGACGCGATCTTCTGTGAGATCTTCTTCAGCGACGTGCGAGTACCGGTCGTCAACCGGATCGGTACCGAGAACGACGGATGGCCGCTGGTACGAACAAGTTTGGGCCATGAGCGGGCGGCCGGGGCGATGAACCAGGCCGCGTTGTACCGGCGCGTGCTCGATGAACTGATCGAGCTGGCGCACGAGCGCGGTGCGACGGCGGATCCGCTGGTGCGTGATCGGCTCGCGGACTTCGAGACGCGGGTCCAGATCATGCGGTTGACCGGGATGCGGACCATCACCGACATCATGACCAAGGGCGAGCCCGGTCCGGCGTCCTCGACATCGCGATTGTTCATCGTGACCTTCGAACAGGACCTGCACGAGTTCGCCGTCGACATGCTCGGTGCCCACGGCATTCTCGGCCGTGGCGATCCGCACGCCGTCCAACGCGGGCGCTGGGTGTGGGGCTTTCTGCGCACCCGCGCCTCTACGATCGGTGCGGGCACCGCTGAGATCCAACGCAACACCATTGCCGAGCAGGTCCTCGGCCTGCCGCGCGACCCGGCGATGCCGGATATGAGGAGGTCGCGGTGAGGGCCGCACGCTGTACGGAATACGGATCGCCCAGCGGCCTCGAGGTCGTCGAAGTCGACGACCTCGCACCGGGTCCGGGCGAGGTGCTGGTCACCGTGCACGCCGCGGCCGTCAATTTCCCGGATGTGCTGATCGTGGCGAACCGCTACCAGATCTCGGCACCGCTACCGTTCACCCCGGGCAGCGAATTCGCCGGTGTCATAGCGGCTTTGGGGCCCGGAGTGGACGGGCCCGCGGTGGGCACGCCGGTGGCCGGCGCGGTACTCGGTGGTGCGTTCGCCGAGCAGGTCGTGGTGCCCGTCGCCGCGCTTCGCTCGGTGCCCGACGGCTTGGATATGGTCCACGCGGCAGCGTTTCATGTCACCTACGCCACCGCGTACCACTCGCTGGTCACCGTAGGTCAGGCCACATCGGGGGAGTGGACGGCGATACTCGGTGCCGCGGGCGGGGTCGGCTCGGCCGCGGTCGATATCGCGGCGCGACTCGGGATGCATGTCATCGCGGCCGCGTCCAGTGCGGACCGGCTCGCGGTGGCTCGCAAGCTGGGCGCGGAGGGCGGCGTCGACTATGTGCACGAGGATCTGAAGACGCGAATCCGTGAACTCAGCGGTGGCGCGGGCGTGCATCTCGTGATCGACCCGGTGGGCGGCGACTACTCCGAGGCCGCGTTGCGTGCGTTGCGTCGCGGGGGCCGATTTGTCACGATCGGTTACGCCGACGGCAAGATTCCGCGGATACCACTGAATCTCGTACTGCTCAAGGATGTGGTGGTGCGCGGGTTCGAGATCCGGACGGTGCGTCAGTACCGCCCGGACGCGGTAGTCGAGGCCGATCGGGTCCTCGGACAGCTGGTTCGCGACGGGATGCGCCCGCTTGTCTCTACAGTCCATCGGCTCGAGGATGTCGCGGTCGCGTTGACCGATGTGGCCGAACGCCGCACCACCGGAAAGGTCGTCATCGATATGACGGCGCGGTGACTCAGCGCGACGTGAAACACATGTGATGCACCGAGTTTCGGTTCGATCACAGGAAGGGAGCCGCCGGAATCCGGCGGCTCCCTTCCTGTGAATTCGCGGTTCAGAACGCAGGCTGTTGCGGGCGCTTCTTCACATAGCCGCCCGAGTCGACGCGGTGCTGCATACCGGTGACCCAGCGGGATTCATCGGAGACGAGGAACAGTACGGAGTCCGCGACGTCCTCGGGTTCGATGTAGGGGTTGCCCATGGCGCTGGTCGCGGGGAACGAGGACATCGCGTCCTCGCGGGTCGGGTTGTCCAGGTCGGGCCGGAACGCGCGGTACATGATGTCGCTATTGAGCATGTCGGTATTGCAGTTGCCCGGGTGCACAGCGTTGACCCGAATCCGCCGTGGTGAGAGCACCATCGCGAGATCGTGGACGAACGAGGCGACATTACGTTTGGCGAAGGAGTAGCCCGTGCCGCCGGGACCGAGGGCCGGGTTGTCGGTGGTCGCGGTGGCCAGTCCGGCCAGTGACCCGGTCGCCACGATCGAGGCACCGTCGGGCAGATAGGGCAGAGCGGCCTCGACAGCGTGCACGACGCCGATGAAGTCGACGGTGACCGCATCGATGAAGGCCTGGGCGCTCTGTTGGTGTCCGAGCGGGGAAATGCCGGCATTGGCGACGACCGCGTCGAGCTTACCGAGTTCGGAAACTCCTTCGGCCACTGCGGCTTTGAGCGCCGCAGCGTCACGCACGTCGGCCTTGCGGGCGACGATGCGGCGGCCGAGCTTCTCGACAAGGCGCGCGGTTTCGTCGAGATCGGTCTGTCGGGACAGCGGGTAGGCGTTGCTGGCGATGTCCTCGCAGATGTCGACGGCGATGATGTCGGCGCCTTCCTGCGCGAGGCGCAGCGCGTGGGCCCGGCCCTGTCCGCGCGCGGCTCCGGTGATGAAGACGACCTTGTCCTGCACTCGACCCATCGTGGGTCTCCTTCCGTCGAGTCGGCGTCGGCCGCAGCCGCCGTCGAAGCCGGAGAGGCTCCACCCGATCCGCTGTGCGCCGGTAAAACGAGCCTAGTGAATCGCTGAATAAATGGGTAGCCCTAATGACCGCGTAGCGGACGCTATTGGTGACATAACGACGGGTTTCCCGCTGGGCGGGACGGAATCAGGTGTACACAATCTGGCCGCTGATATAGGGTTTGTGTGCCAGCGCACAGTTGGTTTGCGGCTCCGCACCGCGTGTTCGGTGGGAGCGGCGCGCCTCGGAATGGTTGTCCGGGGCCGCGCGATTAGGACAAGGGAGCGCGACGATGCCGTTACAGCCGTGGATGAAGTTGCTGTCGACCGACGACCATCTGATCGAGCCCCCGCGGCTGTGGACGGACCGGTTGCCGGCGAAGTATCGGGAGGCGGGTCCCCGCATCATCGAGCAGTCGCGCAGCGAGGGCCGAGCGCCCGCGGAGGTGTGGACCTACGAGGGCCGGATTTATCCGTACATCGGCCTGAACGCGGTGGCGGGCAAGAAGCCCGAGGAATTCGGTATGGAACCGACGCGCTACGACGAGATGATTCCCGGGTGCTACGACCCGAAGGCACGGTTGCGCGATATGGACCTGGACGGCGTGTGGGGTGCGCTGTGCTTCCCGTCCTTTCCGCGCTTCGCGGGCACCATCTTCCTCGAGGCGCAAGATAAGCAACTGGCGTTGCTGTCGGTGCAGGCGTGGAACGACTTCGTACTCGACGAATGGTGCGCCGCGGCACCGGACCGGCTCATTCCGCTGATCATTCTGCCGCTGTGGGACATACCGGCCTGTGTGGCCGAAATCCACCGGACCGCGGCCAAGGGCGCCAAAGCGATCTCGTTCCCGGAGAACCCGTCACCACTGGGACTGCCGTCGTTCCACACCGACCACTGGGATCCGGTGTTCTCGGCCGCCGAAGAAACCGATATGCCGATCTGCCTGCACTTCGGCACCTCGGGTAAGCCGCCGGTCACCGCTCCGGAAGCGCCGTTCGCGGTGACAATCGCGCTATTCGGCTGCAACTCGATGTTCGCGACCGCCGACCTGCTGTTCTCCCCGGTGTTCTATCGGCATCCCAAGCTCAAGGTCGGGTTGTCCGAGGGCGGCATCGGCTGGATGCCGTATCTGCTCGAGCGAATGGACGGCACCTGGGAGCGGCATCGCTTCTACCAGAACGTCAACCAGGAGACACGGCCCTCGGAGTTGTTCTTCAAGCACATCCACGGCTGTTTCATCGATGACCGATTCGGTGTGGAGGTACGCCACCATATCGGCGTCGAGCGCATCACCTGGGAATGCGACTACCCGCATTCGGACTCGTACTGGCCCAAGAGCCGCGCCTACGCCGCGGAGGTTCTCGCCGGCGTGCCCGATGACGAGGTGCACCAGATGGTCGAACTGAACACCCGCCGCCTCTACAACTTTCCAGCATGAGTAGGCGTCCGGAGTCCGAGCGGTCCGATTGGACCGATCTGGACCTGCTGACCCGCGAGGAGGCATACGGCCGGTTACAGGAGGAGATCGGCGAAACCGAGGCGCGCCTCGGCGAACTCGGTGACCCCGATCAGGCTGAACGCGAACTGCTCGAGGCACGGCTGCGGGCTCTGCGCGAGGTCGCCGACGACCTCATCGGATCCTGACGGCCCGAGCAGGCATCTCGGCGATATCGCCACCCGAGACTGGAGAGATTTCTATGAAGATCACCATTGACACGGCGCTGTGCTCCGGGCATGCACGGTGCGCGGCAGCGGCCCCCGAGGTGTTCGAACTCGATGACAGCGGCTATGCCCTGCCCTTGGAGGGCGAGATTCCGGCCGGCCTCGAGGAGGCGGCACGCGAGGGTGTGATGGCGTGCCCGGAGCGGGCCATCACCCTGAAGTGACTCCCGCCCAGGCGAGGGTCGAGGCGTTGATGTCCTCGCGTCGCTTGCGCGCGGATACCGAACGCAACCTCCATCGGATATTCGCCGCCACGCACGGATTGCTGTCCGATCGGGGGTCGGCGTTCAGCCTGGACGAGGTCGCCCGGCACGCGGGTGTGGGTGTGGGCACTGTCTATCGCCAATTCGCGAACAAGCAGGAACTCATTACGACGATGTTCGAGCGATACCTGGTCGACTTCGCCGGGGAGGCCGTTGACGCCGCACGCGATCCGGTCCCGTGGCAGGGATTGATTCGGTTGCTCGAATACGGTGGTGAAAACGTGGTGACGAACTGTGGATTCGGTGAAATGCTGCGGGCCGCGTGCGGCGATTCCACGCTCTTTCCATATTTTCGAGACGAGATAATACCGGCGGTTTCGCAGCTGCTCGCGCGCGCTCATTCGAATGCGGCACTACGCCCGGGAATCGACGTCGGGGATATATTCGCCATAATGACCGGCCTCGAATCAGCTGTCCCGGTGATTCGGCCACTGGACTCGTTGGGTTGGCGAAGACACCTGACGCTGGTGTTGGATGGGATTCGGGCCGACACCGCTGCGCGCATCCCCATCGCCGACCCATCCGACAAATAGTTCGGCCTGCCTTAATCGGTGGTTCGAAGTGGCAGATGTGCAGAGCCGCCCCAGCACAGTGCGACGGTCTACCACGCGCGCGGCAGCGGATCGGGGTCCACGGTGTGCGAGGGCGGTAGTGCGGTGAGTGCCCCGGAACCGTTCTCGGCGGCGCCGAGGGGTGGCGGGGTGTGGACGTTCTCCTGGGCCAGCAGGGCGGACGGGATGAGCACGATGACGCGGACGCCGCCGTAATCGGATTCGGCGAGCCGGATCGAAATGTGATGGCGGGCGGCCAGTCGGGCGACGACGAACAGTCCGAGCCGGGCGTCCGCGGACAATGCCACGAGACCGAAATCTGGTGGCTGGCGCAGGAGTTCGTTGATTCTGGCCATCTTGGCGGAGGGCACACCCATGCCTTGGTCGCTGATTTCGGTGACCACGCCCTTACCGACCACTTTGCCGGTGACTTCGACGCGTGATTGCGGCGGTGAGAAGGAGGTCGCGTTGTCCACCAGTTCGGCGAGCAGGTGGATGAGGTCGGCGACGACCGCGCCGAGCAGCTGCGTTTCGGGCAGCCGGGCCACTCGCACTCGGGTGTAGTCGAGGGTTTCGCCGACCGCGCTGCGGACCACGTCGATCAGCGGCACCGGATTGCGCCACTGCCTGCCCGGTCGGCCGCCGGCGAGAATGATCAGGTTTTCGGCGTTTCGACGTTCGCGGGTGGCGAGGTGGTCGAGTTCGAACAGGGTGTTCAGCAGCGCTGGATCCTCTTGCCGCTCTTCGGCTTTGTCGAGAATTTCGAGCTGACGGTGCACGACGACTTGGCTGCGGTGGGCGATATTGAGGAAGACCGCCTTGACACCCTCTCGGGTTCTGGCTTCGTTCACCGCACCGGCGACGGCCGCGCCGTGCGCGTGCTGGAATGCGTTGGCTACCTGGCCGATCTCGTCGTGACCGTAGTCCAGGTCGGGGGATTCGGCGTCGGGGTCGATGATTTCGCCCGCGTTGAGTCGACGCATCATGTCGGGTAGGCGTTCGTCGGCCAGTGCGAGGGTCTCCCCGCGTAGTCTCTCCAGTCTGCGAATGATCCGGTTCGCCAGCAGGATCGCGATGGCGAAGGCCAGCAGGCTGACTGCGATCACGCCGCCACCTGCCCACGCGGATTTCGTGGTCGCATCGGCGGCCTCGGCTTCGGCCAGCGTCTGGGCTTCCTCGTTCTGGGCGAGCCACGAAGCGATCAGGCCGCGGTTCACCTCCGTCGCGGCGGCCTGCCACTCCGTGGTGGTGAGGGGCAGCGCCGGCCACCCCGATTGGGTAACCAAGTGGTTGGCGTTCGGTGTCGGAGTAGCCGTATTGCGGTGGGCGAGTGCGTTTTCCATGGTGGTGATGCGCTGCCACGCGGGCCCGGCCATCAGCGCTTGCAGACTTCTGTGCTGCTCGGTGCCGAGCGAGCTTGCCAGAGTGGTCACTTCGGTGTGATAGAAACCGGTCTGGCGCCAGAACTCCTCCATCGGAATGGGTGGCGGGCCAGGGGAGGCGATGATCATGCTCGCCAGCGCGCTGCTGCGCGAGAACGCTTCGTCCACCAGGAACAGCCGTAGCCCGGTGGCGAACCGCAAGCCGAGCTCGGCATTCGGCGCCGTCGCGGCGATCACCTTGGAGCCGCTGGTAATGGCGTCGAGCAGACGGTTGAAGAACGCGTACGCATCGGCCGCGGGCAATTGGCCGGTATCGGCGGCCGTGCGCACCTGAGTCAACTGCGCGACCACGGCGATGAAGTTGTTCGCGGTGCTGCCTATCTTCGAATCGTCGACCTCGCGCACACCGTTCGTACCGCTCATGAGCCCCTTGAACGCGATGTCCAGCCGTTGCCGGGCCGGGCCGAGAGTGAGCGCCAACGATTCATCACCACCGAGCGCGGTCAGTGTCAATTGGCGTTCCTCCTGGACGGCCTCCAAGAATTGGCGCGTCGACGGAATCACCTGCCGGTTCTGCGAAGCCCACTCCTGGGCCTTATTTCCCTCGGCCACCAGGTACGCCGCCGCGCCCACGCCGACCACGAGCAGGGTCGAGCTCGGGACGAGCGCGATCGCCAGAATCCGTGTCCGGACCCCGAGCCTCGCTCTGAACATCGGCACAACGTAGATCGCAGCGCCGACGTGTCGAAGACGGCTTCCCGGTCAGCGGGATGCGAGTCGACGATCAGTTGCCGATCTTGGCGATGACCTTCTCGGCGAACCGCGACAGGTTCGCGATCTTGGTGTCGAGCGGTTCGGTATCGACCTCGGTCGTATACGGGTAGCGGAAGCCGACGATCACATCGGTGACGCCCCTGTCCGCCAACCGTTTCACTCCGTCCACGGTGAATCCATCCAGCGAGATGACGTGCACCTCGAAATCCTCGCGGGTTCCGTATTCCGCGCGCAGCACGGTGAGCCGGTCCAGCAGCCGATCCAACTCCGCGGGATCCCCACCGGCATGCATCCATCCATCACCGCGCTGTGCCGCCCGGCGCAACGCGGGCTCACTGTGTCCACCGATCAGAATCGGAATCGGCGCGGTCGGCACCGGATTGATCTTCAGCGGCGCGATGTCGTAGAACTTGCCGTGGAATTCGAAGTACCCGCCGCCGGTCAAGCCACGCACGATGTCGATGCATTCGTCCATCCGTGCGCCGCGGTGTTCGAACGGCACCCCCATCATGTCGAAATCGTCGGGCCAGGGGCTGATTCCGACACCGAGCCCGAGCCGGTTGCCGCTCATCGCCGCGATCGAAGCCGCCTGCTTGGCGACCAGCACCGGAGGGCGAATCGGCAGTTTCAGCACGAACGGTGTGAACCGCAGCGTCGTCGTCACCGCGGCCATTGCCGCGGTCACCACGAACGCCTCGACGAACGGCTTGTTCTCCAGGAACTCCCGGCTGCCGTCGGGGGTGTAGGGATACTTGGCGTCGGAGTCCTTCGGGTACGCGACGCTGTCGGCCACAACCATGCTCGTGTACCCGGCCTCCTCGGCCGCACGCGCCAACGGCACATAGTAGGTGGGGTCGACCATCGTCTCGGCGTAGGTGAATCGCATATCAGATGTCCTTCGGTGTGCAGGTGCGCGGTGGATCCGCCTGCTCGGCGGGTGATGAGGTGCCGTGCGCGGCATGGGCACCCGCGCGGCGGCCGGAACAGTCCTCGGTCAGGGGCGTCAGCCAGTACCCCGACGATGCGACCGAGGGGATCGGCGACCAAATGTTCGACCGCTCGAACTCGACGCCATTGGCGGCGGGCCACTCGAAATGCGCGACGCTGTGCTGGCAGTACGTACCGATCTTCACCGGATCCGGTTGCGGGGTAACCGGTTGCAGGTAGGCGGTCATCGCCTCGACGCTGTCGTCGTGGCCGGTCGTTTGTTGCACCGGCGCGCCACCGCCGAGATAGAAGTGCCCGGCGCGATCACGTTGTCCCGCTCGGGCTCATCGGTGTCCGGCGACTCCGCGATCGGCGGGCGATCACGTCATCTACGCCCATGGGTTCGAATATCCTTCCGGGATCAGGTGATCGAACATCGCCCGCATGTCCGCCGAGAGCCGCATCAGCTCGACGTGCGAACCGAATGCGCCGCCGTCGAGGTAGGCGAACTCCATCCCGATCCCCTCGAAGGACCCCCTGGCGAGGATCTCGCAGCCGCGTGACCGCGCCTGCACGAGTGCGGCGTCGAAGTCCTCGGGAACCCATGCGACGTGATGGAGGCCTGGGCCGACGCGGTCGAGATGCTCGGAGTACAGGCTCGTCCCGCTCCTGGGCTCGATCAGCTCCAACTGCTGCCCGCCCGCATAACCCAGCGCCACGGTGATCGTGTACTCGGCGGGGGCGCCGCGCAGCTCGGTGGACTCCGGCCCGAAGTGCACATCGGGGATGGTGAGCCACTCGGTCACTCCGTAGCGTTCGGTGAACTCCCGCTGTGCACCCGCCATGTCACCGACCACCCAGCACAGCTGGAATATCGGTCCGTGCGCGATGCGGTGATCCGTACTTCCCACGCCACCAATTAATCACTGATGCTTAACATCGTCAATACTCGGGTTTAGTACAGTGCGGTTATGCCCATCGACGATTCGCGCGCGGCACTGCTCGACGCCGGGGAACGACTCATCGCCGAACGCGGCGTCGAGGTCCCACTGCGCGACATCGCCGCCGCCGCAGGCCAGCGCAACAACTCCGCGGTCCACTACTACTTCGACTCACGCACCGGCCTCATCGAAGCCATCGTCGACCGCCGCATGAACTGGCTCGAAGACCGCCGAATGCAACTGCTCGCCGAACACGAAGGCGACGACACCGCACATCAGGTCCACACCCTGGTCGCCATGCTAGCCGCACCGATCCTCGAACTCGTCGGCACCGACCGCGTCACCCACTACGGCCGCTTCCTCGAAGTCGTGCGCGACCATCCCGTCATCGCCGACGCCCGCCGCCTGGCAGGAGCCGACCGCGCCGCGGTCCGCATCATCGCCGTCCGCCTCGACGCCGCACTCCCGCAACTGCCCGCCCGCCGCCGTCGCCAACGCCTGGAGACCATGGCAACGGTCATGTTCGCCCTCATCGCCGACTACGAACGCGCCCTGGAATCAGGCGTCCGCACCCCCGACCCCGACAACGACGCCGCGGAAATCATCGACATGATCGTCGCCATGCTCACCGTCCCCACCCGCGCACCGACCCCCCACAGGCCGCAACCGATCCCCACATCGCAGCGCCCCCGCAGTGTGAGCAAGTCGGCGAACCCGCTCGATTGATGGGCGCGGGGTTTGGGTTCGGCGACTCCGAGAGAATCCAGCCCACCGGCAGTGCTCCGATGCCTATCACCCGTGGTGGGGCGGGTTCGGTTCGCGGTGCGCCGAACTCGACTGCCGCGCCGTAGAACTCGGGCAAGGCTGCACCGCGCCGGTCGAAGTCCCAGCACGCCTGGTCAAGCGTGCGCTCGCGCCGAACTATCGGCCACCGACATCGAACACTTCTGGAACGCGGTGACCGGCACCGGGAAGGACGTCACAGTCGTGGGGGTGTTCGCGACTGTGACATCCCGGGTGCCCTATCCGACCCGCGCCGCCTCGCGGGCGAGGATGCGGGCGCGTTGTTCCTCGAACCGGATGACGTCGCGAGTGAGTTTGTCGAGGTACTCGGCGAGTACGTCGCGGCTGCGTTCGCCGCGTGCGGTGAAGTCGGTGCGCTTGAAGACGTTCCAGGTTCGCAGGATAGGTAACACGACGTCGTCCAGGTGCTGGCGAAGGTCGTAAATCCCGTGCTTGACCATCAACACGCCGTTGCGACGCCAGTTCGGCATGCCGGTGCCCGGCATGGCGAACGTCTTCACGATAGTGGTCACGGACTCCATCGCCTGGTCAGGGGCGATGTCGAACGCGGCACCGGTGACGTTGCGATAGAACATCATGTGCAGATTCTCGTCGGCCGCAATGCGTTGCAGCATCCGTTCGGCGATCGGGTCGTCGCAGACTCGCGCTGTGCTGCGATGGCTGACGCGGGTGGCCAACTCCTGGAAAGTCACGTACGCGACCTGATCGAGCACACCGCCGAAGCCCTCCGGCGCGTGTACGCCGCGGGTCAAATGCACCATCCGGTCGTTCTCCAAGGCGACGGGATCGACAGCGCGGGTGCATACGAGGTAGTCACGCATGGCGATGGCGTGGCGGTTTTCCTCGGCGGTCCAGCGGCCGACCCAGGTGCCCCACGCACCGTCGTGAGAGAAGTTTTCGGCGATCACGCGGTGGTAGGAGGGCAGGTTGTCCTCGGTGAGCAGATTCGTGATCATCGCGACTTTGGCGACCTCCGAGAGCCGTGACTGCTCAGGATCCCAATCCTCACCACCCATTGCTGCGAAGTTGCGGCCCTCGTCCCAGGGGACATAATCGTGCGGACACCAGTCCTTGGCGATGCCAACATGCCGGTCGATGTTGGCCGCGACCACCGGCTCGAGCTCGGTCAGTAGCTGGAGTTGTGTCAAATCCTTTGCCATGCAGCGCCTTTCGATTCGGTGGAAAAAGCCACGGAACGTACCGCTGTTCATGCATTACTGACTGTGCGACTGGCCGCACCCACACCCTAGACGAGCGCGACCAGTTTGCTGCGTATCAGGCCCGGCTGAATTCACTCAGTGTCCGACCGAGGTGGCAGCGGTTCTGTGTGCGGTATCGGTGCCGGCTGCGCCCCATGGGCAGTGGCAGTCGCTCGGACGAGCCTCCGGCGCCCTGTCAGCGCTGAAAGGACCGGCGGTAGAGCATCGGAGTGACGCCGACCGCACGGATGAAATGGTGTCGGAGGTTGCCCGCGGTGCCCATGCCGCAGAGTTGGCTGATGCGCTCCACCGACAGATCTGTGGCCTCGAGCAGTTGGCGGGCGCGGGCGAGGCGTTCAGTGTGCAGCCAGCGCAGCGGCGTCGTGCCGGTGGCTTCGGCGAAGCGGCGGGCCAGGGTGCGTGTACTGAGCCCGGCAATGCGGGCCAACTGCGCGATGGTGAGTTGCTGATCGAGATTCTCGCTCGCCCATTGCAATACCGGTCCGAGTCCATCGCCGTCGGATCGGGGCATCGGCTGCTCGATGTATTGCGCCTGACCGCCCGCGCGGTGGGCTTGGACAACCATCCGGCGCGCCACCTGATTTGCGACGTCCGCGCCGAGATCGGTGCGGATGAGATGCAAGCACAGGTCGATACCAGCGCTGACGCCCGCGCTGGTAAGCACGTCGCCTTCGTCGACGTAGAGGACCGCAGGATCGACCCGGACGCGCGGAAACCGAGTCCGCATGAGTTCGGCATAGCGCCAATGGGTGGTAGCCCGCCGCCCGTCCAGCAGCCCCGCCGCGGCCAACGCGAACGCGCCGGTGCACAGCGAGACGATACGAGCCCCGCGCGCGTGCGCGGTCAGAACGGCGGCCGTCAATCGCGGATCCACGGTGTCCGCGGATACGTCCTCGGGATCCAGCCCGGGCACGATAACCGTGTCCGCGCTCTCGAGCGCGTGTAGATCATATGGCGTGTCCAGGACGAAGCCGTGTGCGATACGCGTCTTGCCGGGATCGGCGGCGCACATCCGCAGCTGGTACCACGGATCGGCGATATCGCGCCGATTGATCCCGAATGCCTGTGCAGCAATGGACATCTCGAACATCGGCATACCGTCGGTGACGGCGACCGCTACGACTCCCGGGTTACCCACAACCCCAGACTACTGGCAGAATTTTCATCAAGTTAGTCATTTCTGCCACTCGTCGAAGATCGTTCCCGCGACGAGTCTGAATCTTGTGACTACGACTGATGTTCCGCGCCTACCCCGGCTGCCTCATGAAGTGGCATTCGGCCTGGCCGCGGCGGTGATCGGGTTCTGCCTGGCAGCCTCCGCCGTGCCCTCGCCGCTCTACAAGCTGTACGCGACGACCTGGCACCTGGACACCTCGACGGTGACGCTGATCTACGCCACCTATTGCTTCGGAGTCTTGGCCACCCTGCTGGCGGTCGGCCGCATCTCCGACGCCGTCGGCCGTCGCCCGGTCATCGCGGCCGGACTGGCTGGTCTGCTCGCGTCGATGGTGTTGTTCGGCTATGCCTCCGACGTGATCTGGCTCTTCCTCGCCCGCGCCGTGCAAGGGCTGTCGACCGGCATCGCCATCAGCGCCGCCGGTGCGGCGTTGATGGAGCTGTATCGAGGCGATAATCCCGCCAAGGCCGGTCTGTACAACGTCGTCGCGAGCTCGCTCGGGGTCGGATCGGGTGGGATGGTCGGGGCACTGCTGGTGCAATACGTGGCCCATCCGCTGGTGACGCCGTTCGTCCTGCTCGCGGTGTTGGTGACGCTCCTGTTGCTGGGCACCGTGCTGATGCCGGAAACCGTGGTGTCGCGCACCGGATTTCGGGTCACCGCACCCGGTGTGCCGCGTGCGACCCGCGGGCCGTTCCTCTTGGCGGGGTTGGGGATCGCGTGCGCGTGGTCGATCATCGGCCTGTTCCTCGGCCTGGTCGGCGCGATCGTCCCGGCTCTGCTGCACACCAGCAGTTATCTGCCCGCCGGTGGTTCGATCATGGTGATGGGCTGCGCGGGCGCGGTGGCTGCGGTGCTCACCCAGAAGACGGCGTCGACGGCCCAGATCGCCTGGGGTATGGCGATCATGTCGGCGGGCATCCTCGGCCTGGCCGGGTCTGTGACCGGCGACGGGACCGCCGTAGGGTTCCTCGTCTCCGGCGTCGTCATAGGATTCGGCATGGGTAGCGGAATGTTCGGTTGCTTGCGCACGATCGGTGCCGCGGCCCCACCGGATCGACGAGCCCAGGTGATGGCGGCGTTCTACATCGTCGCCTACGCGGCCATCTCCCTACCGACCATCGGTGCGGGCTACACGGCTCGCCACCTCGGGGCCGCACCCACCATCCAGATCTTCGGCGCGGGCATCGTCGTCACCTCGCTGGCGACCATGGCACTCGCCCTCGCTCGACACCGCGCCGTGGTGAACACCACCACCACCACACCGCCATTGGTCTCCTCGCGGGCATAGTCCACGCCTGTCCAACCCAGGGCTCGGCGGGGATTCCAGAACACGATCGCCGCATCGCTCAGGTCGACGTGACACATGTACCTGGGCGAGATGTTCTGCCGGGCACTAGTAGCGGCTCACTCCGAGCACGCTCACACGATGCGGCCGCCGGTCGGCCGCGTCCACTGGGCGGGCACGGAGACCGCGACCGAGTGGTACGGCTACACGAAGGCGCGATCAGGTCAGCAGAATCCGCTGCGGCCGTGATCATGGCCACGCAGCAGCGCACAGTATCAACGTCCGGTAGAGGGCAGTAGTACGCGCCGAAGGGTGGCAAGACCCCGCAGCCGGGCTATCCGGCGGCGGGGTTCCGTGCGCCGAGTGCGTCAGCCGCGACCTGCACCGGCCGTTTTCGGGGCGCAACACCAGTGTGTCGAGCAGCATCTCGAGATCAGCGGCGCGCGATAGCGACCGCTCAGCCCTCCGCTCGGTCGGCACCTCGTTCGCGAAACATTTTTTCGCGCCACTGAGCGTTGGTAGACGAACCGCGCAGTCTCGGGGCCAACGTCGGTGTGTCCCATTGACCGGCCTTCTGCCGAAAGGTAGACGCTGTTGCATCAGGACGGTGGCGTTGATCGTGAAGCTGGGTGTGGGCGTTGGAATCGTATGTGCGACAAGTGATTCACGACCTCAACGAGAATGCTTTCGACGCCAGTCCGGGTCAGTGCATGGGACGACAAGGCGCTGGGCAGTCTTCGGCTCTGCCCATAGGAGGCTAAAGAATGGGCCATGACGCGTACGGCGAGGCAGCTGCCGCATTCCGTCGGCTTGCCAGCAGTCTGGCTGGTGCCTTCAACAGGTTCGGCGAGCACGATGCTGCACAGATACTCCAGGTAGGCGGTGCCTCTCGGGGGTCCGCCCATGTCCTGCCGGAGGCCGATCGGAGCGGCGAATTATCGGTTCGAAGCATGGACACATTGCCATCGGTCAATCCGCACACCGCCAACTTCTCCGACAGTGCCATACACACTGCCGACCACCCGATTGCACTTCCCCCTCTCACGATGGCAGAAGCATCGGAGCTGACTGCACATGTTTCTCGACTACGTCTTCCGTTCGGCCTGAACGTTGCCTGCGGCCGCAAAGCGGACGCGATTCTGTACGAGATGCGCAAGCTCGGCGTGTCGGAGCATAATATCGGGATAGCGCGGTCATTTATCCCGGACCTCTCCGAGGCCGGAATGCGGCGAGCCGTGGAAACCGGTGCGACCATGCACAAGAACTGGAGGGCAACGCCCGTATTCTCGGAACGAATGAAAATGAACACCGGTAATCTTGTCGCGGAAGATGAAACCGTAGAATTCGAAGGTTCACGCTTCGCCAGGCGCTCCGACGGAAGCGTAATAATCAGTTCGCCGGACGGCGAAAACCATTGGCCCGTATGGGATACCGACCGAATAAGCCATTTCTTCAACCACACCGCAGCCACGATACGAATATCGAGGGGCAGTGGGGAGGTGATCGGGGTGATAGATCCCGTCTACGATACGACGCGGCCGTTGAGCTTGAAGGAGTGGGCGCGATGCCAGAACTACTCCGAGGTAAACATCCTGACCGGACGAATGACGGACCCTGTTGGGTCGCCCTTTCATGTCCATACCGAGCTCATGTCCGAAACGCGGCGAGCGGAGTATGAAGCACTGATACAGACTCCCGGCTCTACATATTCGTCTGTTATGAAGAATTTTTTCAACCTGGAAGACCTGCCCGCTTCGCAGCTCGGATCGACTTCCGTACCCGCCTTCAACGAGTATTCGAATGCGCAAACGCAATCCTTCACGATACTGTCGGGCAATAGTCTCAATGTATTGGGCGTCGAGTCCAGTGTGGGTGCAGCTCCGATCGAGAACCAACTCTCCTCTCTCATGAGCTATCAAAAATGGCTTTCCCTAACTGGCGGCATACCGTAGAACTGGGCGATGGGCCGGAAGGAATCCCGCAGTGAATCGTCGAATCCGCCGATGAGCTCCATCGCCTCTCGCCGGACGAGCAGCGTTGGGTGCGTTGGCGGTTGTAAATCAGACCTTCGGCGCAGCGCCGAGACGGTCACGTGGATCGGCGAGGCTCGCGCGACGCTCTCCTGACCCGTCATACGTCTGCCGAATCCACACTCAACACCTGAAGCGACCTGTTGCGGGGCCCTCGCCGGCGTCAATACCTGACCGCGAGGGGACTAGCGTCCAGGAGCAAGGAGAACAGGGAGGTCGATGATGACGACGCGGCACACTGTGCGGATCCGCAGGATCTACGACGACCCGACCCCGCGCGACGGCACTCGCGTCCTGGTGGACCGGCTGTGGCCGCGTGGCGTCAACAAATCCAGAGCCCACCTCGACGAATGGTGCAAACACATCGCTCCATCGACCGAACTGCGCCAGTGGTATCACCACGAGCCGGAACTCTTCGACGAATTCTCCCGCCGCTACCGCGCCGAACTGCGCGAACCCGAACGCGCCGAAGCGCTCGACCATTTGCGCGAACTGGCTGATCAGAACGATCTCACGCTGCTCACCGGCACCAAGAACGCCGACATCAGCGAAGCAGCCGTACTCAGCGAACTCATCGCAGAGCCGGGCAGGTCTCTCGAACAGTGAGCGCACTACATTTTCGGTTCGGCAAAGGAGCGGCCTCGTGGTGACGTTGGACCGGTTGGCGAACGTGTTGAGCGGCCTCGGGGTCCGGCTGCGGTTGGGATCGGTTCCCCGGACCACGGAACTGCGCAGCGTAGTGATCCACCAAGCCGACGCGGACCCCACGGAAGCCGGCGATGTGCTGCTGGGAATCGATGCCCGTTCGACAGCCGAAGCCGCGGACTGGGCGGCATCGGCGCGGGCGGTGGTCGCGATCATCCGCGACGGTGCCGAGGCCGGGGACGAACTGGAGCTCGAGGGTGTCGCTGTGCTGGTAGTCGACCCCGCGGTGGCCTGGAGTGAGGTGGCCGCGGTGGTCTACGGCCTGGTGTTGGAGGGACGCGAGACCGAGGCCGGTCGCGGCCCGACCGATTTGTTCGCCTTGGCTGACAGCCTGGCCGACGCCGTCGAGGGTGCGGTGACGATCGAAGACCACCTGTCGCGAGTGCTGGCGTACTCGAAACCGCGACAGCACCTCGACCCTGCCGGGGTCGAGACCATCCTGAGCAGGCAGATGCCACAGCCGCTGCGGGACATGTTCGAAACACATGGCGTGTTCACCCATTTGGCGGTCTCCGACGAACCGCTGTTCGTGCCCGCACAGCCTGAACACGGTGTGACCGGGCGGTCGGTGGTGGCAGTGCGCGTGGGACGCCAACTACTCGGCTCGGTATGGGTGTCCGCGCCGACTCCGTTTCACGGGCCGCGACGTTCGGCCCTAACCGCCGGCGCACGCACCGTCGCCCTGCACCTGCTGCGTTCACGGGCCAGTGCGGATCTGGAACGCCAAGTGGAATCCGAACTGGTGATCCGTCTACTCGAGGGTGCCGCGGACGCGGCGACGGTGGCCAGTCGGCTGGGGTTGGCGCCGGTGTCGTTACGGGTGATCGCGCTACGCGCCCGGATGGCCGAGGATCGCCATGCCGCGCTGCTGCAAGTCTTCGAGCGAGCGACAACCGGATTCGGCTGGTCCCGGGCCGGCCGCAGCGCTCTGGTCGGCGACACCGTCTACACGGCACTACCCGCCGATCAGGCGACGGCGGCACGGCACTGGATCAATGAGTTAAGGGCGGCTTTACCCGCACAGCTGGTGGTGCTGGCCGGGATCAGCGGTAGCGCCCGCGCCACCGAACTGGCATCGGCGCGCCCCGAGGCCGACGAATGCCTGGCGCTACACGAAACCCGTCCCTCCGGCGCAGAGCCACCCGCGTACGACGAATCCTGGGACGAGATCCTGCTGCAACGCCTACGCACCGCAGGACTCTCTGGACGCACCCCCACACGGGGTCCGGTGCCGGAGTTGCGACATCACGACCGCGAACACTCCACCGAATACGTAGCGACACTGCGCGCCTGGCTACAAGCTCAAGGCGACCCCGCCACGGCGGCCGCACAGCTCGGCGTCCACGAGAACACCGTCCGCAACCGGCTACGCAAGATGGCCCAGGTCACCAACCTCGGCTTGGGCGACCCCCGCAAACGACTCGCCATGATGATCGAACTCGCCGCCACCGACCACGAATAGCCTCCATGCGCTGTCCTAAGGCCACAATATGGTCCTTCTCGATTGTGGGACCGACACAACCAATCGCCTCGACGGTTACACCATCATGGGATGTGAAAGGCAACGTCTCACTGTGGAGGTGAATACCGATGGACGGACGGCGGGCGCGGCCAACCCTCCCGGTCAGGCCGCGGCCCCCGGTCCCTGACGCGATGCCCGAACTCGATCAACTGCGTTGATACGGCAGCAGGACCCCACGATATCGGAAATCCGAAGGGACAAGCCCGGTCCCACGCCACAGTCCACGACTTATCAGCCGGTACTGCCCGACGCAGCCCGCTCCAGACGACGCTTCTCGGACCGAAGAGCGCAGCCGACCAGTACCGAAAGGTCACCGCACGACACCACATACCTATCGTCGCGCCGGACCTCATTGCATGAATTGCTGACGGAACGCAACCAGGCGCCGCGAGACGAACACCGAACGCTTGCGACAACACCCAACCCTGGAGACCAGGATGGCCCCCGTGCACACCACCTCAAACGACCGCCTCACCCATTTCCTACCCAGATTGCGGACCGCATTGAGCCAGCTTCGCGAGTTCCGCCTACAGCAACTAGCCGAACTCGACGCCGAAATCGACGGCACCGCAACCCCTGTCGACCCGGCCGACATAGCCAGACGTGAGGTGACCATCAACCTGGCCGCCGCAGCACGGCACGCACTGGCCGACATCGGCGAAGCTCTCTCCCTGCTCGCCGCCGGACACTATGGCCGCTGCCGTGGCTGCGGTGCCGAGATCCCCATCGAGTTACTGCAGACCATCCCCACCACACGGTGGTGCTCGAGCTGCCGCCAGCGACTCACCCGCCGACGGCCACAAAACCGGTCCCGAGAAGGAACGCCGACAAGGGCTTCGCTTCCCTGAGTCGAATGTCCAGCGCTTCGATACCGCACCGAAGAACTCCGAGTCGACGACACCACCGGCAAACGGATCGACCCCGACGTTCTCCCACTCGAGCCGAACGAGGTGTAGGCGGTCCGCGCCAATCCGAATCGGGGCCTACTCGCGACGAATCCGCGACGGCCCGGATGTGGTTGAGTTGGCAGGTGCCGATTCTTCCGCCCCGCCACGTGCGCGCGACCCTGCTCGGCACCGTGGAGGCCGCCTCAGCGGACTGTCCCAAGGGAGCCCACGGTGTCTGTGCCCGATAACGAACTCTTCCGAATCGTCGACGCTCTCATCGAGGTCCAGCGCACCAAGGGCGAGAGGTACACCACCTTCAGCGTGCGCGGAAGGCGGTTCGGCTACTACTGGCCGCAAACACAGACCGTCGGGTTGAAGCAGACCCTGTCCGAACAGCAGGCGTTGGTATCCGAGCGCCCGAAGGTCTTCGAGGAACAGTTCACCGCAGGCGGTTTCGGCTGGGTCGTGGTCTACCTGGAAGGCATCGAGGCCGACGAACTATCCGAGCTGGTTTTCGAGGCATGGCGATTATCGGCTCCCGAACAACTGGTCGCCGAAGTACCGGACTGGACACAGTCGATACCCCGATGAATCGCGGCAACCGCCGCACTGTCTCCAGCACGAGAGTCCAGGCCCACGACGGAAGAGACGAGCCGACACCCTCAGTCGGTCAACCCCGGGTCGCCAGATAGACGGTGCTCGCGGATTGGACACGCGTCAGCGGGTTGTCGAAACACACCAGCTCGGCCGCGACATCGGTGAAAACCTCCGCGAGAACCGAAACGAACTCCGCATCCGGTGCGCCATCGGCCCACATCGCGAACGTACCGCCAGGGCAGAGGTACCGAGAGACCGCATGCAGGCCGCCCTCGGTATAGAACGCGGCATGCGGCTGATGCAACACATGACGCGGTGAATGGTCGATGTCCAACAAGATCGCATCATAGGTTCGGCCGGCATGCTCCGGATCGAACCCGACCGAACCCATGGCAGCGGCGAAGAAATCCGCCCGCACCAGCGCAACCCGACCGTCCGCGGCCATACCCGCCGTGTCCGGCAGCAGATCCCGCACATGCCAATCGATCACCGCATCGGAATATTCGATGACAGTCAGCGTCCGAACCCGACTGTCCGCCAACGCCTCTCGCGCCGTATACCCCAAACCGAGCCCACCGACGAGCACATCCACACGCACACCCGGCGTGCGCGCCAACCCCCTACGCGCCAACTCCCGCTCCGCCACAGTGAACAGGCTCGACATCAGATACTCGTCCCCGAGCTTCACCTCGTACACATCGGCACGCACCGTCGGATCGAAACGCCGCCGCAGACTGAACTCACCCATCGGCGTCTGCTGCCAGCCCAATTCCTCGAAGCGTGCGCTCATCGCAGTGACGATAGACCCACCCCGATCAGCCCTCGCGCGACCGCCGCGCCAACTCCACCGTCGCCGCCCGCAACTCATCGATCGAATCCAGCGGCGCCACATAACCCACCCGAGTACGCGCCACCCCCCGCGGCGTCACCACCCGCAAATCCAACCCATACCGATCCGCGCGCTCACAACTGGCCGCCGTCGAATCCGGATACCCACCGAGTACCTGCGCCATAGACAACAGCGCGCCCGCATGATCCTGGTTGAGATGCCGGATTGCCTCCGCGGCAACCGGAATCACCGGGTCCGGCGCGGCAGCGGCATACTCCTGCGCCGACGCCGAATCCATCCGCCCATAGCCGCCGACCCACCGAATCCGTTGCACCCGCAACACCCACACCGCGAAATCGCTGTAATCGATGTAGTACTTCGCCGCAGGCACCGCCGCCAAATGCGCCTGCCGTGCCGCCTCCGCCTCCGCACCGACAGGCGCCTCCACAACACCCGCCAGCGTGACCCGCGCCCCCGCCAACGGATCAGCAGGCGGATTCGGCTCCACCACCGCGATGCTCGCCCGCGGATCGGCCGTCAAATTACGACCGTGCTCCGCCATCCTCGACACACACAACACCGGCTGACCATCCAACAGCCCATAGGTGATGAACGAAGCCCACGGCGCACCATCCGCACTCAAACTCGCCATCGTCGCCGTATTCGTCGCCGCCGCAACAGTTCTCGCCTCCTCCGCAGCGGAAGGACGCACAGAATTCAACACCGGCGCGGTCGGCTGCGGAATCGAAGGCGCATCGCCGGGATCACCGTGATCGAGAGTCATACCCCCCAGCGTGCCATGAAGAAACACCAGTCACCGCAGAGGGCTGGAACGTGTTGCGCGCGCGCAACCACGCCAGATCGGCAAGACTTGCGGATGTGACCCGATATGCAATCGACGCAGACCGCAACGCGCTTGTCGCCATCTGGGCGACCGGACGCGGCGATCTCGCGGCGACAGTGGCCGCGCTGCCACCGATAAGCCCAGACCAGGCAGCAAGTTTGGCGTCGAATCTGACCACCCTGTCCCGTTTCCAATGGCGCACCTACACCCACCCGGCCAGCGCCGCGGGGGATCCCGACATCCCCAACAGCGAGGCATGGCGGCGTGCGGAAGAGCGCAGGAACTTCAAAGAAGTCGACGCGGCCATCCGCACACCCAACCTGCCCACCGACCACGGCCTGCTCGTCTCCTACAGCGGCGTCGTCGAATCCGCCCACCGCGTCGGACGCACCCTGCACGGCGTCGACGACCTCGAACTGCGCACCACGATCCTCGCCGAAGTCGCCACCGAACAAGCCGCCATCGAATCCGCCGAACTCGGCGACCTGACCGGCCGAGCCCGCCAAGCCGTCGAACTCTCACGACCCGACGTCTCACCAGCCCAGGTACAAGCAGCCAACGAACTACTGCGCGCCGACCCACTCGGCTCCATCGAACTGTTCACCGAACTCGACCCCGCCTCCGCGGCCGTCGCCGCCGCCCACTGGCTCGACGCGGCCGCCGAAGTAGCAGGCGAACTGGCAGGCGTACCGACCGTCGATGTCGTCGTCGAGGCCGACGACATCGAAGCCCTCCAGGTGGAAACACCCACCCTGATGCTCGAACGCCTCGGTGCAGGCGAAACACCGACCGACGTCGTTGTCGACCTCATCGCGGAGGCCATGGCGGTCGCGGAAGGACACGTGCCCGCACCATGGGCCGTCGTCGGCCGAGTAGCCGAAATCGAAGAGCAAGCCCGCAAATTCGACCTCGATGCCGACACCCGCGAAGCCCTGCTCGCCGAATTCCGCATCAGCCGCCTCGACCCGGTCCGCCCCGCCCTCGACCTCCTCGAAGACCTCCTCGACGGCATCCGCGGCTGCCTGCTGCTCTACACAGCCCACAGCATCGGCGACGCCGACGACCTCGAAGCCCAGTTCGCCGCCGACGTCCGCGAAGAAGCCGACACCCACCCCGAACAACTGTTCTGACAACCCGCCCTGCCCGGACACCCTCGACGACCGAAGAGCCCGGGCAGGGCGGACACTCAACGGCACCATCCACTGTGCACTGAAATTCGCGGAGTGCCCGAACCCCTTCCCGCCGCTACATACAGCAACCCGGGGACTCGCCCGTCGCGCCGATCAGGACGGAACCCGCGTCACCCCGACCGCAGTCTCGGTCAGACTTCCCAGGTACAACACGCCGCCATGCTCGACCACGCCGGTAACCATCGAGAAGTTGGTGCCCTCGACCTGAAGGTCATGAACGACCTTTCCCTCGAAATCGACCGCCATCACCCAGATCGTCTTCGGCGGCCTCAGCTGCAACCACGCAGGAAGCGACCACACGATCCGACGCAGCACACCCGGTAGCGGCAGCAGCCGGTCCAGCAACGGATTCCGCGGAGACGGGAGGGTAATCCAGATCAACCCGTCACTGCCGAGACCCATGTTGTCCGGGAAACCGGGCAGGTTCTCGATGAGATAGTCGTGAGTGCCGGCCTTCGGCCCGGTGAGCCAATAACGGGAGACGCGATACCCGCCGGTCTCGGCAACCACCACGCATGAACGGTCGGGGGACAGGACCACCCCATTGGCGAACTGTAAACCGTCCAGCAGCGTTTCGACCACGCCGGACGGATCACGGCGCAGCAGCCTTCCGGTCCCGGAATGCTCCAATATGTCGCCCATCCACTCGTCGAGCCGATAGCGACGCGATGACGACGAAAAATAGATCGTGCCGTCGTCATCGCGAACGACGTTGCTGGCGAAGGGGAGTGGTTCGCCCTCGACCTCGTCTACCAATACTTCGAGACCGCCATCGGCGTCGAGGCGCAGCAGTCCACGCGTCGAATCGCAAACAAGGACCGAACCATCCGCGTCGGCATGCAGACCCAACGGCCTGCCGCCGGTGTTCACGAGCAGGTGCATGCTCCCATCGGCAGGATCGATGCTGAAGATCGAGCCGTCGGCGACACCTGTGAGCACTCGCCCGTCGGGCGTGAGCACTACATCTTCGGGGCCGATGCCGGGCAGTTCCACCCTGGCGACCGGGGCGAGCGGTGGGGCGCTGTGGGTTTCGCGAGCGCGGGGGAGAGCTGGCGGTGGCGTCCAGCGGTGGGGGCGCATCGTCGAAGCGGTAGACATAGCGTCAGATTAGCCCGATGGGTTGGGTCCATCGGGCTAATTGATCAAAATACATCACCTTACGTAGATATGCGCATCTACGCATAGAGGCCTATTAGCAAAACTCACCAACGGTCCGGCTTCGCCGGACACAGCAAGGACAGGGGAGGGGCATCCCGGACTCGGGTATCGGCCGATGAGTTCCCGTGGAGCTGTGTGCGACAGCTCCACGGGAACTCATTCCGCGAGTGACCAGCGGTTACGACCGCGGCTTGCGGAACTGCTCGATCATGGCCGCATAGCCGTCGCCGCCGTGCCCCTCGGCCACCGCCCGGTCGGCCAGTGTCTTGGCGAGCTCGGGCAATTCGGCATTGACGCCGAGGGATCGGCTCTCCTCGATGAGATGCGTCATCGAGGCCAGGTGGATGTCGATGGTGGCATCGGCGGCGGCGTATGTGCCATTGTCGATCTGATCCGCCATGCCGGACAACCATCCGGTGACGGTCGCGATCCCGTGGCTCACGAATGGGGTCACCGTCGCCGCATCCACCCCCGCGGTGCCGAGCAGGGCCGCACCGTGCAGGAATCCGTTGAGGACGCTCCACATGACGGTCAGCGTCGCCATGTCGTACAGCGCGGACAAGCCGTGATCGGCGCCGAGGTAGGTGGTGCCGGATCCGAGGCTGCGCAGGGTCGGCTCGTGGGTGTCGAAGGCGGCCTGCGGCCCGCTGTAGAGGAGGGCGGCGGCGGGGGTGCTGATGTCGGTGGGAGCGGCCAAGATCACGCCATCGAGATAGGTCGTGGCCCGTGCGGCCGCCCAATCGGCTGTCTGACGGGCCTGTTCCGAGGTGCCGGAGGTCAGATTCACCAGGACCCGGCCCGCGAGCACGTCCGCCAGCGGGTCGAGAAGCTCGCGCGCGGCCTGGTAGTCGGTTACACAGATTATCACCAGGGGGCTCGCCGCGACGGCATCGCGAGCGGACGCGGCGAGGGTGGCACCGCGAGCGACGAGCTCTTCGGCCTTGGCCGGCGAGCGGTTCCACACGGTCGTAGGGTGTCCATTTGTCAGGAACGCTCCGGCCAGCGTGTGGCCCATCAGTCCAAGGCCGATGACTGTCACTGGAGCATGGCTTGCGTCGGAGGTGGGCGCTGATACTTCGGTCATTTCAGTATCATCGACCTTCACATCGGTATGAAGGTCAAGGAGGAACGACGGTGTTGATCGGGGAACTGAGTCGCCGAACCGGAGTTGGTTCGCATCTGCTGCGCTACTACGAGGCACAAGGTTTACTCGAACCCGCCCGCGGCGCCAACGGCTATCGCCGATACGCCGACGATGCCGTCCTGACCGTGACCCAGATCAGGGGGCTGCTCGAGGCGGGACTGTCGACCGAAGACATCCGGTATTTGCTGCCCTGCGCGATGGGCACCGCGCCCGAGTTCGAGCCATGCTCCGACCTGGTGGACATGTTCGAAGCTCGCATGCGAGGGCTCGACGAACGTATCGATGCGCTATCTCGGTCGCGCGACGCCCTTCATAGCTATCTCAATGCCACCGAACGGGGACCGGCGGTGCCCAGCGCGTAGGACCTGCCCCGCTGATCGCCCCGCCTTCGGTCAACATCTTGATGGTTGGGCGCTGTCTGGATATGGGGTGCGGGAGTGGGAATCCTGCCGAGCAGGGGAGCGGAGCGTGCGAGTGGCGCGCTCATGGGTGGGGCAGCCGTGGTGAGACGGCGGTAAAGCGGATGTCCGGTCGACGACAGCCCATAGGCAGTCGCAGCCGAAAGTATTACTAGCTGAAACATGCGCATATCGGGCTATGCATATCATTGCATGAACAGCTCTACTGGAGTTGTCACTGATAACTGAAACCGTTCACGACCAAAAACAGCAAGGGCACCGAGGAGCAGTGGTCGACCTCGGTGCATCGAGCTGTCAGGGGCTGGTGGTGAAGACGTGCCAGAGCACGGCCAGCGTGCCGAGAGTGAATAGTGGGGAGAGGACCCAGGTCTCGACCTTGTTGCCGGTGCGATCGATGATCGGTACGCAGGTGCGCAGCGGGAAGGGCCAGAAGAGGCGGCAGCCGCGGTCGGTGAGGCAATCGCCCGCTAAGTGGGCCAGTGCGCCGAGCCCGACGGAGAAGGGCAGCCAGACCGGTTTGTCGGTGATCCAGTGATCCATCGCGAAGGTGCCCGCGGCCGCGAGGATCACTACGGTGCCCCACGCCTCGACGCCGTCGCCGGAGGGGCAAATGTGCAGTGCGCGTACGGCGAGGGCCAGCAGGAAGAAGACGAGCGAGAGGGTGAAGTAGCGTCCGAGCCAGTGTTCACCTGCCCAGGTCCCGTATCCCACGGCGATCACGAACGCGAACGAGTGCGTGGCATGTCGGTGCCCGCCTGATATCCACGAGATGAAGCGGCACAGATAGTGCGAGACCGGCCCGAGCACATGCGAGATGGTGCCGTTGGGGTGGTCCGCGTCGGGCAGCAGTGCGGCACCCGCCGTCAGAAAGGCGCCCAACAGCAGATCGACAGGGCCGAGATGTACGTCCGCAGTTGTCAATACGGGATAGGTCAACGCCGATATGGGCAACGTCGCCGCCGCAACCGACCAGGCGAACGCGCCGCTGGTCGCATGAGAATGTCCTAGCACCGCATGAACGTTAGTTGACGACAGTACCTTTCAGATAAGCGCGGTTGGGCGGCGCGGCTACTCGTCCATGGAGTGCGTGGGGGGCAGGAACGGATGTGGCGAAGGCGATTTCAGTGGCAGCGACGGGATCTTGTCCGAATGGCCTTTGCGCACAGAGCATCCGCTGAACGAACCGACCGGGCTCAGTAGAACATTCATGTGGGGGCCCGCGTGGTCGATCAACCACACCGAGAGTCCGGTCGGTCCATCGATTCGGTAGTGCTCCCACGTTCTCCACAGCGCATCGAAGCGCGCGACGGCCTCCGCGTGCTTCCACCATTCGGGACACCACGCGCACACGGCGATGTCGCTGCGATAGATCGAGCTCAGGTACTTCTCGACGAACTCGACAGCAGATTTGTAGACAAGCGTCGTTTGCTCGTCACTCATTCGTCCCTGCCTTCGCGGCCTGCTCAGGGTCGAATTTGCCCGATCGCAGTGGTTTCCCGGCCCCGTCCCGAGAATAAACGATCGCTACCCCGTACCGCTGGGGTTCGCCGACAGGGGGAGTGTGGGGGTGGCTCGAGTCGAGGCAGGTCGAGACGGCTCACCGGATCGGGTTGCGGTTGGGCCCATCGGGCTTCCGATATCCTGCCGTGAGTCCGTTCCTCGAACAAAGGATAGGTTTACGGTGAGTTCTGTAGTCGATGCACCTGATGTCATGTCGCAAGTGGGGCACTACTACCAGGCGGACGGTACGTATGAAGTCGGGCGCGAGAAGGTCCGCGAGTACGCGCGAGCCGTTCAGGACTATCACCCTTCGCATTGGGACGAGGACGCGGCGGCTGAGCTCGGATACTCGGGGCTGGTAGCGCCTTTGACGTTCGTCTCGATTCCGGCGATGGCGGCCAACCGCACCCTGTTCGAGAACGTGGTGGTCGGGTACGACATGTTCGTGCAGACCGAGCAGGTTTTCGAGCAGTACAAGCCGATTGTCGCGGGGGATCGGCTGATCACTGATGTCGAGTTGTCCGGGGTTCGCCGGATCGGGGGCAAAGACCTGATCACCGTCACGAACACCTTCACCGATCGGAATGGCGATGTTGTGCATGTCATGCATACGACGGTCGTCGGTATCACGGGCGATGAGGTGGACCCCGAGATAGCTCGCGCCGTGGAGAACGTCATGGTGCATGGTGTCGACATCCTCGCCCGTGGCAGGACGGTCGAGAATGTTGCGTCGGCGAGTGCGGAGTCGACACCGCGGCGGCCGGAGGGGGAGTTGCGGTTCTCGGTGGAGGGTGCTGCGCGGGTTCCGAGCACGGGTGTGTCGTTCGATGACCTGACCGTCGGTGTCGAGCTCCCGATTCGCGACGCCACTGTCTCTCGTGGGGATCTCGTCAATTACTCGGGTGTCTCCGGCGACGCCAACCCCATTCACTGGGACGACCGCGTTGCCCGACTCGCCAGTCTGCCGGACGTGATCGCCCACGGCATGCTCACGATGGGGTTGGGGGCAGGTTTTGTCTCGGCGTGGTCGGGTGATCCTGGCGCGGTCACTCGCTATGGTGTTCGGCTCTCGAACTACACGGTGGTCGAGTCTCGGATGGGTGGGCAGATCGAATACTCGGGTCGCGTCAAGTCTCTGGACCCGGCAACGCGAAGCGCGGTGGTGGCTATCGTGGCGAAGTCCGCTGGCCGCAAGATCTTTGGACTGGCGACCGCCAACGTTCAGTTCCGCTGATATCCCGATTCGGCATCACGGATGACCTCGATGGCCAGGGAAGGTCGTGCGCGTTGCCGGCGTATCCGATTCGCGCCAATTGTTGCTTGGCCGGGCTGATCATCGGTTGAGTGGTCAGCCTTTATCCTGGCCCGTTTCCTGGCTGATGAGCAGCGGATCCAGTCGGCGGGGGAAGGTTCGGCCATGATTTCGACTGTGACACAGGGCATCGACACGTTTCAGCGCTAGGTTTACATAATGTTGATTATCGGCGTTAGAACGGGTGGGCGGAAGGGGTGGTCCTTACCTCGGATGTCGTTGCTGTGTGCGGTGTCTCGGTAGTAAATCGCTCGGGTTGGCGCTTGGCCCCGGGCCTGGTTCCCTATTCGCGCGGTTTGCGCTACTGGATGCGTGCTACCAATCCCCTTGGCGCAGTTATCCATTGATGGAAATTTTCCTGTGAATCTTGCTTTTGGCAGATAAATATTGGGTTGAGTCTAGATCTTGCTTTTGGGCCCGCCTCCCCCGGTGTTCGCTTGTCCACCTCGAAACGTCACTGTGACGAAACATGGTATGACGCAGGGGGGATTGCTATTGCATTCTCCGTGCTCCTGCCGTGGCCCAAGACTCACTCATTGGACGTTCGACACGGTTGTAGCGAGACAGGACCTGCTTTCCGGCTCACGGCGGTTTCCCGTTCGACATGCGACAGCTTCTCGGGGTTGCGCACGAAATAGAGTCCTGTGACCAAGCCGTCGTCGATCCGCACCGCCACAACACCGTCGATCTCCCCATCGAGCCGGACGACTAGAGCCGGCCAGCCATTGACCTGCGCCGGCATGGCTGAAGCCTTGCCGCCCATCCAGCCTGAGCCGCCGACCAGCAGCCGCGCAACCCGAACGGCACCGACAACGGGTCGCAATAGCGCTTGCTTGACTCCGCCGCCATCACCCAAGAAGACAACGTCAGGTGCGAGCATGTCGAGCAGACGTTGCAGGTCACCCGTTTCGACGGCCCGTTGGAACGCCTCGAGTGCGGCTCGGGTCTGTGCCGGGGAAACGACGCCGCGTGGTCGGCGAGCGGCGACGTGGGCCCGCGCGCGGTGGGCTATCTGACGGACTGTGGCCGGGGTCTTCTCGACGGCTTCAGCGATGTCGTCGTAGGCCAGGTCGAACACCTCGCGTAGCACGAACACTGCCCGCTCGGTCGGGGCGAGTGTCTCGAGCACCAGCAGCATCGCCATCGAGACGCTGTCGGCCAGGGCGATGTCCTCGGCGACGTCGGGGGCGGTGAGTAGCGGTTCGGGCAGCCAGGTGCCGACATAGGATTCCTTGCGGCGGCCGAGGGTGCGTAGCCGCCGGATTGCCTGCCGGGTGGTGATTCGGACCAAGAAAGCCCGTTGGTCGCGTACCGCGTCGAGATCGATGTTGGCCCACTGCAACCAGGTCTCTTGCAGCACGTCTTCTGCGTCGGCGGCCGAGCCGAGCATCTCGTAGGCGACGGTGAACAGCAGGTTGCGTAGGGCGATGAATGCCTCTGTAGCGGGGTCGATGCTGTCGCTGTCCCTCATCATGTCGCTCCTGCCTTTCGGTTTCGACCTGGTCATGCATAAGTGGTCCGTCCAGGCCGTTTTGTGACGGCCATGGTCTGTGGCGCTCGTCACGTCATTGTGCTGTCACAGGAGAACGGTCACCAGCTACTTGTGTTCGTTCAACTACTCAGACAGGAGGCCGATATGAAGGTTGTAGTGATAGGAAGCGGCTACGCGGGCACGCTTGCAGCGAACCGGGTAGCCAGGAAGACGATCGATGCCGAGATCACCGTGATCAATCCGCGCCCGGACTTCGTGGAGCGGGTACGGCTGCATCAGCAGATCGCGGGGACATACTCGGCAACGACACCGCTCGCTGAAGTGCTGCGGGAGGACATCGCGCTGCGGGTCGGCACTGTCGAGAAGATCGGCAACGGCACTGTCGCACTCGCCGACGGCGAGAGAATCGACTTCGACTACGCGTTTCTGGCTGTCGGCAGCACGGTCACCCCGATGCCGGGAACGATTCCGGTCGGCACGTGGGAAGGCGCGCAGCAAGCTCGCGCGGTGCTGACGGCGCTGCCCGCAGGCAGCCAGATCACCGTCATCGGGGGCGGTCCGACGGGTATCGAGACCGCGTCCGAGATCGCCGAGGCCAGGCCGGATGTGCGGGTGCGGTTGGTGGGATCCTCGGTGGGCGGGGGCCTTTCGGAGGGCGCGTTCCGGCGTGTTCGCGCCGGACTGGAACGGCTGACGGTTGAGATCGTCGACGATGAGGTAGTCGAAGTCGGTTCGGGCGCAGGGCAGTTGGAGGGCGTCGTGCGACTGCGGTCGGGTTGGGATCTGGCTTCCGACCTGACCCTGTGGGCGATCGTGTCGGACGTGCCCGACCTCGCGGCGCGCAGTGGTCTCGAGGTCGATGCGCGCGGTCGCGCGGTTGTCGATGAGTTTTTGCGTAGCGTCAGCGACGAGCGGATCTTCGTCGTCGGAGATTGCGCGGCCGTTCCTGGTGCGCGTTTCGCCTGCTATACGGCCCTGCCGCAGGCGATTCACGCGGCTGATAACTTTGCCCGCTTACTCAAAGGTCGTAAACCCAAGCCGCACTCGTTCCCTTACTGGAACCGTGGCATCTCCCTTGGGCGAGCGGATGCGGTTACTCAGTTCACCCGTGCCGACGACTCTGTCCGGCGGACCTATCTCGCCGGACGTGGCGCGGTCGTGCTCAAGGAGATGGGTGCACACAGTGCCTTCTCCACCGCCCGTGCGGGCGTCTCCAGCTTCTAGTGATGGGCCGAGCTTGCAAAAAAGTTTTGTAACCAGGAAAAGAGAGTTGTCATGCGTATCGCGGTCTTCGGTGCCAATGGCCGCACCGGTCGCCTGCTCACCGGCCAAGCGCTCGCCGCCGGACATCATGTCGCCGCGGTCACGCGGCAGCCGAACTTGTTTCCGCTGCACCATGATCGGCTCGAGGTAGTCGGTGCCGACGTGCTGGATCCGGTGGCCGTTGACGCCGCTGTGGCGGAGCGGGATGTGGTGTTGTCGGCACTTGGGGTGCCCGCGGGGAAGGGGCCGATCAGCACCTATTCGCGTGGTGTGGGCAATATTGTGGCCGCGATGGAACGGCATCGGGTGCGTCGGCTGGGGGTGGTCAGCTCGACCGGGGTCGACCCGCACTCGTACTCCGATGGCGGTTTCTTTTTCAATCGAGTATTGCTGCCATATGTGACGCGGGTGTTGGGTAGGTCGCTCTACGACGACATGCGGCGAATGGAAACGCTGGTCCGCGCCAGCGGTCTGGACTGGACGATCGTGCGTCCGGGTGGGCTCTACTATTTGCCTGCGGTCACCGACTACACCATCGTCGGGGGCCACGCAGACGGCAGGTTCACCGCCCGTGCGGACCTGGCCGCCGGCATGCTGGGTCTACTGGACAGTGACCGCTATTTCCGCACCACCGTCGGTGTCATCACCACTGTCGACAATCCCACCTTGGTCCAGTGGATCCGCTGCGAAGCCTTCGCCAAGAGTTGAGCGGATTCCCGGGCGCTACCGCATGGGTACACGGGGTCCCCGTAGTAATCGCGCGAAAAACAACACAGAGGCCGGCGCGGTTCTTACGGGTGGTACCGGAGAAGCCGGTGTCGATGAAGATCCGTTCGCGCGGGACTCCGAGCGAGAGGAGTTGGTCGGTCTGGATCTCGACGTCTTGTGCGTCGGTGGAGCTGCGGCAGTATCCGACGCGGAACGGCTCACTCATACGGAACGCCACCGGACCCGTGCGGCATGCGGCTATCGCCCGACCTGGACGGCGTCTTGCTTCCGCCGCTGTCCAGAAATCCCACAAAGTAGATGTGATCCAGATCATAGTTGCAGTTGACCATAGGTCAGGGTGGAAGCTCGTCGCAGCGGCATGAAGCCGACTGGGACAGAACAGATTCGAAGGAGCAAACCACCATGTCGATCACCCTTTCCGACAAGGACAAGAGCACTCTGCGGACTGCCGCGTACGGCGCCGTCTCGCTGATCGCCGCCGCCGGTGCCGCCAGCAAGCCTCACAAGATCGCCACCGACGGCTCCTTCGCCCTGTACACCGCGACCGGCCCGGTCGGGCACGTACTCGCCGCAAAATCCAAGGACATCAACCTGACGGGCAAATCGGTGGCAGAACTCGCCGACCGGGTGTTGCCAGCGCTGACCGCAGCCATGTGCCTGCTCGAGCGGCAGGATCCGGCCGAGGCCGTGAACTTCCGCACTACCGTTCTCGTCGCCATCGAAGCGGCCCAGACCCGTCAGGGCCAGCCCCGCCCCGTGGCAGCCGAGATGGCCCGCAAGATCACCGCCGCCCTCGACGCCGCCGTACCGAAGGTCGCTGTCGGACAGGAGCGCCCGGAGTTGCAGAAGGCGATCGAGGAGATCGTCGAGTCCGGGTTCCTCGGGGTGTCGCTGCGCGTGAACGATGAACGCGGCGAGTGGGTCGGCAGCGCCGGGGTTGCCGAGCTGGGCGGGACCGCGAAGCCTTCGATCGACGGGCACGTCCGGATCGCCAGCAACACCAAAACTTTCACCGCGACCCTGGTGCTGCAGCTGGTAGCCGAGGGCAAGATCGGCCTCGACACCCCAGTGGCGGACTACCTGCCCGAGTTCGGGCTGGACGAGCGGATCACGGTGCGAATGCTGTTGCAGCACACCAGCGGCGTGTTCAACTTCACCGGCGAGATGTATGAGGACGGCACGATCGTGCTGGGGATCCCCGCGCCGGGTACCCCGTTGGGTCAAGAGTGGGTGGAGGACCGGTTCCACACCTACCAGCCGCGGGAACTGGTGGAGCTCGCGTTGTCCAAGCCGGCGCGGTTCGAACCGGGGACGAAATGGAGCTACTCCAATACCAACTACGTGCTGGCCCGGCTGCTGATCGAGCAGGTCACCGGCCGATCCTTCGCCGCGGAAATGCACCGGCTGATCCTGGGTCCACTCGGGCTTTCGAGCACCGTGGTGCCGGAGACCTCGCCGGAGATTCCCGAACCGCACGCCCACGCCTACTACCGGTACGAGCAGGACGGTGTGGAGAAGACCGTCGACGTCACCCGCCACAACCCCTCCTGGACCCCCGGCGGCGGTGACATGATCTCGACCACTCAGGATCTGGCCACATTCATCTCAGCGCTGCTGCGTGGCAAGCTCCTGCCGGCTGAGCTGCTGGCGCAGATGTGCACACCGCACCCGACGGGCATTCCGACTATGGACTACGGCCTGGGGGTGTTCGTGCGGGACCTGGGTCCCGGCGGCGGCATCGTTATCACGCACAACGGCGGTCTTGCGGGCTACGCGACGCTGATGTGCGCCACCCCCGACGGCAGTAAGACCATGACCGCCTCGCTGACCTGCGTAGACGACTCCGCCATGTCTGTGGCGGTGCCGTTCCAGACCGCGCAGCAAAAGCTCCTCGCCGAGGTGTTCGGCGGCGGGCAGGCCGATCCGGCTCAGTAGCCCGCAAACCGGGGCCTCGCCGAACTCAACCAGCTCGGCGTGGCCCGTCCGCTTGTCCTGTCCGCCGAGCTCTGCTCGGCCGGGTGGGGCACTTTCCAACTCATTTCACCTACCGTCACGAACAGGTTGTGAGGAATTCTTGTCATGCGCGCCTTCGAAGACACACAACAGCATGGGATAGTCGAGCGGCTGCTGGACGACCGCCACTCCCTGCCGCTGTCGGTCGTGTTGCATCTTGTCCCCGGCGCCCTGATCGTCGCCGTCTACCTGCTCATCGGCGAACCATTCGTCGAGGCCATCGGTTATCCGGCCTTCGCGGGCTGGGCGATCGCTTTGTGCCTGGTTCTGATACCGGTCCAGTTGGGGCTGCTGTGGCTGGGCCGCCAGCGCAACGGCCGGTTCTCCCTGCACGGTGTGCTGCACTACACCGACAAGCCGGTCCCGCGCGCGAAGCTGGTGGTGATGGTCATCGCGCTCATCGTGTGGATGATGGTGCTCGGGTTCGCGTTGGCACCGTTGAACAACTTCTTCTTCGACAACTTCTTCACCTGGCTTCCGTTCGCGGACACCGGTGGCAGCGGCAACAACACCTACCTCGACCTCGATGGATACTCGCACTCGATGCTGCTCACCACGATGGTGATATGCCTGCCGCTGACCGGAATCTCCCTCCCGCTCATCGAGGAGCTGTACTTCCGTGGTTTCCTGCTGCCCCGCATCGCACACTTGGGTGGATGGGCGCCGGTGCTCAGCACGGTTTTGTTCGCGCTGTACCACTTCTGGTCGCCGTGGGTGTTCGTGTCGCGGGTGATCTTCACGTTCCCGGGGTACTGGTTCGCGTGGCGGCACAAGGACATCCGGCTGTCGATCGGAATGCACGTCGGCGTGACCTCGATCGTGGCGACGCTCGGCACTATCGCCGTTGCACTGAACCTCATCTAGTGGCGCGGTGGTTGCGCTGTGGTGTGTGTGCCGCTCCGTCGTATCGGATGGCTGTTGAGGTGGAAATCCCGGCGGCCGCCGGTGCGCACGGTCGCCGGGTTCGAGGACAAGGCAGGCTGAGCAGATGAGCAACGGAGTCACGATCGGGCAGGCGGCCGCATTCGTCGGTGTCACGGTGAAGACGGTGCGGCACTACCACAAGCTCGGCCTAGTCGCGGAGCCCGAACGCGACAGCTCCGGTTTCCGGCGGTACGGATCGGCCGAGTTGCTGCGGCTGGTCCAGGTCCGGATGCTGGCTGCCGCCGGGGTGCGGTTGGCCGAGATCGGGCCCATGCTCGACGCTGACGCCACGCGGTTGGCCACCGCGCTCGCCGACGTCGGACGGCAGCTCACCGAACGGATCGAGGACTTGACCGCGCGACGTGACACCCTGCACCGGCTCGCCGACGGCGACCGGGCGTTGCTGGGCGACCACGCGGTGGCGCTGCTGGAGCGGATGACCGGACTCGGCTTCGCCACCGACGAGGTGGCGAACGCCCGGGAGGGCTGGGTGCTGGCCAAAGCCCTTGTCCCTGAAGGCTTCGACGACTACCTCACCCATGTCGAGGGCGCACTCGACGACCCCAGGTATGTCGCCTTGATCAAGCGCGCCGCCGAGGCCGCGGCCTGGGAACCGGACGACCCCCGCGTCGCCGAGCTCGCCACCACCATGGCCGAGCACTACCTCGCCAACCCCGCACACCTGAAGATCATCACCGCCCTGCAAGCCCGCACCGAGGCCGCGACCCGGTACACGCTGATCGCCCGCCACGGGGAAGAGCAGACATCGGCCACGACGCGAGCGGCCGCGGTTTTCGAGACCAAGCTCCGCGCCGCCGGCATCCATATCCCCAGATCGGACGCCCGTTGACCGCGCGGTGCTCCGCCCTTCTCCCCGACACCGCTGCAGCGACTGCACGGGGTCCGCGATCCCGCCCACGATCAGCATCGTGTCCGGTCGGGGCGCGGATCAGAACAGCATGTCGCGAACCCGCAGCGGCCGGAAGCCGGTCGGGCCGAGCTGGGCGAGTTCTGCGTCGATATCGACCTCGATCGCGCCGAAGAAGTTGATGTTCTCGCTGTGCGCGGGCGAGATGTGGGCCAGCACATCGGCATCTATGCAGCGACCCTGACGGCGCATCTGGTCCACCGCGAGCCCGTAATACTCTGTCGTCCAGGCGATGACCGCGTTCCCGGACTTGCGCGCGTCGTCGAGATAGCCGCGCCACTTGGTCGGCACGAACTACTGGGACCCCTGCACATGCCGGATATGGCCGCAGCTGGACCGTGCGTAGATGTGAGCGGCATGTCGAGGTGGCCTGTCGGGCGCTGATCTCGGGGTCCAGTGTTTAGTAAGTGGATCTGTTTTCAAGGGCCAGTTGTCGGCATGCTGGGTCGATGTTGTTTCGCCGGTTGGTCGCGTTGTATTTCGGGTTGTGGTTGTACGGGTTTTCCATGGCTGTCATGGTGCGTGCCGGGCTCGGGTTGGATCCGTGGGATGTGTTTCATCAGGGTGTCGCGCGGCATGTGCCGATCAGCTTCGGGACGGTGACCGCGCTTACCGGGGTGGTGGTGCTGTTGTTGTGGATTCCGTTGCGGCAGCGGCCCGGTCTGGGGACGGTGAGCAATGTGGTGGTGATCGCGGTGTCGGTGGATGCCGGGTTGTGGTTGCTTCCGCAGTGGGAGGTGCTGGTGGGGCGGGTCGGCGCGATGGGTGCGGCGGTTGTGTTGAATGCGCTGGCGACTGTGCTGTATATCGGTGCGGGTATGGGGCCTGGGCCGCGTGATGGACTGATGACTGGACTGGTTGGTCGGACGGGATTGTCGGTGCGGTTGGTTCGCACGACGATCGAGGTGACGGTGTTGGTGGTCGGTTGGGTGCTGGGTGGGAGTGTGGGTGTCGGGACGGTTGTGTATGCGTTCGGTATCGGGCCGTTGATTCAGGTTTTGATTCCTGTGGTCGATCGGTATCTGCCGGGCTTTCGGGCGAAGCCGGAAGGTGAGCCCGTCGCTGTCACGGCGTGAGGTGATGGTCTGTGAGTGCTCGAATTGATATGGGCGGCAACATCATTCCCGCGAGCCAGTCTCGCCCGGTGCCTGCTTCCTCATCAAGAAACGTCACTCTGACGACTGGCGGGTAGTCGATCATTGAACTATTTCGAGGGGCGTCGGCATCGCGGGCGGTTGTTTCCGATGATCCCGATTTTCGATGGTGACGCGCGGGGGGTGGGTCGCAAGCTGATCGAGCTGAATGCGATGGTCGCGCGGGCGGTCGCGGCGACCGTCGTGGTGAACCTTGTGCCGCTGGCATGTGGCACCGTTGCCGGACTGCAACCGGACCCTTGAAATCGTGAACCCGACCGAACGTTTGCCAATAATTGGTTTCGAAACCAATTGCATGAGGCCGAATTCATTCATCGGCCCGGTCATAATTGCCTCTGGTCCGAGCTGACCAACTGTTGCTTTCAATATGGCTGGGTCGACGACATCAACCTCCGACACGGTCCCGGCGAGTCTGAGGCTTTGCGTCTCTCTTTGCGGCGGCGATGGCCCGCACACGTGATGAGCGCCGCGTTCGCGGCGTACGGGGGCTTCACCCTGGAGCTATCTCAGAGGCAGAATACGAGGGCTACCGACCCGACTGGGATGGACAAGCAGATCGCCACCGAACCAGCAGGAGTGGGCGCGGGTGCCGCGGGTGTCGAAGCGGCCGATGCCGATGGAGCGGCAAATGTGTAGATTGACATGGGGATCAGGATCGCGGCGAGTGCCGCGGCGAACTTGGTATGCATTGTGATATCCCTAGCTGATTGGGTGTTCGGTTATGACGGCCGATAAGCGATCGCTCCTTTCGTGAAAGCGGCGACTGGTCGCTACAGATCGCTGGTACCGCGACCAGGGCAAGTCTGTATAGCCACTTCGGGAGACGAGGTGGCGAAAAGTTCGAAATCAAGAACCTCAGTTTTAATGGTAACTCGAAACGCCGCCTAGCCCAACGAATCCGCGTCGGGTTGTGGTTGTACGGGCTGTCGATGGCGGTGATGATTCGGGCCGCGCTGGGGGTGCCGGGCCGCTCATCTCATTGCCCAGCTGATACTTTCACCCATGCTGGACGTACGTCCAATTGAGTCGGCTCGCGACGGCGAGCATCTGTGGAGGGGTTTCATGAACAAGGCGTCTCGGGCATTGATCGCGTGGGCGGCCGCCTGTGTGGCATTGCCGGTCGTTGCGCAGTCCGCATCGGCGACACCACCGCAGTTCGGTGAGTATGTGGCGCTGGGTGATTCGTGGGCGGCGGATTCGACGCTGAATCCGGGGTTGGTGACCGATGAATTCGTGCCGTTGGGTTGCGCGCAGAGCCGGGGTAGCTATGCCAAGCAGGTCGCTGCCGCGCTGGCGGTTCCGGTGTTGCGGGATGCGTCCTGTGGTGGTGCGCAGACTGTCGATATGACGGGAAGCCAGGTCGCGCCGCGCGGGGTCAATCCCCCGCAGTTCGATCGACTGACTCCCTCGACGGACTTGGTGACGGTGCTGATCGGCGGCAACGACGCGGGTTTGGCGGCGGCCGTCCAAGCGTGTCCGACACTCGACGCCGGGGCGACGCCGTGTCTGAACTCGTTCGTTGTCAACGGGGTTGATCGGATGTCGGTGAATATCGAGGCGGCGGAACCGAAGGTGGTCGTGACGATCGAAGGTATCAGGGCGCGTGCACCGCATGCGCGGATTCTGGTGCTGAACTATTTGAAGAGCGTCGGTACCGAGGGCGGTTGTTTTCCGGTGGTTCCGATTTCCGATGGTGACGCGCAGTGGTTGGGGCGCAAGCTGATCGAGCTGAATGCGATGATCGCGCGGGCGACCGCGGAGGCCGGCGCGGAGTTGGTCGATACCTACGGTTCGAGTGATGGGCATGATGCGTGCAAGCCCGCGGGTGTGCGGTGGGCGGAGGGGCTGGCGCCGTTCACCAGCGACCCGGTGGGTCCGGCGGTGCCGTTTCATCCGAACCAGCTCGGCGCCGACCATCAGGCGCGAAGCGTGCTCGCCGCGGTCGGTAGGTAGCGCGGCCGCGACCTGCGGCGAAACATACATCTACTGATGGCCGAAATTATTGATTTTGTGGCCGCTCGACTCTCTTACGAGATGTGTCCTGGTTCCTACAGTTGGCGACATGACAAGCACACCGCCGTGCTCATCGTCGGCGCCGGGTTCGGTGGACTCGCCGTCGCGTTGGAGCCGACCGGAAGGTAAGGCGAACACAACGATGACGCACTACGACGTACTGGTTATCGGTTCCGGGTTCGGTGGCAGTGTCACGGCGCTGCGGTTGACCGAGAAGGGGTACCGGGTGGGTGTGCTCGAGAGCGGCCGCCGCTTCGCCGATGAGGAGTTCGCGAAGAACTCATGGCATTTGAAGGAGTATCTGTGGGCACCGAAGTGGGGGTGCTTCGGTATTCAGCGGATGACCCTGCTCAATGACACCTTCATCATGAGTGGCTCCGGTGTCGGTGGTGGTTCGCTGGTGTATGCGAACACGTTGTACGAAGCGCCGGATACGTTCTATCGCGATAAGCAGTGGTCGCATATCACCGATTGGCGCTCGGAGCTGGCGCCACATTACGACCAGGCGAAGCGGATGCTCGGGGTGACGACGAATCCGGCGACGACGCCGTCGGATCGGGTGATGCAGGCGGTCGCCGAGGATATGGGGATCGCGGAGACCTATCGGCGTACTCCGGTGGGAGTGTTGTTCGCCGACACGGGCACTCGGCCCGGTGCGGCGGTGGCGGATCCGTTCTTCGGTGGGGTCGGTCCGCAGCGGCGGGCGTGCACGCATTGTGGTGAGTGCATGACCGGGTGTCGGCATGGTGCGAAGAACACCCTGGTCAAGAACTATCTGTATTTGGCGGAGCAGGCGGGTGCGATGGTGCATCCGTTGACGACCGCGGTAACGGTGCGGCCGCGCACTGGTGGCGGGTACACGGTGGACACGGTGCGGACCGGTCGGTGGGTGCGTCGGGCGAGGCAGACCTTCACGGCTGATCAGGTGGTGTTTTCCGCGGCCGCGCTCGGGACCCAGCAGTTGCTGCACAACTTGAAGGATCGTGGGGTGTTGCCGAAGGTGTCCTCGCGGCTGGGGCATTTGGCGCGCACGAATTCCGAGGCCGTGTTGGCGGCGCGTTCGCGCGATCGGGGTTCGGACTTCACCAAGGGTGTCGCGATCACTTCGTCGATTCATCCCAATGCTCACACCCACATCGAGCCGGTCCGTTACGGCAGGGGCAGCAACTTCATGGGGTTGATGACCACGGTGTTGGTCGATGGCCAGGAAGGTAAGCGGCGCTGGGTGCTCGGTGCGCGGGAGCTGTTTCGGCGGCGCCGGGATCTGGTGGCGATGCATAATCCGCGGCATTGGTCGGAGCGGATGATCGGTTTGCTCGTCATGCAGAACCTGGACAATTCGATCATCACCTACAACAAGCGTGGCCTGTTCGGTCGGCGGATGACGACCAAGCCGGGTACCGGTGCCGCTCCCCCGGCGTGGATTCCGGAGGGCAACGATGTGGCGCGTCGGGTCGCGGAGAAGATCGATGGGATCGCGCAGGGTAGTTGGACTGAGATGGTGAACATTCCGATCACGGGTCATTTCATCGGTGGATGTGCGATCGGGGATTCCCCCGATACCGGTGTTGTCGACCCGTACCAGCGTCTCTACGGTTACGAGGGTTTGCACATCGTGGACGGTTCGACTATCTCGGCGAACCTCGGGGTGAACCCGTCGTTGACGATCACCGCGCAGGCGGAGCGGGCGATGGCGTTGTGGCCCAACAGGGGTGAAGTCGATCAGCGGCCGCCGTTGGGTGCGCCTTATCGTCGGATCGATGCGATCGCGCCGAAGAATCCGGTGGTACCCGCGGCCGCACCTGGTGCGTTGTGGTTGTCGATCACGCCGATCTAGGTGTGCGAACCCGTGAGCGGTCTGTGGGTGCCGAATCGGTTGTGGCTATGGCGAATCCGATGGGTCGGCCGAATCGTTGTCGTCCGGGCCCGATCTCGATCGGTGGTGTGCGTCGCGCAATCGGCGTTCGGCCTCGATCGACATCGGATGGTCGGTGCCGAGGGCACGAAGGCAGCTGGCGTGGGTTGCCATGTACCAGTACAGCGCTTCGTCCTGTTGTCCCGATGCCCAGCAGGCATCGGCGAGTACGAGCTGAGCACCGAGGGTGCGCGGATCCTCCGCACCGAACACGTCGATACTTTGGCTGACATCCCACCGGCACTGGGCGATATCCGGATTCGTTGCGGGCCTACGTGCGTCCGCTGCCGTTCGCACGCCGAGCCGGTTACCGAACCACCATGCGATGACGCCGATGATCCCGGCTGCCGCATACGCACGCCAGTAGCCATTGTCGGCGAACCACGATCCGATCGCGGAGATCGTGCAGTACGCGATCACTGCCGCCCCGATCCTGCTACCCCAGAACCAGAACGCGGACCTGCGCATTGGTCTCCTCTGCGAGTTGGTGCGTGCCACGAATTCTGTTCGTAGCCGATGGCACTCACGATTGGTTCGGTGCACGATTCGACGCGCGAGGGCTGCTCGCGCCGCGAATCCAGATCGGCCTCGTGTGCGCAATCGTGCCTGCGCGGGCACAAGATCGCCCCTCTCGGAATCTATTCCGACGACGGCGAACGCTTGTAGTCTGAGAGAGAAATTCTCTCAATGGTGTAAAGGACGGCTCATGAGTGCTACCACCGTCGCGCGACAATGCACGCTGTGTGAGGCGCACTGCGGGATTCTGGTCACCGTCGAGGACGAGAAGGTCACTCGCATCGAGGGCAATCCCGAGGATGTGTTGTCCAAGGGCTATATCTGCCCGAAAGCGACGGCAATGGGTGGGCTGCACCATGATCCGGATCGGTTGCGCACCCCGGTGCGGCGCGTCGGTGACAGCTTCGAGCCGATCGGCTGGGACGAGGCGTTTCGGGAGATCGGGCAGCGGCTGCGGCGGGTGCGAGGTGAACACGGGCCCAGCGCGATCGGCATGTATCTGGGGAACCCAGCGGCGCACAGCTCGTCGGTGATCTATGGTGGGTTGCTGCGGGCGGTGTTGTCGACTCGCAATTTCTTTTCGGCGTCGTCGATCGATCAGTTCCCGCAGGAGTTCGTGGCGTGGCGGATGTTCGGGTCGAATGTGCTGATGCCGGTCGCCGATATCGATCGCACCGATCGGTTGGTGATCATGGGCGCCAATCCCGCGGTGTCCAACGGGTCGGTCACCACGATGCCCAATGCCAAGGCGCGTATTCGGGAGGTGCGTCGCCGCGGCAAGGTCGTCGTGATCGATCCGCGGCGCACCGAGACCGCGCGGTTGGCCGATGAGCATGTCGCGATCGCCCCCGGCGGTGACGTCTACCTGTTGTTGGCGATGTTGCAGGTGCTGGTCACCGAGAATCTGTGTGACGAGGCCAAGATTCGCGCGCAGTGCACCGGCTGGGATGAGCTGCGGGAATTGGTTTCCCAGGTCACCCCGGAGCGGGTGGGCGCGCACGCCGGTGTCGACGCGGACACTATTCGCCGGTTGGCGCGTGAGCACGCGGGCGCGGACTCGGCGGTGCTGTATGCCCGTATCGGGGTGTGTCAGCAGGTGACGGGCACGCTCACCCATTGGCTGGTCAATGCGATCAACGCGGTGACAGGGAATTTGGATTCTCCGGGTGGGCAGATGTTCGCGACGCCGCCGATCGACGTGGCACGGTTCACCAAATATTTGCCGATGGGGTACGGGGCGTGGACCGACCGGTCAGGGATGTACAAGTCGTTTCGTTCGGAGTTGCCGGTGGCGGTGCTGGCCGAGGAGATCCGCACCGAGGGTGAGGGGCAGATCCGCGCGATGATCACCTACGCCGGCAATCCGGTGCTCTCGACCCCGCAGCGCGGTCAGCTCGGTGCGGCGCTGGATTCGCTGGATTTCTATGTCGCGGTGGACATGTACATCACCGAGACCACCCGCCACGCCGACATCATCCTGCCGCCGATTTCGCCGCTGGAACGCGAGGACCTCAACATCCTGTTCCCGGTGTTCAGCGTGCGCAACAATCTGCGCTACGACGCGCGCGTATTCGATGCGCCCGCCGGTGGGTTGGAGGATTGGCAGATCATGGCGCGGTTGATCACCGAGGTGCTGCCGTTGCCTGCGCGGCGGTTCGCCTCGCGTCTGCTCAACGGGGTGTTCGAGCAGTTCAGTCCGATGCGGTTGGCGACGGTCGGGGTGGCGACGGGACCCTACGGTGTGCTGCGGCGCGGGTTCAAAGGGTTGACCGTCGCCAAGGTGCGTGCCGCCGCCGGTGGTATCGACCTGGGTCCCTTGCAGCCGCGATTGCGGGCCCTGATCGGCACGAACGACCGCAAAGTGCACCTGGCGCCACCGGATTTCCTCGCCGCGGCCGCCACCCTGCTCGAGGATGCCGACCGCGGTGTCGCGCTCACCACTCCTGTCGAGGGCTACGACCTCAAACTGATCGGTCGACGCCATCTGCGTAGCAACAACTCCTGGCTGCACAACCTTCCGCCGATGGTGAAGGGCCGTGACCGCTGCACTGCCCTCATGCACCCTGCCGATGCCACCGCCCGCGGCCTCACCGACGGGCAACAGGTCACCGTCAGCTCCCCGACCGGGTCGATCGTGGTGAGCCTCGAGGTGTCCGACGACATCCGCGCGGGCACCATCGCCATCCCGCACGGTTGGGGACACCGCGAACCCGGTGTCGGCTGGCAGGTCGCGGCAGCGTTGCCCGGTGCGAATGTCAATCTGCTGCATGATCCCGCATCGACCGACCCGTTTTCCGGGAACTCCGCGGTCAACAACACCTGGGTGACCGTGGTCGCTGCGCTGGTCATCGGTGACGCGGTCGTGTCGCAGGCTGATCATGGCTCTGTGTCGGTGTCTCGGAAAGGGTAGGCGGGCAGCGGGATTCACTGCCGGCGCCATCGCCGACACGGTGAGGTGCCGGCGGCCGATCCGTATCGAGGTCGACTCGCGCCCTGTTGATCTGTTGTCCAGCCAGCCGTGACGGCCTCTTCCACCTCGAATCCCTGGTGCGCCGTTGCGCGGAGGCGATGGTCGGGGGTGTGGGATGGTCGAGGGCACCGAATTCGTCGACGCCGCTGAGCAGGAGGCCAGGGCTACATGGCAGTGAACTGGAAATTGGTGATCGACAGCACGAACGCACCCGTCCTCGCGGACTTCTGGGCCGCGGCGCTGGAGTACGAGGTGGAAGACCCCAGCGTTCTCATCGAGCAGCTGCTGGCTGCCGGCCACCTCGGCCAGGACGCGGTCATCGAGCACCGAGGCCGAAAAACGTTCCGCGGCTACGCCGCCATCCGCCATCCCGAGGATCCATTCGACGAGACCAGCGGTATCGGGCGCGGTCGACGGCTGCTCTTCCAGGACGTGCCCGAAGCCAAAACGGTCAAGAACCGCTTGCATATCGACATCCACAGCGAGCCGGGTGGTCTGGCAGCGCTGGCGGCCCGGCTCGAGGAGTTGGGGGCGGTCCGCGTCCGCGAGGTCGACAAGGGACCGGCCGGGCACTGGTGGGTCATGAATGACCCCGAAGGCAACGAGTTCTGTGCGACCTAGACCGCGACGCGCGACGGCGGGGCAGCTGCGCGACCTGGTGGCGACCGCAGACGGGCCTCCGGCGTGCGCTCGGGTGCCCTCGATCAGCGCTTTCGGCTCGGCGCTGACGTTCGACGCGCATCGGGAACTCCTCAGGGGCCGAAGGCTCGCAGCGTGATGTCGACGAGGCAATCGGCGTACTCGGCGGTGAGCGGCCCCGAACGATGCAACCACCGTTGGAACAAGGGGGCATAGAGCACTTCGAGGACCAAGTCGAGGTCGGCGTCGGTGGCGAGTTGTCCGGCCTGCTGCGCGCTGCGCAGGCGGGCCTTCTTGGCCTCGTCCACCGGGCGGGCCAGCTTCTCGTGGAACTGGGTGGCGAGATCGGGATCGTTGATGATCTCGGTGTTGAGCGCGCGAATCGGACGTTCGAAGTCGGGGTCGGCGAACTCGGTGACCGTCGCGCGCATCACCAGTTTCAGGTCGGACTCGATGTCGCCGGTGTCGGGCAGCGCCATGCCCTGCCCGTCGACATCGGCGCTGAGCGCCAGGAACGAATCGAAGATCACCGCCCCCTTGGACGGCCACCACCGGTAGATCGTTTGCTTGCCGACCCCGGCCCGCGCCGCGATGGCCTCGATGGACACCGTCTTGTACCCGACCTCGGAGATCAGTGCACGGGTAGCGGTGAGGATCGCCTGCCGCGAGCTTTCACTGCGCCGGGCACGTGCCGGATTCTGGGCATTGGACATATGCGCAGGCTACACCCAGTCGAGACGAGACGGTTCGTATGATGGTCGTCAACCCCAGGACGGCGGCGAGGTGGTCTTGTAATTCGCGCGCTGCGCCTTCGAGGGCGGCGACGGTGAGGGTGGCCATGCTGTCGGCGCGGCGGGCGTCCAGGCCGTGGCGGATGAGGAGTTCGGCAAGGGCGCGGTGTCAGCGGGTGGCGCACTCGATCATGCGCGCCCGCGCGATCGAGATGCGCGGGCGGGCGGTGGTTTCGCTGCCTGCTCGCCGTGCCGCTGCCATACCCGCCATCCCATGGGAGAGTCCATAATGGCGGGTGGCGGCGTTATTTCACCCGGGTGCCGTGAAAGTCGAGGACGGCGGAGAGGGTGTCCTCGGGGGCTTCCAGTTGCGGATAGTGTCCGACCGCGGGCAGCTCGACGATATCGGGATCGGGGATCAGCTTGCGGTAGCGGCTGACCATGTGCGCGCCCGACACAGGGTCGAGCAGGCCATCGATGAACCGCAGCGGCACCTGGGTCTGTGTCAGTGCCCCCACCCAGCGGTCCCGGTTCGACTTCCGTTCGCTCATGTATCGAATAAGCTTGTGGCCGTTGCGTTTACCGTGCTTGCTGCACCACAGCAACCAGAACTGGCGCAGCTCTTCTTCGCTGGGTTTCGTCTCGGGACCGAAGACTGCGGCCAGGCTGCTCGCGAAGGTGTGTTCGGTGCCGAGGATCCCGATCAGCGAGCCGAGTGGACTGGCCAGCAGCCGCTGGATGAGTCGGGCTCGATGAGCTTCGGGGAACAGTCCACCGTTGAGCAGGCACCCCGATTCGATCATCAGCGAGTCATCGCCTTCGGCGCGGCGCTGGGTGTCACGGGCCAGCAACTCCTGGGCCACGGTGTCGCCGTAATCGTGGGCCAGGATGTGAAAGCGCCCGATGCCCTGCTCACGCAGCAGGTTTTCGTGCAGATCGGCCTGATCGGTGATCGCGTACTGATAGTGGCGCGGTTTCGCCGACCACCCGAACCCGATCATGTCCGGTGCGATCACCCGCGCGAAGCGCGCACACAGACCGGGCCATATCTTGTGCCAATCCCAGGATGCGGTGGGAAACCCGTGGATACACAGCAGGGTGCCATCCGCACCTGCTCCGCCGTCGCGCCAGAAGACCTGGTGACCGCGATGAGTGTGGCGCCGTCCGCTCGCACGCCAGAGCGCAAACTCCTCCATATCAACCTCCTCCATGTGTGTCGACAAGCATTGCGCGCGAACCCCGCCACCACAGCGATTCGGCCGAACCGCCGATAGAGTTCGTGTCACGTACTGCACGGTCGGTTCGCGCCAGCCATTTGCTCTGCGAGAATGCCACAGTGCATGTCGCGTTCGGCCTTGTTGTTCTCATCGCGTCAGCGGTGTCGCTGGCGGCCTTGGCCCGCCGCTTCGCTATATCCGAACCACTGGTGCTGACGCTGGCCGGTGTCGCGGCGTCGTATGTGCCGTTCGTGCCGGAGGTTCATCTGGATCCGGAGATCATTCTGCTCGGGTTGTTGCCGCCATTGCTCTACACCGCCGCGATTCGGACCTCGCTGGTGGATTTCCGGGCCAACGCGCGCACCATCGCGTCGCTGTCGGTGGGGCTGGTGCTGTTCAGTACGTTCGTGGTGGCCGCGGTGGTGTGGTGGCTGCTGCCGGTGCCCTTCGCCGTCGCGGTGGCGCTCGGCGCGGTGGTGGCGCCGCCGGATGCGGTCGCCGCGACCGCGGTGGCGCGCAGGATCGGGATGCCGCGACGCATCGTCACCGTCCTCGAAGACGAGTCGATGTTCAACGACGCGACCGCGCTGGTCGCGGTGCGCACCGCGATCGCCGCCTCGGCCGGGACGGTGACGGTGTGGAAGGCGGGCGGAGATTTCCTGCTCGCCGCCGGTGGTGGCGCCGCGGTGGGGATCGCGGTGGCGTATCTGCTTGCGATGCTGCGCCGCCGGATCACCGACCCGGTCCTGGATACCTCGCTGTCGTTTCTCGCGCCGTTCATCGCGTATCTGCCCGCCGAGGGTATCCACGCCTCGGGAGTGATCGCGGTGGTCACCTGCGGGATGATCCTGGGTCACGGTGCGCCGGTGTGGCAGAGCGCGGCCTCGCGCATCGCCGAGCGAACCAACTGGCGCACCATCCAGTTCATTCTGGAGAGCTCGGTGTTCCTGATCGTCGGGTTGCAGATGCGCGCGATCCTCGAAGGCGCGTGGGGCAGTGGTTTGGACCACCGCCAACTGATCATCGCCGCGACGGCGGTGCTGGTCGCGGCGATGCTGGCACGACCACTGTGGATCTACCCGTGGGCGTTGCTGTTTCACCGGTTGACCCCGACCGGATCGCAGGTGCCACTGAGTTATGCGACGGTGGTGTCCTGGGCGGGTATGCGCGGTGTGGTCACCCTCGCCGCGGTGCTGCTGCTACCGGAGGACACTCCGCAGCTGCCGGTGCTGAAACTGCTTGCCGTGATCGTTGTGGCGGGCACCCTGCTGGTGCAGGGCACCTCGCTGCCGGTGCTGGTGCGGTGGTTGCGTCTACGTGGACCCAGCCGCGCCGAGGACGCGTTGCAGAAGGCGAACCTGCTGCAACAGGCGACCAACGCGGGGCTGGCGGAGTTGGAGCGGCGCATCACCCCCGACACCCCGCTCAGCGTCATCGAGTCGCTGCGTGATCGGGTCGCCTGGAAGACCAACGCGGCATGGGAAAGTCTGGGGCGCGCGGAATCGGAGCTGGCGACACCGACCGCGGAGTACCGGCGCCTGCGCCTGGAAATGCTGCGCGCCGAACGCGAAACTGTACTGCGCGTGCGAGATTCGGGCACCCTGGACTATGCGATCCTGCAGCACGTGCTGGCCAGGCTCGATTTGGAAGAGTCGATCATCGACCGGTACGACGAAACCGAGGAAGCGCCCGTCGAACCCCTCGCGCTGCCCGGGGGCAGCGAGAACTGCGAACATCTGCGCAACGCGCCACTGGTGCTGGAATCCGATGAGCGCGACGAGTGCCGGGAATGTGTGGCCGAGGGCATGAGCTGGGTGCATCTGCGCATGTGCCTGGCATGCGGGCACATCGGCTGCTGTGATTCCTCGGTCGGCAACCACGCCAGCAAGCATTACGCCGCCACCGCGCATCCGGTGATGCGCAGTGTGGAGCCGGGTGAAGCATGGCGCTGGTGCTATGTGGACGAACTGCTGGGCTGAGCGCGCCCCTTCAGCGGCGGGCGTGGGAGTAGATCAGCCGCGCGTATTCGGTGAGCAGCCTGTCGAGGGAGACGTCTTCGTTCGCGGCGACCTGCTGGTAACCGATCAGCATCGCCATGCCCAGTGAGGTGACCACCGAGGCGGTGTCGTCGTCGCCGACAACACCTTTGATCGCCTTGTGCACGGTGCGGCGGCGCGATTCGTCGACGCGTTTGATCGCGAGGTTGACCGATTCGTCGTTGGCGGCCCATGCGCGGATGGCGGCCTCGGCGGCGTGGTGCAGGCCCGAGGCAAGGTCGGACATGGCGCGAATGTCGTTGTCGGGGTTGCCCTGGTTGAAGTTCAGTGTGCGCAGGATGAGCACCTGACGGTTCTCCCAGTGCTCGAGTAGCACGTCGACGAAGCCTTGCCAGCTGCCGAAGTGGTGGTAGAACGAGCCGCTGGTGATCCCGAGGCGCTGGCACAGCACGCCGATGTTGAGGCCCTTGAAACCGAGTTCGGCGAGCATCTCCAGAGCGATGTCGAAGTACTGCTCCTTGGTGACCACTCGTGACATCGGTGCGCCGTTCTGTCGTTCGGGCAAGTGTGGGGAGGACCGAACAGTACCGCATTGTATTGCGGGCCGGTGCGTGCGTAACGAAATCTCCGATGTGAAACTCCGGCCACCGGAAAGTAACCGTGACTGGCCGAAACATGAAGTGGCAGTGCGCAACAGGGGTATCGATGCCGTGGGGTGCGAGCCCGAAAATCTTGGGCATTTATAACAGAGCAATTGCTCTGTTATAGTTCGGATATGCCTCGCCCACGGATCCACGACCCCGACACGGTGCTCGATGCCGCGGAGTCGCTGGCGGTGCGATCAGGGCCCGCGGCGGTCACCATCCGCGCGGTCGCCGCGGCGACCGGGGCGTCCAACGGCGCGATCTATCACACCTTCGGTTCGCGCGCGGAACTGCTCGGGCGCAGCTGGTTGCGTGCCGCGCACCGATTTCTGGCAATGCAGACCGAACTGGTCGAGGCCCACCTCGGCGCACCCGCCCCTTCGCGCACCGCGGCGATCGAGGCCGTGGTCGCCGTGGCACAGACCCCGGTGCTGTTCGCCCAACGATTCCCCGAATCCGGGAAACTGCTGCACCTGGTCTCGCGCGAGCAACTGCTCGGCGACGAGCTGCCGGACACAGTCGCCGCCGAGCTGGCCAGCACCGACCGCACCCTGGTGGCACTGCTGGTCCGGCTCTCGAACGCCCTGTGGGATCGCGGCGACGGTCGCGCGGTCGATGTGATCACCACCTGTGTGGTCGACCTGCCGACCGCCATCCTGCTGCGACGCGGCAGGCTCAGCCAACCCGTTGCCCACGAACATCTGCGGGCCGCGGTGCGCGCGGTCCTGGACGTGGGCCCACCGCACTGACAGCGCCGAACCCTCTCGAAAGGAACCGCCATGCCCACCCTCGCCTACCACGACACGATCGCCGTCCTCGACCTCGGCGACGACGAAAACCGCTTCTCCCCCGACTTCCTCACCGCGATCAACGCCCAGCTCGATGCTGTACTCGCCGACGGCGCACAAGGATTGGTGACCACCGGCAGCGGCAAGTTCTACTCCAACGGCCTCGACCTGGACTGGCTGCTGGCCAACGGCGAACGCATCCAGTGGTATACCGGACAGGTGCAGGCGCTGCTCGCGCGGATGCTCACCCTGCCCATCCCGACCGCCGCCGCCCTGCCCGGACATGCCTTCGGTGCGGGCGCCATGCTGGCCATCGCCCACGACTACCGCGTCATGCGCGCCGACCGCGGCTACTTCTGCTTCCCCGAGGTCGACATCAACATTTCGTTCACCCCGGGCATGGCCGCGCTCATCCAGGCCAAACTCACCCCCAGGTCCGCGCTCGCCTCGATGACCACCGGCCGCCGCTTCGGTGGGGTAGACGCGCGCGACTACGACATCGTCGATGCGACCGCGGGCGAAGGTGAGGTGACGACCGCGGCGGTGGCACTGCTCGCCCCGTTGGGAGGCAAGGACTCCGCGACCCTCGGCGCCATCAAGAACACCATGTTCGCCGGTGTAGTGGCCGCGCTCACCGCCGATGCGCCCTCGCAGATCTCGTTGCCGCAGTAGGGTCCAACAAGCAGATCACCACGAACGAGGAGACTGTCGTGAGCGAGGCCGCTACCCTGCGACGCCGGGGCCACATCGCCGTCATCACCCTGAACCGGCCCGAGGCGATGAACGCGGTGAACGCCGAGCTCTCGATCGCCGTCGGGGCCGCACTCGAGGAACTGGCCGCCGATCCGCAGCTGCGAGTCGGGGTGATCACCGGAGCGGGCCGCGCCTTCTGCGCGGGCGCCGACCTCAAAGAACTCGCCCGCGGCAACGGGATCGGTGACCCCGAGCACCCGGAATACGGATTCGGTGGATTGGTCCGGCATTTCATCGATAAACCGCTCATCGCGGCGGTCAACGGCTTCGCCCTCGGTGGCGGCACCGAGTTCGTCCTCGCCAGTGATCTGGCGGTGATGAGCGAGGATGCCACCCTCGGGCTGCCCGAGGTCACACGCGGTCTCGTCGCCGCGGCGGGTGGCCTGCTGCGACTGCCGCGGCAGATCCCACCCAAGATCGCCCTGGAAATGGCGTTGACCGGCGCCCCCATCAATGCCGCCACGGCCGCCCAATGGGGTCTGGTCAACCGGGTCGTACCCGCCGACCAGGTGCTCTCCGCCGCCATCGAGCTCGCCGAAACCATCGCAGCCAACGCCCCACTCGCGGTCCGCTCCTCCAAGCGAATCATGCACCGAGTCAACGGCTTCGGCTCGGACTGGGATACTCCGATCTGGGAGATGAGCGCGCAGGAGGCGATTGCGGTGTTCGTCAGCGAGGACGCCCTTGAAGGCCCGCGCGCTTTCGCGGAGAAGCGTGCCCCGCAGTGGCGCGGGGAATAGCCGCCTCGCGCTGATGGGCGGTCGAGCCCTGCTCGACGGTGCCCGGCTCCCGATCACGGCGGGTCGCGCAGCGACTCGACGCCCATGAGGTGGTCGGCGGACCGCGGCAGTGGTTATGTCGCGTCAGGCCGTGCGACACGATCTTCGGTGCCGAGGTGGCGGTCGAAGAAGGCGAAGATGCGCTGCCAGGCATCGCGGGCGGCGTCCTGGTCGTAGCCCAGGCCGGTGACACGCAGCAGTGGCTCGACGGGGAAGACGTTGGCGAAACCGTGCATGGTGGCGGGATAGGACTTGATGTCGTGCTCGACCTGGAGTGCGGTCAGTGCGCGGTCGAGTTTGGCGGGCGCGCCGATCAGTGACGGGTCGAGTGCGGCGTAGCTGGCGACTATCGGGCAGGCACCGTTGAGAATGCTGCGGTAGTCGCCGTAGAGACCCGGATAGAACGGTGCGGCGGCGTCGAATCCTTGTGCAGCGGTGAGCAAGGCGAAGCCACCGCCAAGACAGAAGCCGATGACCGCGGTCTTGCGTGTGCAATCGACGTCGGCGAGCAGGTACCCGCGTGCGGCGAGGATGTCACGAATCGGCGGGCCCTCGCCGGTGCGCAACAGCGCGTCGAAGATCGAGCGGATGCAGCGAACCCGGCCGCGGGAGAACAGGTTCGGGGCGATCGCGAGGTAACCGTAGTCGGCGAGCATCTCGACGTTGCCGCGCAGATCCGTGCCGAAACCCACCCCGTCGTGCAGTACGACGACCCCTGGCCACGGCCCCTGTCCGGTGGGGCGGGCGACGATCGCTTCGATGGTGCCGTCGGGCGCGTCGAGCTCGATGGTCTGCATGCCCACCGAATCTAGGGCACTGTCTCAGACGTGTACAGCGTGGTGTCGGCGTTCATCGGTCGACGACGGGTCGAACGACGGTGAAACCCGACCTCACCGGCGTGCGGACACACGGTTGTTCTCGGTAGCGGGCCTCCGGGCGGGCAGCGGCAGGCGTTTGAGCGACAAAGCATTCAGGGCGACGATGACGCTCGAGCCCGACATCGAAAGGGCCGCGATCTCCGGGCGCAGGGTGAAGCCGAAGGCGGGTTCGAATACGCCTGCGGCGATGGGCAGGGCGACGGTGTTGTAACCCACGGCCCAGGCCAGGTTCTGGTGCATCTTGCGCAGGGTGCCGCGGCCGATACGCAGGGCGGTGGGCACGTCGAGGGGGTCCGAACGCATGAGGACCAGGTCGGCGGTTTCGATGGCGACGTCGGTGCCCGCGCCGATGGCGATGCCGAGGTCGGCCGCGGCGAGGGCGGGTGCGTCGTTGACGCCGTCGCCGACCATCGCGACCTTGCGCCCGGCCTGTTGCAGCGCAACGATTTTCGCGGCCTTGTCGCCGGGCAGGACGTCCGCGATCACGGTGTCGATGCCCAGCTCCTCGGCGATCCGTTCGGCGGTGGCCCGGTTGTCGCCGGTCAGCATGACCACTTCGATGCCGAGATCGTGCAGCTCCGACACCGCGGCAGCCGAGGTGTCGCGTGCGGCGTCGGCGATGGCGATGACGGCGGCGGCCTTGCCGTCGATGGCGACGAGTACCGCGGTGTGGCCGGTGGTGGCGAGGCGTTCGCGGGCATCGAACAGGGCGGTGGCGTCGATGCCCTCACGATCGAGCAGGCGGCGATTGCCGGCCACCACCCGATGGCCGTCCACCTCGGCTATCGCGCCGTGGCCGGGCACATTTTCGAAGCTTTGTGCGCGCCGACCGTCGACACCGAGCTGCTCCGCCCGGTGCACGATCGCCTGCGCGAGCGGATGCTCGGAGTCGCGTTCGAGGGCCGCGACCAGGCGAAGTACCGCGTTCTCTTCGGTGCCTTCGACGGTCACCACCTCGGTGACCTCGGGCTCGCCTTTGGTCAAGGTGCCGGTCTTGTCCATCACCACCACCTCGATGCGCGCTGCGGTCTCCAGCGCCATCGCATTCTTGAACAACACCCCGCGTTTCGCGCCGAGCCCGGTGCCGACCATGATCGCGGTCGGCGTGGCCAAACCCAGCGCGTCCGGGCAGGTGATCACCACGACGGTGATCGCGAACAACATCGCCTTCGCGAAACTCGCACCGGCCAGCAGCCACACCCCCAACGTCGCAGCACCGCCGATCAACGCGACGAGCACCAGCCAGAACGCGGCCCGGTCGGCCAGCTTCTGGCCGGGAGCCTTCGAATTCTGGGCCTGCTGAACGAGTTCCACGATCTGCGCGAGTGCGGTATCGGCGCCGACCTTGGTCGCGCGCACCCGCAGTGTGCCGTTGACATTGATGCTGGCCCCGATCACCGCCGAACCCGCGGACTTGTGTACCGGCAGGCTCTCGCCGGTGACCATCGATTCGTCGACCTCGCTGTCGCCGCCTTCCACGACACCATCGACGGCGATCTTCGCCCCCGGACGCACCAGCAGCAGATCACCGACGACGACCTGCGCGGTCGGCACCTCCACCGGCTCCCCCTCGCGCAACACCTGCGCCATCGGCGGCGCCAAATCCAGCAGCGTGCGAATCGCATCGCTCGCACCGCCACGGGCGCGCATCTCGAACCAATGACCGAGCAGCACGAAGGTGGCCAGCATCGTGGAGGCCTCGTAGAACACCTCGCCGCCGCCGGTGAGGGTGATCGCCAGCGAATACGACCAGCCCGCCCCGATCCCGACCGCGACGAGCACCATCATGTCCAGCGTGCGAGCGCGCAGAGCACGCACCGCACCGGTGAAGAAGATCGCCGAGGAATAGAAGATCACCGGCAGGCTCAGCACCAGCGCCCACACGTCCTGGCATAGCTCGAAAGGCACCGGCACATCCAGACCGAACATGTCCGAGGCCATCGGCGACCACAACATCACCAGCACCGAAAACACCAGCGCCACCAGGAAACGGTTGCGCATATCGGCCGCCATGGCCTCCATGGACATGCCAGCGTGGCCCGCGTGGCCGCCGTGGCCCATCGCCGCGTAATCCAGCGCCCCACGATCCGGCGTCGGATGTTCCCGGATAGTTGCCGATGCGGGGTGCCCGTGGGTCGTGTCGGGATCCCTCGGCGTCGGGGCGAGTTCGTGCTGTTCATGCGGCAATGGCATCGAGAGGTCGTGGGCGCGATGATCGGTTGCCGTCGCGTTCTGGCTGCGCGGGGCGGTGTGGCCGCTTGGCCCGTCGGGCTCGGTCATCGGATCGCAGAGATGTCCGGGCACCGAGCGGCCCGCGCAGTGGTAGCCGCAGTCGCGAATCCAGTCGCGTAGCTGCGCTACCGAGGTCCGCGTGGGGTCGAAGACGACTGTTGCGGTGTGGGAGACCGGATTGACCGCGACATCGACGACACCGGCCCGCCGGCCGAGGATCGCGGTGACGACGTTCTGCTCACTGGCCCTGCGCATCCCGCCGATATCGAGCACCACCGACCGGGTGGCGGGCCTCGCCTCGTGCGCTGCATGACCATCAGCCGGGTTGTCGTGCCGATGTCCGCGTTGCTCCATGTCGCCCACTCCTCGGTCGAACGGCCGGTTTCCCGTTGAGCCTATACCCCGTATAGGTATCCGATCAAGATCGGTCGTAGGGTGTCGGGTGAGTCGAGCGGTACGAATCCTTCGCCGCTGCGTCGTGAGATCTGACCCGGTCGACGTGGTTGGGTGCGGCGGCGGGGCGCGCCCGAGTTCGTGCTTGCGCCACATGGATGGCGTGGGCCGTGCGCTGGTCACATCCGCACTTCGGTGAGCTCGTCGAGTCGGTGGAGGGTCCGCGCGATCGAGTCCGGCGCGGCGGCCAGCAGGGGCTGGCGGACATTCGGGGTGGGGATTCGGCCCTGGGCGTGTAGGACTGCCTTGATCACCGAGGGGTTGGGTTCACCGAAGGCGGCGGCGGACATTCTTGCCAGGGCCGCGCCCAGTTCGCGGGCTCGGGTCGGATTTCCGCTGTGCCACGCGGACATCAGGGCGACGAATGGTGCGGTGGTCAGTTGTGCCGAGGCGAGGATGCCGCCGGTGGCGCCCAAGGCGAGCAGCGGGAAGAGGAATTCGTCGTCGCCCGCGAGGACGGCGAAGTCCGCAGGAAGGTCACCGAGCAGGTCGATGGTGTCGGCGTCGATGCCGCCTGTCGCGTATTTCACCGCGGCGATGCCGGGCAGTCGGCCGAGTTCGCGCAGGGTGTGCGCACTGACGGATCGGGCTGTGCGGTAAGGGATGTGGTAGATGATCACCGGCACGGGGCTGCTCGCCGCGAGCTGGGTGAAGTGAGCGAGCACGCCCGCTTCCGACGGGCGCGTGTAGTAGGGCACCGGGACCAGCGCCGCGGTGATCTCGGGGTGGGCGGCGAATGCGTCCAGGGCAGCGACGGTCGCGCGGGTGTTGTTGTCGCCCGCGCCGAGGATCAATGGTGCGTTTCGGGTGCGGCAGACCTCGGCGCACACATCGAGGACCGTGCGCTTCTCCTCGGCGTCGAGGGTGGCCGGTTCGCCGGTCGTGCCCAGGGCCACCAGGCCGGTCGCGCCGTCGTCGAGGACGCGGTGAGCCAAAGCTCGCAGTGCGTCGAGCGCGACGTCTCCGGTGGCGGTGAACGGAGTGACGAGCGGGACGAAAATCCCGCGCAGAGCTTCGTGCTGAGCCATAGGTTCACTGTGTCGGGCACTTACCCTCAGGTCTAGTTCGTATTTGCACCTTTGAGCGTAAGCTCATCTGATGCTCGATGTTCGCAAGTTGCGGCTGCTGCGGGAACTGGCCCGTCGCGGCACCATCGCCGCGGTCGCTGAGGCGTTGGCCTTCACTCCGTCCGCGGTCTCGCAGCAACTCAGCGCACTGGAGCGCGAAGCCGGGGTGGCGTTATTGCAGCGCACCGGGCGGCGGGTGACGCTCACCCCGGCCGGGCACACCCTCGTCGGGCATGCCGAGGTCGTGCTGGCCCGCCTGGAACAGGCACAGGCGGACCTGGCCGATTCCGAGGCCGGGCCCACCGGTGCGCTGCGGATCGGCGCTTTCCCTTCCGCGACACAGGCTTTCATCCCGGCCGCGCTGCGCACCCTGGCCCAGGACCATCCCGGCCTCCAGCCTCGCGTGGCGGAACTCGACCCGGCGCTGGTCTCGGACGCACTGCGCGCGGGCGAGCTGGACGTGGCGCTGGTACACGACTACGACCTGGTGCCGTTCCCGCCCGAGGCCGGAGTACACACCGAGCCCCTCTACCGCGAAACAATGTTCCTGGCCTCCACCACTCCACGCACCACCACCGACGCCGTCCTCGCCACCTGCCGCGACGAGCAGTGGATCGTGGCGACCACCGGCACCCGCTGCCACACCATGACCATCCGCGCCTGCCAGGCCGCGGGCTTCCTGCCCCACATCCGCCACCAGATCGACGAATTCGCCACGGTTTTGGCCTTCGTCGCGGCCGGTCAGGGTGTCGCGCTGGTCCCGGAAGCGAGTGCGGCGCGTCCACCCGCCGGGGTGATCCTCACCGAGCTCCCGATCGCACGCCACACCAGAATCGCCTTCCGCGCGGGCGCCGACCAGCACCCGGCCATCGTGGCGTTCACCGCGGCGATGAACGCCACCGTCCGCGCCACGGTACCCATGCGATCCTGAAACGACCCGCATTCATCTCACCCGACGGGATCGGTCGCTCGGCGGAACGACACCGGGTCCCAGCCGCGCGGGACTGCCGTACCCGCGCCACCCGCGCGCCGCGCCCTATGGGATTCTTGAGGTGAATCAGTGAAAGGGCTTCTCGTGACGCTCGGCATGGTCCTCGGCGACTCCTTCGCTCGCGCTTCGACGCAGAACGGCTAGCCCTTCCCCGGTTCCAACCTCGCCCGGGTCCGACACCCGGCTGTGATCGCACCTGGTCGAAGTGCTCTCCGTGTCCACACACGTTCGATCACGAGGAGCATCCGTGCCAACCATGCACTGGACCGACACCGACACCGACCGTAGCGCCCCCTGGCATTCCGAGAGCGGCGCGCCGATGCCGCGACGGGTTATCGTCGCCGACGACACCATGCGCGCCGACACCGCCTACCGATTGGCCTGTGAGGGCACCGCGCTGTTGTGGCAGGGCGATTTTCAGCAGGCACGGCAGTTATTGCAGGCGCTGCGTCGCCGCATCGACCGCGTAACGCCGCCGCGCGGCGGTAGCGTCGCGGAGACTTTCCACCTCTATCGTCGAGCTCGGGGGCATCGTGCGCGGGTGCTGGGGAAACTCGTCGTCGAGTTGTCCGCGGACCACACCCTCGAGTTACGCAGGGCACCGGATCTGCGGCAGGTGTGCGCCGAGACCTACGGCGCGCCCGGGCAACCGATGGTTGTCGCGCTCACCGAATTGCTCGGCGCGATCGGTGCACAGCAGTGGCGCGCCAAGGGTGTCGATGTGCCTGCGCTGGGTGCGCGCATCCACCCGCATTACGGGGTGTTCTCACCCGTGCGAGGTGAATACGTCGACCTGGTCGCGCAGGCACCACTGCCCGCCGGTGGCGAGGGCCCCCGCACCGCATTCGACCTCGGCACCGGAACCGGTGTGCTCGCGGCCGTGCTGGCCCGTCGCGGCATCGAGCATGTCGTGGCCACCGACATCAACCCGCGCGCATTGGCTTGCGCCCGCGACAACATCGACCGGCTCGACCTGACCGATCGCATCGAGGTGACCGGCCCCGACTTGTTCCCCGCCGGTCGCGCCGAGCTCATCGTGTGCAACCCGCCGTGGTTGCCCGCGCGTCCCACCGCCGCCGTCGAACAGGGCGTCTACGACCCCGACGGCGCCATGCTGCACGCCTTCCTCACCGGTCTCGCCGCTCACCTGACACCCGGCGGCGAAGGCTGGCTGATCCTGTCCGATCTCGCCGAGCACCTCGAGCTCAGGACACGCGAAAACCTCACCGACGCCATCGCCTCGGCAGGGCTGCGCGTCCTCGACCGCCTCGACACCCGGCCACACCACAGCCGCGCGACGGATCCGACCGATCCACTGCACACCGCTCGCGGCGCGGAGATCACCTCGCTGTGGCGGCTGGCTGAATCGGGCAAAACGTCCCCCTTGCCGCGACCGGCGACCTAACGTCGGTGAGAGCAAAATCCGGCTGAGGTGATTGAGACTGTGCGATGAACCAACTGAACACGTCGTGCGCCGCGTTCCAGCGCACCGCCGCGATCGACCCAGAAGCGGTCGCTGTGCGCTCCATCGGAGGCGGACAGACCCTGACCTGGCGTGAATACGCCGATCAAGCACGACATGTCGCCGCAGGGCTCAACGCCCTCGGGGTCGGCCGCGGTGACACCGTCGCGCTGATGATGAGCAATCGGGTCGAGTTCTATCCGCTCGAGGTAGGCGCACAGCACACCGGGGCGGCATCGTTCTCGGTGTACAACACCTTGGCGCCGGAGCAGTTGAACTATGTGTTCACCAATGCCGAGAACCGGGTGGTGATCTGCGAGGAACAGTACGTCGAGCGGGTCAGGTCGTGTGGAGCGCCGATCGAGACCATCGTGTGCGTCGATGCAGAGCATGCCGGAACCATCAGCGTCGCCGAGCTCAAAGCCATGGGCCGCACCGATTTCGACTTCGAAGCGACCTGGCGGGCGGTGGCCCCCGAGGACGTCGCGACACTGGTCTACACCTCCGGCACCACCGGCAATCCGAAGGGCGTGGAGATCACCCACGCGAACCTGCTCGCCGAGGCGCACGCCTTCCACACGGTGCTCCCCGTCGAATTCGGTGACCGCCAAATCTCCTACCTGCCGACCGCACACATGGCCGACCGCATGACCGCGCTGTATTTACAGGAGGTCTTCGGCATCCAGATCACCGTCGTGCCCGACCGCACACTCCTGCCCGCCGCCCTGCTCGATGTGCACCCGACCATTTGGGGTGCGGTGCCGAGGGTATGGGAAAAGCTCAAGGCCGCCGTCGAATTCTCCGTCGACAACGAACCCGACGACACCACCCGCGCCGCTTTGCAGTGGGCGCTGGCGGTGGCCGCACGCAAGGCAGCCGCGCAACTCGAAGGCCGGCCGATCGAGGCGGAGCTGGCCGCGCAATGGGCCGAGGCCGACGAACGGGTGCTGTCGAAACTGCGCGCGAAAATTGGTTTGGACCAGGTGAAGTGGGCGATGTCGGGTGCCGCGCCGATCCCACCGGAGACCCTCGGGTTCTTCACCGGCCTCGGCATCCCGATCTGTGAAATCTGGGGCATGTCCGAGCTGACGTGTGTGGCAAGTGCCAGCTCACCGGCCGAGGCGCGCCTGGGTACCGTCGGACGGATGCTGCCCGGCATGGAATCCAAGATCGCCGAGGACGGCGAATTCCTCGTCCGCGGCCCCTTGGTGATGCGCCGCTACCGCAAAGATCCGGACAAGACCGCCGAGGCCGTCGACGCCGAGGGTTGGCTGCACACCGGCGACATCCTCACCAGCGACGCCGACGGGTTCCTGCGCGTGGTGGACCGCAAGAAGGAACTCATCATCAACTCCGCGGGAAAGAACATGTCCCCCGCCAACATCGAGAACGCGATCAAGGCCGCCGCCCCACTGGTCGGCGCGCTGGCCACCATCGGCGACGCCCGCCCCTTCAACACCGCACTGATCGTCCTCGACGCCGAATCCGCCGCACCCTATGCCGCCAAGCACGGACTGCCCGATTCCTCCGCCGCCGCCCTCGCCGCCGACCCCGGTGTGATCGCCGAGATCGCCCGCGGTATCGCGGCAGGGAATACGAAGCTCTCGCGCGTCGAACAGATCAAACGCTTCACCGTCCTACCGACCTTCTGGGAGCCCGGCGGCGACGAGATCACCCTCACCATGAAGCTGCGCCGCAAGCCGATCGCTACGAAATACGCCACCGAAATCGAGGAGCTCTACACCGCACAACCGGCGGCGACAGTGCATGAGCCCGTCGAACACGTCGTGCGCGCGAGCTAGCTGGATCTCGAACGCGCTCCGCGCCCTGCTCGTCGAACCGGACGGGGACGACGACGAGGAGAGGGAATCCGAGTAGGGCGGACCGCTGCGCGACGATTCTGGCTGCGTAAGGCCGCTCGAGTGGTACTCGCCCCCGATTACAGCGCGAAGGTCAGTCGTTGCGGACGCACGTAGTCGGTCGGGTCGTGCATGGTGCGCAATTCAGGGCGCTGCGCGGGTGTGAGGCGGGCCAGTTCGGTGCGCAGCGGGACGTCGTAGCGGGCGGCCTGGCTGGTGACGCCGGGCAGCCAGTTGTCGTGGTGGCTGGGCACGAACAGGGTCGGGCGCAGGGATTCGATGTAGCGGCGGGGGTCTCGTAGGCCGTTGGTGATTTGGTTGAAGCCCTGAATGGCGCCGATCTGCACGTCGGTCGGGGCGAGGCCGGACAAGACGTCGAAGACGTGGGGGGCTTTCTCGGTCAGCGGGCCCGCTGAGTCGTGCCAGGTGAGGGTGAATCCTGGAACCCGGAATTGGTAGAGCAGGACACCGCCTTCCTGGTCGCGCAGTCGCGGCAGACTGTGCAGCACGCCGTCGAGCGTCGGCGGGTGCGTCACCATCGCGCGCAGGTCGGGTATCGGGAAGAACGGTGCGGCCGGGTCGCTACGGTCGGGGGCGGTCGGAGCCGAATGCAGATGACGGATGGCAGTCACCGCGACATTGCCGACGGTGAAATCGTGGCGCGCGCCGATCAGCGTGTCGGCATCGCCCAGTTCGACCGTGGGGAACGACGGGTCGGTCACCTGCGCGCGGATGGCAGCACAGTGTTCGGCGCTACCGTGCACCACCGCGCCGCAGGCCTGCGCGATCCGGCCCGCGTCACCGGCGTGGTCGAAATGCCCGTGCCCGATGAAGATTGCCTCCGGATGCAAATCGGCCAGATCCTGCGCGGTGGCGGGCACATAGCCCGAACTGGTGAACCGGGGCACCCACGCGTCGAGCAGCAACACCGACCCGCCGATCGCCAACGCGAAGGTCGTGCAGCCCACCCACGACAGCACCACCTGGTCGGCACGCACCGCTCCAGTCTCCGGGTCGATGAGGTCCGCGCCGAAGAAACGCTGACGTGCCGCGAGGGTTCGGGCCCCGGCAGGCTCAGCGGAGGCCTCCAAATGACCGGCCACCCGCTGCGTGACGGCACCGAAGACACCACCGAGCGCGGTGCGCCGACCGATCAGGGCACGCGGATGAATGTTGCACACAGGAGCACCAGATCACGGAATCGCGGCGCGGGCAAGAGAGGTCGCCTCGACAAAGCAGCCACTCGCGTCATCCGGCTATGAGGGCCCCGGCTCCCGAACACGACCGCCGGAGGGCAAATGCCTCCGGCGGCAGGAGATACGTACCGACCCGCCCGCCACGAGAAGCCGGACGGGTCGGACAGAGCTCTACAGGCGCACGCCCAGCAGCGCATCGACCGCGGCGGCGATCAAGGCGGGAGCTTCGCGGTCGGCGCCACCGTACTCGACGGCTTGGGTTGCCCAGTTGTCCACGGCGGCCAAAGCTTTCGGGGTATCGAGATCGTCGGCCAGGTGTTGGCGCAGGCGAGCGATCGTGTCCTCGGCGGTGGGGCCGGAGGCCAGTGAGGTCGCGCGCCGCCACAGATCCAGGCGCCCGGTGGCCGCGGCGAGGACGGTGTCGGTCCACATACGGTCCTGGCGGTAGTGGCCGGCGAGCAGGCCCAGGCGGATCGCGGCGGGGTCGGTGCCGGAGCGGCGCAGTTCGGAGACCAGCACCAGGTTGCCCTTGGACTTGGACATCTTCTCGCCGTCGAGGCCGATCAGACCGGCATGGACGTAGTGGCGCGCGAAGCGGCGCCCGGCGATGAGCGCTTCGGCGTGGGCAGCGGAGTACTCGTGGTGCGGGTAGATCAGGTCACTGCCGCCGCCCTGAATGTCGAATTCGGGGCCGACGCGGTTGAGGGCGATCGCCGCACACTCGATATGCCAACCGGGACGGCCCGCACCGAAGGGGGCGGGCCACGACGGCTCGCCAGGGCGCGCGGAGCGCCACAGCAGCGCGTCGATGGTGTCGCGTTTGCCGGGGCGATCAGGGTCGCCGCCGCGTTCGGCGAACAAGCGGTCCATGGTGGCGCGGTCGTAGCCGGATTCGTAGCCGAACTGCTCGGTGGCGTCCGCGCGGAAGTAGATATCGGGGAATTCGGCGTCGTCGACGATATAGGCCGCACCCGAAGCAAGCAGCTTCTGCACGATTTCCACGACCTCGTCGACCGACTCGATGGCCCCGATATAGTCGCGCGGCGGCACGATCCGCAGCTCGGACATGTCCTCGCGGAACAGCTCGATCTCGCGGGTGCCCAGATCGCGCCAGTCGATGCCGTCGCGGGCGGCGCGCTCGAACAGCGGGTCGTCGACGTCGGTGACGTTTTGCACGTAGTGCACGTCGTGGCCCGCGTCTCGCCACAACCGGTTGACCAGGTCGAAGGTCAAGTAGGTTGCCGCGTGCCCCAGGTGGGTGGCGTCGTAGGGCGTGATCCCGCAGACGTACATGGTGGCCGTCGGACCGGGGGTGACCGGCCGGACCTGTCGGTCGGCGGTGTCGAACAACCGCAACGGTGGCCCTGCTCCGGGGATGGTGGGAAGGGCGGTATCGGACCAGGACTGCATCATTCGAGGGTAAAGGTGTGGTGGAGATCATCGGCCTTCGCCCCGTCCGATTCGCGACGTAGGACACCCCCATGGTGTGTTGCGACCTGCATAAACGGCGTCGGTGGCAGATGTCAATGGTTTCGTGCTCGCTGGTCCGATGCGCTCGGTGCCCGATTTGCGAGGTCGGCGAACCGGGCGAATCCGGCTCTCGCAATCATCGAGCACCATAGGGTCGGTGGTGGCCGGCAACCGACGCGAGCCACTCTTGTCGGTATCCCGCGATACCGTGACCGGATGACTGTTCTCGGTGCCGTCGCCCTCCCACAACTTCCACCGGAAGATCTTGCCGCAGTGGGCAACGCCGCGGAAGACAGCGGCCTCGACGAATTGTGGCTGTGGGAGGACTGCTTCTGGGGCGGCGGTATCGCGGCCGCCGCGACCGTGCTCGCGCGCACCGAGCGGATACGCGTCGGCATCGGCGTGCTGCCGGTGCCGTTGCGCAATGTCGCACTGACTGCCATGGAGGTCGCCGCGCTGTTGCGGATGCACCCGGGGCGGATCCTGCCGGGATTCGGGCACGGCGTGCAGGAATGGATGACGCAGATCGGCGCGGGAGTCGAATCACCGATGACCCTGCTGCGCGAACAACTCAGCGCGCTGCGCGCGTTGCTCAACGGAGAAACCGTGACCACCGAGGGCCGCTACGTGCGACTGGACAACGTCGCGCTGGATTTTGCGCCCACCGCGCCCGCGCCGATCCTGGCCGCCGCGGGCGGTCCGCGCACCCTACGGCTGTCGGGCGAACTCGCCGACGGCACCATCCTCACCTCACGTACCGCGCCGCAGGGCGTGCGCGCGGCACGGCTGCTCATCGAGGAAGGCCGTGTGAAAGCCGGTCGGACAGAACCACATCGGGTGACGGTGTACTTGGCCGCGGCAACCGGACCAGATGCCGCGGCACGACTGGCGGCAACCGCGCGGCGCAACGGTTTTCAGGAGGGTGCCGGCATCGCGGGCACCCCCGACGCCATCGCGGAGGCCGTGCGCCGATACGCGGCCGCGGGCGCGGACACCGTCGTGCTCGAACCGACCGACGACGACCCAGATCTGGCGGGGTTCGTGCGATTCGTCGGTGAGAAGGTGCGCCCGCTGCTCGATTGAGGCGGCACGCTCAGAACGCGGGCCAGGGAATCGGGCGGTGGGTGCGCGGACCGGGCATCACCGGGTCGTCGAGCAGCTGTTGGGTCCGCTCGGCGAGTGCGTCGATCTCGGGGTCGGTCAGGTGGGGTGCGAGATCGTCGGCGACCTGGCCGGGCAGTGCCTTCGCGAAGGCGGTGATGTCGTCGAGCAGATCTTTGTCGATATCGCGGCCCGCCCATCCCCACAGCACCGTGCGAAGTTTGTGCTCGCTGTGCAGGCAGATGCCGTGGTCGACGCCATAGACCTGGCCGTCGGTGCCTTCCAGGGCGTGTCCGCCTTTGCGGTCGGCGTTGTTGAGCAAGACATCCAGTACTGCCATGCGTTGCAGGCGTGGATCGTCGGCGTGGATGAGTGAGACCTCGTTGCCCGCAGGGTCGTGGGCGCGCAGCACTTCGCAGAAGCCGTCGGGGACCGCGCCCGCGGGAACCAGGTCGATCAAATCCAGACGGTTGCCCTGTTCGGTGTGGTTGTCCACCGCGTTCACCCAGCGTTGCACCATGCCGGGACCGTAGGGGCCCTCGCGCAGGATGGTTTCCGGGATGATGCCCCAGCCGAGGGCATCCGATATCAGATATGAGCCCACCTCCCGGCCCGCGAGGGTGCCGTCGGGGAAATCCCACAGCGGCTGCTCACCGCGCACCGGTTTGTACACCACTCGTAGCGGCGCACCGTCGGGCCCCGGGCTGCCGGGCACATCACAGACGAGGGTGACATTGCTTGCGACGGTCACCCGTCCGATCACCGTCAAATCGGCGGTGTGCCACACGGCCACCGGTTACTCCTCCAGCTCGGCCGCGCCGAAGATATCCCCGCGCTTATAACCGTTGGTGCGCACACACATGTGGCCGCGGGTCGAGAGCGGTTCGCCGCACAGCGGACACGGCGGACGTCCCGCCGCGATGACGCGGGTGGAGCGCAGCGCGAACTCGCGCGCCTGAATCGGGGTCAGGAACACCCGCACCGCGTCGGGTCCCTCCTCGGTGTCATCGAGCACCACCGACTCGTCGACCTCGGTCTCGGTGATAGCCAGCAGCTCCACCACCACCGCACCCGCGTCGGCGTCCCAGCCCAAACCCATGGTGCCGACCCGGAATTCGGCATCGACCGGCGTCTGCAACGGGTCGACGTCGGCCACATCGTCGGCCTGCGGCGGCATCTCGGCACCGAAGCGGCGCGCGACCTCGTCCAACAGCAGACCCATGCGGTCGGCGAGCACCTTTACCTGCTGCTTCTCCAACAGCACGCTGACAACGCGCGGTTCCTCCACGGCCTGCAAATAGAACGAACGATCGCCCGGCTCACCGACAGTCCCGGCGACGAAACGATCGGGGGTGCGGAATACATGGATTGCGCGTGACACATGCACCTCCTGATACGTGACCTTGATCGACTACTGGCGGCGCACAGATATTCATCACGCCGGCTACTCGTTTACAAGGAATCTCGACGCTCCGCATTCCCATTATCCGCACTTCCGGTATCACCTACCTCCCCGCCGGGAACGGGCCCGGAGGTATCGACCGGTTCGGTGTCCCCTGTGGTGCCGGAATCGGCCGCGGGCGGTGGCACGTTGGACGCCGCCAGCGCGGAAAGGTCGGTCCCGGTGTCGTTGAGGCGCCACACATACGGCGCGGTCGGGGTGTAGCGAACGACACTGATCGACGCGGGCTCCACCACGATGCGTTGGAAGCCGTCCAAGTGGATGCCGAACGCGTCGGCGAGCACCGACTTGATGACATCACCGTGCGAGCATGCGACCCACAGCACGTCGTGGCCGTGCTGTTCGGCGAAGTTCCGGTCCAGGTCGCGGATCGCGGCGACCGCACGGGCCTGCACCTGCGCGAGGCCCTCCCCGCCGGGGAACACCGCGCCGGAGGCGTGCTGTTGCACGACCTTCCACAGCGGCTCGGCCAGCAGCTCGGCCAGTAGCTTGCCGGTCCACTCGCCGTAGTCGACCTCGATCAGCCGGTCGTCGTACTCCGGTTCCAGGCCCAGTTTTTCCGCGAGCGGCGCGACCGTGCGCTGGCAGCGCAGCAGCGGCGAGTGCACGATGTGCTCGATCGGCAGCGCTGCCAGGCGGTCGGCCAGGGTGCGCGCCTGCTCGTTGCCGCGCTCGGTCAGATCGACGCCCTGGCTGCGCCCGGCGAGGGTGCGGGCGGTGTTCGAGGTCGACACACCGTGTCGCAGCAGGATTACCGTCATGCGGCCAGCCTAATGGGCGCGATCGGACGGGGTCCGTTGGCGATCATGTCGCCGACACCACCCCGCTTGCCAATAGGCCCATCACGGTCAATCCGAGCACGATGCGGTAGCCGACGAACCAGTCGAGGGAATGCTTGGCGACGAACTTGAGCAGCCAGGCAACCGAGGCGTAGCCGACGACGAACGCGACGATCGTCGCGACGAGCAGCTGCGGGCCGCTGGCATTGAGCCCTTCCCCTGCCGGTTCGAATGCATCGGGCAGGCTGAACAGACCGGAGGCGGTGACCGCGGGAATGGCGAGCAGGAACGAGAACCGCACCGCGGCGGCACGCTCGAGCCCCAGGAACAGTCCGGCAGTCGCGGTGGCGCCGGAGCGCGACACACCCGGGATCAACGCCAGACACTGAGCGAAACCCATGATGAGGCCGTCGCGGGTGGTTAATTGCTCGATCGGGCGGGTCTTGCGTCCGTAATACTCGCCGGCGGCGATGACCAGCGCGAACACGATCAGCATGAAAGAAACCAGCCACAGATTGCGGGCGCCGGTGCGGATCTGATCTTTGAGCACGAACCCGAGTAGACCGATCGGGATGGTCGCGATGATGACATACCAGCCGATGCGGTAGTCGAGTTCGCGCTGCGTGGTCTCATCGAGCACCATCGGTGCGCCGGGACGCATCACGGGAAGCTTCATGGTGACCTGGTCGGCGAGCGGAACGCGCTGCTCGGCCGTTCCCCTGATCTTGCTCAGCACCGTGCTGAACCAGGCGCGCACGATGCGCGCGATGTCCTTGGCGAAATACACCAGCACGGCGGCCTCGGTGCCCAACTGGGTCACCGCGGTGAACGAAGCGCCCGCGTCGTCACCGAAGAACACGGCCGACACGATACGCAGATGCGCTGAGGAGGAAATCGGCAGAAACTCCGTCAGTCCCTGCACCAGACCGAGTACTAGCGCCTGTACCCAGGTCATGGACTCGCCGACCACTTACCCTCCTCCGCTTCTGCCCGAAATATCCGTTCCGGCTGGGCAATTGGTTCGTAGGCGGGTAGCACTGAGATGATCACCGCCGCAATCACGCAGCGACAGTACAGTGTCGAGGCGAGGATCGGGTGCCGGGGCGGTGACCTCACCCATCACTGCGCGGGGCCGCGACGCACAGCGCGGGTGCACGTCCGCATCTGCTCGCACGCTCTAGGCTTGGCGCCGTGACGAAATCGTGGACACGGTGATGGAACAGCGGACGGTCGGTCGCAGTGGCCTACGGGTGTCCCGGATCGGTTTGGCGACCCACACATGGGGGTCGCATACGGATTCCGACGAGGCTGCCGGGCAGCTGGTGGCTTTCACCGACGCGGGCGGCACCTTGGTGGATACCTCCCCCGCCTACGCCGGTGGCGCGGCGCAACGGATCCTGGCCGAACTGCTCGGTGACCTGGTCTCGCGTGACGACCTGGTGATCAGCGGCTGTGCCGGTGTGCTGCCGAGGGTTTCACACGCGCCGGTCGGTCCGTCGGTGCCCACGCCGGAACCGGCTCACCCGACGGTGGATACCTCGCGGCGCACCCTGCTGCGACAACTGGACCGGACACTGCTCGAGCTCGGCACCGATTACCTCGACATCTGGAACGTGGCGGCCTGGGATCCGCGCACGCCGCTCGAGGAGGTCGCCGCGACCCTCGAATACGCGGTGCGCTCGGGGCGGGTCAGGTACGCGGGTGTGCGTGGATTCGGCGCTTGGCAGTTAGCCAGTCTGGCGGCCGTCGCGCCGATCACTGTCGCGCAGACGCCGTATTCACTGCTGGCGCGCGGCACCGAAAGTTCTTACCTGCCCGCCGCGGACCATCACGGTGTCGGACTGATCGCGTCGGCACCGCTGGCGGGGGGCATCCTCACCGGTAAATATCGCGATGGGGTGCCCGCCGATTCGCGCGGGGCGGACGAGGCGACCGCCGCCGAGATCCGCCAGCGGCTCGATGAGCGCGCAACCCGGGTTGTCGACGCGCTGGTCACCGCCGCCGACGGTCTGGCCACCTCGCCGCTGGCCGTCGCGCTCGCCTGGATTCGGGACCGTCCCGGCGTCTCCAGCATGATCGTCGGAGCCCGCGATATCGGGCAGCTGACCGGTGTGCTCGCCGCCGAAGCTCTCGAACTACCTCGGGCCATCGCGGCCGCTCTGGATGACGTCAGTGCACGCACGGAATGATGCAAGTTAGCCTTGCCTGCATGAGGTTTGCGACGTCGAGGCTTTCGGTTTTCCGTGCGCGCTTGTCGAGGCCCGCGGCGGCGGCGCGAGGGTTGGGCCGTGTCCGCACCGCATCGGGGCGTGCGGTCTTCGCCGTTCTCGCGTTGATGCTGGTCGTCGCGGCCGCCGCGTGTGGCACCGGTAGCGATGTCACCGGCTCGGGTCGGCAGGGGCCCAGCACCGCAGGGTTGGCCGATCTCGACCCGGTGCCGATCGGACCGGAACCGACCCCCACGCTGCCGGTGACGGTGCGGTCCTTCGACGGTTCCGAGGTCACCGTCGACAGCGCAAGCCGGATCATCGCCGCGGACCGCACCGGCACCCTCGCGCAGATCGTCTGGGGGTTGGGTCTGGGTCCGAAACTTATCGGCCGCAGCACCGGTGCCTCGTTCCCCGCGGTGCGCAACCTGCCGAGTGTCACCGGCGGCAGTGGCTCTCTGAATCTGGAATCAATTCTGGCACTGCGCCCTTCGGTATTCCTCACCGACAGCACCAGCGCCGCGCCAGCGGTGCGCGAGCAGCTGCGCGCGGCGGGTGTCACGGTCGTGTACTTCGATCCGGAACGCACCATGGACGGTGTCGTCCCGCAGATCGAGGCCGTCGCGGCCGCACTCGGCGTCCCCGACCGTGGTCAGGCCCTTGCCCAACGCACCCGCGACGAGATCGCCACCGCGAGCGCCGCCGTGCCCAAGCAGGACAAGCCGCTCACCATCGCCTTCCTCTACCTGCGCAGCAGCGCCATCACCATGCTCGCGGGGCCCGGCTCCGGCGCGGACGCGCTCATTGCCGCGCTGGGCGCCACCGACGCGGGCGAGGTAGCCGGAATCAAAGAGCCGTTCGTCGCGATCACCAGCGAAGCGATGATCGGCGCTGCCCCCGACGTGTTGCTCGTCATGACCGACGGCCTGAAATCTGTCGGTGGCATCGACGGCCTGGAGAAGGTCCCCGGCATCGCCCAAACCCCCGCGGGCCGCAATCGCCGCGTGGTCGATATGTCGGATGCGGTAGTACTGAGCTTCGGCCCCAACACCGGTCGCGTCATCGCGGCCCTGAGCGAGGCCGTGTACGGCACTCCACCCGCATGAGCATCGGCGGCGAGCGAGTGAGCGACACCTCCGGCAGCGCGACGACCGAACCGACGATGCCGCACAGTCCGCAGCCGGGTGCCCCGAAATCGCGGGGCCGTTCGCGTACCACGATCGTCTTCGTCATCGCGGTGGTCTTGCTGGTGCTGCTCGCGCTTGCATCCGCCGGGATCGGGCAGGTGCCGACCACCCCCGCCGAGGTCGCGGGCAGTGTGTTGCATCGGATCGGGCTGGACTGGGGTCCGATGCCCGCGCATCCCGCCGGTGAGGTGACGCTGTGGCAGGTGCGTTTCCCCCGGGTGGTGCTGGCGATGCTGGTCGGTGCGGCGTTGGCGACAGCGGGTGCGTTGTTGCAGGGAGTGTTCGCCAATCCGCTCGCCGAGCCCGGCGTGATCGGGGTGTCCGCGGGTGCGGCGGTCGGTGCGGGCGCGGTCATCGTGTTCGGCGGCGCGTTCGTCGCTGCCTGGTCGGTCGCGGCGGCGGCGTTCGTCGCGGGTCTGGCGACCACGTTTCTGGTGTATGTGCTTGCCCGATCCAATGGACGCACCGAGGTGGTCACCCTGGTGCTCACCGGCGTCGCGATCAATGCCTTCGCCGGTGGACTCATCGCCTTGCTGCTGTTCGTCGCCTCCCCGGCCGCCCGCGATCAGATCGTGTTCTGGCAGCTGGGCAGCCTCAACGGCGCCACATGGGACTCGGTGAGCGTGGTCGCCCCACTCACCGCCGCGGGTCTATTCGCCGCGATCCTCATCGCGCCGCGCCTGGATCTGCTCGCCCTTGGCGAATCCGCCGCGCGACATCTCGGCGTCGATGTAGAACGCTTGCGCCGCAACGTCATCGTGGTCGTGGCGATCCTGGCCACCGGGGGTGTCGCGTTCACCGGCATCATCCTGTTCGTCGGCCTGATCGTCCCGCACCTGGTCCGCATGCTCGTCGGCCCCGCCCATCGCGTCCTGATCCCCTTGAGCGCTGTCATCGGCGCCGTTGTCCTGCTCGCCGCCGACGTCGGCGCCCGCTCCCTTGTCGATAACGCCGACCTCCCCCTCGGCATGCTCACCTCCCTTGTCGGCGGCCCCTTCTTCTTCTGGCTGCTGCGGCGCACCCGAGCCCGCGCGGGAGGCTGGGCATGATGGGTGGTGTTTTTGCGCGGACGCATGAGCTGCCTGTTGCGCACAAGCGAGATTCGGTGACGCTGCGAGCAGTCGGGGTGAGCATCGATCGCCGGGGTGTCACCGGATCGGGCAGCAGTCGGGTGCTCGAAGCTGTGGATTTCGAGGTGGTTACCGGTCAAGTGGTCGCGCTGGTCGGACCGAATGGTGCGGGTAAGTCCACGCTGCTTGCCGCGCTCGCGGGTGAGCTCGAGCCGACCGAAGGTACCGTCGAGCTCGATGGCCGCGCGCTGGCCCATTGGTCCCCGCTCGACATGGCCCGCCGCCGTGCGGTGCTGCCTCAGAGTCACACCGTCGGCTTCCCGTTCACCGCGCGCGAAGTGGTCGCCATGGGCCGAGCGCCGTGGATGCGTACCGAACTGCGTGAACTCGACGACGAGAAGATCGCCGCCGCCATGGCCGCCACCGACGTGGAACACCTTGCGGCCCGGTCGTTTCCGACACTGTCGGGTGGCGAACGCGCGCGCGTCGCGCTGGCCCGCGTCCTCGCCCAGGACACCGGCACGCTGCTACTGGACGAACCCACCGCCGCATTGGACCTCGGTCACCAAGAGGCCGTACTGAACCTCGCAACCGCCCGCGCCGAGGAGGGGACGGCCGTCGTGGTCGTCCTGCACGACCTCGGCATCGCCGCCGCCTACGCCGACCGCGTCGCGGTCCTGGACGCCGGTCGCATCGCCGCCGACGGCCCACCCCGCGACGTGCTGACCACCGAACTGCTCAGCCGCGTCTACCAACACCCCGTCGAAGTACTCGACCACCCCGTCACCGGTGCGCAATTAGTCTTGCCGGTCCGCCGCTGACCGGTAGGGACTCCGGTTGTAATGGCGCGAAAAATCGCGAAGTTCGGGTAGCCGCGTGGTCGGCAGCGATGATGATGGAGACCGCCATCGGCCTCTGGGCAGTCCCCGATACATCAATCCGGTGGCGGCTCGGTCATACCGTCGCGTCCGATGTCGACCAGCAACCCGCCCTGCAAGCCCACCCGCACCGCCGCGGTAATCGCCCACAGCGCGAAGAAGACCAGCCCCGCGATCGGCCCCACAGCCTGGTACCAGGCGAGCGCACCACCGCCGAACCAAATCAATTCCAGGCCGAGCCGCCAAACCCCGGTGAGCTGAATTCTCGCGCCCCCGCCCGCACCGAACATCGCCCACATGAGGACGAACACCGCGGGCCCACCCAGCCCAGCGACCACTCGGATAATCCACCCCGCGGGCAACGTGAAGCCCCAGATGCCAACTCCGGCAAGCACACCCAGCTCGAGCAGAAACACCGATGCCAGGTTCGCGCCCTTGACCGCACGCACGATCGCCCCTCCTTCTCAACGCCAGATCAGTTTCAACACCGCAGGCGTGAGCAGCATACGGATCACCGTCGCGTCGATGATCAGCGCGGCGATCATCCCATAGGCGATGTATTTCATCAGCACCAGATCGGAGAAACCGAACGCACCCGTCACCACGATGAGAATCGCGGCGGCGGAGGTGATGACGCCGCCGGTGTGGGCGATGCCGTAGCGGATCGCCTCCGGCGGGTCGGCGCCGCCCGCGCGGGCCTCGGCCATGCGTGAGAGCAGGAACACTTCGTAGTCGGTGGACAGTCCGAAGATGACCGTCACGATCAACGCGAGGACCGCGAACATCAGCGGGCCCGGAGTGAAATGGAAAACCCCCGCGCCGTGACCCTCCACGAAAATCCAGGTGAGGATGCCGAGGGTGGAGCCAAGGCTCAACGCACTCATGATGACGGCCTTGAACGCGAGCACGAAGGACCGGAACGCCGCGTACATCAGTCCGAGGGCGGCGACCACCAGGATCGCGGCCAGCATCGGCAGCCCGTCGAGCAGTCCGTTGATGCTGTCGCGCTCGAGCGCGGGCACACCCGCGACCATGATCTGCACCCCGGGCGGTTCGGGGATGGCGCGCAGTGCCTCGATCACCGTGTCGGCGTCGCGTTTATCGGCCAAGCCCGCGTTGAGCACATTGATGCCATCTTTGGTCGGCGCACCGGGTTCGAAACGTCCGGTGAGGCCGGGAATGTGGCTGGCCTCGAACCGGATATCACTGAGCTGCTGTGGATTCGCCCCGATCACGACAAGTTTGAGCGGCTCGGTGCGGAAGCTCGGGAACAGCTCGTCGAAGCGTTCCTGTGCCACCCTTGCCGAGTTGTCATCGGCCAGATAGCGTTCGCTCAGGCCACCGAATTCGATGTGGCGGAACGGGATACTCAACGCCAGCAGCCCGAGCACGATCGGCACCGCGATCAACCACGGTCGCCGCATCGCGGTGGTGGCCAGTCGTGAGAAGAATCCGGCATCGATCTGCGCCTCGGTTTTGCTGCGGGAGAAGCGATGCCACCCCCACAGGTCGATGCGTCGCCCGACGATGCTGAGCACCGCGGGCAGCGCGGTCACCGACAGTAGCGCGGCGAGCAAAACCGAACTGATACCGCCGTAGGGCACCGAGCGCAGCACACCGTTGGGGAAGATGAACAACGCGCCGAGACTGATCGCGATGATCGCCGCCGAGAACAGCACCGTGCGCCCCGCGGTGGCCATGGTGCGCGCGGTCGCCTCCTCCACCGAGTGGCCGGCGGCGAGCTCCTCACGGAACCTGGTCACAGTGAACAGGCCGTAGTCGATCGCGAGCCCGAGACTGACCAAAGTCACGACCGCGCTTGCGAATACGTTCACATCGATGTGGTCGGTGAGCACGCGCATGGTGCCCTGTGTGCCGAGCACCGTCATGCCGCCGATGAGCACCGGCAGCAGCGCGCCGATCACCCCGCCGAAGACGAAGTACAACAGGATCGCCACGATCGGCAACGCGATCATTTCGGCGCGTTTGATGTCGTGCTGCATGCCCTGGTTGATGCCTTCGACAATCGGCTGCAGCCCGGCCAGCTGCACTGTCGTACCGCCAGGCCCACCTCCGGCGCGGCCGGCGCCGAGCTGGTCCTTGATCGCGGCGTAGTTCTCGACTGTGGCGGTGCCCTCCCCGCGCAGCCCGATGCTGGCGAAGGCGTGGGTGTGGGAGGCGTCGGTGGCCTGTGCGGCGAACGGGCTGTCCCAATAGCTGTCGACCTTCTGGACCCGGTCGGGATGGCGGGTCAGCAGCTGCTCGAGCGCGCTGGTCACCGCGGCACGCACCGCGGGGTCATCGACGGTGGCGCCGTCGGGAGCGGTGTAGACGGCGATGAGGTCGCTGTCGGTATCGCGCCCGAAGGTGTCATCGGCGATCTTGGAAGCCGCCACCGATTCGCTGCTCTCGTCGAACCAACCCTCCTGGGTCAGCCTGCCCGAGAGATCACGGCCGTACCAGCCGGAGGCGAGGACGGCCAGCGCGAACGCCACGAGGACCAGATATCGATGGCGATAGACGAAATGACCCCACCGTGCCAGGCCCGTATCGAGCACTAGCCGCAGGCCGCGGTGCGGTAATCGGCCGAGCGCAGGATGCCGCACAGGTCGGTGCGGGAGATCTTCCACTTGCCGTCGATGAGCACGAAATGCACCACGGTGGTGCGGATCGCGCTACCGCTGCCGTCCTTGTCCAAGCGCATGGTCGCGGTCAAGGTGCCGTCGCGGTTGTCGAAAACCGGGTCGGTGACCCCGTAGACGGCGCGCGGATTGTCCTGCAGCGCCTTGTACATGTCAGGGATGGCGTCCTTGAACACCTCACCGTCTTCGATGAGGGCGGTGCGTTCGCTGTCGGGCAGCGACGGGTCCAGTGCGCGTTTGATCTGCGCGTCGAGCTCGGCGGCGGTCGGCAGCGGCGGGTGCGCGGCACTCGAGGAGACGGCGACCGAGGAGGACAACGAAGCGTTGGCCGAAGAGCGCGCGACGTCCACGGCCGCTTCGTCCGGTCCCGAGCTGCACGCCGCGATCGAGGCCACGGCGAGAATGGACGCTGCGGTCAGCGCGGTACGGGCGAATCGTGTGGTTGGCATCTCCCTTTACATACCATCGATGACGGAGCTGATTCGGCCCAGCAGTGCCCGGACGGTCGTCACGTCGCGCTCGGCGGCCGATTCGACCGGCACCGCGTGCGGAATCATGTCCCGCACCAGCGCCACTACGCTGCGTTCGTCGTGGAGGTCGATGTCGGTGGCCCGTGCCTGGGCGAGCGCGACGACGTCCTCCGGGCCGGGAACGTCACTGTCGAGGTCGGCGCGGTAGATCTCCAGCACCACCATCGAGCGGACGGTGCGGAAGGCATAGGGCCTGCCATCGGCGGTGCTGCCGAATCCGTGAGCAAACGGACCAACGGTTATGTCATCGATGGCAAATCCCGATGGATGGTCGGCTTTCAACCAGATCTCCCTGAGTCGGACACTGTTTCAAGTCAACGGTAACCCCGATCACCGACATTCTCCTCGAGCCGCCACCCCAGTCGGCTGCGATGGTGCGCCATCATGGTCAGATGGTGGCGTTGCGGATGATCGGTCGGTAGTACGTCGGTAGAAGGAGTTCGGTGGATGCGCCCTCGCGGCTCGGTCCCCTCAGCGATTGCGGGTATCGCGGTGATAGTGCTGCTCGCCGGATGCTCGTCGGGCACCAATGGTGCGGATCTGCCGACCAGACCATCCGCCACCGCCGCCACCGCCTCGGACACGACCGCTACACCGACTGGTCAGGTCCTGCCGATCACCACGCCGATCACCGATCTGCTCGCCGTCACCGGAACCGGCCTGCTCGCCGCACTCGACGGCAGCGCGACCACGCTCTCGCTCATCGACCCGGCGACCACCCCGCCTGAGGTGCGCGCTGTGCCTCTGCCCGCGAAGGCCGCCGCGATCGCCGCGGGGCCGCACGGCGAAGTCCTTGCGGCCTTGCCGAATCAGGTGCTGCGTATCGACGCTGTCGCGGGCACGACCACCGCGGTGCCGGTCGAGGGTGAGGTGCACACGGCGCAAATACGCGCTGACGGCTCCCTGGTCGTCGGCACGGCCGACGGTACCGTGCGCGTTCTGTCCCCCACGGGTGAAGTCCTCCACACCGTCTCCGGGCTCGTCTCGGCCGACGCTCTGGCCATCACCGGTGATCGCGTGACCGTTCTGGATCGCCGCCAGACCTCCCTCACCGAAGTCGACCTGCGCAAAGACCAACTCGGCCTGGCTCTGCGCGTCGGTGACGGCGCCACCAATCTGATCGCCGACCACTTCGGCCGCATCATCGTCACCGACACCGCGGGTAACGAACTGCTGGTCTACACGGCCGGACCGCTCGTACTGCGCCAGCGTTTCCCGGTAAGATCGTCGCCCTACGCGCTCGCCTACGATCAGCGGTCCGAGACCGTGTGGGTGACGTGTACGCAGACCAACGAAGTCGTCGGATTCGATCTGTCGACGGGTATCCCGGAGGAAGTGGGCCGCTTTCCGACGGTCCGGCAGGCCAATTCGATAGCCATCGACGAGCACACCGGAGACCTGTTCGTCGGGTCCGCGACCGGGGACGGTCTGCAGCGGATCCGGGCGGACCAGCGAAAGGGAGGGCACTGATGGCGTCGAAGGATACGCAACCGCCAGATCATCACCGGACCAGGAGCCCACGCACCGCGCTCCCCGCGAACTGGGAAACCAGTAGTGACGATTACGAGTACGTGCCACTGCGACTACCTCCGGAGGTGAATCGGGTGACCGCATCCATGCGGCTGGCAATCCAAGCCGAATTCGGTGGTTGGGAGCTCTCGCGCGTACGCGCCTATACCGACGGCAGCCGTCGAGTGCTGCTGCGCCGCCGAAAGACCGCGCTGCTACCCCAGCCCGAAGCGGGGATGTGAGCCCATGTACGCACTGTTATTGCGCTTGATGTTCTTGCTGCCGCCGGAACGAATCCACCACCTGGTCTTCGCGACGATCAAACTGGCCGACCGCTTCGCACCGTCGCGCTCGGCGATGTCCAAGGTTCTGGTTTCGCGGGATCCGATCCTGCGCAACACCGCATTCGGCGTCGAGTTCTCCGCGCCGCTGGGCTTGGCCGCCGGCTTCGATAAGAATGCCGATGGCGTCGATGCCTGGGGCCCGCTCGGTTTCGGTTTCGCCGAAATCGGCACCGTCACCGCCGATGCCCAACCGGGCAATCCCGCGCCGCGACTGTTCCGGCTGCCCGCCGATCACGCCCTGATCAACCGGATGGGTTTCAACAACGACGGTGCCGCCGCGGCGGCGCGACGGTTGCGTGGCCGCCGCGGCGGGCTGCCGATCGGTGCCAATATCGGCAAGACGAAGATCGTCGAAGCGGAAGGCGCCGCAGTCGATTACGCGATCAGCGCCGCATTGCTCGGTCCGCTCGCTGACTTCGTCGTGGTCAACGTGAGCTCCCCCAACACCCCCGGTTTGCGCGATCTGCAAGCCGTCGAATCGCTGCGCCCGGTGCTACAGGCCGTACTCGACAGTGTCGAGGTTCCGGTGCTGGTGAAGATCGCACCCGATCTCTCCGACGACGACATCGACGCGGTAGCCGACCTCGCGGTCGAGTTGCGTCTCGCGGGCATTGTCGCGACCAACACGACCATCCGCCGCGACGGCCTGCGCACCCCCGCCGCCGAGGTCGAGGCGATGGGCGCGGGCGGCCTCTCCGGCGCGCCGGTCGCCGACCGCTCCCTGGAGGTGCTGCGCCGGCTCTACCGTCGCGTCGGCGACCGGCTCGTGCTGATCTCCGTTGGCGGTATCGAAACCCCCGACCAGGCGTGGGAACGCATCCTCGCGGGCGCCACTCTGCTGCAGGGCTACACGGGTTTCATCTACGGGGGCGCGTTCTGGACCCGCCGCATTCACCGCGGCATCGCCGCGCGCCTGCGCGAACACGGGTACAAGTCGATCGCTGACGCCGTCGGCGCCGAGAACGGCGATCGCGCCTGACAGCACCGCTGGCGCGGCGTTCGATGCATCCTTGCGTGGCATGCGCTTTCGGGCAGCGCGCTACCCGTACACCGGCCCGCGAGGATGCAGCGACACACGATGCGAGCGCAACGTGTGTCCGGTCGTGGCCGGCTCACTGCCCCCGTCGGCCTGGTTCGGTTCCGCACCAGAGCCCTGGCGCAGTCGGACCAGAATCTGCTTGGACAGCAGGATCACCGCCTGCTCCCACAGGATGTCGAGGATGTCGGCACGCTCGGACGCTTCGGATTGCGCGTGGTGATCGTGCACGCCGCGCGGGTCGCTGAGGATCTCGTCGAGCTCCATACCCGCCAATGCCTGTTCGCGGGTCAGCAGTCGATCGGGCAGCCAGCTCAACAGCCACACTGCTGACCCTGGTCCTGTTGTCCGATAGGCTGATTCGGGGGTCAGGTCACTGATCATCGTCCATTCGGTTGTATGCACGTTCATGGGTGCCTCCGGTGCGACTGCTCGAGCTCGATGAGCTCTTGGGGGTAGGTGGTCACGAATGACTCCTGTCGAGCATCCGTTGATGCAGCAGGCTCAGCGCCTGCCGGACGGTGAGGCCGAGTTGATCGGCCAGCGCCTGCGCGGTGGGGTCCGAGGCCAGGTCCGGATGGCTGAGGATCTCCTGCAGTTCCATCCCGGCCAATGCCTGTTCACGGGTCAGCGGGTTGGGCAACCAGCTCAGTCGCCACGCTGGTTCCTCTTGGCCTGCCCGCCATGCCCACTCGGGCGTGACGCTGCTGGTCATCGACCGGCTGCTTTCGTAGATCGTCACGGCTGTCTCCACGGGCGGAGGAATCGTCGCCGAACAGGCGCCATTGTTGGGGAGCACTGAGCCCCAGCCGATTCGAGTTGCCCGATCGGCCGGGCCTCGCCACCCGCGGATGATGCGTAGCGGGCGACGGTATTGGCTGATTTCTTCTCGGATGTCCAAGCGAACAGCGCGCCGTTCGCCTAGTCCGTGGCGCGGTTTGTCTCCAGCTCGGTATCAGAGTTGCCGACGTTGTGCCGTCCGCGCCTTCGAGCATGTCGCATCTGCAGAATCACTCTCATCACCAAACCCTCCCGGTTTGTCTGGTGGACGATCAGATCGTCAAAACCAGTGTGGCATTTGCCCTTCATGATGGTCAATTGCCGGAGTAAATTGGGGATTGCCGGATCGCGTTGGCGCTAAACCCCGATCGCCGGGCAGTTCTCCGCAGAGCACAACGAAACGACAACGCACACAGGGAGGGGCGGATCTTGCAGAACCTTCCGCAGGACTCTCGTATGGTCGCGATACGCAACATCCTCACGCGGCTGTGCAAGTACTCCGGTCTGAGCTCGGATCGCTTGCGCAACACCGAGATCGACGTCGAGCCACTGCTCGACCTGGTGGTCGTTCGGCAACGTGCGCTGCGCACGGGGCGGTCACCGGAGGAGTCCATGCTGCCAGTCGTGAGCGACATGGCGCGGCGCTTGCAGCCGACTGCCCGGCTGATCGCCGATGCTGCCCTCTCGCTCGGGCTGCTGCGCGAAAGCCCCCCGGACGGGATCGATCTCGATCGGCTCTACGCCGATAGCCTGGGTCAGCGGCGGGAGTATCTCGCCGCGAACTGGCAACGTTTGCACGAGACGCTGCGCGCGGAGGCCATCCCGGAGGCGCCGACGGTCAAGCGGCTGCGAACCACTTCGGAGCACGACGCGTTCACCGCGTTGGCGGGCCTGCTCGCCGGTGAAACCGGGTACCCGATCCCGCAGCTCGCCCCCACTCCGAAAATCATAGTGACGCTGCCGAACTCGAAACCGCGACCCGGAATTGTGACAGTCGTCGGTGATGCGGTCATGGATCATCTCTACCGGGTCGACCGCATTCCTGCCGTCGACGCGCCTGCTCGCGGCAACAGCTACAGCGAGCATCCCGGCGGCAAGGGGCTCAATCGGGCGGTTGCGGCCGCGCGCCTCGGACTTCAGGTGCGCATCGTCACGGCACTGGGTGGCGACGAAAACGGCAGTCGGATCAGGCAATACCTCGACAAGGCCGGAGTCGGAACCGGGCTGATCAAGACCGCCCCGCTCGCGCCATCGCCGATCACCGCGGTCATCATGACCTCGAGCGGCGATATGGCGTTGATCGGCGTGCAGAGCGAGGGGGTCAGATTGGAGGCGGCCGATCTCGACAGCCCGGATGTTCGTGCCGAAATCGGCGCCTCGGACGTCGTACTACTGACATTCGAACACCCCATCGGCATCATCACCCAGGTGTTGGCCATGGTTCAGAACATGCGGCCCAAACCGCGGTTGATTGTCTGTCCGACTCCGAATCTTCCTGTGCCGCAGGATCTGTATCGGTATTTCGACGCGGTCGACTATCTGGTCGGCTCCGCTGACGAGCTCGAGAAAATGATCCCGGACGTGGCATCGGCGTCGAGTGAGGACGTTGCGCGCCGACTACTCGGGCTCGGGGTCGGCGCGGTGTGCACGGTGGGCGAATTTCGTTGCGCGATGCGATCGGACCGGCTCGATATCGACGTCACGCACTACCTGCCCGCGCTCAAGAACGCGCCGGGTGCGGCTGCGGCGTTCTCGGCGGCTCTCGCCTATCGGGTGGTCTTGTCGGAGGAGTCGCTCCAGCAGAAAGACCTGGAGTGGGCGACCGCGGCCATGCTGCTGACGCAAAAACTCGGAGATGTACCGAGCACCATGCCGCTCACCGGCGATATCGACGACACCGTCGAACGATTCGCCTCGACTCGACGACCGTGATCGTCTGAGCCCGCGACATTTTACCACTTTTTGCGTCTCATTTCATCGGATCGGCACATCCGATCCGCTACAGTCGCCGTCGTGACCACCCACATCCAACGGCGTCGCGCCGACTCCGGCTCGGGGCAGCATTGATCACAGCTGCCCCCCTGCCTGGTGAAACCGCTCATCGGTTCACCCGCAAGGGGCACGAAATCCAGGTTTCTGTCATCGAAGTCGACGGTGGCCCCGCTTACGGGCACGTGCTCGTTTTCGGGCAACCCGGCGACGAGTGTCTGGTGCGGATCCATTCCCGCTGCCTATATGGCGACGCGCTGCGCTCCGATGACTGCGACTGCGGGCCCGAGCTCGACAAGGCGCTGGATCTCATCCAGGCCGCGGGCGCAGGGGTCCTTGTGTATCTGGAGCAAGAGGGCCGCGGTGCCGGACTCGTCGCCAAAGCGCGCGGCTACCGGTACAGCGAGCTCGAGGGCACCGACACCTTCACCAGCTATGAGGCACTCGGCTACCCGCCGGACGCCCGGACCTACCATCACGCGGCGACGAGCCTGAAGAAACTCGGGCTGAAATCGATACTGCTACTGACGAACAACCCGGACAAGGCCGATGAGATCCGCTCGGCGGGCTTCGCGGTGACCGTGGTGCCTTTGGGCACCCGCCCCCTGAGCGCACGCGCGGCCGCGTACCTGGAGGCCAAGCGCCGCAGGCGCAAACACTGGATCCCGACCGACGCGGCGCCATGGGCGCCGGATAATTGGGATTCCGACGCCATGGTCACTGCCCCGGCGGGGCGGCTACGCCGCGCTCTCCGGGCCTTGACCGACAGCAAACGTCGTTTCGCGGTGCGACGGCGGATGGCAGCGGTCGCGGTGCCCGAGCAGCGACAGGATCGCGCCCCGGAATCCGTTCCGGTATCGAGTGACAACGCCGAATACCTAGCGGTCGAAAAGGTATCGTCGACCGTCCTCGCGTAACCCGCCCTCGACACCGGAACGCAGTCGGTCGGCGATAAGGTCGGCATCTCCGCGTAGCAGTGCCATCGAACCTGCCCTCCGGCTACGATGGATGCATTGTGCGACTGGCAATTTCGCAGTTCGCCCGACCGCTTCACTATGCATCGGAGGAGCATGGGCAAAGCGGCACCGAGCCTCTCCGAAACCGGACATCGGCTGACCCGAAAAGGGCGTGAGCTCTGCATTCGGGTCATGCCGATATCCGGTGGCGATGACGGCGGCCACGCGCTTGTTTTCGGCCAGATCGCCGATGGTTGTCTGGTTCGGATCCATTCCCGTTGCCTATACGGCGATGCCCTGCAATCCGAAGACTGCGATTGCGGTCCTGAACTCGACAAGTCCATGGATCTCATCCAGGACGCAGGGTGCGGTGTGCTCGTGTACCTCGAACAGGAGGGGCGCGGCGCCGGCCTTGTCAATAAGGCGCGTGGTCTGCGCACCAGTGAACGGTTGGGTGTCGACACCTTCGACAGCTACGAGCGTCTCGGGCTCAGCGTCGATATGCGGTGCTACCGACTCGCGGCCGAGGCACTGACCGTGCTCGGGCTCGGGTCGGTCCAGCTGCTGACGAACAATCCGGAAAAGGTGCGCGCGGTGCGCGATCAGGGCATCACCGTGACGGTCGTGCCCCTGGGGACGCGGCCGCGCAGCGACAAGGCGCGACGGTATCTCGAGGCCAAGCGGAAACGGCGCGGTCACATGATCCCCGTGGAGGACGCGCCCTGGTCGGCGCAAATTCGAGAGTCCCATCAGCCGTGGTGGTGCCAGGCACTGTCGTGGTTTCGGCGGGGTTTGATACTCGTCGCAAGGATTGTCACGATCCCCGAGATCTGGATCCGATAAGAATCGGGTACGCGCATTGATCGGGTAAGACGGTGTGCTCAACGTGTCCCAGCGCGAGAAAGCACTGTGGCCCTGAGCGTAATGCTCAGGGCCACAGCATTTTTGGAGTCGGAGTCGGCGGAGCCTACTTCACCTCGTAGGTGGCGACGATGGTCGCGCGGGCGAGGGTGTGGAAGAACAGGTTGAACCCGAGGAATGACGGCGTCGCGTCCTCGGTGACCTCCAGGTTCTCCACATCGACCGCGTGCACCACCACGAAATACCGGTGCGGCCCATGCCCCGCGGGCGGCGCGGCGCCGACGAAGCCCGGGAACGATGCGTCGTTGCGCAGGTTGATCGCACCCTCGGGCAGCGTGCCGCCCATACTTCCCGCGCCGGTCGGCAGTTCGGTGGTCGTCACCGGGATATTGGCGACCGCCCAGTGCCAGAAGCCCGCCGCCGTCGGCGCGTCCGGATCGTACACCGTGACCGCGAAACTCTTTGTCTCCTCCGGGAATCCGGACCAGGACAGCTGCGGCGAAATGTCCTTGCCTCCGACGCCGAAGAATTCACTGACTTGATCGTTGTGCAGCGACTCACCGGGGGCGATGTTCTCCGAGGCCACCGTGAAGGCGGGCACCTGCGGGAGCGCGTCGTAGGGGTTGTAGGTCATTAGGTCCTCTCCGGATTGATTCAGCTGTGCAACAAGAAATGTTCCAAAACCTGGGTGCCGAATTCGAGGGCATCCACCGGAACGCGTTCGTCGACTCCATGGAACAACGCGGTGAAGTCCAGATCCGGCGGCAGCCGCAGCGGCGCGAAGCCGAAGCAGCGAATACCCAAGCGGGCGAACGCCTTCGCGTCGGTACCGCCGGAGAGCATGTAGGGCACGGTGCGGCCGTGCGGATCGTGGGCGAGGATTGCCTCGCTCATCGCGTCGACCAGATGCCCGTCGAAGGTCGTTTCGTAGGAATCGAGCTTGGTGATCCACTCGCGCTCGACGTCGGGGCCGATCAGCTCGTCCACCTCGCGTTCGAACTCTTGCTGCCGGCCCGGCAGCACACGGCAGTCCACGACCGCTTCCGCTGTTTGTGGGATGACGTTGGCCTTGTAACCGGCCTGCAGCATGGTGGGGTTCGCGGTATCGCGCAGCGTGGCGCCGATGATGCGGGAGATCGTGCCCAATTTCGCGAGCTGCCCCTCGATGTCTGGGACCGTCGGATCGAACGGCAAGCCCGTCTCCTCCGCCACCGCGGCGAGGAATTCGGCGACGGAATCCGAAAGCACCAGCGGGAAAGTATGTTTGCCGAGTCGGGCGACCGCGGCGGCCAAGATGGTGACCGCGTTGTCCTCGTGCAGGAACGAGCCGTGACCCGCGCGCGCTTTGGCGCGCAACCGCATCCAGCCGAGGCCCTTCTCCGCTGTCTCCACCAGGTAGAGCCTGCGTTCGGTGCCGTCGGGGCGCGGGACCGTCAGCGAGAACCCGCCGACCTCCCCCACCGCTTCGGTGATCCCAGCGAACAGATCGGGCCGGTTGTCCGCCAGCCACTGCGAGCCCCACTTGCCGCCGGCCTCCTCATCGGCGAGAAAGGCGAAGACGATATCGCGCGGCGGCACCGTCCCCTCGATCTTGAACTGCCGGGCGACGGCCAACATCATGCCGACCATGTCCTTCATATCGATCGCGCCGCGTCCCCACACGTAGCCGTCGCGGACCGCTCCGGAGAAGGGGTGCACACTCCAGTCGGCGGCCTGCGCGGGGACGACATCCAGGTGGCCGTGCATCATCAGCGCACCGCGGCTGGAATCGGCGCCCTTCAACCGCGCGAACACGTTCCCGCGCCCCGGCGCGCCCGATTCCACGTACTCGGTGGTGTAGCCCGCCTGATGCAGCTGATCGGCCACCCACTGCGCACACTCGCGCTCACCCTTGGTGGTCGCCAGATCGCCGGTGTTGGAAGTATCGAACTGGATCAGCGTGCTGACCAGTTCCACCACCTCGGACACTGCGCGGGAGTTTCTCTTCGGGCCGGATCTTTCGCCAATTGCTGACACGTACCCTTTCCTACCATCTGACCCCCTGGTTACCGTGCTGCGCCTCCCGCCGCGCCGGGCGAGGTGCGCCGCCGAACTACTCGGTCACGCGGGAAAATGGACCCGCGCCGCTCCGGTTCGATCGATACGGTCGCGGCCCCAGGCCCCGAGGGGCTCGAGGGGCTCGAGGGCAGCGTTGAGCGCGGTTCCCAGCGCGGTGAGGCGATACTCGACGCGCGGAGGCACCTCTCGAAAGACCTCGCGGTCGACGATGCCGTCCTCCTCCAGCTCGCGCAGCTGCTGGATCAACATCTTCTCCGACACTCCCGGCAGGCCGCGTCGTAGTTCGCCGAAGCGCCGCACGCCGTGGTTCTCCAGCTCCCAGAGGATCAGCGCTTTCCACTTCCCGCCAACGACGTCCATCGCCGCGTCGATGCCGCAGAAGTATGGTCCGGATCTCTTTTCACCCATCGCCCGACCTCGCCACCTGTTCACAACCCGCTTGGTAAGTACCCGACCAGATAGTAGGTACTTGCCAGTCCATCAGGCAAAGGGAAACCTCGTTCCCCTACCGGTCTCACCGACGGACGCAGGGGAAAGCCCGTCAATAGTGCTATGCACCAACCTCATTCAATGATCGCGAACAGCCCCGGTGTCTGCTCGTCCAGCCGGCCCCGCGCTACCGGGCGCTCGAGTTTCAACCGCAGCCCTTCGACTTTCGACGGCCGGATCTCGAGCCCGGCTCCGGTTCCCGCAAATGCGCGCCGCCCCCGTCTGACTCGGCCGACTCGGCGAGATCACTTGTCGCACCGAGGATCTCGATCAGGGCGGCCAGCGAATAATGGTCGGCTTCCGGGCGGGCATCGCGGTTGCCCCAGCGGTACAGCTGTTCGCCGCCCGGCACCCAGATGTTCTGGTGGACGTGCAGCGATCGAATGGGACGACCAGGCTCGATGCTGCTCGACGGCCGCATCGACGTCGGCTATGTACGGCTGCCCATAGACGAGGCTGGCCTACGCGTGGCCCCGCTGTACACCGAGCCGCGGGTGGCGGTGCTGCCCGTCGGCCACCGATTGGCCGGCCGGGAGCAGATCACCGAGGCCGACCTGGCCGGCGAGCCGCTGGTCTGGCACACGGACACGAGCACGCAGCCCACCAGACGGCCGCACCCTAACGCCGGGTACCTGGTGCGCGGGGTAGAGGAGACGCTCGAGCATGTCTCGGCCGGCCGGGGCATCTCGTTTCTGGCCCGTTCGGCGACCGTGTTCTACTCACATCCGAACACAGTTACGTGCCCGTCCCGGATCTGGCGTCCGATCAGGTGTGCCTCGCGATGGCGGCATCGCACACCTCGCCGGTGGTCGACGACTTCTTCACCGCGGCTCAGGCGGCGGCCGAGATCACGGCGGAATGTGGGAACTATGAAATGTGGAAGCTTGGAAGCGGTGTCGTTTCAAAGCATGATTGAGTAGCTCGGCTGACACGTGTCGATCGGGCTCCAGCTGTCGACCAATTCCTGGGTCTTTCCGTTATCGGACCAGTGTGAAGTTACGGCCCTGCAGGGGAGGAAACATCCTGTGCAGGTTGTGTTTTCGATGAAACTGGTTCGGTAGCCGGGTCGACGATGTCAACCATGGTCACAGCCCGGAGCGCACCAGTGGTTGACCCGCGTGTCGGCACCACGTGTATGGCCGGCCGAGTCGGCTAAGTTGGCAGAGTCTTGCTCAACCGAGTAACGGCGACTGTGGACAGGAAGGGTGGCTCGGGTGGATACCGACACTGAAGGCGCAGCGGGCCCCGCGACCTTCGACGGGTTGGTCGCCGAAATTCGCGGTCGGATGGATTCGCTGTCGGCCTCGCACAAGAAGCTGGCTCAACGCGTGCTGTCGGATCCTGAAGCGGTGGCGTTCATGACGGTATCCGACCTCGCGGGCGCCGTCGGGGTCAACGAGGCTACCGTCGTGCGGTTTGCCAATGGTCTGGGTTTGAAGGGCTATCCCGGGCTGACGCGGTTGTGTCGCGCACGACTTCAGGAGCAAGCGCAACTCTTGCACCGCTTCGACAGTCTCGCGCACCTGGCAGCCGACGGCGCCGGGCTGCTCGAGCAGACCGTGGGGCTCGACCAGGCGAATATCGCCAGAACCTTCGCGCGCATCGACGGCGTGATGTGGCAGTCTGCGGTCGACCGACTGGCCCGAGCGCCCAGGGTGCACGTGATGGGCATGCGCAAGTGTCACGCACCGGCCTACCTGTTGAGCTATCTGCTCGGCATGCTGCGCGAGAACGTGGTCGCGATCAACGCGGGCACCGGATCGCTGACCGATGAACTGCGCCGGGTGCAGCCGGGTGACTGCTTCGTGGCGATGTCGATCCATCGCTACAGCCTCGACACCGTGCGTGCCGCGCAGTGGGCGCGGCAGCGCGGCGCCCATGTCATCGCATTGACCGATACCGCCGTCTCACCGCTGGCGACGTCGTCGCACGACACGTTCTACATCGAGGCGTCCAGTGCGAGCGTGCTGCGATCGATGACGGCTTTCACCTCCCTTGTTCAGGCAATGACGGGTGCGGTCGCGCAGATCCTCGGGCATGAGGTGCGTCCGACACTGGCCGAGGAGGAGAAACTGCTGGATGAGTTCGGTGTCTACGCCGACACACCCAGCGAATAGCGCGGGAGCTCGCTTACTCGGCGCTCGCCGTTACCGCGACCGCCCGCCGCTGATGGATCAGACCCGCGGTGACGGCGATGGCGGTAACCAGCAGAGTCAGGGCGAGCGGAGTCCGAGTCTCAGCGGTCAGCGCCATCCCGACGACGATGGCCAGCAGGATGATTCCCACCGTATAGGACAGGTAGGGGCCGCCCCACATCTTGACTGGCAGGACCTCGATCTGCGCCGCGGTCTTGGTGCGACGCCCGGCGATCTGAGTGGCACAGATACACAGGTAGACCACCACCGCGATCGCGCCAGAGGAACTGAGCAGGAAGCTGAAAACCGCTCCGGTGGGCAGGAAGTAGTTCGCGACCACCGCGAGAAATCCAGCACTCGACGCGGCAAGGACACCGGCGACCGGAACCCCCGACGGTGCCGTCTTGCCCAGCATGCGTGGAGCTTCGCCGCGGCGCGACAGCGCGAACAGCATCCGCGAGGACGAGTAGAGACCCGAGTTCAGGCACGACAACACCGCTGTCAGCACGACCAGGTTCATGATGGTCTGCGCGCCGGGAACCCCGAGCAGGCCCAATACCGCGGTATAGGGGCTTTGGGTGACTTGTGTTGCGTTCCAAGGCAATACCGTGACGATCACGAGGATGGAGCCGACGTAGAAGATGAGAATGCGGGCCGCGACGCTGCGCATGCTCACGCGCACCGCCGTGACCGGATCCTGCGCCTCGCCCGCGGCGATCGTCACCAGTTCGGTGCCGAAGTAGGAGAAGAAGACCGTCAGCGACGCCACGAGCAATGGTGTGAGCCCGTTCGGGAACAGGCCGCCGTATCCGAGTAGGTTCGCCGTTCCTGGCGCGTGGTAGCGCGGGAGCAGTCCGCCGACCGCCGCGATACCGATTCCGATGAACGCGACGATCGCGACCACCTTGATCATCGCGAACCAGAACTCGAATCGCGCGAATGAGGTGACGGCCGCGAGATTAACGCAGGTCAGGGCGCTCATGAAGATCAGGGAATAGAGCCAGGTCGGCACTAGCGGCAGGAGTTGATGGGCTATCGCCGCGCCGGCGATCGCCTCGAAAGCGACTGTGACGCACCAGTGATAGGCATAGACCCAGCCGACCGACAATCCCGCCCATGAGCCGAGCTCTCTGGAGGCGTAGCTCGCGAACGACCCGGTCTCGGGGCTGGCCGTGGCCAGTTCGGCGAGCATGCGCATCACCAGAATGATGACAAGGCCGGTGAGCAGGTAGACGAAGACGATGCCGGGACCCGCCGCGGAAATCGCCTTACCGCTGCCGACGAACAACCCGGCGCCGATGACTCCGCCGATGCCGATCATCGTCAGCTGACGAGTGTTGATGCTGTGCTTCAGATTCCCCGAGGTGGGCACGATGCCTTCTTTCATGGACCGCGGGCCGTGACCCGACAACTGGTTAGTGAGTCATGAAACACCGCCGCCCGCGCGTGTGCAATGAAAACTGCATATTTGGCCGATATTGCAATATTTGTGGCATCCTGTAGTTGTCACGGTGGGGACCGCGCGCCGCGGATCAGGCGCTGTCGGCTCGACCGAACTGACTGCCCAGCAAGACATTTCAATCATCGACCGCTAGGAAATGAGGCCCATGCCCACCGTGCTGATGAGCAGATCCGGCTATACCGCGAACCTCGTTCTCTATCGCCCAGAACGACTCAACGCGGTGAGCGAAGAGATGTATCGAACGCTGATCGACGAACTGGTCGCCGCCGACGCCGATCCGGATATCCGCTGCGTCGTCCTCAGCGGTGCGGGCCGTGCGTTCTGCGTCGGCGCCGACCTGAAAGCGCACAGATCGAGCACCAGAACCCCCACGGAGCAGGCGCAATACGTCGATCTCGGCCAGCGTGCCTGCGCGCAGATCCAGACGATGCGCACTCCGGTGGTCGCGGCGGTCAGCGGTTACGCCCTCGGTGCGGGCGCGGAAATCGCCATCAGCGCGGACTTCCTCGTCATGACCGAGGACGCGCAGATGGGTTTCCCCGAGGTGAGTATCGGCACCTTCGTCGGCGGTGGTGTGACCAGCAGGCTTCCGCGTCTGGTCGGCCTGCGTCGGGCCACGGATCTGCTGATTCTCGGTGACCGATTCACCGGCAGGCAAGCACTCGAATGGGGGTTGGCCCATTCCACGGCGCCAGAGCAGTCGTTGCTGGAATCGGCAGGCGCGCTTGCCGAAACCCTCGCGGCCAAGGCGCCACTCGCGCTGGCCAAGATGAAGGCGGCGCTGTACCGCGACGACTCCATCGAAGTCGCGTTGTCCACTGAGCCTCGCGAACTCCTCGAATTGATGGGGACAAGGGACTGGGCAGAGGGCGTCGCGGCTTTCGCCGAACGCCGCTCCCCCAGTTTCGAAGGAAAATAAGCATGACCAGTATCGACGAACGCACCTCCGTCTTCGGTCCGCCCGCCCGCGCCGCACTCACGCGGTTGCTCGACCCACATTCGATCGCCATCGTCGGTGCGTCCGCCAACCCGGCCAAGCGCGGATTCCATGCCATCCGGGCGCTGCAACAGGCCGGCTACGCCCATCCCATCCATCCGGTCAATCCCGCGGCAGGACAGATCCTCGGCCTCGATGTGTGCGCATCGATCGACCGGCTCCCATACGGTGTCGACGTCGCGCTGATCGTGCTGCCCGCCGCCGCGGTCGCCGACGCGCTGCGTCGGTGTGCCGCGGTAGGCATCGGCGGGGCTGTCGTTCTCGCCAACGGATTCGGCGAGATCGGTGACGTCGGTGCCGAACTCGCCGCGGAGCTGGCCGCGGCGGTCGCCGAGACCGGCATACGTGTCATCGGCCCCAACACCTCGGGCTTGATCAACGTTACCTCCGGCGCGAATCTCGTTGGTCTCCAAGATATTCCACAAGGTCCGATCAGCGTGATCACGCAGAGCGGGAACATGCTGCTTTCGGTGGTCAACGACAATCGCGCGTTCAGAGGGCCCGGTTTCCACGCCTATGTGGGGCTGGGCAACCAGGTCGACGTCCGCTACGACGAATGCCTGAACGAGCTCGCCCGCCATCCGAGCACCGGCGTGGTGGCCATCCATTCCGAGGGATTCGTCGACGGACGATCGTTCCTCGCCGCCGCCGCCGACGTGGTGCGGGATACGCCGATTGTCATGCTGCGAGGCGGTCGATCCGAAGTGGGCCGCCGCGCCGCACTCTCGCACACCGGCTCGATCGCAGGCCATGATGCCGTGGCGACGGCCGTGCTACGGCAGGCCGGAGTGGAGCTACTCGACCGCCCCGACGAGCTCGCCGTTGTCGCGGGGGCGCTTGCCACCTGTGCGCCGATTGTGCCCGGCCGCAAGGTCGCGATCCTCAGCGACGGCGGTGGTCACGCCGCACTGGCCGCCGATGCCCTTGCCGCAGTCGGCATCGAACTGGCCGAGCTCAGTGAGCGGACGCAGCTGCGACTGCGACAGCTGTTGGGCAGCGCCGCCGCAGTGGCGGATCCGGTCGATGTGGCCGGCGCCACCGACACCGATCCGATGGTGTTCGCCCACGCCTTCGACATCCTCGTGCGTGATCCCGAGGTCGGCCTCGTGCTGATCGTCGGCCTTTTCGGTGGATACCACCTGCGATTCGACCCATCGCTGCGCGAGAGCGAGGACGCCGCCGCTGAGGTGCTGCTCGCGCTCAACGCCGAACACGCTGTCCCCCTGGTGATTCAGAGCTGCTACGCCGATGTGGAGATAGCCAACCACGACCGCCTGCGGTCACACGGCGTACCAGTGCTCAGCTCGATCAATCACGCTGTGCGGATCGCGGCGGCACTGGAGCGGCGTGGCCGCAGACTGGCCGACACCGCGCGACGCTCCTCGCTCGCGTTGCCGCCGGCCGCCCCGCCCATTCACGGCTCGGGACTGCTCGACGAACCGGCGGCACGGCGGGCGGTCGAGGCAGCCGGAATCGAAATCGGCGCTTGGACTCTCGCACGTGAGGTCGCGGACGTGGTCGCCGCGGTCGCCGGTTACGAGCGACCGTGCGCCCTGAAGGTCGTTTCTCAACAGGTGGTCCACAAGTCCGATGTCGGCGGAGTCCGGCTCGGGGTGGTGGCCGCCGATGCGGGCGAGCACGCTGAAGCGATCATCGACGCCGTCTGTACCAACGTGCCCGAAGCCCGCATCGACGGGATGATCGTCACCCCGATGGCTGCGGCCGGGGTCGAACTGCTCGTCGGCGCCACGCACGATCCGGATTTCGGGCCGGTGGTTGCGTTCGGCAGCGGCGGGGTGATGGTCGAAGCGGTGCGCGACGTCGCATTTCGGGCCGCGCCGCTCACTGAACTCGAGGCCGGGGAAATGATCGACGAGACTTTCGTCTCCCGCCTACTCGACGGCCATCGTCACCTGCCGCCGGTCGACAGGGGCCAGCTGGCCCGATTCCTTGTCCGTATCGGCGATTTCGTCGCCGCGCACCCGGAGATATCCGAACTCGATCTCAACCCGGTTATCGCCCGCGGTTCCGAGATGGTGCCGGTCGATGTCCGAATCGTGCTGTCAGAGAAGATAACTGGAGACCATGATGAGTGAAGCGATCCTGATCGACCGCACCGAGGACGTCGTCGTCTGGACTCTCAACAGTCCGGCAGCGCGTAACCCCATCTCCGAAGCCGACACCATCGCCGCCTTACAGGACGCCGTGACAGCGGCCAATCGGGACCACAGCCTGCGCGCGGCGATCCTCACCGGTGCGGGGTCGGCGTTCTCTTCGGGCGGCAACATCAAACACATGCGCGACCGGACCGGAATGTTCGGTGGCACACCGGCGGAGCTACGGCAGGGGTATCGGCACGGCATCCAGTCCATCCCGAAGGCCCTGTACCACTGCGAAATCCCGACTATCGCCGCCGTCAACGGCCCAGCGGTCGGCGCGGGCTGCGATCTGGCACTGCTCTGTGATATCCGGATAGCCGCCAGCACCGCGGTCTTCGCCGAGAGCTTCATCAAGGTGGGCCTGATTCCCGGCGACGGCGGCGCCTGGCTGCTGCCGAAGGCGATCGGCATGGCCAGGGCCTGCGAGATGGCCTTCACCGGTGAACCGATCGACGCGTACACCGCACTCGAATGGGGTCTGATCTCCCAGGTCGTCGAACCCGACGCCCTCCTCGAGGCCGCACATCGCCTAGCTGCCAGGATCTGCGCGAATCCGCCGCACGCGCTGCGGATGACCAAGCGACTGCTGCGTGAAGCCCGGCATCAGAGCCTGGAAAGCAACCTCGAACTGTCGGCGGCGATGCAGGCCGCCGCCCACCACACCGAGGATCACCGAGAAGCTGTCGCGGCCGTGCTCGCACGCAGACCACCCGCCTTCAACGGCCGATAGCGCTCACTGTCACAGGAGCAACCGCGATCAGCGGCAGTGGACCAGCACGTGCTCAGGTCCCCGGATGACCCGGGACGGGCAGTAGCGCACCGGCCCGGCAACTCGTATCCGCGGAAACCGTTCCAGCAGAGCGCGCAGCGCGATCTGACCTTCCAGCCGGGCAAGTCCAGCGCCGATGCAGTAATGCGGGCCCGCCGCGAAGGAAAGGTGGTCGCGGGCGTTCGCCCGGTCGATGTCGAAGCGTTCCGGGTCGGTGAATACCTCGGGGTCGCGGTTGGCAGCGGCGAGCAGCGTCACCACCGGAGTGCCTTTACGCAGGTCCTGGCCTGCCAGCCGGGTCGGTTCCCTGGCCACTCGCACGCTGTATTGCGCGGGGGCTTGCAATCGCAATACTTCTTCGACGACCTGGTTGGTCAGATCGAGATCGGAGGCGAAGGCCTCGCGCTGTTCCGGATTCTCCGACAGTGCGACGACGGCGTTGCCGATGATGTTGGCTGTGGTCACGAAGCCGCCGATGAGCAACGCCTGACAGGTGGCGAGCAGGCCGATCCTGGTCATCGCGCCCTCGGCCACCGCAGTGGCCAGCTTGCTGATCAGGTCCTCACCTGGGCGGCGTTGCCGGTCGGCGACCACGGCGTCGAAGTAGTCGGTCAATTCGGCGAGCAGGACCTGAGTGCGGCGGCGTTCGCTTGCGCTTCGGGCACCGTCGACGGTGGCGCCGAATTCGATACCCCAGCGGACGAACAGCGGGTGATCGCTTTCGGGAAGTCCTAGGATCTCGCAGATCACCTTGCTCGGTACCTGGATCGCGAATTCGTCGATGAGATCGACCGGTTCGTCCCGGTCCAGCCGATCCAGCTGTTCGGCGACCACCTTTTCGATATAGGCGTGGCGCGCGCGCATGAGCTGCGGACTGAAGAACGGTGCGACGATCCGGCGCAGGGCGGTGTGCTCGGGCGGGTTCGCGGAGGCAAAAGAGTCGTCGAGCGGGTGTACGAGCACGTCGCTGCGTTGCCAGGACGGCGGTGTCAGTTTCAGCCGGACCGCTGAGGTCGGTGCGGCGAAGAACCGGTCACTACGCAGCACCTCGTTGCACACCGCGTAGGAGGCGGTCATACACAGCCCGCTGCGTCCTCGAACCAGATCACCTCTGGCCCTGATCTTTTCGTAGTTCGCATAGCCGTCTGCGCCGCGCGGCATGTGCAGCACCCGCGCGACGGGGTCGCCGACGGCGACGGACGCACCCAGACGCAGTCGAGCTCGGTAGAGTCCGGCGACGGTGCGTAGTTCGTCGACCGTGCTCATCGTTGCGCGTCCTGCGGTGAGCGCAACTTCGGGGCCTCGGTGATGCCTCGGTCCAGTAGGTCGTCTCGGATGCGTTCGCGCAGTATGTATTTCTTGATCTTGGTACCGGACATCGGCCACTCCTGCACGAACCGCACATAGCGCGGCACCCGGTAGGTGGCGATATTGCCGAGACAGAAGTCGATGATCTCCTGTTCGGTCGCGGTCGAACCGGGTTTCAACTCGATGAACGCGGTGGGCACCTCGACGTAGTAACTGTCCGGTGCACCGACCACCTGCACGATGTGCACGGCAGGATGGCGTAGCAGGTAGTTCTCCACCTCGGCTGCGGACACGTTCTCCCCGCCGATCTTCAGCATGTCCTTGAGCCTGCTGACGAAGGTCACCCGGCCGTCGGCGTCCAGGGTGCCGATATCGCCGGTGTGGAACCAGCCGTCAGCGTCGAAACTGCGCGCCGTGAGTTCGGCGTCGTAGAGGTATCCGTCGAAACAATTCGCTCCACGCAGCAGCAGTTCGCCCTCCGTGCCCGGCGCGACATCATCTCCGGTGTCGATATCCACCACCCGGATTTCCATCCCGGGCAACGGGTGTCCCCCGGTGGTCGTGCGCTGCTCGAGGGTGTCGGTCAGATGGTTCAACGACAGGAACGACGTGGATTCGGTCATCGCATAGCAGGACACCTGCACCGCCTGTGGCAGTCGACTCGCCATGTCTCGTAGGCGTTCCGGAACGCCGACCGCCAGCACCAGCCGAAGCGCGGACAGGTCACGAGCGACGAAATCGGGTTGATTCACCACCGGCAGCCAGATCGTCTCGAACCCGGGCAGCGCGACGGTGCACTGTTGGGCCTCCAGTTGGTCGAGCGCGGCAGTGGGCTGGAAGAAACCGACGTGGCAGTAGCGCGCACCCGCGTAGATGCTCGCGATCGCGAACGCGATACCGCCGATGTGGAACAGGGGCAGCGCGGTCCAGATCCGATCGTGCTCTGTGAGCAGGAATCTGACATCGGCGGTGGCCGCGGCGAATCGGCTGAATGCCTCGTGGCTGATCATCGCCCCCTTGGGGCTGGCGGAGGTGCCGGAGGTGTACATGACCATCGCGGTGTCACGCACGCGGACCAACTCCTGGCGGCGGCGAACCTGCGCCTGGTCGATACGGACCGCATCGGCGAGGAACTCCTGCTCCGAGACGAAGCCGACCGGTGCACTGTCCGCGCCGAGCAGTACGACGTGTCGCAGACCGGCACTGGTCTCCGGCGTCGGCAGGTAATCCGGCACCGGCGCGGTGGTGAACAGGACGCGCATCCGCGAATGCGCGACCACCTCGGTCAACTCGTAGCTCTTGAAGCGCGCGTTGATCGGCACCGGCAGCACGCCGATTTTCATGGCGCCGAACAGTATTGCGATCGAGTCCATGGAGTTCGGCAAAAGGATGCCGATGGTGTCGCCGGCCGCGATGCCCAGCGACAGCAGCCCTTTGGCAACCGTTTCGGCCCGCGCTGCCAGCTGGGCATAGGTGACCTCGGAGTCCGGAAATGTGAGGGCTATGCCGTCTGGATGCTCGGCAGCCCGCCTGTCGAGCAGGTCGCCGAGAGTCGTCACGGTGACCCATTGGCTTTCTCGTAAATCATTGCGACCCATGGCAACTCCCTGGCAACACTGTCGATAATCGCTCCCCCACCTATTTTCGGGACAGTACCGGAAGGGGATGGATTACGTGAGACGAGACGATACATGTTGCGTCATGGCATTGGCTGTGTGATCGTGTGCGTCTGGGGGACGCGTCAACTTCACCATGCAAGGCACGCCACGGAGGACTCCCCATTGCTCGAGTCGATTGTCGGACAGCACGGCTTATCGCTCAGTCGGATCATCGACGATGCCATCGGTTATTTTCAACGCTGTCAACAGCCAGATGGTTCGATAGCCGAGGATCCGGCGACCGTGGTGTTCCAGGAGTGGGACTCGGTCAATGCCCTCAAGGCAATTGCGTTGTGGAGCGCCGAGACGACGATCTCTACCACATCGACTGTCAATTCAATACTTTCATTCCTTTCCGTCAGTGAGAAGCCCACGGGAATGCTGAGCTGGGGTGCGATCGAAGTCGGAAATGCCGAATACTGCACGGAGACCAGCAGCGAGTACATCACCGCGCTCACCTTGCTCGGCGAACTCGAAAAAGCCCATGAGCGAGCGGAATTCCTGCGCCGCAAGCAGCTGGCGAGCGGTCCGTGGGAAGAGGTGCACAGCCACATTCCGAGGGCATTCCAGACTGAACCCTCGGTAACCGGGTTCGCGCTGCTCGCACTGGTCGGCCTGGATCTCGAACCGATCCACCTCGATGCGGCCTTGGACTTCCTGGCTGAAAAACAGCATGTAGAGGGCCATTTCGGGATCAATTGGTACTACTACTGCACGCACTACTACCTGATGCGACCCGCGGTCGCGGCGCTGGCAAGTTTCGGCAACTACCCAGCGGTCGCCGCGGCCCGCGACTTCGTGCTTGCGCAACAGCGGGCCGACGGCAGTTGGTTCAGCGAGGTCGACGGCTTCGGTGACATGGCGGCCGCCGAACAGCACACCGCACTCGCCCTGGCCACCCTCGCCCACGCGGGCATGTCCGCCGATGAACCACCGGTACGGCTGGCGATCGGGTGGCTACTCGACCGCAGGCGGCCGGACGGCTCCTGGTTCGGCGGCCGATACCCGTACCCGGAGACCGAAAGCTATTCCGCGTTCCGGGCAACCCAGGACGTATTCACCACCGCGCAGGTGCTTGCCGCGTTCAAAGAGCTGGAGAGGGCATGACACACACAGACGACGAACCCGTCGCCGTCATCGGCATCGGGTGCAGACTGCCCGGCGGTATCACCGATCAGCAGTCGCTGTGGAGGTCGTTGCTGGCAGGAGTCGACGCGATCGGGCCCATTCCCGAGGATCGCTGGGACGTCGAGCACTACTACTCGCCGAAGGCGCAGCAGCCGGGCAGACTCAATTCCCGGCAGGGCGGATTCCTCGACGAGGTCGACACCTTCGACGCGGCGTTCTTCGGCATCTCCGGCCGGGTGGCCGAACAGATGGACCCCCAGCAACGCCAGCTCCTCGAGGTGACCTGGGAGTCGCTCGAGGATGCCGGCATCATCCCGGCCGAGCTGGCAGGCGGGCGCACCGGCGTCTTCATCGGGGCCTGTAGTCAGGACTACGGCGGGCTGCAATCGGCGCCGAGCGAACTCGAGGGTCTCGGCCCGCATTCGGCCACGGGCACCTTCATGAGCATCGTGTCCAACCGGCTGTCCTACACGCTGGATCTGCGCGGACCGAGCATGACCCTCGACACCGCCTGCTCCTCCTCCCTGGTCGCCGTGCACCTCGCGGTGCAGAGCCTGCGGCAGGGCGAAAGCGAGCTGGCGCTGGCCGGTGGCGTGAACCTCATGCTGACCCCGCAGTTCGGAATCGCACTGAGTCAGGCCGCGATGCTGTCGCCCGATGGCCGGTCACGGGCGTTCGACGCCGGGGCCAACGGGTACGTGCGCGGCGAGGGCGTCGGCGTCGTCGTGCTGAAGCCGCTCTCGCGCGCACTGGCCGACGAAGATCGCATCTACGCGGTCATCCGCGGCACCGCGGTCAACCAGGACGGTCGCACCCAGGGCATCACTGTGCCCAGCGGTGAGGCCCAGGAAGCCAATTTCCGTGCCGCCCTTGCCGCCGCGCAGATCGCGCCCGCCGACATCGGCTACGTCGAAGCGCACGGCACCGGAACCCCGGTCGGGGACCCCATCGAGGCCAATGCCCTCGGCCGGGTTCTCGCCACCGGCCGCGACCACGGGATGCCCGCACTCCTCGGGTCCATCAAGACCAATATCGGGCATCTCGAAGCAGGCGCGGGCATCGTCGGGTTGATCAAAGCCGCGTTGTCGGTGTGGCATCGACAGATTCCGCCGAGCCTGCATTACCAGCAGCCCAACCCCGACATCGACTTCGCCGGTCTGCCGATGGCTGTGGCCACCGAGGCACAACCCTGGCCTGCCGGTTACCCCCGTGCGGCGGCCAGCGTCAACTCCTTCGGCTTCGGCGGCACCAACGCCAACGTGGTGCTCACCGAGCCAGATCCCGCGAAACCTGCTGCGGCCGAGCCGGTTTCAACCACCGACAGGCCCACCGTGCTGACCATCAGCGCACGCAGCGAACAGGCGCTGGACGCCCTCGCGGCGACCTACGCCGAACTGCTCGACACCCACTCCCCGGACCTGGAATCCTTCGGCGCCGCGCTCGCCCTGCGCCGTAGTCATCACGAGCACCGCCTTGCCGTGATCGCCGCCGACGCCGCCGAGGCGGCCACGAAACTGCGTGCAGGCCAGACGATTCGAGGCCAGACCCAGCGCGGCCGGACCGGGAGGGTGGCCTTTCTGTTCAACGGCCAGGGACCACAGTGGTACGCCATGGGCAGGCAGCTGCTGGAAACCTCGCCGGTCTACCGCGCGAAAATACTCCAGTGCGACGCACTGGCGCGCGCGTATCTCGACTGGTCGATCCTCGGCGAACTCACCGCCGACGAGGCAACCTCCCGGATCGGCGAGACACAGTGCCTACAGCCGACCATGTTCGCCCTCCAGGTGGCGTTGGTCGAGCTGTGGAAATCCTGGGGCATCGAACCTGACGCGGTCCTCGGTCACAGCATGGGCGAGATCGCGGCCGCCCACATCAGCGGGGCGCTGAGTCTGCCCGACGCGCTGAAAATCATCTGCCATCGCGCCCGCATCCAGGAGAAGGCCGACGCCACCGGCGCGATGATGTTCGTCGCGCTGCCCGAAGCCAGCGTCCAAGAGCTGTGCGCGCGCAACCCGGACGAGTTGTGGGTGTCCGCCGTGAACAGTCCACAGGCCACCACCATGTCCGGACGCAGGCCCGCCTTGGCGGCGCTGGCCGCAGAGCTCACCGACACCGGTGTGTTCGCGAGGATGCTGCGGGTGAACTGCGCCTGCCACAGCCCCGACATGGACCCGTTGCACGACGAGCTCATGGACGTGCTGGCCGGCCTCGTCGGCGGCGAATCGACGATTCCGATGTACTCGACGGCCACCGGCGCGCGGATCGACGGCATCGAACTCGGTGCTGACTATTGGTGGCGCAATTTCCGTCGGCCGGTACTGTTCGAACCCGCCGTCCGGGCCCTGCTGGCCGACGGTTTCGACACCTTCGTCGAACTGAGTCCGCATCCGGTGCTGGCGAATTCGCTCAACGAGATCACCGCCGACGCCACCGTCGTCACCTCTCTGGCCCGGAAGAAGGACGACTGGGAAAGTCTGCTCGGCTCCTTCGCCACGCTCTATGTCAACGCCGGCACGGTGGCCTGGCCACTGCGCTACCCGGCGGGGGCGCCGGTGCTCGAGCTGGCCACCAATCCCTGGATGCGCCAGCCATTTTGGAACGAGAGCGCCCTTTCCCGCCGGTACCGGACCGACGGTCAGGCACATCCGATGCTCAAGCGGGTCGACGGCCCACGCCCGACGTGGGAGATCAGCTGGGACGACCATCGGCTGTCGTGGGTGCGTGAGCACGACGTGTTCGGCTCGGTGATCGTGCCGGGCGCGGCGTATATCGAAGCCGCACTATATGCCGCGCAGTCGCTGACCGGTAAGCCGAGCGCGCTGGAGTTCGTCGAATTCGAGCGTGCCTGCATCCTGTCCGACGAGCCACAGGTGAGCAGACTGGAGCTGGACCCGGACACGGGGACATTCGAGTTCCATCAACGGGCGATCCGCGGTGACACCTGGGTGCGTAATGCTCGCGGCCGATTCCATGCTGCGCCGTTGGAACAGCGCGAAGGCCTCGACCTCGAGGCGATCCGCGCGCGGTGTACGAACACGTTCAAGCCCGTCGACATCTACGGCCGCATGGCCGGAAACGGTTACGCGTACGGCCCCTCCTTCTGCGGGATCACCCGGCTGCACGTCGGGCCGGGCGAGGCGCTCGCCCAGATCGCCCCGCCACGGGTATTGCGCAACCGCCTGACGGGCTACCTACTTCATCCGGCGGTACTTGACGCCTGCTTCCAAAGCGCGATCCTGCATCCTTCCGCCGAACGGCCAGATGAGCTGCTGCCGACCAACTATCTGCCGACGGGCATCGAACGGGTGCGCCGCTACCAGCAGGACGTTCTTCCGGTGTGGTGCTACACCCGCCTACGCAAGCACGACCACAGCGGCCTGCTCGTCGATATCTATCTGCTCGACGCGCACGGGCAGCCGATCGCCGAGTTCACTCCGTTGACCGGCAAGGCGATGCGGCAACACCCACGTGCCGCGGGCACCCTCGCCGAACACATGTACCACTTCCACTGGCAACCGAGCGAGCGTACGTCCACCCTCGGACCGAGCGCGGTCACCCTCGGACCGTCCGAGCTCGCGGCGGCACTGGAACCACTGTGCCAGAGGATGTCCGACCGCCTCGACCGGCGCACCTACGCCACCACCTATCAACAGGGAGTGCGCAGGCTCTGTGCCGCCTATGTGGCCGCCTGCCTGCGGTCCTTCGCGCCGGACACCGAGTTCACCGTCCCCGAGCTATCCGAGTTGCTGCCCGGCTACCAGCGGGCTCTGCACGGTTTGCTGCGGCTGCTCGTCGCCGACGGGACATTGCGCGAACACGGTGACCGGTATCGGATCGAACGAACCGAAGCGCTCGACCCGGATGCGCTGTGGGCCGAACTCTTCGACCGGCATCCCGACTGCACCTGGGAACTGTTGCTACTACGCCGAACCGGCGCACGGCTGCACGAGGTGCTCAGCGGCGCGGTCGATCCACTGGAGTTGCTGTTTCCGGCGGGAACGCTGACCGACATCGAGCCCATCTACCACACCTCCCCGATCGCCCGCTTCTACAATCTGATCGCCGGTCACGCCATGCAGCGGGTCGCCGCCCAGGCGGATCAGCGACGGACGCTGCGGGTGCTCGAAGTCGGCGGCGGCACCGGCGGGTTGACCGCCACGCTACTGCCCGCGCTTGCCGCGACCCAGTGCGAATACGTCTTCACCGATGTGTCGCCCACATTCGTGGCGGCAGCGCGGAAGCGGTTCACGGACTACGAATTCGTCGACTACCGCGTGCTGGACCTCGAAATCGACTTGCAGAACCAGGATTTCGTACCCGGCTCGTTCGATGTGGTGGTAGCCGCCGACGTGGTGCACGCCACCGCCGACACCAAGAAGACGCTGCTGTATCTCCAGGAAATGCTCGCTCCCGGCGGCCTGCTGCTGCTGATCGAGGCCGCGCCCGACACCCCTTGGCTCGACCTGACTTTCGGCCTCACCGCGGGCTGGTGGTCGTTCCGCGATCTGCGGTTGCGTCCGGACGGCCCGCTGCTCTCGCCCGAGCAGTGGCAAGATCTGCTGCGGTCACTGGACTTCGACGATGTCGCGGCGCTCGGCGATCCCGGCCACGTCGGTCCCGGATCGCAATCGCTGCTGCTGGCGCGCGCTCCGGAGGCGACCGAGCCCGCCGTGCAGCACGGCAGCAACGCACTACCGCTCGGGGAATGGCTGATCGTGGCAGGCACCGATCCGCTCGGCGCGGACCTGGCCGCCCGCATCGACGCCGAGGGCGGGCACGCCACGCTCGTGCGTGACCTCACCGACCATGATCTCGAGGCTCTGGAACCGGCCGGAATCATCGATCTGCGCGGCGCGGCCGATCTTGCCCTGGATCGAGCGCTGACCGAATCATCGCTGCGGCTGATCGATCTGCTCACCCGAGTGTGCGGCAAGCAGTCGCAACAGTGGCCCCGGGTGTACGCGGTGACGCGCGGCGCACACGCTTTCCGGAACAAGGAGATAGATCTGTCAGCCGCGGCGGCGTGGGGACTGAGTCCGGTGGTCGGACTGGAGCTTCCACAGCTGCGCTACACCGTCATCGATCTCGAATCCACACCCACCGCAGGCGATTCGGCGTCGATACTCGCCGAGTTGCGCACCGACGATCATGAACGGGAGATCGTCTCGCGTGGCGGCGAACGCTTCGTGCGCCGACTTCTCGCGCGCCCATCCGGCCCGGAAACCACGCTGGCGGGCGATCTCGCGCCCGGCACCGGGTTCGCGCTGAGCACCGAGGCGCCCGGCTCGCTCGACGAATTGGGTTATCACGCCACACCGCGGGTCGAGCCGGCCGCCGACCAGGTGGAAATCCAGATCGCCGCGGCAGGACTGAATTTCCTCGACGTCATGATGGCGCTCGGCCAGGTGCCGCCGCTGGAATCGGCCACCGGATACCGGTTCGGCGCGGAGTGCGCAGGAATCGTCACTCGTGTGGGCGCCGAGGTCACGGGGATCGGCGTCGGTGACGCCGTGGTGGCCGTCAACGCGGCGCAGGGCACGCTGGGCAGCCACCTCACCGTGCCAGTCACCGGTGTCGTCGCCAAACCGGTCAACCTGAGTTTCGAAGCGGCGGCAGCCGTGCCGATCGTTTTCCTCACCGCGTGGCATGCCCTGCACAAGCTCGCCCGGCTGACCGCCGGCGAAAAGGTACTGATCCACGCCGCCGCGGGCGGGACCGGCCTGGCGGCCGTTCAGATCGCGCGCGCGGCGGGTGCGGAGGTTTTCGCGACCGCGGGCAGTCCGGACAAACGGGCACTGCTGCGGGCGATCGGTGTGCAACACGTGTTCGATTCCCGTACACCGGATTTCGCGGACGAGATTCTCACGGTCACCAATGGCGCCGGTGTTGACGTAGTACTGAATTCGATCGCGGGTGCGACTGTCGGGCGCAGCCTCGGGTGCCTGGCGCCGTACGGGCGCTTCGTCGAACTCGGCAAGCGCGATCTGCTACAGGACAGCAAGCTCGGCCTTCGCCCCTTCCTGCGCAACCTGTCGTACTTCAGTTTCGACCTGCGACAGCTGCTGCTCGACCGGCCCGCGGCCGTGCACGCCGAATTCGAGGCGCTGATGGCGCGATTCGCCGCGGGCGAACTACACCCACTGCCACACCGGGTCTTCCATCCCGCGGAGACCGAGTCGGCCTTCCGGCATCTGGCTGCGGCCCGGCACATCGGCAAAGTGGTGCTGGCGATGGACGAGCGTGAGATTCCGGTGGCCCGCACTCCGCAGCCACCGTCCACCGACGGAACCTGGCTGGTCACCGGAGGTCTCGGCGGTGTGGGACTGGCCATGGCCGATCGCCTCGCCACCGCAGGCGTGCGGCACCTGGTGCTGATCGGGCGCTCGGGGGTGTCCACCGAGGTCGCTGCGGCCAGGGTGGCCGATCTTCGGGCGCGCGGCGTGCAGGTCCTCGCCGAGGCGGTGGACGTCGGTTCCCGGACCGCGCTGGCCGCGCTGCTCGACAGGATCGCCGATGAGCTGCCGCCGCTGCGCGGGGTGCTGCACTGTGCGATGGTCCTCGATGACGCGCTGATCACCGATATGGACCGCGACCGGGTGACCAATGTGCTGGCGCCCAAGGCTTTCGGCGCATGGCACCTGCACGAGCTGACCGCACACCTGCCGCTGGCGGCGTTCGTCCTGTTCTCCTCGGCGACGTCGATGGTCGGCAACCGGGGCCAAGCCAACTATGCCGTGGCCAACGCCTTCCTCGACCATCTAGCCCAGGCCAGACACGCCGCCGGACAGCCGGTGCTCACGGTGAACTGGGGCGCGGTCTCCGATGTCGGATACGTGGCCAGGCACGACACCATCGGGCGTCTCGTGGCCACCACTGGAATGCAATCGTTCACCGTCGCACAGGCTTTCGAGGCGATGCAGGCGCTCTGGGGTGGAGGCCTGCCCCAGGTCGGCGTCCTGCCGATGGACTGGCCGCAGTTCTTCCGCCAACACGATCTGGCCGCGCAGGACCAACCGCGCTACGAACACCTGTCCACCTTGGGCTCGGACCAGGCCGACACCGCAGGCACGGGCAGCCCGCTGCGGGTGCAGCTACGCACTCGATCGGCGCAAGCACGCGGCGAGTTGGTTGCGACGGCGCTGCGGGTGCGCCTGGCGGGTGTGCTCGGCATCCCGCTCGACTCCCTTGACGAGAACATGCCGCTGATGGACTACCTCGATTCGCTGCTCGCGGTCGAGATCAGCGCCTGGCTGGAACGGGAACTGGGCGTGAAGGTGACCATTATGGAGCTGATGAAGGGGCCGAGCGTACTGCAACTGACCGCTCAGATCCTCACGCAGTTGGACCAGTGACAACCATGGAACCGGTCGAGTTCGTGCTGCCCCGCGCCGGAATCACCCTGCGCGGAAACCGGTCGGCAACGCGCGGTGGACTGCCCACGCTGTGCTTGCATGGTGTGCTGGACAACTGCGCCAGCTTCGACCCGCTCGCCCAGCACCTCACCGGCCACGACCTGATCGCCGTCGACCTACCCGGTCACGGTCATTCCGATCCCGTGCCGTCGACCACCTGTCACTATTTCGACTACGCGGCCTGTGTCCTCGAGCTCGCACACACCCAGGGGTGGGACCGCTTCCAACTGATCGGGCACTCGCTCGGCGGTGCGCTGTCCTCGCTCGTCGCGGGCATTCACCCGGACAAGATCGAGCGGCTGGTGCTGATCGACGCGATCGGTCCGCTCTCCGCCGAGCCGACGGAGGCGGTGTCCGGCCTCGCGCGTTATCTCGACACCTATCTGCGCGGTGACCGGCATCCGGTCTACCGCAGCCGGATCCAGGCCGTCAAAGCCCGGGTGCAGCTGGCCGACATTCTGCTGGAAACCGCACAAGCACTGGTGGAACGCGACTTGCAGGAGGTGCAGGGCGGCTACTCGTGGCGACACGATGTGCGACTCAATCGCGGCCTGACCGCGACCTTCCACGAAGATCAGATCCTGGCCTTCCTAGCCAACATCACCGCGCCCACCCTGCTGGTGACAGCCGAGCGGACCGCACTGCGGGAGCCCTACTACCCCCAGCGGATCGGTGCCGTACCGAAGCTACGCCAGGTCACACTGCCCGGCGGCCACCATTTGCATATGGAGAACGCCGACCAGGTGGCCGGGGCGATCGGCGATTTCCTGGCGACCGGTTGAGAATCATCGCATCGTCAATATGCCTGACAGCACCGGCTTCTCGGCCCGCTCCGGGACCGAGGTGACGAATCGGCAGCCATCGTCGTCGATCCACATCCTGGTGCGTAGTGTCTCGCCAGGAAACACGATGCCCAAGAACCGAGCCGCATACCGGTGCACGCGGTTCGAGTCCGCGCTCGGCACGGTATCCAGGATGGCGGCACACACCATGGCGTAGGTGCACACGCCTTGCAGAATCGGCCCCGGATATCCAGCGGCCCTGGCGAAGTGGGCGTCGGTATGCACGTTGTCGCGCATCGATGCACCACGACTGCACCGCTGGTACCGGTCTGCCTGGTCCGCCGCAACCGGCAGATCCGACACCGCGTCGGGCGCTCGCTGCGGTGTCGCCACTGCGGCGGCCGAGGCCGGCGGGCCCCCGATACCGCCTGCACCGCGGGCATGGATGCGCGATACCCCGGTGACCAGAGTTCGACCGTCGGCACCGACCAGCGCGGTGTGCTGCACCAGCACCGCCGCCGAACCCAGATCCTCGACCTCGACGATCTCGCTGCGCGACACCGCCGTGCCCACCACCGGAATTCGATGGTGGACCAGGATTTCCTGCTCTCGGTGCAGCAGCGTGGCGAGCGCGAGCTGGACACCGGGAAAGCGCACTTCAGGCGGCTCGGCCCGGTAGAACTCCGGCGAGGCCACCCCGAACACGCCGGGGGCGGTCATCGCGAAGGTAGGCAGCATCGCGTCGCCCGCACCCGCCCAACCCACCGCACGGTGGTACCGGCGCACATCGGTGTCCACCCACTGGAAGTCCTGCTCCGGCACCGTGACACCGATCGCTACGTCCCGAAGTATCGGCATCGCTTGGTAACCACTCCCGTCGACCTCCGGCCTACTTTCGCACGAAAACAACGCCCGTGCCCGTCGACCGGGGCAGCGGGATCTGTTCGGCCGCAATAGCCGTCGAATCCTGCGGAGAACCAAGCGTTGCCACAATGGGAACTTCGGCACTGAATCATTGACTGAAATGGAATGATGCTGGTGAACAGCCCGAATCCGGTCATCGACGCCAATCTCGCTATCGCGCTGGACGCCCTGCCGGACGCGCACAGCGTCACCCGCGCCGCTGCCCGCCTGCACGCCTCGCCCGCCGCAGCGACATCGTCTGCCTCGTCCCCACCGCACTTCGGTGCTGCCCCGTCGCCCCCCACCGACGACGCGACCGCCCTCGGACTGCGCCTGCTCGACATCCCCCTGCCACTGCCGCCACTGACCATCAGCATGGCCGGGCACCCCCGAAACACAGCCGACGGCGCCCACCACTGGCTCCGCACCGCCATCCGCCGGACCGTTCGCACGCCCAGGAGTCCAACCACATCATCTGACTGAGGTACCCGCGGATCGGCCAGAATGTCTACCGCCGTTGCCGCGCAATAACTCTCGCACCAGGTAGCTCAGCAGTGGCCGATCATCCGAAGGCGGTCAACTTCGAGAATCAGTACATAGGGATCCGCGGGACGGTCGGCTCTCAACCCTTTTCGATCGCGAGTCGAAACCAAAACCGTTGCGATCCCGCTGGAGGCGCGGGGCACCGACGATACGGATGCCCGGCGCGCATTGCTGCGTCGCCGAATTGCCAACGCCGAGACCCGTTCGCAAGGACAGCGCTGGTGCGCAACCGATCCTGCGGGGATGGGGCCCTGCCGCCGGGTCTGTCGGCAGTGGTCTGCCGTCCTATTCGGTGCCCGCGGCGCGGCCGGCGCGGTGCGACAGTTCGGCGAACGCCGCGCGCAGCTCCGGTGGGGCGATCACCTCGATCTCGGTGTCGAAGCGGGCCAGCTCCGCGGCGAGGGCGGCCCAGGCCCAGGACCCTGTCGTCAGCCTGGTCCTGGCGGTGCCGAGTTCCTCGACGACGCCGTCACCTGCGAACGGGGCCACCTCCGCCGCGGGAAGGTCGAGGATCACCTCGCCGCGGCAAGGCCAGGCGTCCGCGCTCTCGGAACCCTTGAACTGGGCCGACAGGAAGACGGCCACGTCGCCGCCCGGCACTTCGCGGGGAGGGAACCTCGGTCCGTTCGGGACACGCGGTGTCATCCGGTCGGCGCGGTAGATCCGCCAGTCCTCGCGCTCAGGATCCCAGCCGACCAGGTACCAGCGCCCGGTCCGGACCACGAGGTGGTGTGGCTGCACCCGGCGGGGCGGTCGCGGCTCGGTGCGTCCCGGCGAACGGTAGTCGAATCGCAGCTCCTCCCCAGCGCGGACGGCGGCGCTCAGTGTGAGCAGGACACCAGTGTCGACCTGGGGATCGGCACCGCGCCCGGCCGCGCTGATCGCCAGTGCGTCCACGCGCTGGCGCAACCGGGACGGCAGGACCTGGCGCACGGTGGCCAGCGCCCGCGCGGCCGCCTCCTCGATGCCCGCGCCCGTTCCCACGGCGATCCGCAGCGCCACCGCGAGCGCGACCGCCTGGTCCTCGTCGAACAGCAACGGCGGCATCTGGTGGCCCGCTTCGAGTCGGTAGCCGCCATCGGGTCCCTTGACCGCCTGGACGGGGTAACCGAGCTCGCGCAGCCGGTCGACGTCGCGGCGCACGGTCCGGTCGCTGACGCCCAGCCGTCGGGCGAGCAGACCTCCTGGCCAGTTGCGGCGGGCCTGCAGCAGGGACAGCAGCGACAGCAACCTGCTGGAGGTCGTCGTCGAGGAAGCGAGTGGCACGCTTCCAGGCTGCCACGAATAGCGGACGTTCCCTGACCGGTACTGGTGACATCGTGGATTTGTCGGCGGAAGCCTCCGGCGACGACCCCACTCGTGAAGGATCGGAACACTATGTCGCTCAACGCTGTCGCCCACCTGAACTTCCACGGCCAGGCTCGCGAAGCCCTCGAGTTCTACCAGTCGGTGTTCGGCGGGCAGCTCACCATTGCCACCTACGCCGACTTCGGGATGCCCGCCGAACTGCCCGGTGCCACGAACGTCGTGTTCGGCCAGGTCGTCGCCGACAACGGCTTCCGGGTGATGGCCTACGACGTGCCCGGCCCGGCCACACCGGCCACACCGGGCGCGCCCACCACGCGCCGCGAGAACGGCACCACGATCACAAAGGAGCAGTTCTTCCTCTCCGTCCGCGGCGAGAACGTCGACGAGGTCACCCCGGTGTGGGAGGGTCTCGCCAAGGAAGCGACCGTGATCGAACCGTTCGGCCCCGCCCAGTGGGCGCCTGCCTTCGGGATGCTGGCCGACCGCTTCGGCGTCACCTGGATCGTCGATGTCGCGACCGAGTACGCCCAGGCTTGACCTCGTCCATGAAGGGTGCGGCCGCACTTTTCGGGTGAGGATCTGGGTGATCGGTTGTTGTGGCTTGATCAACCACGTCGGCCGACCTCGGTTCCTCGTTGCGGCGGCCGTCTGCGGCGGTTCGGGCTACGCAATGAGCGGCCTCCGGTCAGACAGTGTTGACGGCGGTGGGAGCTGGAAGATGTTCGTATCGGCGAATTTCGACGTCGCGATCTTGGTTGCGGGGCGAGGATGCGTGTGCTTGCGGTCCTGTTGGAAGTGAGTCAACGTTGCCTCGTCAGTCGAAGGTCGAGCTCTAGCCGCCAACCGACGAGACTCACGTGCGGGCGGGAGTCGTGGGGTGGGCGGGCGCACGGTGCAGGCAGCGCTGAATCTGACGTGGCCGGACCGTCCGGGCCGTAGGATCACGGACCGTGATCCGGGCGGGCGAGAAGGGGCTTCAGTGAGTGGTACAAGGGTGTTGGTGGCGGGGGCGAGTATCGCGGGGCCCGCGTTGGCCCATTGGCTGCGCCGGCGGGGGGCCGAGGTGACCGTGGTGGAGCGGGCTCCCGAGCTGCGTCCCGGTGGACAGGCGGTGGACGCGCGTGGGGTGGCCAAGGAGGTCATCCGGCGGATGGGGCTGGACGCGGCCGTGCGCGCGGCCCGCACCGAGGCTGCCGGCGCGTACACCGTGGACGCGGATGGGAAGGTGCTGGAGACCTACCGCGCCGATGACAACGGTGGTGACGGGTACATCGCGGAGATCGAGATCCTGCGCGGTGACCTGTCCCGGGTGCTCCACGACGACACCAGCGACGGCGTCGAGTATGTCTTCGGCGACCGGATCGCCGAGCTCACCCAGGACGCGGACGGGGTCGACGTGGCCTTCGAGAGCGGTGACCGGCGGCGCTTCGACCTCGTGGTCGGGGCAGACGGGCTGCACTCGGCGCTGCGAGCGATGGTCTTCGGGCCGCGCGAGCGGTTCGTTCACCACCTCGGGCACGTGCTGGCCTTCTACAGTGTGCCCAACGAGTTCGAGCTGGACCGCTGGCTGATCGACTACCAGGAGTCCGGGCGTTCGGCCGGTCTGCGACCGATCCAGGACGCCACCCGGGCGATGGCTATTTTCTCCTTTCCCGCGGCCGATTTCGAGGTCGACTACCGCGACGTGGCGGCCCAGAAGCGCCTGCTGCGCGAGAGGATGGCGGGGCTGGGCTGGTTGACCCCGGACATCCTCGCGCATCTGGACGACACTCCGGACTTCTACCTCGACCAGGTCGCGCAAGTGGTGATGGACCGCTGGTCGAGCGGGCGGGTGGGGCTGCTCGGGGACGCGGCGTTCAGCTCGTCGCCGATGTCCGGGGCGGGCACCGGGCTGGCCTTGGTCGGCGCGTACCTGCTGGCCGGAGAACTGGCCACCGCCGGGTGGGACCCGGAGGCCGGGTTCGCCGGCTACGAGCGGCGGATGCGCTCGTTCGTCGAGGCCAACCAGGAGATCGGCCGACTGAACGCCCGCAGCCGCATCGTCCCCGGGCCGGACGCCGAGCCGAGCATCGATTTCGAGAGCGAATGGTTCACCGAACTGGTCCAGCGAGCGATCAACGGCGTCGAGCTGCCCGACTACGCAGGGGTACCGGACTCCGGCCCCTCGGCCGGACCGCCGATCACCTTGTCGGCCAAGCCGTAGGCCACCGCCTCGGGCGCGGAGATCCAGCGGTCCCGTCGTAGTCGGTGGTGATCTGCTCCACCGAGTAACCGGTGTGCTTGGCGATGCGGCGCACGAGCCGACCCGAACACGCCCGTGGTCGGTGCCAATATCCCGGTGGTCAACGTCTTTCCGGACCGGCTACCCGTGGTCGTCGGTCCATATGTCAGTATCCGGGAACTCAGTTTGCCTGGGGCCCCGACGCCGGGCGCGCGCCCTCTCCTGTCCTCATCTCCATCTCCTTGTGTATCCAGGCGAGCATGATCCGGGTTTCGCGAAGTCGCCAGCCCGCTGGCGTCCGTACTACGGTGCAAGCCAGTCGCAGACCGCTCGTTTGGTGGGGCGGTTGGTCGTCGCGGTAGAAGTACACGAGCGAGTTCCCCGAGGCCACGGCCTGGTCGCCGTTGACGCTGACCAGCACGTCCGTGGTGATGTGCTGGGTGTGTTCGCCCTCGACCTCGGCCTGTCGCATGTAGTCGACAACTTTGTCGGTGCCACGAACCTGGATTCGCGGCGAGTGGACTTCCACATCGTCGGTGAAGACGGTGTCGGCATCCTCCCACCGCTTCTCATCGAGCAGGCGGGCGAAACGGGTGAACAAGTCGGCGATTTCGATACGGTCGGCGATCAGAGTATCCATGGACATGCCATCCCTTTTTGTTGGTGTCTCCAATGTTGGCCTCGCCAACTATGCAGATTTTCGTTGGCCTCGCCAACGATGCTGGGGGTTGTCGTGGCGCGGCGTATTCGACCGGCCGGCATGGTCATGCAGTGGACAAGGTGCGACGTATCCGCTAATTTAAGCCACCACGAATATAAGCAACAATTTATATAGGAGACCTGTCATGCCGTTACTGACCGACCCTGCCGCCATCGCCGGGCTCGTGGCACGCGAAATCCGCACCGGCTACCGCGACGGCGCGCCAACGAAGATCGCCATCGCCCGGCGTACCTACCCCACTGACCAAGCCGATCTGTGGGATGCGCTGACCAATGTCGAGCGGATGCCGCGCTGGTTCTTGCCGGTGAGCGGCGAACTGAGCGTCGGCGGTCGCTACCAGATCGAGGGCAATGCAAGCGGTGTGGTCGAGCAGTGTGAGCCACCGCAGCGGTTCGCCGTCACCTGGGAGATGGGGCCGCAAGTCTCATGGCTGGAGGTCGGCCTCACCACCGCCGATGGCGGCACCCTCCTCGAGCTGGTACACGAAGCACATGTTGATCCCGAGCTGTGGACGCAGTTCGGACCGGGTGCCATCGGTGTCGGCTGGGATCTTGCCCTGATGGGGTTGGGTCTGCACCTCTCGACCAAAGAACAGGTCGACCAGGCTGTAGCGATGGCCTTTCCGGCCACACCCGAGGGAACCGAGTTCGTCCGGGCCGCGGCCGTCGGCTGGGCAGACGCGGCGATCGCAGACGGTGATGACTCGGCTGCCGCGCACAGGGCCGCCGGGCAGACGGTGGGTTTCTACACGGTTGCGCCCGAGGAAAGTCACGAATCCTGATGAGCGGCGCTGCGGCGAGGATCTTCGAGGCAATGGGCGATCCCGTTCGCCGCCACATCCTCGAACTGGTGGCCGCCGACGAACAGTCGGCCGGCGCGATCGTCGCCGCAGTACAACGGCACGCGCCAATCTCCCAGCCCGGCGTTTCCCAGCACCTCAAAGTGCTACGCGACGCCGGGCTGGTGAGCGTCCGCGCCGAGGGCACTCGACGGCTCTACCTGCTCGACCGCACGGGTGTGGACGCGGCCCTCTTGTGGCTGGCCAGATTGGCCGACCCCATCGAGCAGTTCGCTCAACCACTCGACGCACTCGCTACCGAGATCGCCCGCGGTAAACGACCACGCCGCGCGGCGAAGTCTGGCCATTCCGTCGAGGAAGCAGCGGGCCGCGACGCACGACACGCCTGACGTAGTGAGGGTTTCCGAGCCCTGGAGACCTGCCCATCAGCTCACGACCTCCGTTTGACGTGGTTCCGGTCGGAACCACGATGACGAAGCCGTCACCGCAACGCACCGACACCGGATTCCCGGCGCTTCGGCGCAACCTCCGACTCCAGCAACGCAAATTATTGAGATTGCCGATGCAAAGAAAGAGGACCAATGAGCAGGAACATTCAGCTAACCAGGCTATTGCTCAGAAGTGGAGTATTTGCTGGGCCTATTTATATCACCGTCGGACTGGCGCAGATAGTCACACGCATCAGAGTTACTCCGACACCTCCGATCTCTGTTGTGCCAGAACAACTTCCACTGGAACGGCGACAAAACCGCCGCCGACCACCACGATTCGATCGGCCGCCTGGCTCCAGTACAGGGCCGAGTAGCTGGACCTGTCGTCGAACATCTCGGGCGGCAGCGGGATATATGTGCCGTTCTCCGGGAAGTAGAGCACCCCGACGTCACCCTCGTCGTTGCCGCCGAACTTCAGCAGCAAACCGCCGTCTGGTCCCGGACGCACGGCCATCACATTCGTCCATGCTTCAACATGGCGGATCGGTGTATCACCTCGATGGATTTCGTACAGGTCGCGATCGGACAGATAGAAGAATCCGTCGTCCCCCGCGGGGACTGAGGTGAACTCGACGAACGAGCGTTGTGCGCCCATCTCGAAGGCGCGGACGCAGCCAGTGCCCGCCGCGTCGAGTTCGTAGCCATTTCCGTCCCACACCAACACGGTGCTGCCGTCCGCCAGCCGTGCGGCCCCGGTCATCGGACGCGCGGCGTCGCCGAGCACGCTCTTAACCACGGCCGCATCCGGAATGCCCGGAACCTGCTCCCACGCACCGGATTCCATGAGCCACAGCGGGCCGGGTAGCGGGTCACCGATATTCAGGCCGCCGAATCTCAGCAGGTGGGTCTTCACCTCATGCAACACCACGGGACGTGCGCCGAGGAAGTAGCACTCGTGCGAGTAGAGGTCGGCCTCGCCCGGCCCCTTGGCCGGCAGTACTTGTGGCGCATCCTCTGCGCCGTCCACGAGGATCGGCCCGAACACGCGCGGGCGCGCCTTCGTGTCGACGGTGGAGTGCGCGAGCCATCCGCCGGTGGGTGACCGTGCCGCTGCCACCCAGAATTCGTTGCGCTGCAACGACAAACGCGGAGGCCACGCCTCGAGATCCCACAATTCCACCCGCGGAGTCTTGCCGTCGCTGTGCGACAGCAGGAATCCGTCGACGATGTCATCGAGCACGCTCGCGATCGGCGAGGACGGCGCGGTCTCCACCGCGGCGGCCGGAGTTCCGTCGTTGCCCAGGTACTGCGCCCACATCAGCTCCGGATCTCCCGGGAACTCACCTGCCGCGGGCACCGCGAGATCGGTTGCCTCCCAATACCCCAGTTTGCGGTCGACCGCCGCCAGCAGGGTCGCCACGATCCCGCGGTACTTCCGCTGCTCGCCTTTCGGCAATGGCACGAGCTGCTCCTGTACCCACGCCAGCACCTCCGCGACATGATCGGCGGGCACATACAGGCCCGTCGAATAATTCCCACTGAACCATCCCGACGAGAACCGCCCACCCAGTTGCGGATGCGCCGCAACGATTTCGGTGAACAGCCCGTCCGGCTCGTACGCGGCCTTCGGTACGAACACCGCGTCCGGGAACACCCGCCCCGCTTCGAACGCGAGGCTCAGCGCCAGTCCTCGCTCGTACCGGTACGGCAGCATCGAAGCGCTGAACATGACCGCCGCAACGGACACGGCCTCCGCCGCGGCCCGCGCGTCCTCTCCGAGCAGCAGCTCCCGCACCTGCCGCCAAAGGTCCTCAGCGCCTGGATGCACTCGATCCAACGCTGTCGGCCCGGTGGAACGTCCGAGCAGCCGGGGCACGAACTGCTCCCGGATCGCGCCCTCGTCCACAAGATGCAATGTGCAGTCGTATCCCATAGTCCTCCACCTCGTCCTGCGCATCCATATGCAACCACGGGCACGACAGCCGCGCGACGCCGCTTCCCCCGGAATGAATTTCGCACCCGACTACCACCCGCCCCTCGAGGTGAATGCGAGCCGATCTCGGCGGTCCAAACACCCGCCACAGTCGAGGCGGACCCGGACAACTAACGTTTTCCGCCGGAAAGCCACAGCCGCACAGTCACTCTCGATCTCCACGACCAGGTGCCGGTTGCGCGACTCGGACAGTCCCGTCGGCTGGAACATCGTATCTAGCATCTTCGGGATCGCTCATCGTTGTGCGGAGCCCTGGGCAAGCAAGTATTCGATGACGAAGGCGACCACGCGGTAGGTGAGGAAAGCAGGCACGACGATCGACAGCACTAGACGCACTGTCGGCAGCACGGCAGTGCAGGGCAGGAAAGGCACGGTTTGTTGGGTGGGGCAGCCTGAGGACGGCCGCCTGGGCGTTGTGCGCCGATGGATGTCTGCCTCGGGGGTCGAGTCGCCCCGGACAAAGGAAGAGTCAACGCCCAAGAGTTGCTGCGTACTCTGTAGTCCTTGGACAGGTTTCGTGTCGACAGGAGGAATACGTCATGCTCGCAGCGTTCTCGATCACCCCGGTTGGCGTTGGAGAAGATGTCGGCGAGCAGGTGGCCGCGGCAGTCCGAGTCATCCGCGACAGCGGGCTCCCCAACCGGACCGCAGCGAGCTTTACCGAGATCGAAGGCGACTGGGACGAGGTGATGGCGGTTATCAAAGCGGCAACCGACGCCGTGCTGGCTGTCTCCACCAGGTGCAGCATCATTATCAAGGCCGACATCCGCCCCGGCTACAACAACACCCTGACCACCAAACTCGAATCTATCGAGCGTCATCTCGCCCAACAGTAGGGCCTGGACGCTCCCAAACCCCCGGAAATTTCGGGACAAGCTGATGAGCGCAAGCAGCTCTCACGACAAGCCAATGCGCAGAAGTTTGCCCCTGGCTCGATCGTCGCCACGTATTTCGACGTTGGGCAGCCCATAATTTTGTCTTTTCATCTGACTCCTTGAACCCCGTGCCAGACAATGGCATTCGCTGATCCGGGAAACTACCGCGACTGTCCGACAAGACCGCACTGGTCAACGGACAGTCTGCAAAGCCCCGAATCCTGTCGCTTCTCCTTCAGGTTCTGCGCGAGATGACCATGATGTATTCGCAGACAGCGTTCGTTCGGTTGGCGAAGCCGTGGTCCGCGTCGGCCTGGAAGAACAGGGAGTCGCCTGCGTTCAGGGTCTCGCTGATTCCGCCGATCGCGACGGTGAGGGTGCCTTCGAGCACCACGAGTTGTTTCTCCGTACCCGGCGGATACGCGGGCAGTAGCCCGGTAGAGACCTGTGCGGGGAGGTAGTGGACGACCATCTCGGCTCCTCCCGCGCCCGGGGCCGCTGACACCATGTGCCGTTCGAAGCCGGTTTCCGGGTCACGGAAAACGGGGCGACCGTTCTTGCGCATGACAACAGCCACACCGGACGCGGCAGCGGCTACCCCACCGATCAAGTCCGAGAGCGACGCGTCGAGCGCGTGGGCGATCCTGGACGCGACGCCGATCGTCGGGCTCTTCTCACCGCGTTCGACCTTGGACAGCATCGCCCGGCTGACCGACGACTGTGTGGACAGCTGCTCCAGCGTCAGGCCCGCCTCCTCGCGGCGTCGCCGCACGTTACTGCCGAACGCGCCGGCCAAGTCGTCACCGTGCTGTGGTTCGGCCACGTTTCCGTCTTGCTCGACCACCGTGCTCCTCGATAGATGGGTACCTCGCTGGCCACAGTGTAACTTTCTCCCAAAGAAGATATAGTCTTCTATCGGAGACACGCGATATGCGCATAACACGACGGAGGTTCCATGCGTTTGATCTCGAGCGGCCAGCACCACGCCACGTTCGAATTCGGCGATCTGCAGGTGATTTCGTTGCGAGACGGGTACATCGACATGCCGCCGACACGGCTCCGCGACGAGGACGGCCGCACGCTCGATGAGCTGCCAGCCGCCGTGCCGCTGGCCGGCGACAACTTGCGGCTGTCGGTCAACGCCTTCTTCGTCACCGACGGCACGCGGTCGGTTCTCATCGACACCGGCGCGTCCAACGCCTGGCACGACCCCACCATGGGATTGATCTACGACGCGCTCGACGAAGCGGGAATCGACCGCGCGCAGGTCACCGATGTGGCCATCACCCACAAGCACGAAGACCACGTGAGCGGCCTGATCGCGCCGGACGGTTCAGAGGCGTTCACCAAACTCGAGCGCGTATGGATCGGCGCGGGCGACACCTCGGTGTTCACGGGGCGGCTCGAGCCGATCTGCGACCGGGTCGTGCCCGTGTCGGAGAAGGTCGCGATCAACGACTGGACCACCGCGATCCCGACACCGGGCCACACGCCCGGTCACACCGTCTACGACATCAGGAGCGGCACCAGCCACCTGCTCGCCTGGGGCGACACCGTTCACGTTCCCACGCTCCAATTCGATCAGCCGAACGTGTGCTGGGAGTTCGACGGCAACCAATCCCAGGCCCGCGCCGCGCGAGCGGCCCTCCTCGAACAACTGACCCAACCACACCACTTCGTGGCCGGCGCCCACCTCGACTCACCCGGCATCGCCCGCGTAACCCCCTCCGGCGATGGTTATGCGCTGGAATACCTCGCACCACCGATCGGCTGATCGAGCCTGTCGGCTCCGGGCCGCGCTCGCGATCGCGACCAAGAAGGGCAAGCTCGTCCAGAACGTGGTCGAGCCGGTCAGGCGCTTCCCGGACGCCTCGAGCCCAGCCGTTCACGCTCTCGACAAGACGCAGTTTGTTGAACTAAGTTCATTTCATGACTTACCTGATCGGGGACTATTGCGCGACGGTCGACAGTGGCAGGTTGCAGGACGCGACGGCGTTGCTGGCCGAAGACGCCGACTTCGCGATGGTCCTGTCCACCGGGGGCGATGGGACCATGGGCGGGCGGCAATGTTCGACTAGCTGAGCGGCCGGCCGAAGGCGAACGTAAACACCGGCTGCTCCGGGTCGCCCGTAGGCGATATGCAATTCGTGCACGGCGCGGTCATTGAGAACGACACGGTGACCACCTGCTGGTTCGTCGCCGCGATGCATTTAGACGCAACCGATCTCATCGCCTACTCGGCCGCACCACCCGGGCATGGGAATTCGAGGCGTCGCTCGAAGTGGCCGCGCAGATCGACGCCGAGGGCGCCTGCTCATCGCGCGGACTCCGAACGTCGCGTTCGCGTGCTGACCGGTCGCGTGTTCAATCAGACAGAAGGGTCTTCTATGAATCGTCACCTGTGCCTGGCGCGGCGACCGGTTGGAAAGCTGAGCGGCGCCGACCTCACCCTCGTCGAGACGCCGATACCATCGCTGGAGCCTGGCGAGGTGCTGATACGCAACACCTGGCTGTCGATCGACCCGTCCATACGGATCCAGCTGGCGGAGTCGACGCCGGACGGGTATCTGCCCCCGCTACAACCTGGTGACGCGCTCACCGGGCTCGCGCTCGGCATCGTCGTCGAGACCCGCAATCCCAATTTCGCCACCGGTGACCTGGTTTCCCACACCCTCGGGTACCGGGAGTTCGCGATCGTGGGGCCGGACGCGCGGACCATCGGCGGCTATGGCGCCCCGACTCGGATCGACCCCAGGGCCCTGCCGCCGCAGTGGTTCCTCGGCCCCCTCGGCAGCGCCGGCCTGACCGCCTATGTGGGTCTGTTCGAGATCTTGGAACTGACGTCGGCGGACACCCTGTGGGTCTCGTCGGCCGCCGGCGCCGTCGGCTTGCTGGCCGCGCAACTCGCGAAACTGCGCGGCGCCACGGTCATCGGTTCGGCGGGCAGCCCGGAGAAGGTCACTTTCCTGCGGGACGATCTCGGTATATCCGCGTTCGACTACCACGACGACCCCCTATCGGAATCCCTCGCCGGGCTAGCGCCCGGGGGGATCGATGCTTATTTCGACAATGTCGGCGGCGACCATCTCACCGCGGCCCTCGACGCCTTGTGCCCGCAGGGCCGGATCGCGCTCTGCGGCGCGGTATCCGAATACGACGGCGTCGCCACGGCCGGTCCGCCGAACCTGTTCACCATGGTGTCGAAAGGGTTGCGAATGCGCGGTTTTCGCGCCGGTTCGTTCACCCATCTCCAGGAACCGATGCGACAGGAGGTAGCCGGCTACCTCGCGGACGGCCGACTGACCTATCGGGAATCGGTTTTCGACGGTATTGAGCAGGCGAGTGCCGCGCTGGTGGCGATGTTGTCCGGCGAGACCACAGGCAAGACACTGTGCCGGCTCCGCTCGGCGTGAGGTGGTCGATCGGTTCGGGCGCCAGTCATCGGCCACGTCCGGCCCTGCGTCCGCGCCACCGCTCGGCGGCGGTGGTGCGGTAGTCGCCGAGTCCGCACATCGTGTTCAGTATTCAGGCCGTTTCGGCGATCTCGTCGTTGGAGCCAGGGAGCCAGCTGAGGTCGTGTTCGTCCGCGGCGTCCGCAGCGCATTGCGCTCGCGGCGGCGAGTGTTCTGCTCACGGCATGTGGCGCCGGGGACGAAGCGGACATCGACGCCCTCGTCGAGGGCATCGGGATGGACTCTCGCAGGTCGGACACACTGCGAACGCCGCCAGCGGAGATGTCCGAATACGGATCCCTCCCGCAGTCGCCTCGACGGACCGTCGTTGACAGCAGACTCATCCGCGGAAGGAAGACTATGACGAGGGCGCTGTTGTGAAGGTGTTCATGGCTTCTACGCTCGTCGACACGAGGTTGCTGCGGCCGGTGGATCGCGCGAAGACCCGCTGCCCTATGGGTTGTTCGCAACTGAGCATGTCGCGGGTTGCGACATCGCCGTCGATGGTGTTGGCGAGGAAGCGCCGGCCGTCTTCAAGTCTCCCGACAACGATGCCGGTCTGGTCCGTGCGGCCGTACCCGGTGGTGTAGCTTTCGACGACAGCCCATCCGTCAGCCGTGTCAACTGTTGAAATACTCAGTGCCGCATCGAGTCCCGCTTGGATCTCGGTGCTGTGATTGTGACGCCATTCCACTGGCTTGGTCGAATAGACGCCGACGGAGTACTTGCTGAGGTAGCCCCCATTAGCGCCGACAAGACCATACGAGCCGGGCGCTGATCGCAGTCGGGTGACCGTTTCGGCGATTGCGTGCATCGAATAGTTGTTGCCGGCGCCTCCGAAGAAGGGCAGGCCACCGCTTGCGGTGAGATGCCGTGGATCGGTGGGACTCAGTCCGAGTCCATCGCAGATATTGAAGACCGCAATCGGGAAACAGCTGTAGAGGTCGAACGATGAAAGCTGTGTGGCCCTGATACCAGCGACATCCAAGGCGTGGCCGATAGCCGCGATGGCCGCCGGGCTCGTGCTGAGGTCAGGGCGGGCCAGGAGATCCTTTTCGCGAAGGTCTCCGTGGCCATGAAGGAAGACCCATTTCGATTCCGGTATACCAAGAGTCCTTGCAGTGCCGACAGACATGATGAGTAGGGCCGCACCTTGATTGACCTGATCTCGCGAAACCATGAACCGCGGATAGGGATCGGCGATCATGCGATTGCGCTCGGTGACCGTGGCCAGCTCTGCCGCGGTCCGTTCGGTCGGGGCCGCCGCATGCACGTTCCTCGCCGCGACTGCGGTGAACGGTTCAAAGAGTTGCCCCATGGACAGTGCGTAGTCGGCGCGCGTTTGTTCTAGCCGAGCACGACGAGCGTTCTCGAACAGGGCGTATCGAGGTGGTGCGCCGATGAGTCCGTGCTTCGTCTCGGACTCCGATACCAGGCCTTCCAATCCGTAGCCGCGATCCTCGAGCTGCCCGCCGCGATCCTCGGTGAAGTCGGGTCGTCGCTCGGCCTGGGCGAGATGGCGGACTGTGGAGATTGCCTCGGCCCCGAAGATCAGGGTTACTCCAGAACCTGTCCGTGCGATGGTCCCGGCCATCTCGGTTACCAGCTTTTGGGGAGCTTGGCCGCCGCTGACTTCCAGGATTGCGCGCCGCGGATCTGCGCCGATCCGATCCGCGACCGATCTGGGATAGTTGTCCGATCGACCCAACGGTGCGAGTGCGATCGGCGTCGAGTTCTCGAATTGCCTTATGCCGGCCACGGTATCGATCTGCGCGGTGATCGACCGGGGATCTACACCACAGTCCGCTATCGCGGCTCTGGCAGCTTCCGCTGCCAGCTCCACGGGACTCAGCTGCCTGTAGTTCGGTCGATCGATGTGGTCGGACACTTGGCCCACCCCCACTATGACTGGGGTATGAGGGTCTAGGTCGTGCACAAGAGCCATCCTTCCCGGGATGCCGAGTTCGTTAAATACGGTCAGGGCTGGAATAATTTTTCCCATTGCCGGGAGTACTGTTCAATCCGCTCCGGCGTCAGGTCGGCCGTATCCGGCGACTTGATGTCTTGCGCGCGTGCGACCGCTGCCGGAATATCAGGCAGTGTCGCGGCGTACCCGTTGTTCAATGCCGTTTGGCCCTGCTGGGTGACCATAAAATCGGCAAGCACCTGGGCTGCGTTCGGGTGCGGTGCCACCTCGAGAACATGGCTGTACCACGGTGTCCCCCAGGGGTTTTCCGGGAGTGTCCAGCCGACCGGCGCCCCGGCGGCGATCTCGGTCACCAATGGCTGGACCGCCGGCGCGACGACGACTTCACCCGACGCCAATGCTTGACCGATCGCGATTGCGCTGGGAAAGACACGCGGCTTCAGTGCTGCCAGTTTCTGCCAATAGTCTTCGCCGAAAGTTTTGGAATAGTATCGGTATAGATCGACGTAAGATGCAATTCCGGCCGGGTTCACGATGCCGATTTTGCCGGTGTATTCAGGTTTGAGAATATCTCGGGGACTCTCGAGCCCCTGCGGAACGCTTGTGGTGTTCCAGCCGAGCGCGAAGACTGCGGCGCTGGTGAGGAAAAACCGGTCTTTGATCACGCTTTTTTCGGGTTTGTAAGCAGGACTATTCAGGCTCGGCCCCACCAATTCCGTCGAATATGCGCCCGAATCGGATGCGGCCTTGATCCATGCCGCGTCCGTCACCATGTGAACGTCGGCAATTCCCTTCTTGATCCGATTCTCGATCTCTACGCGGGGGTTGATGTCGGCGTCTGTTCCGCGGACGAATTGCATGCTGATCTGCGGGTATTTCGCCTCGAAGGACGCCTTCAGCCTTTCTAGGTTGGCAGGCTTCTGGCTCGAATAGAGCAGTACGCTGCCTTCCTTGTTTGCGGCTGCGACGACGTCGTCCCAACTCCCGTCTATCGGCCCGGTCGACGACGTGCCGGTACCACACGCCGCCAGGCTCAACGAGGCGAGAATCGCGGTGGCAATGGTAAATGTTCTGAAGCGAGTTTTCATTCGTCAGTCCTCCTCGAGGTCTGATCTGTTATACATTGCTGGTCCATCTTTCTCGGGTGGGCGATTATTCATTTCCCCGCCCAGATGGGTGACCGCTTTTCGGCAAAGGCGCGGACTCCCTCGGCGGAGTCTTCGCTACTCATCACTCCGTGTGCTTCATGCTTTGTCCGTGTCCATGAGTGAGCTTCTGTTTCATAGGAACCGTCGCTGATCGCTCTCGCTATCCGCTTGGTCGCTCGGACCGCAAGTGGAGCGTTCGCGCTGATGCGTTCGGCGATCTCGAGCGCGGTTTCGAGTAGTTTGTCGGCCGGCACCACTCGGTTGGCCAGACCTAGCTCCAGTGCGCGCGCCGCTGTGATGTGCTCACCTGTCAGTGCCAGTTCGAGGGCTACTTTTGGTGGGATCTGCGCGGCGAGACGGAAGGCGCCACCCGCGCCGGCGATCACCCCGCGGGTCACCTCGGGCAGGCCGAACGTCGCTGTATCGGAGGCGACCAGAAGATCACTGGCCAAAGCTATTTCGGTGCCACCGCCCAACGCGAAACCGTTGACCGCAGCAATTGTCGGCACCGAGACAGCGTGACGAACGTACCCGGCGAATCCCCACGGGCCATCGGAACCGATTTTCTCGCCACGGGCAAGGGCTTTGAGGTCGGCACCCGCGCAGAATGCCTTGTTTCCCGCCCCGGTCACGATGATCGCGCGGATGTCGTGATCGCTGTCCGCGTCGGCCAGTGCCCGGCCCAACTCGTCCGCGACGCTCTTGTTGATGGCGTTGCGTGCCTCTGGCCGATTGATGGTCAGTATGAGTACATGTCCACGACGTTCCTCGAGTAGTGGCGTGGGCAGGCTTCCCGCATTCGGAGTGTGCTCAGTGCTCGGTGTTGTCATGCGTTGTCACTTCCTGTTGTGTGAGTTCGGGTTTCAGGCGATGTGTCCGTCACGGTTCGCCGGCGGTGGCACGTTCTCTTCGAGGACCCCGGCGGCGAGGAGTTCGTCGACCTGGTTGGGTGCCAGATTGAGCAACCGTTCGGCGATCGCGCGTGTCTGTTGGCCGAGTAGCGGAGCCGGACGTAGCTCTACATCGGGGATATTCGTGAAATGGCCAGGGGTGTTCTCGCTCGGCAGGAGGTGGTCGACCAGAGGGTGTGACGCCACAGTGAACGCGCCTCTGTCGAGCAGATGTTCGTCGTCGAGAAGATCAGCGACCCGCAGCATCATGCCTGCCGGGACACCAGCACGCTGCAGTACCTCAGTGGCCTCGCGTGAAGTCCGGGATTTCGTCCATCGGGTGACGAGCCTGTCAATAACAGTGCGGTTGGCTACTCTGCATTCGGCCTTGTCGAATCGGGGATCGTGGGCCAGTGAAGGATGGCCGAGACTCTCGACCAATCTTTTCCAGTCAGTGGAATCGCGGATGTCGATGACGAGCCACTCGTCGTCACCGGATGCGGCATATACACCGCGCGGAGCATCAGCGGCCCGCCCGTCCCGATAGCGAACTGCACTGCCGGGCAAGAGGAATTCCAACGCCAAGAGGTCGGCGCTCTGCGACAGGATCACCTCTGCCTGCGCAATATCGACTTTTCCACCGCGTCCGGTCCGTCGGCGTCGGATCAGTAACGACACAACTCCGAGTGCTGCGACGCGAGCGGACGCGTGGTCGGGGTATGTAGTCGCCGTGTCCGAGAAGCTGTCCACCCCATCGTCGTACCGCCACAAGGCGCTCAATCCCGTTGAGGCTCGTACGAGAGGGCCGTATCCGAGCCGGCCACTCCACGGACCCTCGCGTCCGAAGGCGCTGGACTCGGCAACTATGATCCGCGGATTGACTCTTGCGAGCTCGGCATATGACAGTCCGAGCTTGTTCATCGTGCCAGGCTTGAAGTTCGACAGAATGACGTCGGACGTCGCGACCAACTGCTTCATCAATTGCCGGCCCTCGGCCGAGCGAAGGTTGATTCCGATGCTCTGCTTGTTGCGGTGGCCGCGGGCCACCACGGGACTGACGAGATCGCTTGTGGTGGATTGCCTGCTGCCATCAGGAAACAGCGAGCTTTCGATCTTGATGACCTCTGCGCCCATGTCAGCGAGCAGTCGGCCGGCCTCGCCTCCGGCAACGATTACACCCAGGTCGAGTACCCGGATGCCCTCGAGCGGACGTCGCAGCCTCTCCGGCACCCGAGACGGGAACTCATCGGACTCCAGTTCGGGCAAGGCGGTGAAGATGTCGGTGTTGTGCTCGCCGTGACCGGGTGCAGGTGTACGAACCCCCATCCGCCGACCGTCGAACTCGATCATGCCATTGGGGACACGCAGCACACCCTCTGCAGTTTTGATATCAACGAAAGTGCCCCGCGCTCGGTAGTGCTCTGCTTCGAACACCTCGCCGACATCGAGAAGCGCTGTGCAGGGCACGCCGAATTGCTGAGCTTCGGCGACAACGGCGTCGCGAATCTTAGGTGCGATGAATCCGGATATGATCGAATAAAGCAGCGTTGCAATGGAATAACGCTCTTCTAGACGTTCTAGCGCAGGATCGGACAGCGCCGTCGGCCTACCCAGCCATTCGAATACACCATGCCATTGACGCGGGCTCAGAATGCACAACCGGACATACCCGTCGGTGCAGGCAAAGATCGGGTATCGGTGTCTGACATCCGGCCGGCCGCGTGGTGCATCCGAGGTCGACGTTCCACCCGCAGCCGAACCGGCCATCCCAAAGCCCGGGTCGATGATTTGAACGGTACTTTCAAGAACTGATACATCGACGTCGTCTCCCACACCGGAGTGAAGACGGTTGTAGTACGCGAGGACTGCGGCCCATGCGGCTGTCAGTGCGGCAGACTCCGTTGCCATCACCCCTGGAGGCAACAGCGGTTGACGGCCGGGAAGCCCCGACCGCGACAGCAGGCTGCTCAGGGCGTAGTGGACGGCGTCCGTACCGACCCAGGTCCGGTACGGTCCACTGCGCCCGAAGTCACTGATCGAGACGATGACAAGACCTGGAAAGCGATGTCGTAGAGACCCCAGATGGACCCCCAGTTCCTCGAGTCTCGCGGTGCCCAGACCTTCGATGAGAATGTCGGCACTTTGCACGAGGCGCTGAAAGAGGTTCTGCCCCGATGGGTGGGTCAGATCAAGCGCTACCCCGCGTTTGTTGAGATTGTGCGTTTCGAAGTAGATGCTCATCGCGCCGAACACAGGTTGCTGGGTACGAGAGAGCGCGCCGGTTGCGGGCTCGACCCTGACAACGTCCGCACCCATGTCCGCGAGAAGCCGCGCCGCGGTCTCTCCGCAGCCGTCTGTGAGCTCGATGACTCTGACCTCGGACAAAGGCAGGGGGTCGATCCCTGCGGATTGCTGCGTGGAAGTCATGAGAGAACTGTCGCAGCCGAATCTGGACTTGAACATCGCTGTTTACGACACGATCAGGTTCGCCAGAACGCATCGTCTTTCTTGTCTATTGACGACCACGATGACGGACTCCATGCTTTGATCGTGGATTTACCCCAATTGCGGTGCTTCGTCACAGTCGCCGAGGAACTGCACTTCGCCAGGGCTGCCGAACGACTTCACCTGACACCGTCGCCGGTCAGTCGCATGGTGAAGGACCTCGAACACAAACTTGGCGGCGCACTGTTTGTTCGGCGGCATCACGAGGTCCAGTTGACCGCGTTTGGTGAAGCCCTTGTGGTGCGGGTCCGAAAGATTCTGATGGACGTCGACGAACTGACCACGATCGCAGACACTTTCAGAGACGTACCCCCGACTGTACGAATCGGCGGAACACATCTGTCGCCGCCTGCGGTGGCCGACCGGTTCATCGAGGTGACCGAAGCTGCGGTACCCGATGCGTCGGTACTTTACCGATCGGCTCGATCCGTTGATCTTCTTCCGTCCCTCGAGAGGGGCGAGCTTTCGGCGGCACTGGTTCACTTGCCACTGAACAACCCAGCGCTGGACAGCATCGTGATCAGCCGTTACGAGCTCATGGTGGCGATGCGCGCAGATGATCCGCTTGCGCAGCGCGATGAACTCACATTGGCGGATTTGGCGAATCGCGAGATCGTTCTCCGGCCGGCCACCCCTCAGCCGTTGGCGCTGAACAGGCTTCATCAGCAGCTTGCCGAAGCCGGTATTCGCAACTTCCACCGGATGGATGAGAATGATCCAGCCATGCTCGCGAGCTACATTCGTCATAGCCGCGGACTCGCACTTACCTACGATCCCGCGACCGGTGGGGCAGCGAGCGTATTTGCAGACCCCGCCTTCAGGGTGATTCCACTGGCCAGCGGAGAGCTCGAGTTCTTGTCAGGGATCGCGTGGAATATCAAAGCGGCCGAGCACGACCCCGTCATCGCTGCGATCGTCGACGCGATACGCGATGAGTGGTCGCACCTCTCGGCAACCTCGGAGTCCGAGTTGCTCCACCATCGACCTTCCCAACCGGTTTCGAACCCATCGAGGTGAGCCGGTGTCGGCGGCCTGGTCCGATGACCGCCGCCGACGACGATGTGCATTGCATTCGGCCCGGTGGGTCGGCGCTTACTGCACCACACACCCTGGGGCCTCGGGGGTGCCGGCGAAGCGGTCGGCGAGGAAGTTCATGCCGCCGATGGCTTCGCCCGCGGCCGCTCCGATGTGCGTCGGGAACAGCGAGTGGATCGCGGTGAGGGTGGCGCCCTGAGTGCAGTAGGCATCGACGAGTGCGGTGTAGCCGGCGACGGGGATCTTCTCGTCGGCGACACTGTGGTACAGGTAAAGCGGGGTGTCGGGGGCCGTGCCGCCGAGTTCGTTGGGCGTGGCCGCGTTGCGGAAAGCGGAACTCGCTAGCAAGTTCGGGACTGCGGCGAAGTCGTCGACGTGGACGTCGGGGTATTTCTGAGCCAGATCCGCACTGCAGGAGGACGTGTCCGAGGCGACCAGCGCGCGGTGGCCCCGGTCGTTCAGCAAGCCGGCCAGCTGGGAGTCGGGTTCATTGCGGGCCAGCCCGAGCAGGATCAATATCGCGCCCACGGCGCCGTCGGCGCGTTGTGCCATGGTCGGGATATCGGTGGGGACTCCGCCGGCGCTGGTGCCGACGATCCGCACGTCTGGTGCGTATTCCTGACGCAACTGCGTGGCCCACAGCGTGGCGAAGGCTCCGGCCGAGTATCCCCAGGTGCCGATCGGGCTCGAGGCATCGATACCGGCCGGCGCAAAGGACCGTGCGGCCCGGATTCCGTCCAGGACTCCACGCCCCGATGTCACGCCGTCGAAGAGCCGGGACTGCGGCCCCTCGTAATCGCTGACCACGACGGTCCATCCGCGCAGCAGCGCGTCCGCGATGAACGGCGCATCCTGCATGGTGCTCGCCATGTCGTCGACGGTTCCGCCACGCAGCGTGGACGACGGCGCGCACCGGGAGTCGAGACTGTTCTCGGGTACCTGATACGACAACACCGGCCGCGGCCCGATCGAGGGCATCGATGGCACCAGCACCGTCGTCACGTTCAACTGCGGATGCTCTTCGGAATCGGTTGTGCGATACCGTAATTGCCACGTTGTCACTGGTAGTGGCAGACCGAGCAGTGCGATCGGCCGCGAACCGAGCACCGCTCCGTTCGGATGCGATGCGAGGTCGGCGGGTGCGGCATAGAAGGGATCGTCATCAGGGGACAACACTGCGGCTTGCGCGACCGGCATCGACAAGGCTGCCGACAGCATGGCCATGGCGAGCGCGAGGATCGTCAGACATTGCCGACCGATCCGCCACCACATCACTGGTTGCCGACGCGCGCTGGCGACCGGCAGACCATGCACACCGGTAGCCGAACACGCTGTGCGGCAAGCATTTTTCCAATATGTCGATAACGCATTTCCGGATTTCATCGCGCCTCCCGCGTCCACCTATTCGACGCGCAGGCACTGTGGGCCCGCACCGACCCGCGCTACACTCGTTTGAGTTGCAGGTCACATTAAGATAACGACTGCATGCACGATAGCATAACGAATCCACGCACACTGCTTGAAAATTTGCCGACAACTGTTACATCCGCCCCGCAAAGGGAGAAGGTTCGCTGGACCGGGGCCGAATCCGGCGCGGGTGCCGGCCTCGACATGGCGGGCAATTTCTCGGCATACGCCGCTTCGTGTCAGTCTGCGATCCGTAGACGACGTCGACGTCGACGCGCCACGCAAAACCGCATGTCGGAGGCGCAACCGATGTGACCGGTGTAAGCATGAGTGGCTGACCGTGGAAACCTTTGCTTCGCCGAGCCGGTTTCAGCAAACGGCAGTAGGGTCCTCGTTCGAGGCCCCGGAAAATGGCTGTGCGGCGGAAACAGGATGTGTACACGGAGATCGCGAGCAGGAGATACGATGCCGATACGTTGGATTCGATGGCTGGTGCTGGGGGTTATATCGGCAGCCGCATTCACCACATTGCCCATGGGACCGGCAAGTGCCGATCCGGTCGATGACATCCCGGGTGGGCTGGAGTCGTTCTATCACCAGCAGCTGGACTGGAAGCCGTGCAACGACGCGGTTCTCGACGATGCGGGTGCCCAGTGTGCCGGCGTTGTCGTACCGCTCGACTACAATCGACCGGACTCACGCACGCTGACCGTAGCGATCTCGCGCATCCCGGCCACCGACCCGGCCCGCAGGCGCGGGATCATGCTGTCCAACCCCGGCGGTCCCGGCGGTCCGGGCCTGAGCATGATGACAGAACTCCGGGATCGGCTCACACCGGATGTACGTGCCCAGTACGACCTGATCGGCATGGACCCGCGTGGTATCGGCCGATCGGACCCGATGAGTTGTGCGCTGCCGATGCCCAGCCTGTTGTTCTCGGCCGGTTTCGATGCCTTCGGCTACGCGCGCGACGCCACCCTGGCCGCCGCCCTCGCGGCTTCCTGCGTAGTACCCGATCCCGAGAAGGCCCGCGACATCACCACCCGCAATACCGCCCGGGACATGGATGTCATCCGCGGCGCATTCGGTGAACGCGCGCTCAACTATTACGGCAACTCCTATGGCACCTACCTGGGCGCGGTGTACACACAGATGTTCCCTCAGCGCAGTGACCGGATCGTGCTGGACAGCGCCATCGACCCGGACCGCTACTGGATCGGCACGTACCAGGATATGGGCGCCACCAACGAAGCCGGGCTCGACGACTGGGCGATCTGGGCGGCCCGCCACGACGCCGACTACCACTTCGGCAGCAGCGGACCGCAGGTCCGAGCCTTTGTCGAGGACATGATCCGACGTGCCGCCGCGCATCCGGTCATCGGCAACGGGTATCTCATCGATGAACACACCGCACCGATGATGCTGCTGGCGATGTTGTCGAATCCGCAGTTGAACACCAAGCTCGCCGAGGTCGTGCGGGTCATAGCCGACGCAGTGTCCGGGCTGCCCTTCGACATGGAGCAGCTGAAAACGAAGATGAGCGGCCGCGCTCCGACGGACGCCTCGGGCATGGCCGCGGTTCTGTGCGGGGACAAGGCCGCACCGCGAGATCCGGCCTGGTATCTCCGCAACATCGAAAGCGTCCGGGCGACCCAACCGGTGTTCGGCGCGTTCGCCAACAACATCACCGCCTGTGCGTTCTGGCCGGAACCGATCGAGCCACCCACCGCCGTGCACAACTCGACACCAGCCCTGATCTTGCAGGCAACCCGCGATACCCGCACCGCCTACCAGCAAGGCGTTGCGCTGCACCAGGACCTGACAGCGTCACGAATGGTCACACTGGCCGACACTCGCGTTCACAGCATCTTCGGCGTCGGCCTGAGCCCCTGCGTGAACGACATCGTCAACACCTACTTCCGTGACGGCACCCTCCCCGGCGCCGACCTCACCTGCCGGCCCGACCCCAACTATCTCGCCAACTAGGTGCCCAGCACGATCCATTCGGAAGGGCATGATCGCGCCGCGTCCAGCGGCGGACGGGTGACGGTTCTGGTCCTGTTGCCGCAGGTTCGTGCCCCCGGCGGGGCGTGTCGAACATGGACCGGGGATTTCTCAGCGGACAGTGGTTGAAGCTGACTTCGTGTTGTCGGGCGATTGATCGAATGGGCTTGGGCACCATGGTCGAGCGTGCCGGTGGCGGGGTTCCGCGTCACCGGGGGCACTGCCACACCTGCCGCAGTCAGGTCCACCGCATCCTCAGTGCTGCAAGCTATCCCGGAACTCGGCTAGCGGCCCCACGGGCACGTTCTACGTCAGCGTTTTCCGGTGCTCCTGCCGGAAGGCAATGTGCTCGTCGCTTCGCCCTTCCTGCAGCTTGCGGACCCACTCGGAGTCGGCGAGAAGGGCGCGGCCGAGTGCGACGAGATCGAATTCGCCGTTGTCGTGCTGTTTCAGGAGTCGATCGATGCCGGTGACGTTCGAATCTCCCCTGCCGGTGAAGGAGGTGGTAAATACCTCGTCGAGGCCGACGGAACCGACGGTGATCGTGGGCAGTCCCGTGATCTTCTTGGTCCATCCGGCCAGTCCCATTTCGCCGTCTGTGCCCGATAATTCAGGGAAGGCTGGTTCCCAGTGCCTGCGGGTGGACGGGTGCAGAACGTCGACACCTGCTCGGACGAGCGGGGTGAGCACGCGGGCGAGTTCGTCGGGTGTGGCCGCGATACGCGCGTTGAAGTCACTGGATTTCCACTGCGAGTACCGGTACACGATCGCTAGGTCCGGGCCGACGGCTTCGCGGATCGCCGCGACGACCTCGGCGGGAAAACGGACGCGGGCCTCGAGTGTGCCGCCGTAGTTATCGGAGCGGAGATTGGTTCGTTCCCAAAGGAATTGGTCGAGCAGGTAGCCATGTGCGCCGTGCAGTTCGATGCCGTCGAATCCGGTGGCCTTCGCGTTGACGGCGGCGCTGACCCAGGCGTTGCGCAATGCGTCGAGGTCGGATGCGGTCAGTGCGCGGCCGGCGTCGGTGCCGTCGAGGCCGAGTCCGGACGGGCTGACGGATTCGACATCGGGATTGAGTTCGGGCTCGTCACCCCGACTGACGCCGAGATGCCACAGCTGCGGGATGATCTGCCCGCCTTCGCCGTGCACGGCGTCGACGACCGCTTTCCAGCCTGCGAGGCTTTGCTCCCCGTAGTGGCGCGGCACCGCAGTATCGGGGCCTGCGGCCGGGTCAGGAATGTAGGTGCCCTCAGTGATGATCAGTCCCACACCGCCTGCGGCGCGCCGTCGATAGTACTCGGCGACATCCCTGGTGGGGATTCCGTCCGGCGAGCACATTCGAGTCATCGGCGCCATCGCGAATCGATTGCGCAGGTGCAGCGACTTCACATCGAACGGTTCGAACAGGCCGTCCACGGGCTGCGATGTATCGCTCACAATCAGGTGGAACGTCGGCCATCTCGATCGCTATTCCGTCGTGTGACATTCACGACCTGCGCCGGGGCGAATTGCCCGGCGGCGGCGATCCAGCCGGGTTTCGCTCAGGACGCCTGCCTCGTCGTTGGTGAGTCGTCGCTGTCGGCGGGTGTTTGTGCCGTTGGCGTGGAGGATGCTGGCTTTGGCGAGCTTCCGGCGGCGAGCTGGTTTCTGGATGAACCGGAGGTACTCAGCGCGGTGGCCGAGCACTTCAACCAGGAATCGTGGTATCTGACCGATTCCTGGGATGTTCAACGAGTGGTCGACGCGTACGGCCAGCCCGATCTCCTGCGAGCCTTGTGTGAGGGCGGAGTGTGTCGGGTCGGCCTGCGCGGCAGCTCGGGTATCTCCGACCCGCTGATTGTGGTAGAAATCCAGCCTGACTGCCTCCCGAGTTCGCCGACTCTTCGCAATACCCGAGGAACCCACCTGACATGCTCGCGATCGATGACGCCATCACCCTGACAACGGTTTACGACTGCCCACACGACACCGAGCACCTGCAGCACCACCGGCCGCTACCGCAGGAGGTGCCGGTCCGATGAGCGTCCTGATCGTCGGCTCCGGCCACAACGCACTGGTAGCAGCGTGCTATCTCGCTCGGGCGGGGCAGCGGGTGGAGGTGCTCGAGCGGGACGAGGTGCTGGGCGGCGCGGTGTCGACCGTCGAGCGGTTCCCGGGGCATCTGGTCGATCGGGGCTCGTCGGCGCACCTGATGATCCGGCACACAGGGATCATCGAAGACCTGGAGCTGCATCGCTACGGCTTGCGTTATATCGACTGTGACCCTTGGGCTTTCGCACCAGCACCGGCCGGGAGCGAACAGCCGCCGATCGTATTTTATCGTGATCTGGATCGCACCTGCGCGTCGATCGAAGCCGCCTGCGGTGCGCGGGACGCCGACGCGTATCGGCGATTCGTGCGGATATGGGGCCCACGCAGCCGGCAGCTGATGCGGTCGTTCTCGAGCCGGCCGGGACCCGGCGGGCTCATGCGCGCGTTCTGGCGACTGGACATCCGCGGCGCCGACGACGCGGTTCGCGGTGGCGCCGCCATGTCGCGGGATTTCCTGCAGGCCGGGGATGCGTTGCTGGACAGCATGTTCGACAACGAGCGGCTGAAGGCGGCCCTGGCTTGGTTCGGGGCGCAGTCGGGACCGCCGATGTCGGAACCGGGCACCGCGCCGATGGTCGGGTTCGCGGCGCTCATGCACACCCTGCCGCCGGGGCGCGCGGTGGGCGGCAGCGGCGCGCTGAGCGCGGCGCTGGTCGCCCGCCTGAAGTCCGACGGCGGGACGGTCTCGGCCGGCGACGCGGTCACCGAGCTACGGCGTGACGGCGACGGCTGGCAGGTGCGCACGGCGTCCGGCCGAAACCTGCACGCCCGCACGGTGATCGCGGGTGCGCACATCCTCACCACGCTGGACCTGCTGGAAAACGGCGGATTCGATGCCGGCACGCTGGACGGCTGGCGCCGCCGTATCCGGGTCGGGCCGGGCATCGGCATGGTGGTCCGGGCGGCCACCGACGCCCTGCCCGCCTATCCCGGCGCCTCGGCCGCAGAGTCGGCGCATGGACTGCAGCTGCTGGTGACCGACCGGCGGCAACTGCGGCAGGCGCACGGCGCCGCGCTGGCCGGCGACCTGCCGCCGCGGCCGGTGGTGCTGGCGATGAGCTTCAGCGCGCTCGACCCGTCGATAGCGCCGGCCGGGCAGCATCAGCTGTCGCTGTGGGCGCAGTGGCATCCGTACCGGCTCGCCGACGGCAGCGACTGGTCCGCGCACGCCGACCGCGAAGGTGATCGCATCATCGGCGAAGTCGACGCGCTCGCACCGGGTTTCGCCGCGTCCGTGCGGGAGCGGTTCGTGCAGACACCCGTCGACCTCGAGCGGGAGATGGGGTTGCGCGGCGGCAACGTGATGCACGTGGAGATGTCGCTGGACCAGATGTTCTTCTGGCGCCCATTGCCGGAGATGTCGGGGCAACGGGTTCCCGGCGCGCCCGGACTTTACCTCACCGGCGCCTCCACCCATCCCGGTGGCGGAGTGTCCGGGGCGAGCGGGCGCAGCGCAGCCAACCTGGTTCTGCGCGACCTACGGCGTGGTCGGACACCCCGGTTCGGCCGGCGGTGACGGGTCGAATCAGGTATCGCGCCCCGCGCCGGTGAGATCGTCGATGGCGGCGAGGTCCGCGGCGGCCACCCAGCTGCCGTGGAAACCCGAGGGCACCCGATGGGGCAGGGACACGACCGCGACCGGTGGGCCGGCGAAGTCGCGGGCATCGAGGATGACCAGATCGCTGGCATCACGCGCTGTGTCGTAGACGTAGCTCATGACCCAGCCCTGCCCTTCCTGCGGCCCGTCGGGCACGAATACCGGCTGGCTGGGCACCATTCCCGCGCCGAAATCGTGGGTGAGCACGACGTCGGTGTCCAGGTCGCGCTGCACGAGCATGACCGGGACGCTGAATCCGTCCGCGTCGTACCGGTCCCGGGGGCGGAACTGGGCGGAGTACACGTACCGATGCTGCTTGCCCACTCGCCTGTCGTCCAGGGACGGCAGCTCCTCGTAGCGGTCGTCGATCTGGGATTCGGTTACCGTGCCGGTATCCAGGTCGAGCACCCAGCGCCAATACACGGCTCCTCGGGCGATCGGATTGGGCGGGGCGTCGTCGAACATGCGGTCGTACCGCATGGCTTCGACAGTCACCTTCGGGCCGACCTCGTAGGCGTTGACAATGTGGAAGACGAAACCCGCTGCCACCTCGAACCACCGGATGTCCTGCCCCCGTCCCTCGCGCGGCAATACACCGAAACGGCTGGTGTGCTTGGGCTCCCAGCAATAGGGCACCCGCCCCAGAACTATCCGCGTCGGCTTGAATACCACCGGAAGGTCTAGTACCACGATATGGTTCTCGGTGAGCGCGAAATCGTGCATCATCGGCCGTTTCGGCACGTCGATGCGCTCCACCTTGCGAACCCGGCAGTTCGTGTCGACGATCAGATATTCGGCGTAGGGCCGAATCGGGTTGTACGCGATCGCGAACAGCTCCCCGGTGACCGGATCGCGCTTGGGATGCGCGGTGAATCCGTGCGGCAGCGTCCCGCCGAAGTTCGTGTACTCGACGGTGTCCAGTGTGGTCGACAGCCGCGCGGGGACACATCCGCCTTCGACCAGGGCCAGCAGGCTGCCGCCATGGGCGATCACATGGGTATTCACCGCATCGTTCCACACGCGACGCGGCGGCCCGGGCGGGCGAGACCCGCCGAGGGACTTCGTCACGGCCTTGGACCGGACCCACCGGCTGCGATACCACTCGGCGCGGCCGTCGGCCAAACGCACTCCGTGCAACATTCCGTCGTCGAGGAATCCGAGTATCTGGCGAGACGGGCCGGCATCGGGTAACCGATTGGGCCCGATCCGCACGAACAGCCCGTCGAGTTGTGGTGGAATCGTGCCGCGCACCGGCAGGTCGTACGCGGTCATCTCCTTGTCCACCGGCTCCCAAGCTCCCCGGTAGTACGGGCTCGTCTGTGTCATGTGCTGTTCTCGCTTCGATATCTATTGACGGACAATCTTTTTCGGCGCAATTGCGCGCAGCCGCGCAGGCGTCGCCGGATGGGTGGCGAGCACGAGACCGTTGACGACGAGCAGACTCGTGACGGCGAAGAACACCGCCTCCTCGACCGGAAGCCCCAGAATGGTGATTCCGACTGTGTATTCGGGCGAGATATGCCAGATTCCGGCGGCGATGGCGATCCGATCGGCGACCCACAGGTAGCCGACGACCGGCAGCAGGGTGCCCAACCGAATGGCCCGCCGTGTTCGCAGCAGATCCGCTCCCACCGCGCATTGGACGGCCAACAGTGGACCGAACCACACCAGCATCGAACCGAGGTAGAGGCCGCGTGAATTCGTCACAGTGACAAGGGCTCCGGCGCCGGCGACCGCACTCCATGCGATGGCCCACGCGACACGATGGCGGGCGCCGTAGTCCACGGCCGGTACGGGTCCGTCGACGCGGCTGGATTGCCACAGCGTCCACAACCCGACAAGGCACGTCTGCCCCGCCATGAACAAGTACTCCTCGAAGGGGACCCGGGCGAGGGTGGCGACGACCCGGCCCTCCGGATACGTCCAGACTCCGGTTCGGATGATCCAGCTGTCCCACGGCGCCGTCCACACCCAGGCCACCAGCACCAGCAGGGCGAGAACCGGTAGCCCGACATGGTACGGGCGGCGGAGACGATCGGGTTGCCGCAGTGTGTATCTCGTGACCGCGACGACGGCGATCAGGGGAGGCAGCACGAAGATCGCCAAGAATTGCAGATACGTCATACCTCTTCCCCGATCCCCGTCCGGGTCATGAGCTGCTCGTCCAAGCCCTGCGTGCCTGGGCATAAGCCGGCGCGGCGATCCGCACCCGGGTGGGAAGACTCACCGATACGCGACGGTCGAGTACCTCGTACCCGGCGTCCTCGACCGCTTCGAGGATCCCGCCGTAGAGTCGATACGCGACCTCTATACAAGGACGACTGGCGGGGTCGAGCATTCGAATGCCGCCGACGGCGTATGCGTAAATCCCTCGGGTGCGGTCGATTTCGAACCGCAGGAGTTCGCGCACTGCCGAGTTGACCCGTGACTGGGCGAGATCATGACGGGTGACGCCGAACTGCTCGAGATCCGCGCCCGGCAAATAGACCCGGCCGCGGGCGAGGTCTTCGGCGACATCGCGGATGAAGTTGGTGAGTTGAAAGGCCTCGCCCAGGGCTATCGCGCGAGGATAGGCCTCATCGCACAGCGGTCCGAGGATGGGCACCATCTGCAGGCCGATGACCGCGGCCGAGCCATACATGTACCCGGCGAGATCCTCGAAGGTCGGATAGTCGGTCACGGTGAGATCTGCGGCCATCGAATCGAGGAAGGCACGGATGTGGTCGAGCGGAATGTCCCAGCGGCGCATGGTATGCCGCAGCGCCGCGGTGACCTCATCACCCGGGGTAGCCGCGTCGGTTTCGGTGCCGTCGGCGAGCAGTGTGAGCACCTGCTTCGACCAGACGTCGAATTCGGCCGCGCGCGCGTCGGGCGGCCCGCTGTCGACGATTTCGTCTGCGTACCGGGCGAATCCATACAGCGCGTGCACGTACGGCCGCTTCCATGGCGGCAAAAGCAGAGTCGCCAGATAATACGTGCGCCCGTACCGGACGTGCAGGCGGCGGCAGCGGGCATACGCGCCGCGGAGCGCGGGCTCGGTGATTCCGGCAGCGTCGAGAAGGCGGCGGTCGGTGGCGTTCATCGAGGAACGCCCGAACCGGTCCGCGCCGCCGACCGTCCGGTGATCCGCTGGGCGGCGAGCCGACCACTGATCAGGGCCATGGGCACGCCGACGCCGGGATGTGTTCCCGCCCCAGCGAATACAATGTTCTCACCGACCAGGTTCGGGGTGCGGAAGGGGCCGGTCTGGCGCATGGTGTGGGCGGCGCTGAATGGGGTACCGGCCGGGCAGTCACGTTGCTGCCAATCGTGCGGTGTGAGCACGTGTTCGAATTGGGGACGCTGCGCGAGCTCGGTATAGCCGTGTTCGTTCAGTGTTTTCATGACCTGGTCGCGATAGCGGGGCCCGTCTCGGGTCCAATCCTGGTGCCCGGTCGCAGTATTGGGAGTGGGGAACAGCACGTAATAGCTTTCGTATCCGTCCGGGGCCAGCCCGGGGTCGGTGACCGAGGGCACACTGACCAGGAAGGAGGGATCGCTCATCAGCTCCCCGTCCCGGATGATCTCGTCGAAGCATTGCCGCCACGAGTCACCGAAATGGAGGTTGTGGTGGGCGGGTGCCTGGTTGCCGGTGCCGCCCCCGGCGGCTCCCGCGAGAAGCAGGAAACACGAGGGCGAGTATTTGATTCGTCGCAGACGGCGGGGCTCGCGGCCGAGGAGCCGGGGAAACGCCAGCGCCGGGTCGGCGGTCACGATGACGGCATCGGCCGGAATACGTTCTCCTCCTTGGGTGATCACCGCGCGCGCCCGTCCGTGCAGCGACACCTCGATCCGCTCCACGACGGTGTCGTACCGGAAGCTCACGCCGTGGTCGGACGCCGCGTCCGCGAGTGCGACGGGCAGAGCATGCATTCCACCTTTGGGCAGGAATACCCCGGCTTGGGTGTCAAGGTAGGAAATGATCGAGTACAGTGCGCGCGCCTGATGCGGTGCGACGCCGGCATAGAGCGCCTGGAACGAGAACAGGCGAGTGGTGCGCGGATCACGAAGATAACTGCGGACTTTGGCGTCCATGTTCCGGAACGCGCCCATCGCCGCGAGCCGAGCGAGTGCTGGCAACGGCAGATCGAACGGCCCGTCGATATTGCGATCGATGAAATCGCTGAATTCACAGTCATACAGCCGTTGCAGGAACGAGACGAATTGCCGATAGCCGTCCGCCTCACGGGAGCCACAGACGCGGGTGATCTCCTCGGTCATGGCATCGAGGTCGGCGAGTACGTCCAGCGTCGACCCGTCGCTATAGTGGGCCCGGTAGGCCGGGTGAACCGGCAGCAATTCGAGCCGGTCACCGAGATTCTCGCCGATAGCCGCGAAGGTATCGGCTATGAGGTCCGGCATGGTGAGCACGGTCGGCCCGTTGTCGAACGAGTACCCGCCGGCGGTGAACACGCCCGCTTTGCCACCCGGTTGCGCACCCTGCTCGAGGACGGTGACCGAGCGACCCGCGCCGGCGAGGTGGACTGCGGCGGACAGACCGGCGAGGCCGGCGCCGATGATCACGACATTGTCGACGTGACTGGCCACAGTGCGTGGTGAGCGCATTGCGCCCTCCTCCAAGATGCAAGAACGCCGGGGTACTCCCCCGGTCGGTGGTTTCACATAGTAGGGCGCTCGACGGTAGCGCGCTCGATGACCGAAAGCTGAATGTCCGCCAGACCCAACTCTGTTGGGGCTCACCTGTGCGAATCGTCATGGAGGCGCGAGTCCGGCCCGGCCGAGGTCGTCGCCGAGAAGCCCGGCAGCCGGTGCTGTGGCCCGCCGGTCCAACCGATGACGGGTCCAGCTCATCGCCGTCGCCAACCCGCAAACCGGCAGAAACCTTCGGCCCGCAGTACACTCACCGCGATCGAGACAACGGGTCGCCGGCTGTCCCCCGGCCCGTAGCCGGATCATCAGTCGCAGCGTCCCGATTACCAAGCGAGAATCGAGACCGGACCGATGACGACGGTGCCCCAGACCACAGTTCCGGACCCCAACACCACCAGCATCCTGGCCGCCGCCCGCGCGGCGTGTGACCCGCTGCTGCGGCGGGTGATATCCGAACTGCCGCAACCGATGCAACTCATGGCCGGATACCACTTCGGCTGGCGGGACCCGCAGGGACGACCGATCGACGAACGATCGGGTAAAGGACTGCGGGCCGCGCTGGTGTTCGCTGTGACCGCTGCCTGCCGAGGCGACCGAGCCGCAGCAGCGCCCGCGGCAGCGGCAGTCGAGCTGATGCACAACTTCACCCTCGTCCACGACGATGTCATGGACGCCGACGAACTCCGCCACGGACGCGCCACCGTGTGGAAGGTCTGGGGCCGCGACGCAGCTCTACTGCTCGGCGATGCATTGCACGCGTCGGCGATTCGCATGGTATTGGATGTCCCTGCGCTCGCGGTGGGCCAGGCGGTGGCCCGGCTCGAGGACGCCGCTATCGAGCTGTGCCGGGGACAATTCGAGGATTACGCTTTCGAGTCTCGCAAACATGTTGATATTGACGAGTACCTACACATGGCGATGGGCAAGACCGGATCGCTGATGGGGGCCGCCTGCGCGCTCGGCGCACTCTGTGCCGGCGCCGGCGCCGGCCTCGTCTCCGCGTACGACACCTTCGGCCGCGAACTGGGCATGGCATTCCAGTTCACCGACGACATCATCGGAATCACCGGAGACGCCGCGGTAATCGGCAAACCAGTCGGCAGCGACCTGGCACGACGCAAGCGAACGCTGCCCGTAATCGCGGCCCTGCAGACCGGTCATCGCGCCGCAGCCGAACTGGCAGACCTCTACGCGTCCGGTAAACCCCTTGGCGCCGAGGACATCACATACGCCACCGAACTCGTCACAACCACCGGTGGTGTGCACCAGACCCAGAAACATGCCGACGCGAGAATGCAAGCGGCGATCGACGCTCTGCCCACCGCACTCGCGACCCCGGAACTTTATGCGCTGACCCGAGCTATCACGCGCCGAGATCGATGAGACCAGTGTGACTCTGGTCGCCACGAGCATTGGAACACGGCTACGGGACCGCGACCGAGGTCAGGTAGCTGACTGATGGATCGACCAGGAACCAGAAGGCCGGCTGCGGGTGGGACGGTAATCGGCTGGGACACCGTTTGCGGCGTCGAGCTGCATGTAAGTGCCGACCGCATCGGTGGGGCGGCGAGTGAGCGCCGGGTCGGTGCGCACGTCGACGGTGTATAGGCCGAATGGTGGTGACGATAAAGGTTCGGTCCTCTGCAACGGAACGCGAATCGCGGTGGCATGCATGGTTTTCGGGCAGGAACTGGTACGGAGTGCGGGCTCATCACAGAAGAGGGCGTAGTCCGGTCTGTCGGTTTGAGGTTGCCTGCAGGGATTTTCATGCTCGGCTGCACTTCCATCCGGGCGCGGTGAGATGTGCGCCGGGGAACGAGCTATGCGCCGTCGGCGACAAGGTCGTAGGGCACCGGGTCGTATGGAGTCGAGTTGGCTCGTTACCTGCACGAGCGCGGTCACAATGTCGCTGAGGTGCCGCGCCCGAACCGGCGACTGCGCAGGGCAAGACCGACACCATCGACGCCTACGCCGCGGCCCGCCGGCTACTCGACGAATCCGGCGTCACCTCACCGAAACTGCGCAACGGCGCGATCGAGTCAGTCCGCGCGCTGCGGGTGAGGCCACCACCGCCGCGATGAACGCGCTGCGCGGGCTGATCACCACCAGCCCGGAAATATTGCGCAGCCAGCTGCGCGGACTGTCCCGCGCCAAGCCGGTAGCCACCTGCGCCGCGTTTCGGCCCGACCCCACCCACCTCGCAGACCCGGTCCAGGCGACCAAGCTGGCGCTGCGCTCACTGGCCGCTCGGATCCGGGAGGCCCGAGACCAAGCCGACCAACTCGAACGACACCTGCACCAGTTGGTCGAACAGGTCGCCCCGAACACTCTCCACGTGTTCGCGCTCGGGCCGGATACTGCTGCGGCACTGGCGATTTCGATCGGCGACAACCCGGATCGCCTGACCGGTGAAGCCGCCTTCGCCCGCCTCTGCGGCGTCGCACCCATTCCCGCTTCGTCCGGCAAGACCACCCGCCACCGGGCTGCATCGCGGCGGTGACCGCCAAGCCAACCAAGCGCTGCACACCGCGGTGATCGTGCGCCTGCGCTACGACCAGCGAACCAGAGACTACGTCGCCCGCCGCACCGCCGAAGGCAAGACCAAACCCGAGATCATCCGCTGCCTCAAGCGATATCTCGCACGTGAAGTGTTCCGAGCCCTGCGCGCCGACTTCCGAAGCCAAGCACAGGCGGCTTGACATCTATAGGAGCGTCCTTGGCGATCTCCCCCAAGGCGTCCTTCTCCAGCTCCGCATCGGCTAAAAGCCGCTTCAAACGGGCGTTCTGCTCCCGCAGCTCGCGGATTCAGTGCGTGCCGCGCCGTTCCTGCCGCTTTGGTGAGCACATCGCGCGAGGCGCCCCGCGTCCAGCAGTTCCGCCACGGCGGCGAATATAGTGGGCGGCAAGATGTCCCGATGTGGGAAGGTCAGTCGGAAAATCGGATCGTCGGGTACGGCGGACCAGTCGATGAGCTCGTCGGCGACATAATCGTTGACCCGGAAGGGCACCACAGTCAACACGACTCATAGGTCCCGCAGGTAATCGTCGGGCAGCCCGTGGCGTCGGGCCAATCCCGCCAGCCGGTCGCCCGTGAAGAGTTTCATGGTCATCTTCTCTCGGATCGATGTCACGATCGTTGCGGTTGTGCCGCTGTCGTGGCGGATTCATCGGTGGCACAGTCCATTCGGAACCCGGACAGGGTGTGTCGGATGGACTCGGCGACGGCCTGCGAGGTGTCTGCGCGGAACCGGAAGCTTGCGCCGATGCCGACATATCCGACCGTTTCGGTGATGGCCTGTCCGACGGCCGGGATCGCCTGGTGGTAGGGCGCGTGGCCGGGCGCGACCTCGAGGCGTGTGGCGGTCACCACACACGGTGGCGGCATAGGAGGGCGTACCAGCAGCTGTCCGGCGACCTGCCCCGCCCGCAGCGGCCGGTTGTCCGGGGCACGGCCCATCTGGATGTCCAGCGCCGCGCCGACCAGGTCGTAGCCGTGCACTTCCCGCCAGAGGTGGGTGGCCTCGGCACCGGGCATCCGGCCGGCGATCTCCAGCAATTGCAGACGCGGCGCGCCGACTGGCCCCAGGAAGAGCTCGAGGTGGAATACCGTCGGCACACCTGCGCTCAGTGCCGTGAGCACCGCGTTCGCGAACGGCGCCAGTTGCTCGTTGAGTGCCGGATCATCGATCTCGACTGTTCCCCAGCTGTTCTCGCCGGTGGCGAAGTCCAGGCAGTTGTGGAAGTACCGCGAGCCGCGCCAGGGCCCGAGTTCGGTACCGGTCCAGACTCCATCGACCGAGCCGGTCTCGTCGGGGCAGAAGCGTTGGACGAGAAAGGGTTCGTCGTGCAGATCGGGCAGATCGGCCAGATCGGCCGCGGACGACAGGGTGACGATGTCGCGGCTGGCAAGGCCCAACCTGGGTTTGACGAGCACAGGAAACCCATCTCGCCGAGCGAATACCGATATGGCCGCGGTGTTCGGTGCGTCGGCGAATGCCGGTACTGCAACCCCGGCCGCCGCGGCTCGCTCGTACATGACCAGCTTGTCCCGGAACGGTAGTGCGTGCGTGGGCGGGTCGCCGGCGATGCCGAACTCCGACCGCAGGTGGGCGGCCGTCAGCAGGTCCGTCTCACTGATCGCCACAATGCGTTCGGGCACACCGTGACGGCCGGCGAGCCCGCGGACCGCGTCGGCTACCGGTTCGGTGCCGTCGAAGACCACGACCTCGGCCGCCGCATGCTGCGGGATGCGGTGCAGAACCTGCGTGGCGCACACGTAGGTCACGTTATGGGTGGTGTGATCGATGCGTTCGAGATACGGGGCGATGGGACCGCGTGAGCGGTGAATCACGAGGATATGGGGGCGCATTGGTTACTCCTGTCGAACACGTCAAGTCGGCGAGCGGTACGGCCGAGCACACCCGCCCACACAAGCGCGGTGGACACCGCAACGAACACTGCGGCGCCGAGGAACACCGGCCGGGGGTTGTCGCCGCAAAGTCGGGTGAGCAGTCCGGTGAGCATCGTGCCCACCGCCGAGGCCGCGAGCACGAACGATCGGGCCGCACTGGTAACCCGACCGAGCAGCGGCCGCGGCACCACCTGCTGGCGCAGCGTGCGGACCACGACGACCACCACCATGGACGCCCCCGCCAGCAGCGCGTTGGCGAGCGCCAGGCACAGCACGCCCGGCGCGAGGCCCACCAGCGCCAACCCGACGGCCATGAGCAGCACCCCCGTCAGGCACATCGGAACCGGCGACCAGCGCGGCCCGGCGGCGGCCGCGATGAGCGCACCGAGCGCCCCGCCGATGCCGCCTCCGGCCACCGCGAGGCCCACCAGGACGGCGGACGCGTCGAGGCGTTCGCGGGCGAAGAACGGAATCAACGTTTCGGCCCCCAGACCGAGGGAGGTCACCGCCTGCAGCAGCGTGATGCTCGCGACACTTGGCGAGGTCACCAGATACCGCAGTCCGCTCCAGAACTCGGCGCCGACGGACCCGAGAACTCCCGCGCCGAGGACCACCGGACGCTTCGCACCCACAGTTGTGGTGGTGCCGGCGAATTCGGCGACCGGCAGCCGCCTATATGTGCGCCATACGGTAACCAGCGATACCGCGAAGGTTCCCGCATTCGCCAGCAACGCCGCCTCCTGGCCTGCCGCTGCCATCAGCACACCCACCGTTGCCGGGCCGAGCACGAGCGAGAGCTGTCCGGAAGTTTCCAGAAATCCGTTGGCGCGCATCAACCGAGGTCCGGTGTAGAGGTCCCGCACCGCGACGGTCAGCGCGGTCTCGAAGAACACCCCGGCTGCTCCGGCGACGCAGGCAAGGCCGAGGATTACCGTGACGGGGCATCCGCTCACCGCCACCGCGGCAGCCAGCAGCAGGAACACCGCCATCCGCACCGCATCGGCGGCGATGAGTACCCGCCACGGATCAGCGCGATCCACCAGCGGGCCCGCGGGCAGCCCAGCGATCAGGTAGCCGATCACGCGCGGAGCGGCAGCCAGCGCCGACAGCACCGGGCTGCCGGTCAGCTGCAACACCAGTAGCGGAATGGCGAGCACGGCCAGACCGTCGCCCAGCAGCGAGATGGATTGGCCGAACAGGAATAGTCGGCTACCGTCCATCGCCTGTCACCGTCCACGTGTAGCCGGCCAATCGCTCCAGCCGGGAGCCGTGATCGGTCTTCAAACCCCACTCGAGGGTGCCATAGTCGATGCGCTCGATGCCGCGCTCCAACGCGGCACGAACCTGCGCGTAGAAACACGTCACGAAATAGGCGCCGTACGCCTCGGGCAGGTGTCCGCACCACAACTGCCGCAACGTGTTTCCGTTCCGCAGACCGTGGGTGAAGCCGACGACCCGGCCAGCGCGCTGGACCGCCGTCACCACGATGTCCTCGGGACGATAGTGCGTGAGCATCCGATCCATCGCCGCGGACTGCGTATCGCGATCGGCGGCGGAGTTGTACTTCCGCAGCAGCTCGAGACGCAATTCCAGCACGTCGTCGCGAACCTCGGCCAGATCGACCTCACCGACCGTCATATCCTTCTCGGCGAGGCGGCGCAGCAGCCGCCCGATGCCCTTGCGGCGCGGGCGCGGCAGTTGCTGCAGGTATTCGTCCATGCTGCCGAAAGTCATCGGCAGTACGCAGGTCGGGTACAGCTGCACCTGCGTGGCACCGAACTCGGTCAGGGCCCGGCGCAGTGGTTCCTCCCGCTCGGGGATGTACAGGAACGACACCGATCGCGCCCCCTGCGCTGCGGCCCAGGCGTCCACAGCGGTCAGAGTCTCCCGCAGTAGCGCCGGTTCGGTGCCGCCGGAACCCGCTGCCGCGCAGGAATATCCGGGCAGGGTCACCAGCACGGACGGATACAGCGCTGCGATATCCGGCACCGCGGCCGGAGCTGTTCGTGGCTCCGGCGACGGGAGGTCGCCACGCAGCACGGCCGCAATGTCGAACCGGGCATCCAGAGGTGGAGACTGCAGCCAGCGGGCATGCAACCCAACCCGGGCCTGTCCGTCCACCGAGACGACCAACCATCGGGCCTCACCCGGCAACAGCGGCCCCATGGTCTCGAGCCAGCGGATCGACACGGTGTACTCGGAGACCTCCGCCGCTAGGTCGTCCCATTCGGGAGGCCGGATCGATGTGGCTCTCAAGTCGACACGCATAGCTCACCTGCACATCACGAGGGAGGGTGATCCGCGAGGGCCACCATCATCTTTAAGTGACCATTAGATAACGGCACCATATATAACGAACCGCTAGACAGTGTAAGCCGTCGATCGGCCACTTGGGAAGGGGGGAGCGACTGTTACGATCTCGCCACGTAGCTGTCCATTTGCGGGCCAAACGATCCGGGGAATAACACAACACCACATCCACCCCGACCCCTGTCGGAGGTTGCCGGTGCCGGGACATCGGACAAGGTGCAGCGTCTGCTTGTCACGCGGTGTGTGATGACGACGGCGTGCGAGATGATCCGCTTTCGTCCGAGGCATCCTGGCCCGCCGCACAACCTGCTGTACTTCTCATACCTCTGCGACGAGACCCTCGACCGGGTCCGCGCGGACATCGACGAGTGGCACGCGCCGCCCGCGGCCGAATAGAAGCCGCCGGCGCCGAGTCGGCGCCTGGATGGAGGCGATAGCCGCGTTCGACCCCACTGAACCGCCACCGCCCCCGATGACGTCATCGGGGGCGGGCGACGGCTTCCTGAAGCCCTCATGGTGAAGAGCGCCGGGCTCAGCGGTGCTTCTCCTTCAGGTCGCCGGGCTTCACTCCGACCAACACCGAGCCGGTCGGCTTCGAGGTCCGCGCGGACGGCGGCCTTCTGCGCCGGGGTGAGCCATTTCGCTTGCTCGGGTTCGTCGACCAGCAAGAACTCGGGCCGCACGTCACAGATTCTGAGGCAGCGCTGCCCGATTCTGCCGTTCTCTACTTCACTTTGCTGCCGGGGTCGTCGGATCTATCGGTGAACGACTCCCCGGTGGATCTTCGGCATGCCCACCAACGGCCGGCCCCCGCTCTCCGAAGGGCCTCACCGGCAGCAAATGTGCTGAGCGCCAAACGCTTTCGAATAAGATCGACTGCTCGATCGGCTGACTAGTGCCGGGGTGACGTGTGATGATCGGCGCTGGTCCCGCAGGCGGGGTGGCAGGGTCTGGATCCTTCCTCCAACTCGCAGGGGGGCTGGGTCGCGGTAGCTATGCAGGAGGCGTTCGGCTTGGTCGGTATCGGTGTGTTCCTCAGGTTCCTAGTGTTCGGTGTGGTGTGGGCCGTTGCAGGTCTTGTCGTCGGTCGCGGGCGCTTCGCTGTTGCCGAGGAACAGGCACGGCAAGGGCAGCAAACTGTCGATCGAGTGCAAGATGAGCGTGATGCTGCTGTGCAACAGGTCGGTGTGCTGCAACAGCAGCTGCAGGTTGTCACGGCCGCCCGTGCAGGGCTGGAGGCCGAACTCGCCGCGGAAAGGCAGCGATCCGATGAGCAATTGGCGTTGGTTCGCGATGAGCAGCAGCAGGTCACCGCGGCAGTGCGGCGAGAATCCGGGCCGCAGCTGGTGCAGCGTGTCACCGAGGTAGTCGATCAACGCGACAAGGCCGCTGCCCGTGATCTCGACCAGCGCAAAACGGCGATAGAAGGCATGATCGCGCCCCTGATTCAGCAGCTGGAAAAGATCACCGACCACTCACAGGCGATCGAGAAGGACAGGATCGGCGCCTACGAAGTGCTGACTCGACAAGTCGAGGCTATGTCCCACGCCAACAAAGAGTTGCGGGACGAGACACGGCTGTTGGTGACTGCGCTACGCCGGCCGAACACACGCGGCCAATAGGGCGAACGTCAGCTGCGCAACGTCGTAGAGGCCGCAGGCATGCTTGACCAGGTCGATTTTCTCGAACAACAACACCTCGAGACCGCCGAAGGCAAGTTGCGGCCGGACATGCTGGTCAAAGTCGGTGGCGAAAACGATCGTGGTCGATGCCAAAGCTCCGTTTTCGGCGTTTCTCGAAGCCCAGGACGCCCGCGACGAGACCGAACGCAAACAGCGGCTGGGCTGCACACGCTGGCCATGTGCGCCGCCACGTCGAGCAACTGGCCGCCAAGCAATACTGGGCAGCGCTACCGTGCACACCGGAGTTCGTGGTGATGTTCCTGCCCACCGAAGCGTTCCTGTATGCAGCCGAAGACCAGGACCCCAGCCTGTGGGAGTTCGCCTCCCGCAACAACGTACTGCTCGCCACCCCAACCAACCTGCTCACTCTCCTTCGCACCGTTGCTCTCATCTGGAGCCAGGAAGAAATCGCCAAGAACACCCAGCAGGTCATGGAACATGGCCGCGAACTACACAAACGCCTCACAACTATTGGCCGACCACTTCGAGACGCTGGGAAAACGCATCAGCGGCGCCGTCGAGTACTACGACAAGACAATCGGCTCTTACAGCCGCAGCGTGCTGCCCAGCGCCCGCAGGATGGCCGAACTCGGCGTCCCAGGCGCCACGCTCGAGGAACCGAAGCCCATCGAACACACCACCCGGCCGGTTGCCGCGACCACCACACTCGCCCGAGACGACGACCGCCCGATGTAAGCCAACTCTTGCGGACAGAGACCGGGACCTACATAGGCAGCAGCCTGGCCAGACCGAACCGAGCCGCGGCTACGGTCCGTTTGCCGCTCTTTCCGGCCCGCGCGCGACCACAGCCGTTGTGCCGCGTCTCGCGCGTACGGGCAATCGGGTGACCGGAGTCATCGTCTTCGGCATCGGCTGACCTACGAGCCGCCCGCCGCGCGGCGATCACCGGGTGCCCGTCCCGCGTCCGGCTTCCGCGCCGAATACGGCAGCCCGGGCCTACCGCCGCAGCCCGGTCCGGCGCGTTACCGCCGCATGCGAGGGCCGGAGGGTCCCGGACCGACTACCGCCTTCATTCGCTACAGGAATTCCCCCGCATGAGGCATTATCGAATCCTGGGTCCATGGCCGGCCAGATCCGGGCTCAGGATCGGGAACGGCCGATCCGGGCCGGGACACACCTGCGGGCGCCCGTGGTCCGGCAGGCCGGGGTAGCGAGGTCGAGTTGAGCAACGGGATTCTCAGGGCCACCTCGCAGGTCACCGAAGGACTGGTCGGCACGCTGAAAGACGCGTCCGATCACATCGCGAACCGCGTCTACAGAGATAAGTTTGTTCACGGTATCACCGAGGACGTCGACAAAAAGTGCGAGGCCGATATCCACAGCAGTGGTCAATTCGGCAAAGACGGATTCGATCGTACCGACGCTGCCAGCGCCGCGCTGAATCGAACAGGGGGTTCGGCCGAGGAATACCTGAGGAGGATATATGAGGATCGGTATCATACGGACGGCTCGGTCCGGGCTCGCGAGTACGCTCGTTCGCTGGCATCGTTACCCGACCAGTACCATCGCATTGTCGCGGATCATATGAAGGCATATCCCGATGGGGGGATCTGGCTCGGCGACAGCCGGGTGCACGACCTCGGCCATACGGCCTGGGCGGCAACGAGACGCCGGGACCAGCAACCCGGGGGATGGCCTGATGGTACGACCTGGGACGACGTCGGCGGCCTGTACAGCGACAGTTTTCGGGCACTGCTCGTCGGACACACCCAGCACTCCAGAAAAGCTACCGCGCCGCACGAATTCGGGCACGCGTTCGACGACGCTCTCGGCAGGCCGAGTAAGCAAATCGTGTTTTCTCAGCTTCATACCAAGGTGCTCCGCCACATCCAAGCCACAAGCCCGAACAGCGCCGAGTATTTCGCCCAGTCCGGCGAGGCCGGGAAGCGGGAGCTGTTCGCCGAAGGTATCGCCTGGCGCAACAGAACCCTGCAAGATCAACCCGACGGCGTCAACAGCACCGCGCAGCCGGAGTTCTACGGCTCGGTCGCGGCGGGTCGTCATCTGACTGCCTTTTATCAGGCCCTGGAGCGAGAATTGGGGATCACGGCATGAATGGAGAACACCCGTTGGCCCAGCGCCTCGACGACGGGCGCATCCTGCTGCGCTATTTCGGGCAAGAACTCGACGGCGATATCGTCGACGGCTCGATCGTCATCGGCCCCGAGGACCCCCCGTATGACGACTGGGACGCCGAGATCACGCGCTGGGAGCAGCGCCCGGAACCGCTCGACGACACCATCGACTACATCCCCATCGACTACGAGAACCTGCAGATACTGCCGAAACAACGTCCAGACGATCGCGACTGCTCCACCTGATCGTCGAGCCCGCTGCGGTCCTTGCCGGTCAACCGCCCTGCCGCCCGATCGTCGACCGAGCGGCGCAGCGGCGAGCGGTTCAGATCGCGATACAAGCGGAACCGGTGTCGATACCGGTACCGACGTCGACCACCTGCCGGGTTTCGGGCCATGCGTCAGGCTGTACGGCATAGATGTAGGTGATGCCCGGCCGTGACGGCGTCCAGGACACCCTGGCCTCGCCACCCGAGGGTATTGCTTCGGCGAAGCCGGTGGGGCCCTGGCCCTCCTCGAAGAAGTACACCCGATCGGTGTTGTCGTCGACCGTCACGCTCACGGTATAGGTGCAGTTCGTTCCGTAGCGATGCGCGCCGACGGTGGCCGACGGCAGGATGCCGATGCTGGTGACAGTCGCCGAGGCCGGCGGCATCGATGTCGCCGACGTCGCGGTCGACACAGACCAGACCTTCGCGTTCTACGGTCGCGTCTCTACCGAGGACAATCAGAACCCCGAAACCTCCTACGGCTGGCAGTTCGGCAACGCCCAGAAATTCGCCGCACCAGGTCTGATCACACAGACGTATTTCGATGTCGGACAGTCTCGGTCGGTTCCATGGGACCGCCGGCCGGAAGCGTCCCGGCTACTGACCGACCTGAAGCGGCCGGACCGCGGCTGGTCGGCCATCGTGGGCATATGTAGTGATTCATGAGGGCCCCCGCTTCCCCATCCGAGACCTTCAGGACTGCCGGGAACGCGCGCAGCGGCGGTTCCGTGAGACCGCCGGGATGAGAATACATGGCACCACGCGACTGCGCCCGGCCGAAGTGTTCGCCACCGACGAGGCGCCGAAGCTCAAACCGTTGCCCGATACCGTATTCGACGTCCCTACCTGGGTGAATCCGAAAGTTGCGCCGGACCGGCATGTTCAGATCTCCCAGGCTCTTTACAGCATTCCCGGTGATCTCGTCGGGCAGCGGCTTTCTGCCCGCGTCGACTCGCAGACAGTGAAGCTTTACCTCCGCGGTGAGCTGATCAAAGTCCACCCCAAGGTTGGGCCCGGGCGCCGGCAGACCGATCCGGCGGATCTGCCCAGCGAGCTCACCGCCTATGCGATGCGGGATTTGAATACGTTGCAACGCAAAGCATTCGACCACGGCGTTCATGTCGGTTCCTATGCGGCGGCGGTGCTCGAGCATCGGTTGCCCTGGACGAAGATGCGGCAGGTCTACCGGCTGCTCGGGCTGGTGCGCCGCCACGGCGCCGACGCCGTCGATGATGCCTGCCGCCGCGCTCTGGACGCTGAGGTCGTCGACGTCGGCGTCATCGACCGCATGCTCGCCCGCGGCGCTACGGGTCAGCAGCTGATGCTGCTGTCGCCACCGGCGCCGTCCCGGTTCGTCCGTTCCACCACCGATTTCTCTGTCAGGAGGCCGTCATGAGCACTACTCGCCGTCCCGCCGCTGCCCCGGCGGTCAAACCGATCGAGGTCACCCCGGAGCTGAAGTCGCTGATGCGCAGGCTCAAGCTCGGCCAGCTCCTGGACACCCTCCCCGAGCGCCTGGCCCTCGCGCGATCGAACCGGCTGCCCCACCACGACTTCCTGGAAATGCTGTTCGCCGACGAGGTCGCCCGCCGCGACCGGCAATCCGAGCAACGCCGCGCCAAAACCGCCCACTTGGACCCGCAGATGCACCTGGCGGCATGGGACGATTCGACCGCGGTCACCTTCGACCGCGAACTCTGGGCCGAACTCACCTCGCTGCGGTTCCTCGCCGACGCCTACAACGTATTGATTATGGGCCCGGTCGGGGTCGGAAAAACGTTCCTGGCCAACGCATTAGGACACATCGCGGTCCGCCGCCACCATACCGTTCACACCGAACGCGCCGACAAACTGTTCAAACGGTTGCGTGGTGCACGGTTGGACGGCAGCTACGAAGACGAGATGCGCAAACTGCACCGCGTCGACCTGCTCATCATCGATGACCTGGCCCTGCACCGGCTCGAAGCGGTCGAGACCAACGATTTCTACGAACTGATCGTCGAACGCCACCGCAAAGCCTCCACCGTGATCACCAGCAACCGCGAACCCCCCGAGATCCTGACCATGATGGCCGACCCGCTACTGGCCCAATCCCCGATGGACCGGCTGCAATCCGCGGCCTACGAACTCGTCGTCGAGGGCGAGTCCTACCCGCAACGGCAGAAGCCCCGCCGCGGCAAACAAGCCGGACCAGCTGGCTCGGATTGACCCAGCTGTCCAGTGCTGGGCACCATCACCACACGGTCTGCGCCCAGAACGAGCTGATCACTGTGATGGCACAGCGGCGGCACCGACCGGGGAAGGATGAAAGACCGTGATGCAGCGCCGCTACAGCATCGACACAGCCGATCAATGGGCAGGATGGTCGTACTACGGTGCCGCCCACCGATACGACATCCACGACACACCCGAGGCCACCTCGGCCTGCGCACAGGCAATGGACCGGCTCGAAACAGCCGCCGATGAGGCACGGTTACGCGAACTCGCCCACGACGGCGACCGCTGCGCCTTCATCCGGTTGATCGAGATCATGGTGGACGCAGATCGCGTCGATGACCTGCGGCTCCTGGCACGCGGCGGGGATGACCGCGCGTTCGCAACACTCATGGAATACCTGGTCCGAACCAACAGCATCGACCGGCTGCGCGCGGAGGCACCCGAGTTCGCCAGCGCCCGACTATGGCTGGCGCAACTGCACTTCCACCGCGGTGAGCACGAGGCCGGGCTCGCCGAGCTAGAAGCCATGGAAAGCGATCCCGACAACGGTTTCTACGCGCACTCCGAACGAATAGCGCAGTTGATCCGGCTCGACCGGATAGCTGAAGTCCGCACGATGGCCGAGGCCGGCGACCGCACAGCCACACGACGTCTGAGGCGGATATCCGCCACACCGGATTGACCAGCAACCCGATCATGCGTCACCATCACCACACGGCCCGCGACCAGATAACACGGTCCCATACCCGGGTTCTGGCGCAAACAGTGTGATTGCACTGTTCGGCGTGTTGGCGTCGGATCTGGTTCTGCATGGGTGATGGTGGTGGGCGTGCGTTGATCTGGTTCGAAAGTTGTTGCCACACTTGGGAAATTTGGTGATCGGCGACGTCTGTTCCGAAGGTGATGCCGTGGTCGTGGAGGCGGCCGTTGCCGCCTCGACGGCCCGCTGTCCGGGATGTGAAACGGTTTCGGCGCGTGTGCATTCTCGGTATCGGCGCCGGTTGGCCGATGCCGCCGTCGCGGGCCGCGCCCTGACCTTGCGGCTGGTCGTGCGACGGTTCTTCTGCCAGAACATCGACTGTGCGGCAAGGACTTTCGTTGAGCAGGTCGATGGACTCACGGTGAGATGGTCACGGCGGACGAACCAGTTGACCTCGATGCTGGCCGCGATCGGAGTGGCCCTGGCCGGGCGAGCTGGTGCGCGGCTGGCGAGCCGGTTGGGACTCCCGACCAGCCGGGACAGCTTGTTGCGGCTGGTCCGCGGGTTGCCGGATCCGCCGGTCGGTTCCGTAAAGGTCTTGGGCGTCGACGATTTCGCCGTGAAACGCGGCCGCAGGTATGCCACGATCCTGCTGGACATGGCTACCCACCGACCGATCGATGTCCTCGACGGCCGCGAGGCCGACCCGCTGGCCGCCTGGCTGGCAGGGCATCCGGAAATCGAGGTGATTACTCGAGATCGGGCCGGCGCCTATGCCGAGGGCGCGCGCCGTGGCGCACCGCAGGCCACCCAATGCGCGGACGGGTGGCACCTCTGGAACAACCTGGGCCAGGCGGTGGAGAAGACGGTCATCAAACACCGCAGCTGCCTCACCGAATCCTTCGCTGCGACTGTCGATTCCGTTGAAACTGCCCAACCTGCCGCCGTGGTCGGCCTCGGCGAGACCGCCGAGGATGCGACACGACTGCCCGACATCGATCCCTGCAAGTACGCGCGGCTGCGCGCCCGCACCGCCGAACGCTACGACGCGGTCCATCGGCTACATGCCCAGGGCAAGGGATTACGCACGATCGCCAAAGAACTCGACATCGATCGGAAAACGGCCCGACGACACCTCGTTGCCACATGCCCCGAGGACGTGATCGCCGCCGCGACATCCAGAATCGGGATGCTCGATGAGTTTATGCCGCACCTGCTCGCCCGCTGGAACGCCGGATACACCAACATCGCGGCCCTGATCGCCGAACTGCGTGAACTGGGCTATCGCGGCAGCCCTAACAACGTCTACCGGTTCCTGCGGCCCTACCGCGCCAGCCGGACATCGACTCGACCGGTGACAGTCCCACGGCCGAAACCGAAGATCCGCGCGGTGACCGGCTGGATCATGCGTGACCCCGATACCCTGCACACGGACGAAACACAGTATCTGGCAAGGATTTTGGCTAGCTGCCCCGAACTCGAGGCCGCTCGTCGCCATGTCGGCGCGTTCGCGGTCATCATGCGCGACCTGCGCGGTGACCGGCTCCCGGAATGGATCACACAAATTCGCGCTGATGACCTGCCCGCGCTGCACTCCTTCGCCACCGGCCTCGAACACGACTTCGCCGCCGTCACCGCAGGACTCACCCTGCCGTGGAGCAACGGTCCAACTGAAGGCACCGTCAATAAACTGAAGCACCTCAAACGCCAATGCTTCGGCAGGGCGAATCTAGACCTGCTAAGAAAACGCATCCTGCTCACCCACGCGACAGCTCAGCATCTCACCCGATGACGATCACACTATTTGCGCCAGAACCCATCACCCTGGCAAGCGACGACGAGATGGCGATCATCCGCCCCAGCGCCGCCCAACTCGGCCTCACCGTCCAGATCGTCGCTTTGCAACACGAACCAGGATTCGACCACGAACAAGTCGTGTCGATCGATCCGCCCGCA
>NZ_JBKORD010000013.1:0-269155 GCF_046764875.1 Nocardia arseniciresistens
GCCGCGTGAAGGTCTACGAGGCGATCGTCAAGGGCGAGAACATTCCGGAGCCGGGCATCCCGGAGTCGTTCAAGGTGCTCCTCAAGGAACTCCAGTCACTGTGCCTCAACGTCGAGGTGCTCTCCGCGGGTTCCGCCATCGAATTGCGCGACGGCGACGATGAACTCGATCGCACTGCCGTCAACCTCGGAATCACGCTCTCCCGCAACGAGTCAGCATCGGTCAAAGACCTCCCGAACTGATCCGCGTTCAGCGGCAGTCTGAATTCATCCAGAAAGAAAGAAACAGATCGCCGGTTCCTGTGCACAGGAACCGGCGATCTGTATCAAAGAGCTAGGATCAGCTTTGTCCGGGGCGTCGCTCGCCGTGTCGTTCGCCCTGGCGTTGCTGCTGTTCGGGGGTCATATTCTGGCCCTCTCGGTTGCCGCCTGCTCGCTGATTGCCCTGCTCCTGGCGCTGCTGTTGCTGCTGCCGGGGCATCTGCTTGGGCATTTTCTTAGGCGTCTTCTTGGACTTTTCAGCCATCTCCACTCGGTCCTTTCCGGGGGATTGATGTTCGCCTAACAAGCACACATTAGCGAGCATGCGTCATTTACGGAAGAGGATTGGCAATTTTCCAGCAAATGGGCGGAAACGCGGCCGGGTTCAGGCCCGTAAGGGCAGGAATTCGACTCGGTCGCCGTCCATGGCTTCGGCGGGGACGATGACCAAGCCGTCACGGTCGATGAGCCCGCCGAGATGGGCGGTACGGATATCGGCGTCGCCGAGCCAGCCGCCGTTGTCGGCGCTGCGGGCGGGTACCACACGGGGAACCGGGCCCGCGATCTCGGAGGCATTGTGCAGAGGCCCGGTCAGTGCGCGCTGCGGCATGGCGCCGGTGCGGCCGTCGACGAGGGCGGGGGCCAGCGACATGAGGGTGGCGACCGCGGCGAAGGGGTTGCCGGGCAGGCCGAGGACAGCGGTGCCGTTCGGGAGTTCCGCGACGACAGTGGACCCGCCGGGGCGCAGGCGTAGCCGGTGCACGAGGATCCTCGCGTCCGCGCGGGTCAACGCGCTGCGCAGTTGGTCGGCCGCACCGCCACCGGTGGCGCCGACGATGACAAGGAGGTCGCAATCGGTCGCGGCGGTGAGGACTTCATCGAAACCGTTGGGAGTGTCGCGCAGATGGACGCGGGCGATGGTGTGTATTCCGTACCAGGACAGCATGTCCGGCAGCACCGGGCCGATGGAGTCGCGGGTCTGACCGGCGTGCAAGGGGCCCCTGCTTCGGATTTCGTCGCCGGTCATGATGATGCGCGCGCGAACCGGGCCGCGGACCAGCGCCTCGGTCGCTTCCACACTGGCGGCGGCGGAGATCAGTGTCAGGCCGACGCGGGTGCCTTCGGGTGCCACCAGGTCGCCGCGCTTGCGGTCCTCGCCGCTGCGGCGGATGTCGTCGCGCAGTGGGGTGCCGGGAAGTCGGTGCAGGGTTTTGTCCGCTTCGACCCTGGCGAACTCGTCGCGCACCACGTGGGTGGTGCCGTCGGGCACGTGCGCGCCGGTGGCGATACGCACGGCCTCGCCGGTCAGTAGCCCGACCGGGCGTTGCCCTCCCGCGAAGCCGATATCGCGCCGTAAGCGCCATGGGCCTTCACCGGCGACCGCGTATCCGTCCATCGCCGACACATCGAAGCGTGGCAGTGGCCCGATGGCCGATAGCGGCGCGGCGAGCGCGGCTCCGCGTACCGAATGTAGGTCGGCCCGGTATGCGGTCAGTCGAGAGATGCGGGTGCGCAGCATGTTTCGCGCTTCGTCGAGGGTTGCCGGAGAGCGATAGCGGGCCGACTCGGGGGCGGGTTGCCCTGTGCCCAGCGGCAACTCGGTCGCCGATGCCGCTGATGGGGCCGATGCTGATGTGGCTGACGCTGGTCCACCCGATGCTGGTTCACCCGATGCTGATGTGGCTGACGCCGATGGGGCCGAGGCCGGTGGGACGGACGCGGGTGGGACGGACGCCGGTGGGGCCGACGCCGGTGGGACGGACGCGGGTGGGACGGACGCCGGTGGGACCGACGCAGATCCGCCTGATGCCGATCCGCCCGATGTCGAAGACCCCGCGGACCCCGAGGGCGAGTTCGGCTGTTGCCCAACCTCTGACACCGCGCCATCGTCCACGGTCCGCGCCGCCGCGCGTGCGCGCCGCACCTGCTCGTCGGTGTCGCAATCGGCAATCCCCGGCATCGTGACGGTCACCGTGTCGGTCGGAACCAGCGCCTTCATCGGTTGATTGACCGGCGAATCCAACTTCTTCAGTGCCGCGGCCAACGCGGACCGCCGCCACACCCCGGTCAGATACTGTGGCCGCCCCGACTCATCGGCGGCGAATACCGCGTCGGCACCGGATTCGGTCGCATGCCTGATCAATTCGACTATCACCGCGTCGGTCAGGAACGGCATATCCGCGGCGAGTACGACCACGAGTGGCGACACGGCGGCACCCAGCGCGCACAGGCCCGCATCGACCGCCGCCACCGGACCCGACCCCGGCGGGACTTCCCGAACCTGCCGGATCTCCGAATCCAACTCCGGTCGATGCGGCCCGACGACGACAGTGCGTACACAACCCGCGACAGCGGCCAGTGCCGATTCGAGCATGGATCGTCCGCCGATGACGATGGCGGGTTTGTCGACGCCGCCCATACGGCTGGCGCGTCCGCCCGCGAGGATGATCGCGTCGGCGGCCGTCACAAGCCGGTACCTGGAGCGAGGAACAACATGGCCGACATGCTAATTCGTCGGTGGCGCACATCCGCTCAAGCGGGCGCGGTCGATCAGACGGTCGAGTAGTACGAGGCCGGTCGGAGCAGGCAGAACTCGTTGGTCTCCGGATCGGCGAGCACCTGCCCCGGCGCGCCTCCGACGCTGCTGGACCTCACCTGGGTCGCGCCCGCGGCACGCAGGCGCGCCACCTCGCCGGCCTGGTCGTCGGTGGGGAAGGAGGCCAGATCCAGGTGTAGTCGGTTGCGCCCGTACTTCACATCGGGGGTGCGCACGAACTCGAGCCAGGAGCCAAGGCCCGTCGCCGACCGTAGGCCCGCGACCTGCGCGCCGACGTGCTCGACCGGCCAGCCGGACGCGACGGACCAGAACTCGGCAAGCCGCAGCGGGTCGTGCGTGTCGATGACGATGGCCGCGACCGAGCCGGTGTCCACGTACTCCTCCCTCGGCTCCAGCACACAGAACTCGTTGCCCTCGGGATCGGCGAGCACCGTCCACGGCACTGCCCCCTGGCCGATGTCGATGCGCCGCGCACCGAGCGCGAGCGCCCGATCGACCTGCACTCGCTGGTGGTCGATGGAGCGACTGGCGAGGTCGAGGTGGATACGGTTCTTCCCGTTCTTCGCGCGCGCCGCAGTCAGGAACGTCAGGGCCAATTCGAGGCCATCGGGGTCGGGTGCCGCCACGTCGACTTCGTCCGCGCGGTCGACGGTCACCCCCCAGCCGAGTAACTCGGCCCAAAAGTCCGCGACGAACCGCGGGCGGTCGGCATCGAACACGACACACGCCAAGCGGGTGGACATGACTTCAACGGTAACCGTCGAACGTGGGTGGTGTGAGGGGATTGCGCGGCACTACCCGTTCGGAGTGTCGGGGAAGGGAAAACGCGCGCCGCGCATATCGACTCGCCCGTCACGGATGGCAACGCCCTCCGCCGCGAGCAGCCGCAGCTGCCGGTCGGCCATGTGCGCCGCGGGCCTGCCGCCCGCTCCGATCACCCTATGCCACGGCAGATCGGCGGAGTCGGTGCGCATGATCCAGCCGACCGTGCGCGGCGTGGAAAGACCGGCCGCCTCGGCGATATCACCGTAGGTGGCCACCCGGCCGACCGGGATCGTCGCGACCAGTGCGCGGACTTGCTCGACCTGAGCATCCGAGGTGGCCATCGCGGTCACAACACCGATCGGATCAGCGCCGCGGTCTCGGCGGGACGGATCTGGGCGACCATGTGATCACAGTGCCACTCGAGCAGTGTCAGATTGGCACCGAGGCGCTCGATCAGGGCGGTACGGAACTCTGGTGTCACGAACGACGGCACGACCTTCGTGGCCTGCACCAGCACGGTCGGCAGGTCACTCGGCGGCAGCACCCAGTCGCGGGCGAGCTGACCCCAGTACGAGTTGATCGCGGGCTGGCTGATCCGCCAGCCGACGCGGCCGTCGGTGGTCGGCACCAGGTGCTCGGCGAGTTCCGCCTCGAGCACGCGCGGATCCACCTCACCCCAGCCGGTGGCCACCTTGTCCTGGCGCGCCTGCTCGACATCGTCGTAGTCGGGCGAGGCCAGGCTGGACAGCGCGACATCGAGGAGGAGTTCCGGTTCCAGCGCGATGGCCGAGTCGAGCAACACCAATTTCCGCACCAGGTGCGGATGTCGCTCGATGAGATGCAGCGCACACGCACCGCCGAACGAGTGCGCGACTACTACAACGGGTTCGTCGGTTTCCGCGGCGAGCACCTCGACAAGATCCTCGACGATGGTCTCGAACGTCCACGGCGGCAGCGCGGTCGAGCGGCCGTGTCCGCGCAGGTCGGGAGCGATCATTCGGACATCGGGCAGGTGGTCTTCCGCCAGCGGCTCCCAGCGTTTGCCGTGGCCGGTGACGCCGTGCAGGGCCAGCACGACCGGCCCGTTCGCCGGTCCGAATCGGTACACATGAAGAGGGGACACGTGGTCCATTTTGGACTGTGCCGAAACCCGTCGCAGCGCGAGTCGACCCGGAGTGGCGCGAGGCGTGTCGGACGCGTCTGTTGCAATAGCCCGCGTGGTGCGATCGGATAGCGCGGTGCGACTTGTTCGCCGAAACGTGGCGGCACCCCGGCCTCGGGTCTGGGGTGCCGATGTCCGCGCGCTGTTCGACGCCCAAGCCGCGATCGGTCCGATTCGCCCTGGCTGGCGGCCATGGCAGGTGCTCGGCGGGCCGGGCACGGGCAAGACGACCCTGCTCATCGATCTGGCCGCCGAGCGGATCTCCTCGGGAGTCGATCCGGAATCGGTGCTGGTGCTGACCCATTCGAAGCAGGCGGCGAGCGTGCTGCGCGATGCCATCACCGCCAGGATGACCGGGCAGCAACCTGAGGCCGAACCCGGCGTGCCCGGCGCGACGCGCGAGCCGCTGGTGCGCACGCTGCACTCCTATGCCTTCTCGGTGTTGCGCAGACACGCCACCGCGCACGGCAACCCGCCACCGCGTTTGCTGACCGGTGCCGAGCAGGATGCCGTGCTGCGCGAGATGTTGCGGGGCGACCTGATCGATATCGCGGAGGGCGCGCGCGGATTGTGGCCCGAACGGCTGCAACCGGCGCTGAGCCTCGGCGGGTTCGCCGAGCAGTTGCGTGATCTGATGTTGCGGGCCACCGAGCGCGGGCTCGGGCCGGAGGATCTGGTCCGCATCGGCCGCGAACAGGACCGCCCGGAGTGGGTGGCCGCGGGCAAGTTCGCGGTGCGCTACGAACAGGCGATGCTGCTGCGCTGGTCGGTGGGAGTGGAGGCGCCCGAGGCGACCGCGCCCGCACTGGATGCCGCCGAACTCGTCGGTGCCGCACTCGACGCCTTGGCCGGTGACCCGAATCTGCTTGCCGCGGAACGATCCCGGATCCGATACCTGCTGGTCGACGATGCCCAGCACTTGGATCCGCAGGCCGCGTTGCTGATTCGGGTGATCGGCAACGCCGCGCAGACCGCGGTGGTCGCGGGCGACCCGGACCAGGGCATCTTCACCTTCCGTGGCGCCGATACCCGATTCGTCGCCGATCTCGACGCAGCGGACGGGCAGCGAATCATCCTGCGGGACAACCACCGATCGGGCCGTCAGGTCGAGCTGGCGGTCGCCAGGGTCGCGGCCAAGTTGCCAGGCAGTGCGCCGCAACGCTTTTCGCTGCCCAAGCGCGCGGTAGCACCGGAGCACGACGGTAGCGAGTTGCGCGTGCGGGTGCTCGCCACCCCGGCCAAGGAAGCCGCGCTGATCGCCGACTATTTGCGCCGCGCTCATCTCACCGCGGGAGTACCGTGGTCGCGCATGGCGGTGATCGTGCGTTCGGTGCCGCTGTCGCTGGCGCCGTTGCGCCGCGCGCTGCTCGCGGCCGGGGTTCCGGTGCAGCAGCCCGCGCAGGCCGCACCGTTGGCCAGGCGGCGTGGCGCGGCCTGGATGCTGCTCGCGTTGCGCGCGGTACTGGCGAGTGAGCGGACCCGACGAGACGTGCCGCCTACGACCGAGCCGATGTTCTCCGACGAGGACGCGCTCGATCTGGTCGGTGGGCCGCTCGGCGGGGCCGACCAGATCAGTCTGCGCAGGCTGCGGCGCGGTATTCGACGCAGCGTGCTGGAGTCCCAACGCAACGGTCCGAAGTCCGTTCCGGGTGATCCCGAAAGGGCGGCCGACGATGCCGACAGCCTGATCGATCGGTCCTCGGCGGAGGTGTTGTGCGACCTGCTGACCGGTATCGCCGACCGCGACACCATGGCGCGGCTGACCGACGTGGAGGCGGCGCCGCTGCGGCGAGTGCTCGACGCGTTGGACCGGGCGCGCACCGCCCGGCGTAAAGGCGCGGGGCTCGAGGATGTGATGTGGGCGCTGTGGACCGGGTCGCGATTGGAGCGGCGCTGGGTTGCGCAGTCCGAACGCGGTGGCGCGGTGGGGATGCAGGCCGATCGGGATCTCGACGCCGTTGTCGGGCTCTTCGACGCTGCCGCAGCGTACGTCGACAGGTTGCCGCGTGCCAGTGTCGAGGGATTCGTCGAATACCTTCTCCAGCAGGAAATTCCGCACGATACGACCGCGCTGACCGCGCCGGGAGAGGCGGTCGCCCTTGTCAGTGCGCACGCGGCGGCGGGCCGGGAATGGGATGTGGTCGCGGTTGCCGCTGTGCAGGAAGGCATCTGGCCCAATCCGCGCCCGCGCGGCACCCTGCTCGGCAACGAGGACCTCGTCGACCTCACCGCCGGCATCGTCGACGCCGGGGAACGCGTGAGCCGCGCGGCGCCGATCCTGGCCGAGGAACGCAGGCTACTTTTGGTGGCATGCAGCAGGGCTCGGCAATCGCTGCTGGTCACCGCGGTGGAATCGGTGTCGGGAGACCGTGATCTGGTACCGTCCCGATTCCTCGCCGAACTGCTCGGACACGACGATGACGGTGAACCGGGCGCACTACCGGTCGCCGACCCCGGCCGCGCCCTTGTGATGCATTCCCTGGTCGCCGAAATGCGTAGCGTTGTCTGCGATGCCGAGGCCGACCCCGAACGCAGGCACCGCGCCGCCCACCAGCTGGCCAGGCTCGCGAGTGCGGGTATTCGCGGTACCCACCCCGAAGACTGGTATGGCACAGCCGATCTCAGCTCATCGCGGTCACTGTGGGATGAGGAAGACGCCGCCGTCGCGCTGTCACCGTCCACGGTGGAACTACTGAGCACCTGCCCGCTGCGCTGGGCATTGGAACGCCACGGCGGCACCGACGGCGACAACCCGCACGCGGTCAAAGGCAACCTGGTGCACACACTGGTCCAAGCGCTCGCGGGACAGGTACCGGAGGCGCAGGTACGCGCGGCCCTCGACAAGGCATGGCAGGCCATCGATCCCGGCACCGGCTGGCATTCCCGCCAGGAGTTGCGCCGCACCGAGGCAATGCTGGAAACATTCATGGCCTGGGTCCGCAACACCCGAGGCGAACTCACCCAAGCCGGCGTCGAGGTCCCCGTCGACTGCGTACTGCCCGCACGCGCGGAAGATGAACGCCCCGTAAGAATTCGAGGCCGAGTCGACCGCCTGGAACGCGACGCCCTCGGCCGCTTCGTGATCGTGGACGTAAAAACCGGCAAGTCCCCCGTCACCAAACAAGCCGCCGCCGACCACGCCCAACTCGCGACCTATCAGGTCGCTGCGGCGATGGGCGCGCTCGATGCGACGATGGGCATATCGGAAAGCGGCACAACCGAGCCGGAGCACGACGAGGCCGAATCCAGGTGGACCGCAAGAGAATCCAGCCGTTCCACCCTCGAATCCAGGCGTACGACCACCGAATCCTGGGACTTGCCCGACGATCCCGAACTCGGCGTCGACACGGACGAATCCGGCGGCGCGGCAGCCGACCCCGCCTCGGCAGTCGCCGGAGCAAGCGGGCCGATGGGGGAGCCGGGCGGGGCTCGACTGGTGTATGTCGCCAAACCGAGCAGCAAAGAGGGCGCGACCCAGCGAATGCAATTGCCGCTGGACGCCGAGGCACTCGATAAGTGGCGTGGCACGATTCACGACGCCGCGGCCGCGACCCAGGGGCCGAGCTATCTCGCGATGCGCAACGATGGTTGTCGGCACTGCTCGGTCGCGGGCAGCTGCCCGGTCCAGGACACCGGGAGGCAGGTGACCGACGAGTGAGAGAGCATCGAGCGAGCCTTGGTCGAAGGGGCCTGCCGGTGTCGCGACGACGAGTGTCGGCCGAGGCGCTGTGGTGAGTCGGGTTACGCCGTATCGGCTGGCCGAAGCGTTGGGGCTGCCGCCGCCTACCGATGAGCAGGCTGCTGTTATCGCGGCCGCGCCGGGGCCGACGCTGGTGGTCGCTGGGGCCGGGGCGGGTAAGACCGAGACGATGGCTGCTCGGGTGGTGTGGATGGTGGCCAATCGGCTGGTGCTGCCCGATGAGGTGCTCGGGCTGACCTTTACTCGAAAAGCCGCTCAGCAGTTGACCTCTCGCATTCGCACCCGGTTGGCGCGGCTCGCGGGTTCGCCGCTGTTGCGGGAGCTCGATGTGGGCGGTGAGTTGCGTGCGCAATTGGCGGGCGCGGAGCCGGAGATCAGCACCTATCACTCGTACGCGGGCAGGCTGCTCACCGAACACGGTCTATTGCTTCCGGTGGAACCCTCGGCGACGCTGCTCACCCAGACCCAGTTGTGGCAGCTCGCGCACCAGGTGGTGCGCAATTGGGACGGCGACCTGGACACCGAGCGAACCCCGGTTTCGGTGACCGAGGCGGTGCTCGCGCTGTCCGGACAACTCGCGGAACACCTGGTGGAACCCGAGCAGCTCGCCGAGGCGCACACCGAACTGGAAAAGCTCGTGTTCACGCTGCCCGCAGGCCAACGCCAGCGCGGCGGGCCGAGCCAAACGCTGCTGAATATCGTTCAGGTGCAACGCGAACGCGTCGCACTCCTGCCGCTCGTCCAGCAACTGGCCGAGGCGTTGCGCCGCCGAGGCGCCCTCGACTTCGGCGCCCAAATGTCACTGGCCGCCCGCCTCGCCGCCGAACACCCCGAGGTCGCAACCGCCGAACGAGCCCGTTTCCGCCTGGTCCTGCTCGACGAGTACCAGGACACCGGCCACGCCCAACGAGTCCTACTGTCCGCCCTGTTCGGCGGCACGCCCCCCACCAGCCGGCACCACCCGGCCCGAACCTCGACCACAGCCGAGCGCCCTACCCCCACCGACCCACCACACCGCGCCCAATCCTCCGACTTCGAGCCGCCACCGGCTTTCGAGTCGCCACCGGACTTTGAACCTCCACCGGACTTTGAACCTCCACCGGACTTCGAGCCGCCACCAGACTTCGAGCCGCCATCAGGTTTCGATCCGCAACCGGATTTCGACTTGTCGCAGCACCCGAGCCACCCGCAGGGCTCAGATGCAGACTCGCGCTCTCGGCCGGGCCGGGCCGCGCGGTCCGACTCGGGAGTCCGCTCGAACTCGCGAGGAGAGTCGGACTCGGGCGGGCACTCGGACACGGGTACCCGGTCGAGCCGAGGTCCGGGATCGGACTCGGGCGCTGCTCACCTGCCGCCGCCCGGCACATCCGAGAATGCGGACCGGGCATCGTATTCCGTGGGCGAGGTCGGCCCGGTCGGGCAGCGGTTGGCGGTTACGGCGGTGGGGGATCCGATGCAGTCGATCTATGGCTGGCGGGGGGCTTCTGCGGCGAATCTGCCCCGGTTCGCGACCGACTTTCCTGTGGCCCATGGTGTTCCCGCGCCGACACTGCCGTTGCTGACGAGCTGGCGGAATCCGCCGGAGGCGCTCGCTTTGGCCAATTTGGTGGCAGAACCGTTGCGGCGTAGCGCGATTGATGCCGGTGGGGTGACTGTCGATGCGTTGCGCGCGAAACCCGATGCGGCGTCGGGTGTTGTGGCATTGGCATTGGCCGACACTGTTGCCGACGAACGGGAATGGGTGGCGATTCGGATTGCCGCGGAGTGGGCGTTGCGGCGTGCCGCCGATGAACCGCCGCCCACGTCTGCGGTGCTTGTGCGCCGCAACGCCGATGCCGCCCCGCTCGCGGAAGCTCTGCGCGAGCAGGGACTGCCGGTGGAGATCGTCGGTCTCGGTGGATTGCTCGCGACGCCGGAGGTCGCCGATATCGTCGCCACGTTGCGGCTGATCGCCGAGCCGGGTGCGGGGAGCGCGGCGATGCGGGTGCTCACCGGTGCGCGCTGGCGGATCGGGGTCGCGGATATCGCGGCGCTCGCGCGGCGGGCCCGTGACCTGTCGATCAGTCGTTTCACCGCGGGCGATGCGAACGAAATCACCGATACGACCACCCTCGCCGCCGCGCTGCGCGAGGTGGCGCCGGAACCGTCCGAGCAGGCGGGCTTGGCCGACGCGATCGCCGATCCCGGCCCGCGGGAACAGTATTCGGAGTCGGGGTTCACCCGGATCGTCGCGCTCGGGCGGGAACTCGCGGCACTGCGGGAACGCAGCGGGCAGCCGCTCGCGGAACTGGTCGCCGACGTCGAGCGCACCATCGGTGTCGGTGTGGAGACCCAGGCGCGGCGGGCGATGGCGGGCGCGGGGGCCGGGCGTGAGCATCTCGACGCGTTCGCCGAGGTGGTCGCCGGGTACTCCAGTGATTCGGGAGTGGCGCTGAGCGGATTGCTCGCCTTCCTCGCCGCGGCCGAATCGGTGGAGAACGGTTTGGAGCCGGGGGAGATCGAGGTGGCGCGCGATCGTGTGCAGGTGTTGACCGTGCACGCCGCGAAGGGGCTGGAATGGGAGATCGTCGCGGTTCCGCATATAGCGCGCGGCGTCTTCCCGTCCGGAGCGGCCTCGGGCAGCTGGCTCGGCGCACTCGCCGAGCTGCCGACCACCCTGCGTGGCGATCGCCAGCAGGACGACGCGGGCGAAGGCGTCCCCGTCCTGGACCTGTCCGACCTCTATGACCGCGCCGATCTGGACCGCGCGATCAAGGCGCATAAGGAAGCACTCGACCGGCGTCGCCTCGACGAAGACCGCCGTCTTTTCTACGTTGCGCTCACCAGAACCGAACGCGTGCTTCTCGTTTCGGCGCACCACTGGGCCGAAACCGGCACCACCCCCAAAGGCCCCTCGGATTTTCTGCTCGAACTCAAACACGCCAGCGAGTCCCCGGACAGCCCGGCCAACGGCGTCCTCGACATCGACCGCTGGGACGACCCACCCGCCGTCGACGCCGTCAACCCCTTCACCGACAACCCGGCAACCGCCGAGTGGCCCCGCGACCCACTCGGCAACCGCCGCGACCACATCGAGCGGGGCGCGGCACTGGTCCGCACCGCTCTGGAAGAGCTACTCGCACAACCCAATTCGGCCTCCAACGCAACCACAGTCGATTCCACGCAGCACCCCCCGATCGCGGTGACCGACAACGCTGGGGACGACATAACAGCGATAGTAGGCGTACCCACCGACACACCGGCTCCGCCCGACGCCGACGACCCGAACCCACCCGAAGCGGACGACGACCCCGATGGCTGGGCCGCCGACGTCGATGCTCTGCTCGCCGAACGCGAAGCCGCCCAGGCGATCGCGCAGATCGTGGAGCTGCCCGGTCAGATCGCGGCGACCGCGCTTGTCGAGATGCGTGCCGACCCCTCGAAACTCGCCGCCCGCCTGCGCCGTCCGCTCCCGTTTCCGCCGAACCCCTTGGCGCGCCGGGGTACCGCGTTCCACGCCTGGGTGCAACGGTGGTTCGGCGCGGACCGCCTACTCGGCCTCGACGAATTGCCCGGCGCCGACGATAACGGCGCCGCGGACGCAGGCGTCGACGCGGAACTGACCAGGATGCAGGACGCGTTCCTCAACTCGCCGTGGGCGCACCGCAGCCCGCTCGAGGTGGAGATCCCGTTCGAAACCTCGATCGCGGGCACCGTGATCCGCGGCAGGATGGACGCCGTCTTCGCCGAGCAGGGCGGCGGTTGGACCGTAGTGGATTGGAAGACCGGCGCCGAACCGAGTGCCGCGGAGGAACCCGCTGTCGCCGTGCAGTTGGCCGTGTACCGGCTGGCATGGGCCAGGCTGATGGCGGCCCGCGAGGGCGGCACCGAGCAGGAGATGCTCGAACGCATCGGTGCCGCTTTCCATTACGTACGTTCCGGGCGCACTATCGCGCCCGCCGCGCTGCCCGGCCCTGACGAACTGGCCGAGCTGATCAGGAGCGCCGCGCCCGTCGGCTCACCTTCAGCGACTGAGTGATCAGCGGCAGCTGCAAAGGAAGCCGCAGCACCGAGCCGATCTTGAGCGCCTGCGGTGTCTTCGGGTTGCCGAGCACGTCGGCGGCCATCTGCACATTCGCGGGGAACACGATGATGAACAGCAGCGCGGCGAGCCGGCCGCCGAAGCTGCGGGTGCGAGGCACGGCCAGCGCGGTGGCGATGGTGAGCTCGGCGACTCCGGAGACATAGGTGTAGTCGCGGGCCCGGCCGGGCAACGCACGCGGCACGATCGAATCGAACGGCTTCGGCCATACGAAGTGCAGTACGCCGGAGCCGAACAGCAGCGTCGCGAGCATCAGAGCGGGGCGTCGGCCGGAGTCATGGGGTACGAGCGCGTTTTCTGCCATGCCTCAGCCTTGCATCCGCGCAGGGTCGCGTCGAGGCCGGGCGGTGTCGCGGCAACCGGGTAGGCTCCCGTGCTGTGCCGGAGGGACAAGCCGTGCCGGGGGCAGCGAACTCGGCGAACAATAGGGTTGGTGCGTCCGGTGCTCGGTGATCGACGAAGTCTCGGTGTATCCGATCGACCGGATTTCGCGCTGGTCGGCCTGCTGCGCATTCCGGAAATCCAGACCAGCCCATGGATTTCGCTGTCGCGCCGGGTGGCCTTCGCGATCGGGTTGCTCTTCAGTGCCGCGCTGGTGGTGTATTTCGGCCGCGACGGATACCACGACAACTCCGGTGACGAGCTGTCGTTCCTCGACGCGTTCTATTACGCGACGGTGTCGCTGTCCACCACCGGATACGGCGATATCGCCCCGGTGACGGCCCACGCGCGGCTTGCCAACATCGTCATCATCACCCCGCTGCGAGTTCTCTTCCTCATCGTGCTCGTCGGAACCACCCTCGGAGTGCTGACCGAGCGTTCCCGGCAGGCATTCAAGATCCAGCGTTGGAGGCGTAGCGTGCGTAATCACACTGTGGTCGTCGGATACGGCACAAAGGGTCGCACCGCGATCGATGCCATGATCGGCGACGGCGTCCAACCCGCCGACATCGTCGTGGTCGACACCGACGTCATCGCGCTGGAGGCCGCAGCCAATGCCGGTCTTGTGACGGTGCACGGCTCGGCCACCCAGTCCGATGTGCTCCGGCTGGCAGGCGCGCAGAATGCGGCGGCGGTAGTGGTCGCCACCAACAGGGACGACACCGCGGTTCTGGTGACGCTCACCGCCCGCGAGCTCAATAAGGCGGCCAAGATCGCGGTGGCTATCCGTGAAGCCGAAAACACCCATCTGCTGCGCCAGTCCGGCGCGGATTCGGTGGTGGTGTCCTCGGAGACCGCGGGCAGGCTGCTCGGCATCTCGACCACGACGCCGACCGTTGTCGAAATGATGGAGGACCTGCTGACGCCCGAGCAGGGGTTCGCGGTCGCCGAACGTGAGGTCGAGGCGTCGGAGATCGGTGGCTCGCCACGGCATCTCAGCGACATCGTGCTCGGCGTTGTGCGCGGCGGTCAGCTGATCCGGGTCGGTGAGCCCGAGGTCGACGCCATCGAGGCAGGCGACAAGCTGCTCTTCATTCGTCGCGCTGCCAAGTAGGACCGCTGTCGCGAGCAGGGCTGTCGTCGGACTCGCTCGGGCTCACGGTTACGCTCGAGGCGTGGCATTTCAGCTCAATCGTGTTCCGTTGCTGTCCCGTTCCGTCGTCGATCGCGCCGAAGAGATCAGGGCCGATGCGCAGGCGCTGAAGGAAGGCTGGGCCGCGGCCAAGCTGCTACGGGTGAACCGGCGTGGTCAGGTCAGGTTCGAGGACGGCGCGCTTGTGCTCGACGCGGCGATCGAACTGGCACAGGAGCCGAGCCCGGCAGCGGTATTCCTCGGTGTCGAGGAGGGCATCCACCTGTGGGCGGTGCGTGATCCCGAGCTGACCGGCTCGCTGACCGATTTGCGCGCCATGGCCAGCGGGGTCGACGATTTCACCGCGGGCCTGCTCTCCTGCGCCGCCGCCTTGTTGAATTGGCACGACAAGGCGAGTTTCAACGGGGCCGACGGCTCCCTCACCGTCTCGTCCAAGGGTGGCTGGTCACGGGTCACCGAGTCCGGGTACGAGGAATTCCCGCGGATTGATCCCGCCGTTATCTGCCTGATTCACGATGGTTGCGACCGAGTGCTGCTTGCCCGTCAGCACAGCTGGCCGCAGTCGTTGTTCTCGCTGCTCGCCGGCTTCGTCGAGGCAGGCGAGTCGCTGGAACGATGCGTCGAGCGCGAGATGCTCGAGGAGGTCGGGCTCGATGTCCGCGACATCCACTATCTCGGCAGCCAGCCGTGGCCGTTCCCGCGCTCGCTGATGCTCGGTTTCTCCGCGGTCGCGGATCCTGAACAGCCGCTGGTCTTTTCCGACGGTGAGATCGCCGAGGCGCATTGGTTCACCCGTGCCGAAGTGCGCGAGGCACTGGCCGCCGGGGACTGGTCGGCCAAGACCGAGGACACCCGACTGCTGCTGCCCGGCTCGATCTCCATCGCCCGCACGATCGTCGAATCCTGGGCCGAGTCGGACTGAGCACGCGACTCCGCGCGGGCCGCATTCGGTCCGCGCGGATGTGCTGTTCGGAACTACCGGTAGTTAGACGATTGCGGCCAGTGCCGTCTTGACCGCGACGAGCGACGGGTTGGTCGCGGTGGAACCGTCGGCGAACTTCACCGTCGGCACCACGTGGTTACCGTTGTTGACACTGCCGACGAACTCGGCCGATGCCGGATCTTGCTCGATGTCGATCTCGACATAGGTGATACCGGCTTCGTCCAGCTGGGTCTTCAGCCTGCGGCAATAGCCGCACCAGGTGGTCGAGTACATCGTGAGGTCGGGCGTCGCATCAGTCACGGTCCGTTCAACGTCTTGTGGCCCGTTCCTGTTCCATATCACCGGGCCGGAGGTTGCACCGCATATAGTATGCGCGCATACTAAATCCATGACGAGCAGCGAAACCTCCCGAGCCACAGCGACCAGATACTGGCTCGGCGTCGTATCCAGAGAGCATGTTCTTCGTGGTGTCGAACTCGGCATCGCGCAGGCCAACCATGGCAAGCGGTCCGCGGTCGAGCGGTTGGGTCCCGGTGACGGATTCGTCTACTACTCGCCGCGCGAAGGGATGCGGGCAGGTGCGCCGATCCGTTCGTTCACCGCCATCGGCACCATCGATGATCGGTCGGCATGGCAGGCCGAACCACAGGAGTTTCCCGGCGGCGGTTGTTTCCAGCCGTGGCGCAGGTCGGTGAGCTACCGGGCCGAGGCGAGGGAAGTCCCGATCGAGAGTTTGCGTGACCGGCTCGACCTCACCAGCGCACCGAACTGGGGAATGGTGCTTCGTCGTGGGTTGATAGAACTCAGTGCGCACGATTACGCGTTGATCGCACACGCCATGCTCGATGAGGCAGGCAAATGAGTGCGGACCGATCCGATGACGGCCTGCGAAGTAGATTCACCGAGGCCGACGAAAGTCCGGGCCTATTGCTGTGGCAGGTGACCAACCGCTGGCAGGCGGCCCAGCGGGCGGCATTGGCACCGTTCGACCTCACCCATGTCCAGTTCGTCCTGCTCGCCGCACTGACCTATCTTGCCGCCCGCGACGAACCGGTCATGCAGCGTGACCTCGCCGACCACGCCGCGACCGACCCGATGATGACCTCCCAGGTACTGCGCACCCTGGAACTGAAGGATCTCATCGAACGTCGCGACCATCCGCACGATCGGCGAGCCAAGGCACTGGTGCCGACGGCGGCCGGTGCGGCCCTTGCCAATCGGGCCATCGTCGCGGTCGAGGACTGCGACAGCGAATTCTTCGCACCACTCGCCGACGCGCGCGCGTTCGCCGACGCGCTCGGGCAATTGCGCGATCGCCGTACACGCTGAGCTCAGGACGCGGCGACCTCCGGCCGAGGACCGCTCGACTGCGTCTCGTTCACCACGGCACCGAGATCACGCAGCGCGGCACCGCGGACGCGCGCGCCACGACGACGATCCGATGGCTGTCCTGCCTGTCGACGTCGCAGGCCGGGCGGCCTTCCTGCGGCTTGTCGCACTCGCCTCGCCGTCGGCAGGCGTGGTCTTGTCGGTCGGCGCTGTCATGATGGAGCCCGTGCCAGCACTCGACCTCGCCGCCCTCGACCAGGAGCAGGCCGCCGCCGTGCGCGCGCCGAGAGGGCCCGTGTGCGTGCTCGCGGGCGCGGGCACCGGCAAGACAAGGACCATCACCCACCGGATCGCGCACCTGGTCTCGGCGGGGCATGTGAAGGCCGACCAGGTGCTCGCGGTGACGTTCACCGCCCGCGCGGCGGGGGAGATGCGCGGCCGACTGCGTGAACTCGGGCTCGGCGGCGAGGCGAATCAGGTGCAAGCGCGAACTTTCCATGCCGCCGCGCTGCGCCAGCTGAAGTACTTCTGGCCACAGGTCGTGGGGGAGGTGCCGTGGCAGCTGATCGACCGCAAGTTCCCGATCGTGGCGCAGGCCGCGACCAAGGCGGGGCTTTCCTCGGCCACCGAAAGCGTCCGCGACTTGCTCAGCGAGATCGAATGGTCGAAGGCCTCGCTGATCGCTCCCGAGGACTATCCGGCGGCCGTGGCCAAACATCGGCGTGAGCCGCCGTACGACCCGGCGCGGGTGGCGGAGGTCTACCTCGCCTACGAGTCGCTCAAGACCTCGGCGGACGGGCTGCTGCTCGACTTCGACGATCTGCTGCTGCACACCGCCGCCGCGCTGGAGGGCTATCCGTCGGTGGCCGACGAATTCCGTAGTCGCTACCGGAGTTTCGTCGTCGACGAATACCAGGACGTCACCCCGCTGCAACAGCGGGTGCTCGACGCCTGGCTCGGCGATCGCGACGATCTGACCGTGGTCGGCGACGCGAACCAGACGATCTACTCCTTCACCGGGGCCACTCCCGGCTATCTGCTCGACTTTTCCCGTCGCTTCCCGGAGGCGACGGTGATCAGGCTGGAGCGCGACTATCGGTCGACCCCGCAGGTGGTGTCGCTGGCCAACCGGGTGATCGGCGCGGCGCGCGGCCGTATCGCGGGTACCAGGCTGCAGCTGATCGGTCAGCGGCCCGACGGACCCGAACCGGTGTTCGCCGAGTACGACGATGCCCCTGCCGAGGCCACAGCGGTGGCGCGGTTCATCAAACGGCGGATCGAAGCAGGTATGCCCGCCTCGGAGATCGCGGTGCTCTATCGGATCAACGCGCAGTCCGAAGCCTATGAACAGGCGCTGACCGAACTCGGCATCCCCTATCAGCTGCGCGGTGGCGAGGGTTTCTTCGCCCGCGCCGAGGTCAGGCAGGCCGTGCAGGCGCTGCGCACGGCTTCGGCCCGCGACGACCTACCCGAGCAGGCCCGCAGCGGACCCGCACTGGTCACCCTGGTCAAGGCGGTGCTCGGCCCGCTCGGCCTCACCGCCACCGAACCGGCGGGCGCGCAGGCACGGGAACGCTGGTCGTCGCTGGTCGCGCTGATGCGCCTGACTGAGGAACTCGTCGGTCACGCCGAGGAGCTCGACCTGCCAGGTCTGCTACAGGAACTGCGCGCCCGTGCGGAGGCCAGGCACCCACCGACCGTGCAAGGCGTGACGCTGGCGTCGTTGCATGCCGCGAAGGGCCTCGAATGGGATGCGGTTTTCCTCGTCGGCCTCGCCGATGGCACGTTGCCGATCGCGCACGCGCTCGGCGACAACGGCTCGGTCTCCGATGAGGCGGCGCTGGAAGAGGAACGCCGCCTGCTCTACGTCGGTGTGACGAGGGCCCGCGAATACCTGCAACTGTCCTGGGCGCTCTCGCGCGGCGAGGGCAGCAGGCGAACGCGCCGCCGCTCCAGGTTCCTCAATGGCCTTGTCCCCGACGATTCGCCCGCCTCACGGATCGCCGCGCCGGTCTCCGGCGCCACCTCGACCGGTATTCGCCCGTCTTGCCGGGTCTGTGCCAAACCTTTGATCGGCACCTACGCCACCATGCTCGGTCGCTGTCGGCGCTGCCCATCGGAATTGGACGCCGAGCTACTGGCTGCGCTTCAGGCGTGGCGCGAGGAGAAAGCGCTGGCACTGGAGGTCCGCGAGTTCGTGGTGTTCACCGACACCACACTCACCGCGATCGCCGAGCAACTGCCCGGTGACGACAGTGCGCTTGCCGCGATCCCCGGCATCGGGTCGAAGAAGCTCGATCAGTACGGCGCGGACGTCCTCGCGATAGTGGCATCCCGGTTGCGGTCAAGCCCACAAAACCGCAGGTAGAAAATAGGTTGTCGGTTCTGCCGACATTGCATATGGTGGGAATCACGCACCGGGAGGTCATCCCGGTGCGCGGAGTCCAGTGACAAATACAGTTCAGTAACACGAGTTAGGAGGGAGGCAGAAATGAACGAAACCATGAACTACAACGCGAACGACGTTGCGGTGAGTGCACCCGTCATGTCGGCCTCCCGGGGGATCCTCGCTTTGCAGGGGATCGGTCTGTCCAGCGTCGGCGTGTTCGAGGAGCGTGCGCAATTCGCGCACATGCATTCCCCGATTTGCACCCCCACGCAGGACAAGCCCAGCGCGGGTTGGCACCCGGTAGCCGCGAAAGCAGCCACCGGCGCCGACGCATTCGAGGACGGTTATGCACCGTCCGGTCTGCAGGCAGCACGCCTCCGCAATGCACACCCAGCGACCGTGAACAGGAATCGACAGAGATGTCGACCTAGGTAGGGACACCCCCCAACCTCCTGGCCACGGATCGCCCGAAGCGAAACCGTGGCCAGTATTTTTTTCCCGGCCCTTCAGCCGGACGGCACCGGTTTCGCGGAAAAACGAAACGAACCGCTGCAAACGAGCTGAAGGAGAACGACGTGTTCACCGCAGAGAGCTGGCCGCAGGCCACCGCTGGCGTGACATGCCGAACCGTGGCACTGCCTACCCGCACTCGGGAGGTGACGAAGGTCCTGCCTTGTCGAGCCGGAGATCCCGATCTCTGGTTCGCCGAGAGCCCTGCCCAGTTGGAGCAGGCCAAGACCCTGTGCGAGTCGTGCCCGATCCGTAAAGGCTGCCTCGACGCAGCTGTGGATCGGCGTGAGCCATGGGGTGTTTGGGGCGGTGAGATCTTCGACCAGGGGGTCGTGATCGCCCGCAAGCGCCCGCGTGGACGTCCGCGCAAGGTCGCGATCTCGGCATGACGCCGATGTTCGCGCCCTCCCTCCCTCCGGTCGCTGACGCCTACCCGGTGGATTTACATCGGGTCCGGGCTCACGAACGAGAAAGCACAAGAGCCGCTCACCTCGAGATCAGGTGGGCGGCTCTTTTGCGTTCAACGGTCAATTCATCTTTCAGCGTCAGCTTGCCGAGCGTTCTTCCCGGAAGCCGGGCATCCAGGTCCGCACCAGCTGCATGAACGGCAGCTCCGCATCGAGCTGGGCGAGGATACCGACCGAGCCGCCGAGCACGCGAAAGATCATCAGGTATTCGGCGGGCAGTTGCAGTGCACGTGCGGTCTTCATCTCCGGACTGCCGATATCGGACGCCTTGCCCGCCACCCGCTGCATCCACTTGCGGGTGAAGTGGAACGAATCCGTCTGGAGCGGGTCGGTGAACGGCCGCAGATAGTCGGCGATCTCCTTATCGGTGATGGTGCGACCGGGAATCACCCAGCCGTTGTCGTACATCAGCGTCGTCAGCTCGTCGTAGCGTTCCTCGACCTCCAGCGTCAGCATGCGCCCGAGCACCTCGGGGAAGCCGTTGGGCATGGGTGCGCAGGCACCGAAGTCGATGACGGCCAGTTTGCCGTCGGGCAGCATCATGAAGTTGCCGGGGTGCGGGTCAGCGTGCAGCAGGCCGACGGTTTCGGGTGAGGAGAAATGGAACTTGCCCATCAAGGCCGCGACGCGATTGCGCACTGCCCTGGTGCCGTCGGGATCCTCGGCGCCCTGCTTGATGATCGCCGACACCGCGATGCCGTCGAGCCATTCGGTGACGATCACCTTCGGCGCGCTGGCCACGACCTTGGGCACCACGATCTCCGGATGCCCGTCGAACGCCTTCGCGAACGCTCGCTGGTTGGTTGCCTCGTTGCGGTAGTCCAGTTCCTCTTCGGTCCGCTCGGTGATCTCGGCGAGCAGCGGTTTCACATCCGCGCCGGGAATCACCGAGGCGAACAGGCCCGTCATCCGCGACAGTGTCTTGAGATCCGCCCGTAGGGCCTCGTCGGCACCGGGATACTGCACCTTCACCGCGACGACGCGGCCATCGGACCAGACCGCCTTGTGCACCTGACCGATGCTCGCCGACGCGGCCGGGCTGTCGTCGAAAGTCTGGAACCGCTGCCGCCACTGGGTGCCGAGCTGCTGGTCGAGCACCCGATGCACGGTCTCGGCAGGCATCGGTGGCGCGGCGGCCTGCAGCTTGGTCAGCGCATCGCGATAGTGCTCGCCGAACTCCTCCGGAACTGCCGCCTCCATCACACTCAGCGCCTGTCCGAACTTCATCGCGCCGCCCTTGAGCTCGCCGAGCACGGTGAACAGTTGTTCGGCGGCCTTCTGGTTCAACTGGGCGTTGATCTCGGACTTGTCGCCACCTGCCAGCTTCTTACCGAACCCGACAGCGGCGCGGCCCGCGATCCCCAGTGGAATCTTGGCTAACTTGGCGTTGCGGGATGAGCGACGGCGCACAATCTCAGACACGTTACCCATCATGGCGGACAGACCCGTCAGTTTGCCATCGCAATGTGATGTCTTTCCTTGGCAGAGTGTAAGAATCGCCAGGATCATGCGTTCGAACTACCGGAAATCACCCGGCAGCCGCACGCGGCGTGTGCAGCCCAGTAGCGTTGTTCGACCAGATGCGACTCGTGATCCAATTCGAGGGTGGCGTTCAGGGTGGCCGGTGTTCGGTCCGCCGAGCACGCCCGGATCGACTCGATTTCGTTCAACGCCAAGCCGGCGGTTGCCGCGATAGCTGCTGGTGCGGCGTGCCCGACGCGGTCGAGCAGTTGCGCGGCCAGGTGTGGCCAGTCCGCGTCGTAGTCGGTGCGGGTGAGGTCCAGGCAGCGCAGGCAGCTGGTCGCGCCGGGCAGCACGAACGGCCCGATCAGGCCTTTGCCGTCGCGGATGCGGACCTGAAGATGCGGAATCCGGTGCAGCACAAGATCGTTGGCGAGGCGCGGATCGATCACCAGCGAGTCGGTGAGCACCACGAGGTCGGCCCGCCAACCGGTCACCGAGGCGTCGGGATCGTAATCGCGTGAGCGGCTCGGTCGCAGTCCGATGCCGCGCAAGCCCGCCGAGACCGCGTCGGCGAGCGGTCCGAGTCCGTGTACGCGCACCGCACGGACCGGACCGGTGTCGTCGGGGTGCATGAGCAGGCCCGCATTGTCGATCTCGGTCAGCAGCGCGAGCGCCCGCTCCGGTGTGATGCCGCGTTCACCCGCTCGCCAGATGAGTTGCGGTCTGGTCTGGTGGCCGTCGAGCAGGCGCAGGAAGGCGAGCACGGTATCGGCATCCAACTCGGCCGGATGTAGCAGCAGCGCGCCCTCCGGGTCCCAGCCGAGCTGGACCACACCGGAAGGACGCACCAGAATCGTCACCCGGGGATGCAACATGGGGCCGTGCGGGCGGATCGTTATCGTCATGGCCAGCAGTATGCGGACTGGCAAATGCCACAAACACCGCGAATCCTGCGGTTATCCACAGGGATTCGCGGTGACTAACAGGACAGTCTCAGGACTTGTCGCTGTCCTTGCCGAGGTCGGGACCGTCGGAATCGGGCTCGCCGGATGCGGCCCGCTTGCGCTCGGCCTCGTCGCGCTCACGGGCTTCGGTCGCAGCGAGCTGGGCGAGTGGATCGTCGAACGCGTTGGTGCCGCCGCCGATCACCGAGTCGATGAAGCCCGCGGGAGAGTCGAGGTCATCGGAGTCGGGCAGCAGATCCGGGTGCGCCCAGAGGCCGTCCCTCGCCTCCATACCCGCGTCGGCGGTCAACCGCCGCCACAGTGCCCCGGCCTCGCGCAGCTTGCGTGGCCGCAGCTCCAGGCCGACCAGGGTCGCGAAGGTCTGTTCGGCGGGGCCACCGGTGCCCCTGCGCCTGCGCAGCGTCTCCGCGAGTGCACCGGCACCCGGCAGGCGATCACCCACCGCCTCGATGACGACGACCTCGACCCAGCCTTCGATCAACGCGAGCAGCGTCTCCAGCCGTTCGAGGGCCTGCTTCTGTTCCGGGGTGTTCTGCGGCTCGAAGGTGCCCTGCGACAGGATCTCCTCGAGCTTCGACGGATCGCTCAGCGCCATCGGGTCGATGCCTTGGGCGGCCTCTTCGAGCGCGGAGAAGTCCATCTTGATGCCGCGCGCGTAGTCCTCGACCGCGCCGAGCACCTGCTGGCGCAGCCAAGGGACGTGGCCGAACAGCCGCTGATGGGCCGCCTCGCGGGCAGCGAGGAACACCAAGATTTCGCTCTCCGGCTGCTCCAGCCCCGCGCTGAACTCCGAGATGGCCGCGGGCAGTAGCGCCGCGGTGCCGCTCGGTCCCAGCGGGAGACCGATATCGGTGGAGGTCAGTACCTCCTTGGCCAGCTGCCCGAGGGCTTGGCCGAGCTGCGATCCGAAGGCGAGGCCACCCATCTGGCTGAGCATGCCGACCATCGGGCCCGCGAATTCCCTTGCCTCTTCCGGCAACTGTGCGGTCCACATGCCGGAGATCTGCTCGGCCACCGGATCGCACAGGCGCTTCCACGTCGGCAGCGTCTCCTCGATCCAGTCGTTGGCCGTCCATGCCGCGGTCTTGGTCGCACCGGCGGGCAACGTGGTCGCGCCGTCGAGCCACAGCTCGGCCAGGTGCGCCGCATCGGTCACCGCGCTGGTCGCGCCGGAGGTCAACGGGGTCACGCTCGCCCCGAGCTGCTGGCGGGCCAGCCGCTTGGCGATGTCGTAGTTCACCGGACCGGACGCCGCCGAACCCGGCTGGCCCATGCCGCTGATCATCTGTCCGAGCGAGGACAGCATCTGCCCGAGCTGCGACGGGTCGAAGCCGCCGGCGCCGGGCCCGCCCGAGCCGAACGGATTGTTCGCATCGGGACCGCCCGGCTCCTCGCCGCGCTTGCGCGCGTCGTCGTCATCGCGATTCGAGAATCCGAAGGGGAGGTCGCTCATGCCCCTTACGTTACGCGTGCGGCATAGGGGTCTTGTGTTCGCGCAGCGCGAAATCGGGGGACACCCGAACGTGGTAAATGCGTGCCTCTGCCGCCCATCGGCACAGGCGATCACTACTGTGGTCGAGGTGAATCGACGGATCCTCACCCTGGTTGCCGCTTTGATCCCGGTGCTCGTGCTCGGAGTAGCGGGCAGTGTGTTCACTGTGCCGTTCGTCGCACTCGGACCAGGGCCCACATTCAATACCCTCGGCGAGGTCGAGGGTAAGCAAGTCGTCGATGTGCAGGGCGCCGTGCTCGACCCCACCACCGGGAACCTCAACATGACCACGGTGTCGGTGCGCGACGGGCTGAATATTTTCGAGGCGTTCGGCTTCTGGGTCAGCGGTCAACACGGTCTCGTACCGCGCGCCGAGGTGTACCCACCCGGAGTACCGCGTGAGGAAATCGACAAGTCCAACCAGCAGGATTTCAAGGACTCCGAGGGCAACGCCGAGGTCGCCGCGCTGCACTTCCTGAACCTGCCCACCGTCGTACTTGTGCGCAAGGTCGGCGACGACGGCCCTGCCAAGGACGTGCTCGCCGCGGGTGACGAGCTGATCAGCATCAACGGTGCGCCGGTCACCACACCGAAGGACCTGGTGGCCGCCGTGGGTTCGCAGCAGCCGGGCAACCAGATCACCGTGGCATTCCGGCGCGGCGAGACCGAGCAGACCGCGAACATCACCCTCGCCGCCCGCCCTGACGACGCGGCCAAGGGCTACCTCGGCCTGACGCCGACCGAGGGCGCGCGCCCGCCCATGCAGGTCGCCTTCAATCTCGCCGACATCGGCGGCCCATCGGCCGGGCTGATGTTCAGCCTCGCGCTGATCGACAAGCTCTCACCCGGTGAGCTCGACGGCGGTAAGTTCATCGCGGGCACCGGCACCATCGACCAGGACGGCAAGGTCGGTCCGATCGGTGGCATCCAATTCAAGATGATGGCGGCCCGTGACGCGGGCGCGGAAACCTTCCTCGTCCCCGCCGCCAACTGCAACGAGGCCAAACAACGCATCCCCGACGGTCTGCGCCTGGTGAAGATCGAAAACCTCAACGGCGCTGTCCAGTCGCTCAATGACATCAACGCAGGTAAGCAGACCGTCTCCTGCGGTTAGTCCTCGAACTCGAAGGTGTTGTGCAGCGCTTCGATGACGTTGGGCGCCAGGTTGGGGTAGGTCCGCAGGTCGAGGTCGCCGAAGTCCTCGGCGTCGTCCTCGGGGCGCACCTGCAACAGCGCCAGTGACGACCCCTCGCGCAGTACCGCCGCGAACAGCCGCGCCTCGCGCCGTTCCGGATGCGCCTCCGCGGCGGCGCGCGCGGCCGCGTCGGCGGCGTCGTGATCGGCGAGCAGCGGCGCGAGCGCGTCATCGAGGGTGGCCTCGGCGTCCGGCGGGAGCACCACGATCTCCTGCACCAGCACACAGCCTTCGACGGCGTCGGGCCAGCTGGTCGTCGCGAGGAACTCATCGAGAGCCATCGACCCGCCGGTCACGTCGTCCGGGAAGGATTCCTGGGCAACGGGAGTGAGTTCGTTGCTGTCGTCGAGCTGATCGACGAGCCCTGGCTCGGCCGCGACCAGATCTGCGGTGCGTACCAGCGCGAACATCTGCGGCGAATTCCCCCAGCCTTCGGCATCGGCGAATTCCGCAACCTCCTTGACGGCGCGGGCGAGAACGAGTTCGGCGTGCGGGTCTCCGGTCACGCCAAACATCCAACCAAACGATCGGACCCGCGTGGACTGCCGGTCCCGCTTAGTCCACGGCCCCTCTGGTCTGTGCAATTGCGGCCATGCGGTCCGACCGGTGTCCGATTCCGTAGAGTGGGCCGAAAGAGGGTCCGCAAGGACCACCTGCAACATCGGACTGCGGTATGTCGGCCGAAATATCGGTGCGAGTGCCGCCGGATCTTGGAGCGTGGCATCGTGGGCATGCGGCCCCCCACCGGCTTACCTTCGTTGTCCCGACGCAGCCGAGTGCTGCTGGTGGCGGCCATTATTGTGGCAGCGCTGCTCTTGTTGGGACCACGACTGACCGACACGTATACGAACTGGTTGTGGTTCGGCGAGGTCGGCTTCCGCAGTGTTTATCTCACCGTGCTGCGCACCAGGGTGCTGTTGTTCCTGGTCGTCGCCGTGTTCGTCGGCCTCGTTGTCTGGTTGGCGCTGCTGCTCGGCTACCGGGCCCGGCCGGTATTCATACCGGAGGCCGGCCCGAACGACCCGATCGCGCGCTATCGCACCACGGTGATGAGCAGGCTCAAGCTGTTCGGGATCGGCATCCCGGTGCTGCTCGGTCTGCTGTCCGGCTTGGTGGCCCAGTCGAATTGGGTCACCGTGCAGCTGTTCCTGCACGGCGGCACGTTCGGGAAGACGGATCCGCAGTTCAATCTCGACGTCGGGTTCTACGCGTTCGACCTGCCCTTCTATCGCATGGTGCTGAACTGGTTGTTCGTCGCTGTCGTCATCGCCTTCTTCGCCAGCCTGGTGACGCACTACGTCTTCGGCGGCTTGCGGCTGTCGGGCAGGGAGGGCACGCTGACCCGTCCCGCGCGCATCCAGCTCGCCGTGCTCGCCGGGATTTTCGTGCTGCTCAAGGCCATCGCGTACTGGTTCGACCGCTACGAACTACTCTCGAGCAGTCGTAAGGAGCCGACCTTTACCGGTGGTTCCTACACCGATATCAATGCCGTACTGCCCGCCAAGCTGATCCTGCTTTCCATCGCGGTGATCTGTGCGGTGGCCTTCTTCGCCGGCATCGTGCTGCGCGATCTGCGGGTGCCCGCGATGGCGGCGGCACTGCTCGTGCTGTCCTCGATCCTGGTCGGTGCGGTATGGCCGTTGGTTGTCGAGCAGTTCTCGGTGCGCCCGAACGCCGCCGACAAGGAGAGCGAATACATCCAGCGCAATATCGCCGCGACCAGGGATGCGTATGGCATTACCTCCGACAAGATCGACTACAAGGACTACAAGGGCGAGAGCAAGAGAAACCCCCAGGAAGTCGCGGTCGACGCCGCGACCATCGGGAATGCCAGGCTGCTCGATCCGAACATCTTGTCGCCCACCTTCACCCAGTTGCGGCAGCTGAAGAACTTCTATGGCTTCCCCGAGTCGCTCGACATCGACCGCTACAACATCGACGGCGATATCCAGGACTACATCGTCGCCGCCCGTGAGCTGTCGCCCGCGGCGCTGAGCGGCAACCAGACCGACTGGATCAACCAGCACACCGTCTACACTCACGGCAACGGCTTCGTCGCCGCCCCGGCCAACCGGGTCAACAAGGCGCAGTCCGATGATCCCAACGCGACCGGAGGCAGCAGCGACAGCGGCTACCCGATCTTCATGGTCAGTGACCTGTTCACGCCGACGGACAAGCAGCGGATCAAGGTCGACCAGCCGCGGGTGTACTTCGGCGAGCTGATTTCACAGGCGAATCCGGACTACTCGATCGTCGGCTCGACGGAGGGGCAGCGCCCGCGCGAATACGACTCCGACACCGCGCAGTACACCTACAGCGGCAAGGGTGGTGTGCCGATCAGCAATTGGTTCAACCGGTTGGCGTTCGCCGCCAAGTACGCCGAGCGCAACATTCTGTTCTCCTCGGCCATCGGCGACGACTCCAAGATCATCTTCAATCGCGATCCACGCGATCGGGTACAGAAGGTAGCGCCGTGGCTGACGACCGATGGGAACGCCTATCCCGCGGTGGTCGATGGCCGGATCCAGTGGATTGTCGACGCGTACACCACGCTGGACAACTACCCCTACGCGCAGACCACCTCGCTGGAGGGCGCGGTCGAGGACAGCATCGACAAGAAGACCGGAAGGCTGCTGCCGCGCAAGGAAGTCAGCTATATCCGTAACTCGGTGAAGGCCACCGTCGACGCCTACGACGGCACGGTGAACCTCTACGAGGTGGATTCCTCCGATCCGGTGCTGAAGGCTTGGCGCGGCGTGTTCCCCGGTGCGGTCAAGCCCGAGAGCGAGATCACCCCGGAGTTGCGGGCCCACTTCCGCTATCCGGAGGATGTGTTCAAGGTGCAGCGCGAGATGCTCACCAAGTACCACGTCGACGATCCGCGAGAGTTCTTCACCAACAACGCCTTCTGGTCGGTGCCGAGCGATCCGACCGTCGAGGGCGGCGGCACCTTCAACCAGCCGCCGTACTACGTGCTGCTCGGTGATCAGCAGACGAACCAGCCGGTCTTCAATTTGACCAGTGCGATGGTCGGCTACAACCGGCAGTTCCTGTCCGCCTACATCTCGGTGAAATCGGATCCGGACGGCTACGGCAAATTCACGATTCTGCGATTGCCCACCGATACGCAAACACAGGGTCCGCAGCAGACGCAGAACACGATGACGACATCACCGGAAGTGTCGGAACAGAAGACACTGCTGTCGAATTCGAACAAGATCAAATATGGCAATCTGCTGACATTGCCGGTTGCCGACGGCGGAATCCTTTATGTGGAACCGCTTTACAACGAACGCAATACCGGGCCCAACACCTCGACCTTCCCGCAATTGCTCCGAGTGTTGGTGAGCTATCGCGATGAAGCGGGCAGCGTCAAGGTCGGCTACGCGGCGACCCTTGCCGAGGCGCTGAATCAGGTGCTACCCGGATCCGGTTCGCTGGCAACACCATTCGGTGGCGACCCGGCCCTGAGGCCGAAACCGGGTGCCGCACCACCGCCGGTCGAGGGCAGCACACCGCCACCGCAGACCGGTGGCACTACGACGGTGCCGCCGGGCGGCGTCACCCCGCCCGCCGGTTCGTCGGCCGCCAAGGACGCGGCGGCGGCGGAGTTGAACCGCAAGATCGACAACGTGCGTAATGCCATGCGCACGGGCAACTTCACGGACTTCGGTAAGGCGCTCGACGAGCTGGATGCCGCGGTGAAGGCATATCAGAACGCCGGTCGCTGACCGAGTCCGAAGACGAGTAAGGGCCCTGTCACCCATTCGGGTGGCAGGGCCCCTGTCGTATCAGGTCAGGAAAGCAGGACCGAAGATCAGCGGAACAGCGAGTTGATCAGTGCGCTGTTCTGCGCGAGTACCGCCTGGTACTGGTCCTGGACGCCGACCTGTGCCGCGAGCTCGTTGCCCGTGCTCTTGGCCTGGTCGACGACGGTCTTGGCATTGTCGATGGTCGGGGCGGTGAGCTCCGGCTCCACGGCGGGCTCGGGCTCGACATCGGCGGACTCCCCGCCGCTGAGGTAGGCGCCGCAGGTCGGCCAAGCGCCGACGCCCTGGCTGGCGAGCACATTCTCCGCGACGCGGATCTGCTCGGCCTTGCTGGCGTTGTTCGCCGAACCCGCACCGCCGTTGGCCGCCCAGGTGCTCTGCGAGAACTGCAGACCGCCGTAGTAGCCGTTGCCGGTGTTGATCCCCCAGTTGCCACCGCTCTCGCACTGTGCGACGCCATCCCAGTTGTGAGAGGGCGCGGCCGACGCGGTCGCTGTGGAGAGACCGAAGGGTACTGCAACGAGAGCGCCGGTCATGGCAACGAAGCCGAGGGCGCGGGTGCTGAACTTTCGGTTCTGAGACATATTATTTTCCCTCCCTGCGCCCGCCGACGTGGCGAAACTCCGCCACGTCCCTGTCCCCAGGAGTCGGGGATCCTCGAACCGCGGGACAGGGTCGCCGGTGTTCGGCGGTTCGAGTTCGTGCCCATCACGTTTGATCCGGGCCGCGAAACCGACGGTAACGAAGAAATCTCAGCAGATCACGTCTTGATAACACGCGCATTCCGTGGTGCGAATACCTTGTATATCTACGTTTGCGCTGGTTGTTAATGTTGTTTGAACGGATTCCGGACAGTCTGTGATAGCTCCGTGATGTGCGTGAGGTCACAAGGATATGGTGAGCCGGGTCACGTTTGAGAGGCTCGATGAAAGGGTCCGCGTGCGCGCATCCCCATCGAGTCGCTCGGCTGAGCAACGGAGCGAACTCGGTTCGCGCTATTGCCGCCCGCGGCACCGCTCGTCAACCCCGATGGACCGCGTTCGAAGGCCGGACGATGCCACTGACCTGCGCAAGTCCTCTGCTTCGATGGCGATTTGCCATCCGAACGTAGACGTGTGTAAGGTTGTGTTTACCGACGCGGGGTGGAGCAGCTCGGTAGCTCGCTGGGCTCATAACCCAGAGGTCGCAGGTTCAAATCCTGTCCCCGCTACTAAGGAAATCGGCCCGGAACGCGTTGTTCCGGGCCGTTTTTCGTTATTCATTGGGAACGGATTCGGGAACCTTAGCAAAGCTCAGGATTCTGGATTCGTCGTCGGGTTCGGGGTGGCATCGCCCAGTAGGTAGTCGGCTCCGCGAACCGCTGCATCCCGGTGCATTCCCGGCAGCACGTGCGAATGCCTCGGTCTCAGTGCGGGTCCGCGCGAAATGCGGTGGCATGCCCGACTGTCGGATCAGCATCTCCCGCACGCGGGCGAGGTTTGGCAGGGCTCGGGTCGGTGTGGATGGTGTTCAAGGTTTCGCAACGATGAGATGGCGGCGGAACCAGTCCAGGGCCAGGTCCGCCACCTGTTCGAGTGCGCCGGGCTCCTCGAACAGATGCGTCGCGTTGGGGACGACGTCGATCTCGCTCGGACACGGCATCTGCAGCCGGGCCTCACGATTGAGCTCGAGCACTCGCTGGTCATTACCGCCGACGATGAGCAGCGTCGGCGCGCGGACCAGCGCCAGCCGAGGACCAGCGAGGTCGGGGCGGCCGCCACGAGAGACGATGGCCGCAATCTCGATGCCGGGTTCGGTGGCTGCCCGCAGCGCGGCGCCGGCTCCGGTGCTCGCGCCGAAATATCCGGTGGGTAGCTCGCTCAGGTCCGACCGCGTTCGCAGCCAACGGGTCACCTCGACGAGCCGATGGGCGAGCATCTCGATATCGAAAACGCGGGCACGATCTCCCTCCTCATCCGAGGTCAGTAGGTCGACCAGCATCGTCGCGAGTCCCGCACGATTCAGGACACCGGCGACCAATCGATTTCTCGGACTGTGCCGACCGCTACCGCTCCCGTGCGCGAAGACGATCAGGGCGGTGGCGTTCTGTGGGACAGCCAGTAGCCCCGTCAGACGAATGGAATCCGACGGCACCGTGACCTCGTCTATCCGCATCGAGGGATCGGATGCATAGGATCGCATCGAACACCTCCTGGTATCCGGACTACCCGTCGTGTCGGTCATGCGCAACAGGTGTGGACTGCCCGGTAGCGCTGAATCGTCACACCTGCTCCAACGCGAGGGCACCAGTTCATGCGAAGTGCGGTAACCGGCCAGGTTTCCGCTCGACGATCAGCAGATCCTCGGGTCCTGGCACGACACGAATACGGAACCGGCGACTGATGTGCTCGATTGTGGTACGTAACCATTGCGCGTCGACTCGCGCGGCCCGCTCGAGTCGCAGACGCCGCACCCGAAACGGCAGCATTCGCAGCGCCGCCAGCTCACCACCGCCGGGATGAATCGACGCGATATACAGCAGCCTCAGCTCGGCCCGGTAGGACTCATAGCCCCTGATGCCTTCATAGTCGTCGATGACGTCACCGCAGCCGTACAGGATCAGCCGGTCGCGATAGATCTCGATCGGGCGGGGATGGTGCGAGGAATGTCCGTGCACGACATCGATACCGGCGTCGATCAACCTGTGCGCGAACTGTATTTCACTCAGCCCTACGCCATAGCCCCAATTCGGCCCCCAGTGCACCGATACGACGGTGATATCTCCGGTGTGCTTGTGCGCCAACACCTGTGCCGCGATATCGTCGGCCGCGCGGCGGGCGGACGAATCGTCGATCAACCACACACCCGGCCGGTCGTGGAGCGCCGCCCAGGATCCGGGAACTCCGCTCGACCGCGACGCGACGGAGGCGATCACGGCACGATGTTCGTCGCGGACGGTCAACACCGCCGGCCGGTGCGCGGTTTCGGCATCGGCTCCGGCCCCGACGCCGTGGATACCCGCGGCCGCCAGCGCGTCGATCGTGTCTTTCATGCCGCGGCAACCGAAATCGAGGATGTGATTATTGGCCAGCGCGCACACATCGGGCCGGATCGCGGTCAGCGCCGGAAGGTTGTCCGGGTGCATCCGGTAGTGAATGCCCTTACGGTCGGCGAATTCACCGTCCGCGGTGATCGCGGTTTCCAGGTTGAGCAGCCGGACCTCGGGTGCGAGCGTCTCCAGCATCGGCAGCGCGTCGCCCCACAGCCAGCTGAAGTCCACAGGTTGCGGGATCGGCCCGTTCGCCTGCTCAGCCAGCTCGACGTAGGTACGGGCGTCACCGACGTAACGCTCGCGCAGTATCGGCACTCCGGGATGCGGCAGGATTTGATCGACGCCACGACCCAGCATGACGTCACCGCCCAGCAACACGGTCACCGGATCGGAATCATCGACCACAGTGTTCTCAGCCATGGCACATCTAGCGTACCGCCGCATCGCCACCTCCGTTCAGCCCATCGCGAGGTCGCGACGACGGAAAACGGCTCGGAACATACTGTTCCGGGCCGTTTTTCGTTATCTCTTGGGAACCTCAGCCAAGTCCGGGATTCTGGATCGGTCGTCGGGTTCGAGCTCAGAGGGTCGATCGCGTCGCCGGTCGGGGCCCGGCGGCGGCTTCCATGTCGGCGAGGTGAAGGCGTTTGATGGGGCCGACGACGAACACGTAGGAGATCACCGTCGCTATCGCGCAACCTCCGACGAAGACAAGCGCCCAATCATAGGAACCGGTGGCGTCGACGAGGTAGCCGATGATGATCGGCGTGGTGATGGCAGCGACAGCGCCGAAAGTGTTGAACACGCCGCCACCGAGGCCGGATATCTCCTTCGGAGAGGCATCCGACATGACGGCCCATCCCAGGGCGCCGAATCCTTTGCCGAAGAAGGAGAGCGACATCAGAGCCACCACCATCCAGGACGCGTCGACGTAATTGCATCCGATGATGGTGCTGGCGAGCAGCAATCCGGCGATGATCGGGATTTTGCGGGCCGCGGTCTGTGACAGTCCGCGACGCAGCAGGTAGTCGGAGATCGCGCCGCCGCTGAGGCCGCCGACGAATGCGCAGATAGCAGGGAGTACCGCGATGAAACCTGCTTTGAGGATGGACATTCCGCGTTCCTGCACCAGGTAAACCGGGAACCAGGTGAGGAAGAACCAGGTGATCGTGGTGATGAAGAACTGGCCGAAGAAGACGCCGAGGAGCATGCGGTTGGTCAACAACAGCTTCATGTAGCGCAGCTGATCGCTACCGCCGGCCTGAGGGGTGGCGTCGGGCTCGTCCATGTCGACCAGACCGCCGCCATCGGCGATGTAGGCGAGTTCCTGTTGGGACAGGCGAGGATGCCGTTTGGGGGTGTAGACGACCTTGGTCCAGATCAGCGCGAGCACGATGCCGATACCGCCGATGACGGTGAACACGTGTTCCCAGCCGAGTACGGTCACCACCCAGCCCATGAGTGGAGCGAAGACGATGGTCGCGAAGTACTGGGCGGAGTTGAATACCGAGGAGGCGAAGCCGCGCTCGCCGGCCGGGAACCACGCGGCGACTACGCGGGCGTTGGCAGGGAACGCGGGTGCTTCGGTGAGGCCGACCATGAATCGCAGGAAGACCAGCAACCCGATGGCTGTACCCATGGAGAAGCTGCCGAGGAATCCTTGCAAAAAAGTAAAGGTCGACCACGTGAGGACCGCGTAGCCATAGACCTTCTTGGAGCCATAGCGGTCCAGTAGCCAGCCGCCGGGGATCTGTCCGATCAGATAGGACCAGCCGAACGCGGAGAATACGTAACCGAGTGCGACGGAGCTGATTCCGAACTCGGACTGGATGGCGTCGCCGGCAATCGAAATGGTGGCGCGGTCGGCGTAGTTGATCACGGTGACGGCGAAGATCATCGCCAGGATCGTGTATCGAACGTTGCCTGTCCTCACCATTGAGGCGATGGTCGGTGCGTTGACCGTCGGGGCGGTAGTCATGGACTGCTCCTTGGAACAAATTCGGCGCCGCGCGTGCAGTGCTTCACGTCACATCGGCGAGTGAAAGCGACTGTACGCACGGGGACATATGCTAGTCCAAGCCCGATTTCAGATCATGCGATACCTAATAGGAATTGATTGCGGTGGATCAGTCCGTGCTGAGAACGGGGAGAAGCCGGCTCAGCACCGGATTCTCGTCGTTGATGCGCCAGACCAGATCGAGTTCGACCTGGGCCGGGCGTGTCAATGTCAGCGGCCGGTAGACGACATTGTCGTAGTGCATCTTGCTCGCCGACTCCGGTACGACGGCCACGCCCCAACCGAGATGGACCAGCGCCAAGATGCTGTGGATCTGACTGAGGTGTTGAACTATCACCGGCGCGACCGAAGCGTCATGGAAGACCGAGGACAAAAGCTCGAAGAAGTAGTGTGCCTCGATCGGGTCGTACATCAGGAACTCGACGCCGTGCAGGTCGTTGATCTCGACCGGTTGCCCCAGATGTGCCAGGGGGTGACTCGCGGGCAGTGCCGCGACCAGTGGCTCGCGAATCAAGGTGCGCGAAGTCAGGTCGGGGCGGGTCAGTGGGGGGCGGGCCATGCCGAGGTCGAGTGATCCGTCGGTCAGGGCCTCGAGTTGGGTCCGGGTGACCATCTCACGCAATTCCAGCTCGACGTCGGGAATCGTCGACCGTGCCGCGGCCAGCACGGTCGCCAGTCCCGAGTGGGCGCTGCCGCCGGTGAATCCGACCCGCAGTACACCTGATTCGCCGGCGGAAGCTTTGCGCACCGACAGTGCCGCGCGTTGGGATTGCTGCAGCAGCCGCCGGGCGTCGGCAAGGAACGCCTTTCCGGCCGGAGTGAGCTTCACCGAGCGGCTCGACCGGTCGAAGAGCGTAACGGTGAGGTCTTTTTCCAATAGCTGTATCTGCCTGCTCAGCGGCGGTTGTGTCATGTTCAGGCGCTCGGCAGCCCGTCCGAAGTGCAGTTCTTCGGCGACTGCGACGAACTGGGCGAGCTGCGGCAGCGAAAACATTCAATACCTTCCAAGTATTAATTGATCCATATCAAGTGTTGGACTGGAATGATAGCTCGCCCTAGCCTGGGTGAAACACCGCATTGCCACCGCGGCTTATCGACCAAGGAGATCCGAAACGCCATGACGACCGATTCCCCTCAGGACATCGCCCAGCAGCTCGGTTCGGGTCTGCTGTCCTTCCCCGTCACGCACCTGCGGCCGGACCATTCCTTCGACGAAGCTGCCTATCGTGACAACATCGGCTGGCTGGGCCAGTTCGGTGCGGCCGGACTGTTCGCCGCGGGCGGTACTGGTGAGTTCTTCTCGCTCAGTCCCGCCGAAGTGGAACAGGTCGTGATGGCCGCAGTGCGGGAAGCTCCCGCGGGGGTGCCGGTGATCGCTCCGGCCGGTTATGGCACCCGGACCGCCATCGAGATGGCGAAATCGGCGCAACATATTGGCGCGCAAGGGATTCTGCTGTTTCCGCCCTACCTGACCGAGGCGAGTCAGGATGGCCTCATCGCCCATGTGAAGCAGGTCTGTGCCGCGACCGATCTGGGAGTCACCATTTATAGCCGCGCCAACGCGGTGTATTCCGAGTCCACCGTCGCCGAACTCGCCGATAGTTGCCCGAACCTGGTCGGCTTCAAGGACGGTGTCGGCAATATCGAACTGATGACGCGGATCTACGCCACGATGGGTGACCGCCTGACCTACATCGGCGGGCTCCCCACCGCCGAGATGTTCGCGCTGCCCTATCTGGCCTTGGGCGTGACCACCTACTCCTCGGCAATCTATAATTTCGTACCCCAGTTCGCGCTCGACTTCTACGCCGCACTGCGCAGTAATGACACCGCGTTCGTGGTCAACGCACTCAATGAGTTCGTGATCCCGTACTGCAACCTGCGCAACCGCAAGGAAGGCTATGCGGTCAGCATTGTCAAGGGCGGCATGAAGGTCATCGGCCGCGATGCCGGACCGGTGCGGGTGCCACTGACCGACCTCGATGACATCGAATTGGCCGAGTTGGCCGACCTCGTAAAGAAGGTGAACGGATGACGACCGCGCACGCTGTTGAACTGACCGGTTCGAACCTCATCGGCAATGACGACGTCACCGGTACCGGCACCGCGTTTCAGGCGACCGATCCGGCGACCGGCAGTGCCCTCGAACCCACCTACCATCAGGCCTCTGCAGCCGAGATCGACCGGGCCGCCGCGCTCGGATGGGAGGCGTTCGCTACCTACCGCCACACCGGCTTGGAACAGCGGGCGGCTTTCCTCGAGTCCATCGCCGAGGAAATCGAAGCACTCGGCTCGGTGCTGATCGAACGGGTGCACGCCGAAACCGGCATACCCATCGGTCGCGTTCAGGGCGAAATCGCCCGTACCACAGGACAATTGCGAATGTTCGCCGCCGTGGTGCGCGAGGGTAGTTGGACCCACGCGCGCCTGGACACCGCCGACCCGGACCGCACCCCATTGCCGAAACCTGATCTGCGGCAACGAGAAGTGCCGGTGGGGCCTGTCGCGGTGTTCGCGGCGAGCAACTTCCCGCTCGCGTTCTCTGTCGCCGGCGGTGACACTGCCTCGGCATTGGCCGCGGGAGCGCCGGTCATCGTGAAAGCCCACCCGTCCCACCCGGGTACCTCCGAACTGGTGGGCCGCGCGATCCGCAACGCGGTGCGCACCCATGAACTGCCCGAAGGCACCTTCTCGCTGCTTTCCGGCCCCGGACCCGAAGTCGGCATCACCCTGGTCACCGACCCGCGCATTCGCGCGGTGGGTTTCACCGGATCCCGGCAAGGTGGACTGGCCTTGCTGGCAGCGGCGGCAGCGCGGCCTGTTCCGATCCCCGTCTACGCGGAGATGTCGAGTATCAACCCAGTATTCGTGCTGCCGGGAGCGCTCGCCGCGGGCGCCGGCGAACTCGGCGCGTCCTACATCGCCTCGATGAATGTCGGTGTCGGACAGCTGTGTACCAGCCCCGGCGTGCTATTCCTCATCGATGGCCCCGGCGCGGATGAGTTCCTGCGCGCGGCCACCGCTGCCGTAGCGGCTACCGTAGCCGCACCGATGCTGTCTCCCGGTCTAGCGACGAACTTCGAGCGCAGCGTCAACCGTGTTACCCACACGTCGAACGTCACCGTCGCCGCCCGCGGCGCAGACGACAATTCCCTTGCCTGTCAAGGTGTCGCACGGCTGTTCGTCACCACCGCCGAACACTTTCTCGTCGATGACGACCTGCGGAACGAAATGTTCGGGCCTGCCTCGGTGATCGTGCGCGTCGGTGACACCGAGCTGCTCCCGCTGATTATCGACCGCCTGGAAGGCCAGCTGACAGCGACTGTGCACGCGGCACCGTCGGACTACCCTCTTGCCCGCCCGCTCGTCGATCAGCTCGAATTGCTCGCGGGCCGAGTGCTGTTCAACGGTTGGCCGACCGGTGTCGAAGTCGGTCACGCGGTAGTCCACGGTGGACCGTTCCCCGCCACTTCCGCACCCGCGACCACCTCGGTGGGAAGTCGCGCCATCGAACGATTCCTGCGACCGGTCGCCTACCAGAACGTTCCAGAACAACTGTTGCCCAGCGAACTTCGCGGCGACAACCCACTGGGAATCTGGCGGCGCGTCGACGGCGTTTTGCGCGAACCCAGCTAGTTCGAACACCCTCATTCTCGGCAACGATGCCAACCTCAGGAGCACACCATGTCCAGTTCGACCGTCGTGAACAAGCCGGCTATTCCGTCGGCTCCCCCCGCCGCGCTCGCGGCGTTCACTTCTGGTGCGGCGACGCTCGACCGTATCGAGCACGTGAAGCTGTCCTCGATAGTATTGCCGCTCAACAACCCCATCAGTGACGCGAAGGTACTGACCGGCCGCCAGAAACCGATGACCGAAGTGGTGTTCCTCTTCGCTGAGATCAGCACGGCCGCAGGCCATGCGGGTATCGGTTTCAGCTATTCCAAGCGCGCGGGCGGCCCCGCGCAGTTCGCTCACGCCCAGGAGATCGCGCCTGTCCTGATCGGCGAGGACCCCAGCGATATCGCGAAGATCTGGAGCAAACTCCAGTGGGCGGGCGCCTCTGTCGGCCGCAGCGGTGTCGCCACCCAGGCAATTGCCGCCGTCGATATCGCGCTGTGGGATCTCAAGGCGAAGCGTGCCGGACTACCGATGGCGAAATTGCTTGGCTCACATCGTGATTCGGTGCGGACATACAACACCTCCGGTGGATTCCTGCACACCCCCATCGACGAGGTCATCGACAACGCCGTCCGGTCGCTCGACGCGGGAATCGGCGGCATCAAACTCAAAGTCGGTCAGCCCGATTGGAAACTCGACATCGCGCGTGTGACCGCGGTGCGCGAACATCTCGGCGACGATATACCACTGATGATCGACGCCAACCAACAATGGGACCGCCCCACCGCGCAACGAATGGGACGGATCTTCGAAGAGTTCAACCTTGTCTGGATCGAGGAACCCCTCGACGCCTACGACGCCGAAGGACACGCCCAACTCGCCCGCAATCTCGACACCTCGATCGCGACCGGAGAGATGCTCGCCAGCGTCGGTGAACACGTCCGCCTGATCGAGGCGGGCTCGGTCGATATTATCCAGCCCGACGCACCCCGCATCGGCGGCTTCACTCAATTCCTGAAGCTCGCGGCCCTCGCCGAGCACAACCATCTCCAACTCGCACCGCACTTCGCCATGGAAATCCACCTGCACCTGGCCGCGGCGTATCCACTCGAGGCGTGGGTCGAACACTTCGACTGGCTGGACCCACTGTTCAACGAACACCTCGAGATCCGCGACGGCCGCATGCATCTATCCGACCGGCCAGGACTCGGTTTCACACTCAGCGACCAAGCGCACGCCTGGACCGTCGCCACCGCCGAATTCCACAGCTAGCGGTAGACGAGTTCACGGATGGCTCCCATCGCAGGGGCGCCTACCGTCTTTTGGCGTGCGGGTAGAGGCACCAGCGCCCGTCCGCCGCTTCGCGGACCAAATCGCCGTAGGCGATGGACAATTCGGCCAGCAGGGTCCACGTCGTATGCATTCGCTCGCCGGCCGGATCATCGGTCATAAGCAAGTGAAATGCCTGGTCCGCCGTGGCCGCGATGCGATCGATGACATCGCCGAGGTTCGCATCGAGACGACCCTCAGAGATCGGGCCGGACAGCTGCTCCATCGTCCAGCCGTTGATCTTTGCGACCAATTCGGCTCGGAGACAGTCGATCACGGCCGCGGATTGCGGATGTTCTCGCCGCATCCGGTGCAACTGGACCAGATCGCATGACCACTCGCGCACGTGCCCGTGGACCTGCTGACCCCTCAATGCGGATAGCAACTCGCTGGTGCTCGGTAGTAGCGGTCCTACGTTCTCGATGTCGGCTGGACGTTTTCGCAACATTGGGTGCCTACATTGTGCTGTCACAGTGATGCTGTGAGTTCGAGATGTATGCCGTCCGGATCACTGAACGACAGGATGGCGATGCCGAACGCTTCCATCGTGATCACCTCGCCGTGTTCTATACCGGCATCGGCCAGTCGGGCGGCGGTCTGGATGAGATAGTCCACCGACGGCACAGTGAAACTGAGATGGTCCAGTCCTACTCGTTCGGAGTCGAACCGGTCGGTCGGGGCGGCGACGGGGCGCAGCCCGAACAGTATTCCGTTGGTCTGGAATACGACGCCGCCGTACAACTGAAAGGGATCGGTGCGTACCTGCGGATCCTCCGGTCTACCCGGCGACTCCGCGGCGATCTCGAAGCCGAGGACATCGCGGTAGAAGGCTTTGGAGCGGTCGATGTCGGTGACGGTCAGCCGGACGTGATGCATACCGATGGTCTTGATGATGGTCAAGAGGACTCCGCAGTGGACTGAACCTGGTGCGACTACCGGGGCCGGCAATCGTGCGGCGCGCCTGGTGGAGGGTGGGGACTTGCTGCCGGGCGCAACGTAGTAGGAACACTAGAGCGCTTTTTTCGCCGAGCAGAGTGTCGGGAACGACATATTCAGTACTGTTTGCGACATGGAAGTTGCCGTCTTCGTTCAGGACGAGGTTGCCGACTTCGGACTCGCCGCCGTGCTGGAAGCGTTCGGCACCGCGAACTCGCTGCGTGGTGAGTTGGAGATGGCACCAGAACCGTGGAATGTACGCACGGTGTCTATGGGTGATCAGGTGCGTTCGGCGTATGGCCACCTGGTGCCGACGACACCCTTGACCGAGCTTTCCGACGGCTTCGAGCTGATGATCGTGCCCGCGGTGCGCGTCCTCGATGCGGAAGGGCTGATCGAAGCAGTCTCCGCACCCTCGAATCGGTTGGTATTGGAGCGGATTGCGCAGGCCCGTGCATCTGGCGCCCACCTCGCGGCGGCCTGCACCGGCACCTTCTATCTCGCGGAATCCGGTGTATTGGATGGTTCGCCCGCGACCACCAGTTGGTGGCTCGGCCCCGCCTTCCGTCGCAGGTATCCGAGAATCGAGCTGGACGAGGGCCAGACGCTGTGCCGAGCGAATCGGCTCACGACTGCGGGGGCCGCACTATCGCACCTCGACCTCGCGCTGTCGCTGATCGCCGCGAAGAGTCCTGCGCTGGCCGAACTGGCCTCCAAATATTTGGTGTTCGGGGACCGGCGGCGGCAGATCGACTACGCGATCCCCGAGGTGATCGCCCGGCACGATTCAGTGGTCGCCGGATTCGAGCGCTGGGTGCGCGACCATATTGCCGATCAGTTCAGTATCGCCGACGCCGCGCATCAACTCGGTGTCACAGAACGCAGCCTGCAGCGTGCCACTCAAGCCGAAATCGGAATGTCTCCACGCGATTTCGTCAATGAGGTGCGTTTGGAGCGCGCCACTCATCTGCTGCGGTCGACCGCACTGACCGTCGACTCGGTGTCGGTCAAGGTCGGCTACCTGAACGCGGGCACATTGCGCAGCCTGTTCCGGCGCCGCCGCGGCCGGACCATCGCAGAGGTCCGTTCCACTCGGCTGTCCTGGTGACGAAAAAGGTCCGGAACTGACAGTTCCGGACCGTTTTCAGTTACCGCACATTGTTTGCTGCTGGAGGGTCGATAGCGCGTCGTCGATGGGGTGGGGCTGCGGACTCCCCGCCGGGTCCAGCTTGTTCCACCGCACGAGGTTCATCGCGACGGACATCTGCCGCTTGCCGTCCGCGCGGGTCCAGGAGAACGTCAGAGCGCCGAAGACTGTGCCGTCGTGGCCCCAGAAGGTGCCGCAACCGGGGACCTGGGTCTTGTGCAGACCGAGGCCATAGTCGATCGTCCGCCCGTCCTGGGCGATGACCGGGACGGTCCGCTGCATCTGCGCAAGCGATGACTGGTTCACGACCTCGCCGCCGAGCAGCTTGCCGTAGAAGCGGTTGAGATCCTCCACGGTCGATATCAGGCCCGCCCCCGGCTCCACCCAGGACATGTTGTAGACGCTGTAGTCGCGCGGCGGGTCGATCAAGCCGTACATCGCCTCGTACATCTGTGAGTGCGGCCCATTGATGTCCGGCCCGTCCGGAAACGCGGTGTGTTGCAGCCCGGCGCGCTCGATGACGTTCTCGGTGATGTACTTCGCGGTCGTGGTACCGGTCACCTGCTCCAGGAGTTGGCCGAGCAGGAAGTAATTGGTGTTGGAGTACACCCCCGGTGTGCTTCCCGGCTCGCCAGTGGCGGGAGCCTTGACGCCCATGTCGATCAGCTCGACCGGGTTGAACTGTGTGAACCGGTGGTCGTCGAGGCTCTTGGGCGATATATCCGCCGAGGAAGGGAAACCCGCGAGGGACGGGAACGCATAGGGGAGGTACTCGGCGAGGCCGCTGGTGTGGTTGAGCAGCATCCGGACCGTGATCTGCTTGCCGCGCTCTCCCGGGACCCGTTGCGGCAGGTAGTCGCCGATCGGCGCGTCGAGCCCGATTCGACCCTGCTCGACCTGCTGCATGATCGCGGCGGCGACGAAGGTCTTGGTAATGCTGCCGACGCGCTGGAGCATGTCGTGGCGGATAGGGCTGCCGGTCGTGATGTCGGCGACCCCGGAAGCGCCGCGCCACACCTGGTCGGCCGCGCGCACCTCGGCGTACACCCCCGGCATTCCCGCGTGGTGAACGCCGTCCAGGGCGGACTGTAGTTTCGCAGGATCGAAGCCGGTCGATGGGCCCGAGCTCTCGGGCGGCACGACCTGTGCCTCATCGGGAGTGGGAGTTGCCGCCGCACTGCATGCACCGAGGCCGAGCGCGGCAACGCTCGCGAATATCACCAGTGGAAACCTCACGACGCCTGTCCTCTCGCGGTCGATGAGTGCGGATCAGCAAGGGGGAGTGCAGGTTCTGGTTCGATATCTATGATCATGCCGTTGATGGTCGCGCGGACCGGACATGCTTCGCTTCGGGCGGTGGGAGTCACTGTCTACGTGAACGCACGTAGGAAAATTGCGATGGGCTACGCCGCTCGTCGTAGCCGACAGCGCATCCGACGGGGAGCGCGAACGAAGCCGATCCCGCTCTCGGCTGTCGGTTCCGCCGGGATGAACCGCTCATCGCTACGGGGTGAAGTGACTCAGTCCGGTCTGGTAAGCGATCACGACCGCCTGCGCGCGGTCGCGGGCACCCAGTTTCACCATCGCGCGGCTGACATGCGTGCGTGCGGTGGCCGGGCTGAGAAACAACGCGGCACCGATCTCGTCGTTGCTCATGCCCTGCCCCACCAGTGCCAGCACTTCGCGCTCACGGTCGGTCAGCACCGCGAGCCGGTCCTCGGCGGACTTGGCGGCCCTGCGCTGCACGGCGAACTGGCTGATGAGGCGGCGGGTGATCCTGGGGGCGAGCAGCGCGTCACCGGCGGCGATCACCCGGATGGCGTGCAGGAGTTCGGCGGGGCCGGCGTCCTTGAGCAGGAACCCGCTCGCGCCTGCTTGTAAGGCCTCGAAGACGTTGTCGTCGGTGTCGTAGGTGGTGAGGATGAGGACCCTGACCTGCTCCATCCCGCTGATCGCGGCGATCTGGCCGGTAGCGCGTATCCCATCGAGCCGTGGCATGCGGATGTCCATGAGTACGACGTCGGGGCGGGTGGTGCGGGCCAATTCGACGGCTTCCGCGCCATTGGTGGCCTCACCGACCACCGTGATGTCATCTTCCAGGTCGAGCAGAACTTTGAAGCCGGAGCGGACCAGGCGTTCGTCGTCGGCGAGCAGCACCTTGATCGGCGACGTGGAGTTCACAAGCGCGACCCTACCGGGGCGAGCGGCAGGTGGGCGGTGACCTCGAAGCCGCCGCCGGGACGCGACATCGCGTCGAGTTCGCCGCCGAGTAGTTGGCAGCGTTCGCGCATTCCGACGATCCCGCGGCCGGTCGTGGCCGAGTTGCCGGTACGAACCGGGACGTGCGCTGGGGCGCGGCGGCCTTCGTCGATCACCTGTATCCGCAGGGCGTCGACGCTGGGTTCGAGCGTCACCGTCACTCGGGTCGGGCCGACGTGGCGGATCACGTTGGTGATCGATTCCTGCACAATGCGATACGCGGCGCTGTCTACCGCGCTCGGTAGCGACGGCAGCGGCGAGGTCTGCTCGATTTCGATGTCGATCCCGGCGTCGCGGGCCTTGTCGGTGAGTTCATGAATCTGGTCGAGACCGGGATAGGGCTCGCGGTCGTCGCCGTCGCGCAGGACGCCGAGGATGGTTCGCATCTCGTGCAGTGCCCGCGAACTGGTCTTCTCGATGATGCGCAGTGCCTCGCGGGCCTGTTCCGGTCGCTTGTCGAGCACGTGTGCGGTGACGCCGGACTGCACGTTGATGATGGCGATGGCGTGGGCGACGGTGTCGTGGACTTCGCGGGCGATCCGCAGCCGTTCGGCGTCGACCCGCGCCCTGGTCTCCTCGTCGCGGGATCGTTCCGCCAGTTCAGCCCGTTCTTGCGCATCGGCGGCGATGACCCGGCGAGATCGGACGGACTCGCCGAGAATTGTGCTGATCACCGACGCGCCGATCCGGAAGAACACCCAGCCGATGGCCACGCGTGGCTCGATATCCGCCGCGGCGATCAGCCAGCCGACGGCAAGGACTGTGGTCCCCACACCGGCGATCCGCAGCGTTCGGCGCCCGTCGCCGTAGGCGGCGAGGGTGTACAGCGCGACAAAGAGGCTGAGGTAGGACAGCCGGTCGGGGAAGTCGAGACCGAAATAGATCAGGCTGGCCGACGCGGTAACAGCGAACACCAGGACAGGTCGCCGACGGCGAGCGACGATGGCCACGCCACTCACGACCAGCAGCGCGTATCCGAAGCCCGATACCGGCGTCGGGACCGGCTCGAGCGGCACCGGGATCGCCGCACTCTGAACCTGAATCACGGTGACGAACAACGCAAGCAGAACATCCGAGAACCAGACAGGCCGACGCGAGAACCAGCCGGACAGCTGTCGCGACACTGCCCGCAGAACCATGCCGTGACCCTACGGCACCCGCGAGAGCCCATGCGTCCCCTCGGATGCGCGATCGACTACGACGAGCGACGCAGCCGAGCACCGTCTTCCTACGCGCATTCGCGTAGCCGGCTCGCAACTCCTTGCCGATAAGTCGGCGTCGCCGCCGACCAACTGACAGTCTGAGGTTCGATGGCGGGTTACCGTGAGTGTCGCTCATGTGTATCGACCAACTGTTCACCGCTGGAGGGCGTCTTGCGCACCGTTGCTCGGGTAGTGCTCGTTGTGCTGGTCCTCGCCTGCGGCGCCGCGCCGATGTTGCCCGTGGCGGGCGCCGTGCCGAGCGCGGTGAATATCGATGACGTCACGGCGAGGAAGATCGATGAGCTGCTGGCGTTGCGTGGAAGCGGGCGGAGCAAAGGTGAGCTGATCGAGTTGCTGTCGGGTCAGTTCCTCGGCACGCCTTACGGCGCGGGCATGCTCGTCGGTTCGGCGACCGAGCCCGAACAGTTGGTCATCGACTTCCGTCGGGTGGACTGCTTCACCTATCTCGACTATGTCGAAGCCATGACCAGGTCCGCGGATCGGGACCAGTTCGTTGCGAACCTGATCGAGACGCGCTACACCGATGGTCGAATCGATTTCCTGCAACGCAAACACTTCTTCACCGACTGGTCGCACACCGCCAGAATCGCCGCCACCGACATCACCGCAACGCTCGGCCCGGCCGCGGTCACCGTGGACGAGCATCTCAACGCGAAGGCCGGCGGCGGGAGCTACCTGCCCGGCCTGCCGGTGGTCGACCGCGCCATCACCTACATCCCGAGCGCCGCCGTCGACGAGAATGTCATCGGCCGACTTCGCACCGGCGACTACATCGCCGCCTACGCCGACCGGCCGGGCCTGGACGTCACCCACGTCGGCATCTTCGTCATGACTCCCACCGGCCCCGTCTTCCGCAACGCGTCCTCCCTCGCCACCGACAACAAGGTGGTCGACTCACCCTTCACCGACTATGTTCGGTCCACTCCCGGCATCGTCGTGCTCCGCGCGCAGTAGCTCCAAATCGTTTGCGCCCGTTCATGTCAGCGGAATCTGTTGTCAGGAGCCGCTCGGGAACGAGAGTCTGAGTGTCGACTTTCCGGCCGAGGGGAGTGGGCCCGGTGTGCCGGTCGAGCGGCGGATCTTGGTGCGGGAGACGAGTTCGATCGTGATCGCGACGGCAGCGGATTGGGCCATCAGCAGGGCGATCAGCACCAGGATCTGCACGGCCCCGGCCTGAATGGCGGAGCCGCTTGCGATCAGCACACCGACGAAGGCGCCGGGCAGGGTGACCAGGCCGACCGTGCGGGTTTGGTCGATGCCGGGAAGTAACGCGTCCGCCGCGGTCGGCCGGACCACCTCCAGTCGCGCGTCGCGTTCGCTCAACCCCAGACTCAGCGCGGCCTCGACCTCACCCCACCGCTGCTCGATCGCATCGAGCGCGCGCCTGGCGGCGAGTGAGGTCGCGGTCATCGTGCCACCGAGCACGATCCCGCCGATCGGAACCAACGCCACACCTTCGAGCGGAACGACACCGGTGACAAGCAGCAGGGGCAGCACGCTGCCGAGCCCGCAGCCGATCGCAAGTGCCACCCATGCCGCCGACCTCCCGGCATTCGCACGACGCGCCGAAGTCACCACCGCCGCACCGAACATCACCACCAGCACCGCAATCGAAGACCACAACTGAGCGAGCGCCGCGGCCAACACCAACGCGACGACCGCCAACTGCGCCGCCCCACGCAAGGCCGCGCGCGGCACGACCAGCGCACCGCCGAGCCCGGCAGCCAGGTACACCACCGTCGCACCCGCGATCATGACCGTGCACACCGCGGCCAATCCGAAACCGGGTGTGATCACCCCATTCATGTCATGCCCACATGCCCATTGTTGTCTGGCCCCGACCACGAGGGCTACTCCACCGGCATGCGGCACGTCGATGAACCGGGCGCCGCTGTAAGACGTGAGGTGAGGGAGATAGTTGGGCTGGCGCCGCCGTGGCGGTCGAGAACCGAGGAGATGCCCTCATGTCGACGATCAACGGTCTACCCGCGCACGTGCTCTTGGTCCATGTGATCGTGGTGTTCGTGCCGTTGACCTCGGTGTTACTGATTCTGTCCGCGCTATGGCCCGCGGCTCGCCGTCGGCTGATCTGGCTGGTCACCGCGCTCGCAGCGGTGACCGTCGCGCTGACACCGCTCACCATCGACGCGGGCGAATCGCTCGAGCATCGGCTCGGTTCCGCGCCCGCCATCGAAATCCATGCCGACCTCGGCGCGACGATGATCTATTTCGTCGTCCCGTTGCTGTTGGTCGCCGCCTTACTCATCGTCGTCCACCTGCGTGAACAGCGCGAGAGGCCGCTGAGCCGGGTCATCACCGCCGTGATCGCCGTGCTCGCGATCGGCTGCGGCATCGCGGCCGGCACACAGGTGTTTCGAGTCGGCGAATCCGGCTCCCGCGCCGTCTGGGGCGCTCACACCGACAGCGTCGCCGCAGCTACCGTCGCGGTGTGATCCCGGCGAAATCGAGCGGAATCGCCACGGGGCCACGCAGATTGACGTGCGCGCGGTACGGCGGCGGATCGACGGTGCACTTGGGTGATCGCACTCGCTGTGCGAACCTGGTCACCGCGACACGGCCTTCGAGTCTGGCCAGGGGTGCGCCGAGACAGAAGTGCGCGCCGAGCCCGAAGGCCAGATGGCGGGTGTCGCGGGTGGGGTCGAAACGGTCCGGCTCGGCGAAGACCGCGGGATCGCGCTGTGCGGCGGCGATCAGCATGATGACCAGGTCGCCTTGTTCGATGTCCATGTCGCCGATCCGCAGGTCGGCCGCCGCGACTCGCGGCATCAGTTGCACCGGTGGGTCGTAGCGCAACGTTTCCTCGATGACACCGGCGGCCAGCCCCGGATCCGTGCGCACGGCGGCGAGCTGGTCGGGATGACGCAGTAGCGCGAGAACCGCGTTGGAGATCAGGTTGACCGTGGTTTCGTGGCCCGCGATGAGCAGCAGCGCGCAGGTGGAGATGAGTTCGTCATGGGTGAGTTTATCGCCCGCGTCTTCGGCGGCGATCAACTCCGACAGTAGATCCGGTCCTGGGTTGCCGCGCCTGCGCCGGGTCAGCTCTTCGAAGTAATCGTTCAATTCCGTTCCGGCCGTCTGTAATTCATCGGGGTCGACCCGATGTGCGGCAGCTGAGCGTGACGTCGGGTCGAGGGTGCGGGCCAGCAGTGCGGACCACTGGCGCAGGCGTGGCTCGTCGGCGAGCGGCACGCCGAGCAATTCGCAGATGACGGTGACGGGCAGTGGATAGGCAAGGTCGGCAACGACATCGAACATGCCGGTCTCGGCGACCCGGTCGAGCGTGTCGTCCACGATCTCGGTGATCCTCGGCTCCAATTGCGCGACGACGCGTGGTGTGAAGGCCTTGGACACCAGCCTGCGCAGCCGGGTGTGGTCGGGCGGATCGAGGAAAAGGAACGACGGCTTCCGCACGCGGACACCATCTTTCGAGCCGCCCGCGCCCGTAAGAGTCGGTATGGTTTCGAGTTGCAGCTTTGTCAATGAGCGGTCGACACTCGCATGAGGGTTGCGCAACATCGCCGTGCAGTCCGCGTGGCTCGACAGAATGACGACCGGCGCGGTGCCGATACGGAATGGCCCGCCCGCTCGTACCTCGGCGAATGTCGGGTAGGGGTTCGCGCGTACCGCAGGGTCGAGCAGCTGCCGATAGATGTCCGCGCTGTCGGTTTGTTCGCTCGTCGTCATGGTTATCGAACCAATCCGGCTCAGGAGCCGCCGTGGGACCTTCGTTCTATGACGGTATTGATATCCTACCGTCAGTAAGATTGCAATACCATCGAAGGGAGATGGGAGTATGGGCTGGTGAGCATCCGGCCCCCAGTGAACGACTCGGTACAGCGTGTCGTCGAGCTGCTCGGTGATCGCTGGACGATTCTTGTGCTCAGGGAGGCGTTTTTCGGGGTGCACCGGTTCAGCGAATTCGCCCGCAATGTCGGCATCACCAACCGCAACCTGCTGACCAACCGGCTGCGCTTGCTGGTCGATGCGGAGATCTTCGAGCGCATCGACGAAGGCGGCAGGCGCATCGATTATCGCCTCACCGCGCGTGGGCGCGAGCTCTATCCGACGATCATGGCCATGATGGCCTGGGGCGATCGGCACCTCGCCGATCCAGGTGGCCCGCCGCTGATTTTCGAGCACCGCTCGTGCGGGCATCCGACCGCGCCGATCCTGGTGTGCGAGCACTGCCATGAACCGATCGATCCGCGCGATGTCGATCCGCGCCCCGGTCCCGGCTTCGAGCAGCCGGGGCATGTGCGTGACGCGGACGACCAAGCGTCCTGATCCGGGCTATTCGAGCGGCCCGATCGAGACAATGCTCGATGCCATGCGGCGAGGGATCAGGCGTCGGTGAAAATCCGGATCGCGGTGATTCGCGTTGCACCCGTGGCGAACTCGATGATCGCGACGCCGTGGATGGTATCGAAGTCGACACTGGCGGAAACTTCGCGCCCTGCGGCGATCAGCTTGTCCCACTTCATATTCCGCACTCGGTTCGTGAATTGCTCGACCGAGATGGGCGTGCCCGCTGGTAGCTCGATGACGCTGTTGTGGTCGAGCATGCCGCGCACCCGGCCGATATCCGTCGCCGCGGCGGCGGAGAGGAACCGGGTCGCAACGCGTTTGCCCGCGCGGCCGACGCCGAGGAGTCCCCGCATCATCCCGGCGGCACCGTCGAGGCCCTGGTTGGCGATCAGCTGTGGTCCGAGTTTCAGTGCGGCCGCGAGCCCCGGGAGGCCGGTGCGCAGCAATTGCATGATCATCGCCGCCAATTCCCAGTGCGCGGCAAGGCGTGTGATCTTCCAGACGCCGTCTTCTTCGACCAGGTCGTAGCGCAGATGCATCGGGACGACGACGGTCGCGCCGGTCGACATCGTGGTCTGGATCAGCAGATCTCGGACCACGGTGGGCGGGCTGACGAAATCGTGGTCGACCTGGAAGGTGATCGTGTTCGGGCCGATGAACGTGTCGTAGAAGCGCTCGATCGCGGCTCGGCCGATGTGCGGGCGCGAGCCGACCGGATCGTTGACGGCTGCGTCGGCGCCGAACAGTCCTACCCAGGCCGCGCGGTCATGTGCGGCGACGGCGCGCGGTGAGGCCTGTACGGCGGCAAGTAGCTCGGCGGCCGTCGGATCCAGCGGCATGACAGTTCCTCCGTTGTCGCGGGTCGTGACTCGAACACATGGTAGAACATGTTCTAATTTTGGCGTCGGAAGTCAGCGGAACTACCCGGCGCGACGCTCGACAAAGGATCTCGATGGACTGGTACACCGGGAACACCGCCTACGATACGGTGCTGACGATCGCCTTCGGGTTCGCGGCCTTCGTGCTGGTCGGAGGGCTTTTCGCGCAGAGTCCGTACGGCCGCTTCGCGACGACGAAGATCGGTTTCAATCTCAACCCGAAGCTCGGCTGGTTGTTGATGGAAATTCCCGCGACGGTGGTGTTCGCGGTGTTCTATCTGAGCGGGCCGAACCGGTTCGAGCCGACATCGGTGGTGCTCGCGCTGATCTGGCTGCTGCACTACGGGAACCGCGGCTGGTTCTTTCCGCTGTCCATCCGGCAGGTGCCCGGCAAGCGCGGCAGTTTCAACGTCTCGGTGCTCGGCATGGGCATGTTCGTGACGGCTCTGCACGGTTACCTCAACGGCGCGTTCTTCAGCCACGACTACAAACACCAGTACGACACCGGTTGGCTGACCGATCCGCGCTTCCTCGTCGGCGTCGTGGTCTATCTTTGCGGATTCATCCTGCTGGTCCGCTCCGAGGCGATCGTGCGCAACCTGCGCGACAAGGACAACCCCGGCGCGACGGAATACCGGATCCCGTACGGCTTCGGCTTCCGATTCGTCACCAGCCCCGCCTATCTCGGCGAGCTGATCGCCTGGGCGGGCTTCGCGCTGCTGACCTGGTCGTTGGCCGGTGTGGTGATCTTGCTGATCACCGCTGGCAACCTGGTGCCGCGCGCCTTCGCCACCCACAGGTGGTACCGCGAGAAGTTCGCCGACTACCCGACCGACCGCAAGGCTCTCATTCCGTTCGTGATGTGAGACCGCGCGACCCGCTCATCCGATGTCGGCGCGGGCGGTCGGATCGCCGGTGGTGATTACAGTCGGGATATGGGCATCGTGTGTTCGAGCATTGTCGCCGTTCCCCGGGCCGAGGTCTTCGACTGGCATGGCAGACCAGGGGCGTTCGCCCGGCTGGCGCCCCCATGGCAGCCGGTGTCGCTGCTGGCCGAGGCGAAATCGTTGCGCGACGGTCGGGCGGTTCTCGGCCTGCCCGGCGGGCTGCGCTGGGTCGCACAGCACGATGCGGCAGGCTACGAACCGCCGCGTCGGTTCGTCGACTCGGTCGCCGTCGACGGCCTCGGCTCGCTGCCCGCCGGTCTGCTGCTGCGCTGGCGGCATACGCACGATTTCGAGGTCGTCGACGACGGGCACACGCGGATCGTCGACCGCGTGGCGACGCCGGTGCCCGCGTTCGCGCTGCGTTCGATGTTCGAGTATCGATATCGGCAGATCGCTGACGACCTGGCCGCGCACGGCCGAGCGGCGCGCGCGGGTTTCGGTTCGTCGACTGTCGCGGTCACAGGTGCCTCCGGATTGGTCGGCTCGGCGCTGGCGGCGTTCCTGACCACAGGTGGGCATACCGTCATCCGTTTGGTTCGCCACGCGCCGAGCAATGCGAATGAAAGGCGCTGGGACCCAGCCGATCCAGCCGCTGATCTGTTCGACGGCGTCGATGCGGTGGTGCATCTGGCGGGTGCCTCGATCGCGGGTCGATTCACCGATGAGCACAAGCGCGCGATCGTCGAGAGTCGCATCGGCCCGACCCGCAAGCTCGCGGAACTCGCAGGCCGCGCGAGAGTGCCCACCTTCGTCAGCGCTTCGGCCATCGGCTACTACGGCCACCGCCGAGGCGATGAAGTGTTGCGCGAGAACGCTTCTCGTGGTGATGGGTTTCTCGCCGATGTCGTCGCCGAATGGGAGGCGGCCACTGTCCCGGCGTCCGAGGCCGGAGTCAGGGTGGTATCGGTGCGGACCGGGATCGTGCAGTCGCCGAGGGGCGGCACGTTGCGGCTATTGCGTCCGCTGTTCGCCACCGGCCTCGGCGGTCGCATCGGTGACGGCAGCCAGTGGCTTTCCTGGATCGGGATCGACGATCTGGTGGATGTCTATCACCGGGCGCTGTGGCACGGCGATTTGTCGGGACCGGTCAATGCCGTTGCGCCACAACCAGTTCGGAATATCGACTACACCAGGATCCTGGCCACGGTATTACACAGGCCCGCACTGCTTCCGGTCCCCGAATTCGGTCCCGGCCTGCTGCTCGGCGCGCAGGGTGCGCAGGAACTGGCGGCGGCCAGCCAATGTGTCGCACCCGCTCGACTGGAATCGGCCGGTCACACCTTCCGCACTCCGGACCTGGAATCGACCCTGCGGCACCTCCTCGGCCGCACCCGTGCGTGACGGCAGGTGAATCCGTCGGCGCGGCAACCGGCATCGCCGCGCCGACGGAGCCGGAGGGGTGCGAAAGATACACCCGCCCAGCTGTTCTCGGCGCTACGACCGGCATCGCCGCGCCGACCAGGCTGGACGAGCGCGGGAAACGCACTCGCCCAGCGGGTCTCGTTTTCCCGATCATCCGACCGGGATCTCCGCAACCGACGGCGAGTGAACTCGACCATCGCACCATTCGGTGTGGAACTGACATAGGGAATCGGGTCCTGCATGGTCGCGGTGAGGGTGCCGAGCAGATCGGGAGCGGGAAGCTGACCGTTCACGAATCCTCCACGCGTGCTCGATCACAGGGTGTGATCTCTTCTGCACACTATGAAACCATTCCGAGCACACTTGCGCATCGGGTAAACGGAAACATGTTTTAGATTCACGGCGTGAGCGCGGAAGCGGTGACCGAGTGGCCGCGTCCTCGGCCCCGGAAACCCACGATTGCCGGGTCAGCGGATCGGGTTTACCACTCACCAAGGGTGGCGGGGTCGGCCAGCGCGCCCTCCGCGGTCCGGAGCCGGTCGGTGACCGCGGTGAGTAGGTCCATCGACTCCTCGGAGAGACCGAGCGCATGGCGCACCAAACGGCGCAGCGGCATGCTCATGATCTGACAGGCCAGGACGGTGTCGTGGTCGCTTTGTCTGTCGAGATTGTCGGGATCCACGGCGTAGGACTCACAATCTGTTTTCAGTTCCGGACACCGCCTCGGGCGGCCGGTCGGCCTGCAAAACTGTGATGTATTGCACAGCCTCCTTCGCTGCGACGTCGCCGAAAGTTTCGCGAGTGCTCCGGCCTTGATGATGGACATTAGCGTCTAATATTCGGCGATGGAGGCTCGACCCTCCTATCGTCCAGCCCGCCGACGGAAAGACGCAACGATGGCGTTCGCCGATTATCAGAACGAGATCTATTTCGGTGCGCTCGGCGGGCATCCACCCGAGTTCCCTGCCGACTACGCCACTCTCGAAGCGAAGGCCGCCGCCGCGCTGCCCGATTCGCTGCATTCTTACATTGCCGGTGGTGCGGGCGACGAGCTGACACAGCGGCGCAACGTGGACGCCTTCGCGGACTGGGGTCTGGTGCCGCGGATGCTGGTCGGCGCGACCGAGCGTGACCTGTCGGTCACCGCATGGGGGCACACGTTCCCCAGCCCCATCTTCATGGCCCCCGTCGGCGTGATCGGTCTGGTCGGCGACAAGCACGGTGACATCGCGGTCGCGAAGGCCGCCGCGCAAACCGGTGTGCCCGCGTTCTTTTCCACCCTGATGGAGGATCCGTTGGAAGAGGTCGTCCCACACGCTGGTGCGACCCCCAGTTTCTTCCAGCTCTACACGCCCAAGAATCGCGACCTCGCCGCGAGCCTGGTGAGCCGCGCCGAGGCGGCCGGGTACCGCGGAATCACGGTCACCCTGGACACCTGGATTCCCGGCTGGCGCCCGCGTGACCTCGCGACCGGCAACTTCCCGCAGCTGCGCGGGCACGTGCTGAAGAACTACACCTCCGACCCGGTGTTCCAGAAGATGGTGGGGTCCGACGACCCGCAGTCGATCATCCTGAATTGGATTCAGACCTTCGGTAACCCGCTGTCCTGGTCGGACCTGGAGTGGCTACGGTCCTTGACCGACTTGCCGATTGTGCTCAAAGGCATTTCGCACCACGACGATGCGCGCCGCGCGATCGATCACGGCGTCGACGGCATCTACTGCTCGAATCACGGTGGGCGGCAGGCCAATGGCGGACTCAGCGCGCTCGAGACACTGCCCGCCGTGGTGGCGGCCTGCGATGACCGGGTACCGGTGCTTTTCGACTCCGGTGTGCGGTCGGGCACCGACGTGGTCAAGGCGCTCGGGCTCGGCGCGACGATGGTCGGCATCGGTCGCCCGTATGTCTATGGCCTTGCGCTGGCCGGGGTACCCGGCCTGGTCCACGTGCTGCGGATGATCCTGGCCGAGGCGGATCTGCTGATGGCCGTCAACGGCTACCCGGACCTGGTCGCGGTGCGGGAGAACATTCGGGCGACGACTGGTCGCGCTACTCGCTGACGCTGGTCAGGCTGGTCAGGAAGCGGGTAAGCACCTCGGTGACGGCCACCAGATCGGTGCGCGAGTCGCCCGTGCTCCACTGGTGCACAAGGGCGTTCAGCGCACCGATGAATCCGGTCGCGGCCGCGCGGTAGCCGCCCGGCGGTACGAAGTCCGGTCCGAGGGCGCGCCTGCACTGATCGGCGAAGAACGTCATCCATTCCTCGCGCTGATCGATGCGGCGCTGTTCGACCCGCTCGCTGACGCCGACGATCTCGATCTGCGAGATCCTTGCCCTGCGCGGATCGCGCCCGAGCGATTCGGCATAGGCCCGTACGGTGGCGTGCGCCCAGCCGACCCCGTCGCCCGGTTCGGTCGGGCCGCCGGCCTCGGCAACCGCCTGCCTCGTCTCCTCCTGGATCATGTCGAAAACCGCGAGCAGCAGTTCCTCGCGGTTGTGGAAGTGCTCGTAGAACTGGCTGCGGGCCAGCCCGGCGGCCCGGCACAGCGCGGTGATCGAACTGTCCTGATAGCCGCTCTCACCGAATACCTCCAGGCCGGCGGCGAGGAACTGCGCGCGACGCTCGGCCCTGCGATCCGCGACAGGCCGCCCGTCGTAGGTGCGCTCGGTAGGTGCTGTCACCGCACGACCCTAGCGAGGGTGCCCGACTATGGTGCGGCGGTGTCCGGCGCAGCGGTGTCGGTACGCGGCCGCGCCGTAGCGGAAGCTCTTGTAGACGTTCCAGACGAATGGCAGCATCGAGGCGCCGAGGATGAACGCGCCGATGGAGGAGATGTGTTCAGCGTGGTGCTGGGCCTTGCCGGACAACACGTTGATAAGGGGTAGACCGATGGAAAGTCTCGACGAGAAAGTAGCTGTGATCACCGGTGGAGCGCGCGGCCAAGGCCGCGCCCACGCGGTGGCGCTCGCAGCGGCCGGCGCGGACATCGTGGTGTGCGATATCGCAGCACCGATCGCTACCGTGCCCTATCCGCTGAGTTCGGACTCCGACCTCGCCGAAACCGCCGAGCTGGTGCGGGAATCGGGTCGCCGCTGCCTGGCGATCAAGGCCGACGTGCGCAGCGGGCCCGAAATGAATGCGGTCGCCGAGCAGGCCATCGACGAATTCGGGCGCATCGATATCCTGATCGCCAACGCGGGTATCTCGTCCAACTCGCCCATCGCGGAGATGAACGAACAGATCTGGCAGGACATGATCGACGTCAACCTCACCGGCGTCTTCCACAGCTTTCGTGCCGTAGTGCCGTACATGATCGAACGCCGCTGGGGCCGAATCATCGCGACCTCTTCCATCGTCGGCCGGATGGGCGCCAAGAGCGCGGGCCACTATTCGGCGGCCAAATGGGCGGTGCTCGGTTTGGTCAAATCGCTGTCGCTGGAGGTCGTCGAGTACGGGATCACCGTCAACGCGATACTGCCCTCTGGCGTGGACACCGACATGATCCAGAATCCCGACATGTGGCGATTCCTTATGCCGGACATCGAGAATCCGACCCGCGAAGACGCCATGAAGATGTTCAATTCCGGCCCACCGAACGGCGGCCTCATCGACCCTGCCGAGGTCGCCGAGGCCGCGCTGCTGCTGGTGTCCGAGCACGGCCGCCACTTCAACGGCGAGGCCGTGACCATCTCCGGTGGCATGAGCGCCAGCATCACCTGAGCGTCCTACTCCGGTCCGATGTGCGGTCGGTGTGCTGGGTGTCACGGTGCGGGCGCGAGGGGACGAGCGGCGTAGTGGATTCGGACTATTTCGTCGTCGTGGCGTTCGGTGGTGGCGATGACGCCGAAGACGGTGCGCAGTAGGTCGGGGGTCATGACCTCCAGTACCTGGCCGGTGGCGACCACTCGGCCATGATTCAGGACAACCAGGTGGTCGCAGCAGCGGACGGCCAGGTCCAGTTCGTGCAGGACGGCCAGCGTGGTGATGCCGGTGGAGCGGACCAGGTCGAGGAGTTCGAAGCGGGCGCGCACGTCGAGATGGTTGGTGAGTTCGTCGAGGACGAGCAGGCGTGGGTGCTGGGCGAGCGCTCGGGCCAGCAGGACTCGTTGGCGTTCGCCGCCGGAGAGCGAGCCGACGGAGCGGTCGGCGTATGTGGTCACACCGGTCCGGTCCATCGCCGCGGCGACGGCCTCGCGATCATCGCCGCTATCGCGGCTGAACAAGGCGTGGTGTGGATTGCGGCCGAGGCCGACCATTTCCGCGACGGTCAGCTCCGGTGCCCCCGCACCGCTCTGTAGGACCGCCGCGGTGGTGCGTGCGGCGGCGCGCACGGACATCGCGGTGATATCGGCGCCGTCGATCAGCACCGCGCCGCTCTCCGGTCGCAGCGAACGATAAATCGTGCGCAGCAGCGTCGTCTTTCCGCTGCCGTTCGGCCCGACGACACCGACGATCGCGCCAGCGGGTGCGTGCATCGTCACCGTATCGAGTGCGGGAGCATCGCCGAAAGTAACGCTCACCCCTGCGACCGATAGTTCGGCGGTCGTCATGCCGGACCACCGTCGCGGCGCAGCAGCCAGAGGAAGAACGGTGCGCCGAATGCGGCGGTGAAGATCCCGAGCGGCAGCTCGTTCGGCGCGTCGACCGTGCGTGAAAGTAGATCCACCGCAACGAGATAGCAGCCGCCGAGCAATGCCGACAAGGGCAACACGCGACGATGGTCCATTCCGAAGCTCAGCCGAACCAGATGCGGAATCATCAAGCCGACGAACCCGATTCCGCCCGCAACGGCGATCAGTACGCCGGTCAGCAGGGAGGCGAGCACGAGCAGGATCATTCGAGTCGTGCGCACATCGACGCCGAGGGCGGTCGCCTGTTCGTCACCGGTGCCGAGCACATTGAGCCGCCTTCCGAAGGCAAGCGCGACGGCGACGGCCAGCAGCACCACCACGGCGACCGGGCCGAGTCGATCCCAACCGGCCCCCGCGACGCTGCCCATGGTCCAGAACATCACCGCGCGTAGTCCGTTCGGCGTAGCGCGCAACTGGAGATAGTTCGTCGCGGCAAGCAAGAGGTAGCCGACGGCGACACCGGCAAGGACAAGGCGGATGGGCACCAGGGTGCCGCGACGCTGTCCGAGTGCGAATACCACTGCGGCGGTGAGGATCGCGCCGAAAAAGGCGACGGTGGAGACGCCGACGCCGCCGAGCGCGGCCCCCGCGGAAACCATGACGGTAACCGCGCCGAGCGAGGCACCGGAGGAAAGGCCGAGCACGTACGGGTCGGCGAGCGGATTGTTCACCAGCGCTTGCAGAATCACGCCGGAGACGGCCAGACCACAGCCGCACAGCGCGGCGAGGATGACGCGCGGCAACCGGTAGTTCCACACGATCTGATCGACGGTGAATCCCACATCGGGGCTCTTCCCACAGACATGGGCGAAGATCACCCGCCAGGTGTCGGCAAGGGAGACCGTGACCGAGCCCGCACTGATGGACACCAGCATCACCGCGCAGAGCAGGGCGGCCGATGCGGCGATCAGGACCGGTAGCGGTGTCGCCGCGAACGGAGCGCGAGCTCGGTCCGAGCGGCCTCGCGACAGCCGTGAACCGAGGCGCTGTGGACGGGATCCGGGTAAGCGCCGCGATGATGGCGCGGCGGTGGGCGTCATCAGAACTGCTCGGGGTGCACGAGGCGGGCGATCTTGTCCACCGCGATGTCATTGCTCGGCCCGAGGTAGATCGAATCCGCGAGCACCGCGAAGTTCTTGGTCCTGGTTGCATTCCACTGCGGGAACTGATCGAGGATTCGCCGGGCCGCCGCGTCGATATCGGGATTGCGATAGTTCACCACGATCAGGCCATCGATCGGCGTGACGGCGAGCTGCTCCTTGCTGATCGTGACGAATGTGGTGCCGTCCGTGCGGTGGAACGGGTTCACCGCACCGGCCTTCTCCAGGATGTCGTTCCAGATGCCGCCCGCCGCGATGGCCGAGAAATCGCTCGAGTCACCCATGCCCATACCAGGAAAGACCAGCAGCACATTCTTTTTGGGCTGCGCGGCCACCTTCGCCACGGTGTCGGCTATCTTGCGCTTCGAATCGTCGATGAGCTGCTCGGCGCGACCCGGCACGTCGAACACAGTGCCGAGATCGCGCAGCATCGCGTAGCTGTCCTCGACAGTCGGTGTGCCGGTCACCGCACCGGTCACGCCGCAGTTCGCGCGGGGCACATAGGTATTGGCGCCCGCGGCGGCCAGTTGCTCGCGGGTGGCAAAGCCCTGATCGGCGGAGAATCCGCCCCCGCCGGTCGAGATCACGAAATCCGCGTGCTGTGCGAGCATTGCCTCGCGCGGGATGTCCTGGAGGCTGTTGTAGGTGATGCCGCGGGTCGGGAGGGCATCGATGGCCGAGGCCCGGCCCGGGACATCGGAGGAGCCGTAGGACTGGGCATTGGCCAGGATCCGATTGCCGACACCGAGCGCGAGCAGCGACGAGACCTCACCGACGGAACCGCCGTTCATGACGACGACCCGTTCGGGGGCCTCGGCGTAGTCGTAGGTCTTGCCGCAATTGTCGAGGGTGATCGGGTACCGGGTGACACCCTCCGTCGATGCGACGGAGGCCTCGCCGGCCGGAGCGGGTTCGGTCACCGTGGTCGAGCATCCTGGGATGGCGAGAGTGGCTGCGGCGAGCGCAAGCACAGCGGCGCGTTTCATGGGTGCGTTCTGCTGCATGACTACTGAGTCGGACAGCGGTGGCGCCTGGTTCCCGGCGAATGTTCCGGTGTTCGACCGGTGCTGGTTGCGGACCTGGTGAGCGGGATTTCGAGTAGTCGGTACTCATGATTTCGGGACGCGCGCGCAGGAACATGGTTCTGGTCAACTGCTGCTGTCGGGGCCTGGAGAGGATCGGTGTACGAGATGGTCACCCTGCGTATCGCGACGTTCAATCTGGAAAACTTCGATGAGGTACCGCCGAATGTCCGGCCGTCGTTGGCGGAGCGGGTAGCGGTGATGCGGCCACAGATCGAACGGCTACAGGCCGACGTGCTGTGTCTACAGGAGGTACACGGGCAAGAGCGGCCGGGGCAGCCGAGGGCCTTGCTCGCCCTGGCGGAACTGCTCGCGGGGACCAAGCAAGCTGCGGCGAACGTCGTCACGACATCGGGTCCCAACGGCGAGGTGTTCGACCAGCGAAACCTGGTGCTGGTCACCTCGTTGCCGGTGATGGCGCGGGCCCAGCTGTTGAACACACTCGTCGCCGCGCCGATGTATCAGATCCTGACCGCGAATCCGCCTGCGCCGCAGCCGATGCCGATTCTATTGGAGCGACCGATCCTGCACGTGGAACTCGATCTTCAAGGCGTGCCGCTGCATGTGATCGTTGTGCATCTGAAATCGAAGCTGCCCACCAACATTCCCGGCCAGAAGGTCGACGATTTCACCTGGCGCAGCGCCGACGCGGTGGCCGAGGGCGCGTTCATCTCCTCGATGAAGCGGATGAGCCAGGCCGTGGAGGTACGGCGGCTCGTCGATTCGATCCTCGACCAGGATCCGGCGGGGCGCATCGTGGTCGCGGGCGATTTCAACGCCACCTCAGACGAGGTGCCATTGGTCGCCATCCGCGGTGATGTCGAGGAGACCGGCAACGGCGCGTTGGCAGGTCGGGTGCTTGTGCCTGTCGAGAACACCATTCCGGAGCCTGCCAGGTATTCACTGTTCCATCACGGCAAAGGGCAGATGCTCGACCACATCCTGGTCACCCGAAACATGCTCGCCCACTACCGCGGCTCGGAGATCCATAACGAGGTGTTGCACGACGAATCCGGGGCCTTCGCAACCGATGTCAAGTACCCCGAGTCCGATCACGCTCCGGTGGTGGCGACCTTCGAATTCGCCTAGTACGCGGCGAGATCTGTACACGGCTGAGTGACCCTGCTTGACTAGAGGGGCAGGGCTGTCCCTGTGTTAGCGACGGCCTCAGGAGCTGGCCATGTCCGTCCGTTGTGTGAATGTTGTCGAGTGCACCGCTGTTTCCGGCACCGGAGGCGCCGATGTGATCCGAATCTGCGTGAGCCGACCGCGCGGCGACGTGACGATGATCGAGGTCACCGGCGAGATCGACCTGTGCACCGCGCCGTCACTGCGCGAGAATCTGGTGCGCGCCTTCGGTTTCCAGTCGACCACTGTGGTGGTCGACCTTTCGCCGGTGACCTTCTTTGCCGCGGCCGGGGTGACCGCGTTGATCGAGATGCTTGCTGAGGCCGAAAAGTCCGCTCGCCGAGTATTTTTGATCGCGAATGGGCGCGTGGGTCGCGTCCTCCAGATCACGGGCCTGCCTGCCAACTTGCACTGCGCCGACTCACTCGCCGCCGCCCTCGACGAAGGATACGAAGCGTCGGCGTAGCTCGGCTCTCAGCCGCGCCTGGCCTCTACGCGATCACGAGCCGTCTCGGCGAAGTGGGCAGTACGTTCTCGGGCGCTTGCGGCGATTTCGGGTCCGCGTTCCTTGGCGATCTCGGCCAAGTCCGCACCGCGCCGCCGAGCGGTCTCGGCGATTTCGGGTCCGCGTTCCTTGGCGACCTCGGCCAGGTCGGCACTACGGCGCTTTGCCATCTCGGCAAGTATCGCGGCTCGATGCTTGGCGATCTCGGCCCATTCCGAACCGTGTCCTTTGGCGATCTCCGCCCAGTCCGCCCCATGTTCCATGGCGATCTCGGCGATTTCGGTGCCGCGTTCCTTGGCGACGTCGGCCCATTCGGAGCCGTGCTGCTGTGCGGCGTCCGCGACAACGGAGCCCTTCACGGCGGCGATGCCGCTCAATGTGCGGGCGCGATCGGCGGCACCGTGCGCGTGCTGGCGCAGCGCCTCCGCTGTCGGGTTATCGGCGGCGCCGAACGGCAGCGCCGAGGAGACCGCGGCGGCGGCACTGTGCGCGGCCTGTTTGCCGCGCCAGCCGAGTGACGGCTTACCCGCGGTGTCGGCGGCCGCGATCATCAGACCGCCGAGCAGGCCCATGTCCTTCAGAAACGCCTTTCGTTTAGCGAGTTTGCGGTCCGGATCCTGCTCGGCCCAGAAGTCCTGTTCGGTGACCGTCGCGGGGATCACGGTCGCGGCAAGCACCACCGAGGCGAACCTCGGCATCTTGCCGAGCGCCAACAGCAGGCCACCCGATACCTGAGCGACCGCATTGACCCGCACCACCATGGCGGTATCCGACGGCAACTTCGCTGCGAAATTGTCCGGCAGCCGCTGCTCGCCGTGCTGCACGAGTGCCGCGGCCGCCTTCGCGCGCCGCTCGGGATGCATCAGGGTGTCGACTCCGTCGGCGACAAAGGTGGCCGCCAGCAGCGGTCGGGCGAGTCGGCGTAGCAACATGTCATCAAACCCTTTCTCGATGGCTTATCGACCGGGTTCCCGCAACATATGTCGTCAAACAGCACCAGCTGGCCCGCCGCTGCTCGTTCGCACCCGGGTAGGTGCCACGCGAATCGGCAGGCGATACGAGTCTAGGTCAGCTCGGGGATGTAGCTGGGGAGTTACCACGCAGTCGCGTCGCGGCGAGAAACGATGTGATGGTTGTTGTCACCGTCGTGGGGTCTTCGACCATCGGAAGGTGGCCGCAATCGGAGAGTTCGACCTGGGTGTGCGGGGGCAGCGTATGAGCGAGGCGGGCACCGGCGCGCGCGGAGAGAATGTGGTTTTGCTTGCCCCAGATGGTGCGGATCGGGGGAAAGCCAGCGGAGCCAGTGGGAGTCTGCATCGGCCCATGCCAGACCGCCTTGACGTCCGGCGCGGACGGTATTCCAGGTCAGCGGGTTGATCAAGACGAGGGCGCGTATTCCGGTCGGATTCGCCATCGCGTAGCGCAGCGAGGTTGCCGCGCCGAGGCAGTTGCCGCCCGCGCAAGGCGCGTGCTCAGCTCGTTGTCGTGCCCGCGCGCAAGAACCGCCCCGTCCTGCGGGTACCGAGCACGGGGGCGGACTCACCGTTGCCGAAGACATATTCGCCGCCGACCAGCACCGCGGTGACGGTGGCGTCGTTGCGGTTGACCATGCGCGAGAGGTTGTCGAACCGGGCGATCGGCGCCTCGGCGTAGGCGTCGGTGGATTCGTCGAGATATTCGGGATCGATCACGACCAGGTCGGCGCGGTCCCCGGTACGCAGGTGGCCCGCGTCGATGCCGTACCAGTCGGCGAGTTCGCCGGTGATGCGATGCACGGCGCGTTCCATCGAGAGGATCGGCTGGCCCGCGCGCTCGGCATCGTGCACTCGACGGAGGAAGCGCAGCCCGAAGTTGTAGAAGGCCATATTGCGCAGGTGTGCTCCGGCATCCGAGAAGCCCAGTTGCACACCGGGATCGGCGGCGAAGCTGTCCAAGACCGCCGGTCGGTGATTGGAGATGGTTGTGCGCCAGCGAACCTTGCTGCCGTGCTCGACGACGAGATCGAGGAAGGCGTCGACCGGATGCAGCCCGCCCCGGTCGACACCGACCTGGCCGAAGGTTTTACCGAGCACGGCTTGATCGGGGCATTCGACGATCTCGGCGTCGAAGAAGTCGCGATGCCAGACCCGAGGGCCGAACTTCTTGTCGTAGTCCTTGCGGAACCGTCGGCGGTAGCCTGCGTCACGCAGCAGTTCTCTACGATCCTCCAGCTGATCGGCCAGATGCAGCGCGGCTGCGCCCGAACCGAATTCCTCGAAGACCGGCAGATCGATACCATCGGAATAGACCTCGAACGGCACCGGCAGATGCTGCCATCGGAAGTCGCCGCCCAGCGCGTTGAGCACTCGGGCGATCAGCGGAAAGATATGTGCCACCGCCGGAATGGCCTTGATGTCGGCCGCGGAGAGCAGGCTCACCTTCAGCGGCTTGCGGAAAATCCCGACGCTGCTTGCCGCCATCGCCACCAGGCTTTGCGGCCGAGCGACATCGGGGCCACCCTGTAGCGCGCGACCGCGGCGCCGCAGAATCGCGTTGAGCCTGCGCCGTTCTCGGGTGGTCGCATAGGTCGATGGCAGGGTGCGCGATCGGCACACCTCGCCGTCGAGCTTGTCGAACAGCAGTTGCTGCGAGGACATCCCGACGAAGCCCGCGTCCAGCGCTTCGCTCAGCTTCGCGGCCATCGCATCGAGCTCGGCGTCGGTGGGCCGAATGTCCTTGTCGGTCGAGCGTTCCAGGCCCATCTGCGCGGCCCGGATATCCGAGTGTCCGATGAACGCGGCCAGGTTCGGGCCCAGCGGCAACGCCTCCAGCGCGTCGACGAACTCGTGTGCGGAGGTCCAGGTCTTGGTTTCGGTGACGGCCTCGATCACGTGCTTGCGCGGAATGGCTTCGACACGGCCGAACAGGTCACCGGCGTCGGAAGCGTCCACGTGCACCGTCGAGAGTGAGCACGAGCCGAGCAGCACGGTGGTGATGCCGTGGCGGACCGATTCCGTCAGTGCCGGGGCCTGCAACACTTCGACGTCGTAGTGCGTGTGGATGTCGATCATCCCGGGAATCACCCATTTGCCCGCGGCGTCTATGACTGTCGGACAATCGGTTTCGTCGAGCGGCTCGATCGAGACGACGGCGATACGACCGTCACGGATGCCGAGGTGTCGGAGCGCAGACGGCGAAGCGGCGCCGTCGAACCAGCGTCCGCTCTTGATAATGATGTCGTACATGGGGTTTCTCAGATCTCGAGACCGGCGCGCACGACCTTGCCGGTAGCGTTGCGTGGCAGTGCGGTGGTGGTGATCCGCCAGCGGGCGGGCACCTTGAAATAGGCGAGTCGTTGTTTCGTGAACTCGAGCAGCTCGTTTTCGTTGGTCGCCGTGTCCTCGTCGACGACGACCAACGCGGCGACCTGCTGACCGAGATCGGCGTCGGGCACGCCGATGACGGCACACTCGCGTACTGCGGGATGTTCCTCCAGGCATTGTTCGATCTCGGTGGGATAGACGTTCTCGCCGCCGCGCAGGATGAGATCGGAACGCCTGCCGGACAGGCGAAGTCGGCCATGCTCCAGCACGCCGATGTCGCCGGTGCGCAGCCAGCGGTCGGGGGTGATGGCGGCGGCTGTCGCGGCCTCGTCTTCCCAATACCCGAGCATCACATAGGGGCTGCGCACACAGATCTCCCCCTCGATACCCTCGGCGACGGCATTACCCTGCGCATCACGGATTTCGATGCTGACCCCGATGACGGGGCGGCCGACGGTATCCGGGAACGCGGCGAGCTCGGCGGGTGCGGCGAGCGTGGCGGCGGTACTGCATTCGGTGAGGCCGTAGCTGGTCACGAGTGCGGTCTTCGCTACCGGAAGTTGGTCGCGCAGTCGCTGTTGCAGCGCGGCCGAGGACGGTGCCGAATTGAGCGAGAACGACATCAGCGAGGACAGGTCGTAGTCGGACAGATCGGTGTCGAGCATCCGACTCGCCATGGTCGGCATCGCGCCCCAGTTGGTGATGCGCTCCCGTTCGACCAGTCGCAGCACCCGGTCCGGGTCGAACGAACCCTGGTGTATGACAGTGGTATCGCCGGTCACCATTCGCGGTATCACCAGATTGTGCAGGCTGGCGATGTGGAATAGCGGTGAAGTGAGCAGGAACCGCCTGCCCTTGGGGCTGCCGTCGTCGGTGCGGCCCTGGAAGGCGGCGGCGAGCGCGTCGTTGAATCGATGATACTCGATGACCGCCAACAGGTTTCGTTGTGTGTGCACCGCGCCCTTCGGGCGTCCGCTGGTGCCGCTGGTGTAGAGGATGACCGCGGGATCGTCCTCGGCGACCGGTGTGCGCGGCAGCTCGCCGTCATCGAATTCGGCGATCAGGGCGGGCAGGTCGTGCTCCATGGTCAGCACCGGGAGCTGGATATCCAGTTCGACCACCTGCGCCGCCCGCTTCGCGTCGACGATCAACACCGATGGGCGGGTGTGGTCGAGGCCGTAGGCGATTTCGCGGGGCACCCACCAGGCGTTATAACCAACAGCGATCGCGCCGAGACACTGCGCCGCCCAGAACGCGACAACCCATTCCACGGTGTTCGCCGCCAGAATGCCGATCCGGTCGCCCTTCCCGACGCCGTACCGGTCCCGCAAGGCGCGGGCAAGCGCGCCGACCGCGTCCGCGTGCTCGGTGTAGGACATCCTGCGGTCCTCGGTGATCAAGTAGTCGCGGTCGCCCAATGCGATAGACGCCTCGAGCACGTCGGCGAGCGAGCGACCGCGATGCTTCATCACCGGTATCGGTGCACCGAGCACCTCTTCGACCACCATCTCGAACTGCCCGCCCGGCCCGGTCAGCCGAGCGATTGCCGCTGCCGCCATGGCTTGCAGGTCCAAAGGCTGTGTCATTGGGTGTTTGGCGCGGTTGCTGCCCAGTTCACGGGCGAGAGGAAGCGCCATCCTCCTTCCAGAGGTCGGGTCAAGAGAATGTGTCGGTGGTGTCGGCTACATTGCCGGGCATGGAGGAGGTGGTGCGCTACAGCTACCGGCTGCGCCCTGGCGTGCAGGCAGAGCGTGCACTGGTCTCGGAGTGGCATCGGTGTCGGTTTTTGTGGAATGAGGCTGTGCATCAACAGAAGTCGGGTGGCCGTCTGAGCTTCTGTAAGCTCGGAAAGTTGCTCACCGAAGCGCGTGCTCGGACCGCGTGGTTGCGCGACGGCTCCCAGGTCGCCCAGCAACAAACCCTGCGCACCTACGCGCAAGCCCTCGATCATTCGTTCAAGGTAAAAGGGCGTGGCCGCCCGACGTTCAAACAACGCAAGAAGGCGTTGCCGTCGCTGGAATACACCGTGCGGGGGTTCACCCTCCGCGCGGGCAGGCTGCTCCTCCCGAAAGGGGTTTCCATCCCAGTCGTGTGGTCGCGGGAACTGCCGTCCGAACCGACATCTGTCCGTATCACCCAAGACTGCCTCGGGCATTGGTATGCCTCGTTCGTCGTCCGCCGTGAGGTGGAAACCGTCCCCACAGCGAAGGGGGGTGTCGGTATCGACTGGGGCGTGAGCGTCACAGCCACGACCACCGACACTCGGTTCGATCTGCCGTTTCTCGGGCATCGGAAACGGTGCGCCGCCGAACTCGCCAAAGCGCAACGCCGCATGGCGCGTCGGCACAGCGGCACGCGCGGTCCGCAGTCGGGCGGCTATAAGCGGGCCGCCCGGGAGGTTGCGAAGCTGCATAAGAAAGCGGCGAGGCAAACCCAACACGATTCGCGGGTGTGGGCGAAACGTGTTGTCGCCAATCATGACCTGATCGCGGTGGAGGATTTCCGGCCGAAGTTCCTGGCGAAGTCCACGATGGCCCGCAAAGCAGCAGACGCGGCGATTGGTGGGGCGAAACGTGCGTTGGTCGAGCGTGGTGTGCGGGCTGGCCGGAAGGTGGTGTTGGTTCAGCCCGCTTATACGTCGATGACGTGCAGTGACTGTTTTGCGAGAGCCAAGCGACTCGAACTGTGCGAGAGGACTTTCCGATGCTCGGCCTGTGGCTATACCGCGAGTAGGGATCGGAACGCGGCCGGAGTGGTTCTGGTTGTGGCAGAGCGCGGCCACGTCAGTGTTGAGGATGTGAGACAAGCGGGTCACCTCCTTCGGGTGGATGGTTCGGTTGCGGTCTGAGCTGTGAATCTCCTGCCTTCAGGCAGGAGAAGCGCTAAGCGCGATCACCCCGTACCACCACCGAGAACACCGAGCGTAGGTAGGCGTCGGCGCGGTCGGAGCCGATCAGTCCCGGCGCCATCTTGTTCATGGTGTAGGCGAAGGTGACTCGATGCTCCAGGTCGTTGACGACGATGGCGCCGCCGAGCCCGGCCCACCAGCAGACACGGCCGCCGGGGACCTCCGGTGCGGTCTGCGGCTGCGGAAGGCCGTAGCCCATACCGAAGCGAAGCGGCAGCAGCAGTGCCAGATCCGGACCGTCGGATTGCTGTTCGAAAATCAGGTCGATCGTCTTCTCGGACAACAACCTTCGGCCGTTCAGCGCACCGCCGCAGGAGACGAGCGACTGCACCTTGGCCACCGAATGCGCGTTGCCGTGGCCGTTCACGGCGCCGATCTCGGCCTGCCGCCAGGCCGTGCTATTGGCTTCGGCGATATCGAGGAGTGGGCTGGTGAGCGTCTTGACCAGAATGCTCTCCTGATCGAGCGAGGCCATATCGAATTCCAGCAGCGGCGGCGGCACCAACGGCGCGATGCGGTGATGATGCTCGGGGGCGGTGCCGATATGGAAGTCGGCCTCCAGCGGTCCCGCGAGTTCCTCGGCGAAGAACTGCCCGAGGGTGCGGCCGGTGACGCGGCGAATCACCTCGCCGATCAGGTGCCCGTAGTTCAGCGCGTGATAGCCCGACGCGGTGCCGGGCTCCCACCACGGCGGCTGGGCCGCGAGCCGGGCGCTTGCCGCCTCGGTGTCATAGATATCGGCCAGTTCGATCGGCCGCTGCCAGCCCGAGACGCCGGACGTGTGCCCGAGTAGCTGGCGAATCTCGATGTCGCCCTTGCCGTTCGCGGCGAACTCCGGCCAGTAGTGCGCGACCTGCCGGCGCACATCCAGTTCGCCGCGATCGACGAGCAGCAATGCGGAAAGCGCGGTCATGGTCTTGCTGATCGAGAAGACGTTGACCAGCGTGTCCTCGGTCCACGCTGTCGTGCGCTCGACATCGCGATGCCCACCCCAGATGTCTACGACCGGTTCGCCGTCGATCCGCACGCAGATCGAGGCACCCAGCTCTTCGCCCGAATCGATCTGGTTTTCCAGTTCCTTTCTGACACCGGCGAATTGATCGGTACAGAATCCTGACGTCGTCATGCTCTCGCCTCTCACGCATTCTCGAGTGCCCGCGCGGGCACCGGCAGCGCATTGCCCGTTGCGGCGGCTCGCTTCGCGCCCCTGGCCATTTCCTTGTTCATATCGCGCACGTACGGCTCGAATTCGATCTGGATGGTGTGGCGAGGTGAGTTGTAGTAGCGCCCGCTCCTTCGCTGCTCCGCGGCACGGATGGCCTCGTGCATCCTGGCCTCCGGCGGCGGCAGGTACTTGCCCGTCAGATAGGCCGCGACCAGCTTGCTCTGCTGCTCGGCGAAATTCACCAGGGTCGGCAGCGGCTGCGCCAGGCCCATGAAGAACAGGTTGTCCACGCCCGGCTTCATCATCTGCTTGAACAGCGGGATGCGGTTCTGCTCGTCGGGCACCAGGTTCGGATCCGAGAAGAACGGGAAACTGATGTGATACCCGGTGGCGCAGACGATGACGTCGACCTCCTCCGTGCTGCCATCGGCGAAGCGGACTCGCGGGCCCTCCAGCGCCGTGATGGCGGGCTTGAACGCGATGTCGCCGCATCCGGCACGGTGCAGAAACTCCTCACTGGCCGACGGATGCGCCTCGAACGGCTTGTGATCGGGCTTCGGTAACCCGTAGAACTCCATCTCGCCGCGGAACTTGCGGACGAAACGCTGCTTGAGCTTCATGCTGATCTTGCGTGGAATCCACGGCGGCACACTCTGTTTGTCGCCGACGGTGCCGTGCACGTACTTCGGGAGCACCCAGACTCCGCGCCGCGCGGAGACCGTCAGTTTCGCCGCGACGAAGCGTTGCGAGAGTTCCGAGGCGATATCGAGACCCGAGTTGCCCATGCCGACGACCACGACCTTCTTGCCGCGCATATCTACCGGGTCGAACGGATCGTTGTAGGCGTGGCTGTGGATGAGCACACCGTCGAATTCGCCGGGGTAGTCGGGCGTGCGTGGATCCCAGTGGTGGCCGTTGCAGACGATCAGCACGTCATAGTCACGGGTGCGGCCGTCGCTCGACGTCACCAGCCAGCGGCCGTCGGGCTGCCGTTCGGCGGCGGTGACCAAGGTGGCGAACAGGATCTTGTCCCGGAAGCCGAAATGGTCGACGTAGTCCTTGAAGTACTGCAACAGCTGCGAGTGGTGCGGGAAGTCCGGCCAATCGGCGGGCACCGGAAAGTCCTCGAAGGCCAAGCGCCACTTGGAGGTGTCGATGTGCAGGCTCTGGTAGCAGGCCGACATGCCGTTGGGGTTCTTGAAGTACCAGTTGCCGCCCACCTCGTCGGACGCCTCGAAGAGGTCGAACGGGATGTCGAAGTCCTGGAGGCGTTTGGCGGTGGTGATGCCCGAGGGCCCCGCGCCGATGACGCAGACCCTGGGAAGCGTGCGTGGAGTCAATTCAGTAGTCCTCATCCGAAGCTGCCGTCACGGCTCGCGGTGATGCCGGACCCGGCGGGCGAGTGTCCGCGACCGTGGGGTCCCGGAGTGACGTAGGCAACAACGTAACACTGGCTAGACTTGCTGTCTAGTGAATGACAGAATGTCTAGTGAATAGCTCGCACCACACCGGCCCGACGTACACTCACTCATTGGAAGTCGCACGTCAGCAATAGTTTCCGACCGACACGAGGTAGCCGCCCACCATGCCAACGAAGTCGAAACAGGCCGGCACCAGCCTGCGGGACGAACAGAAACTGCAGACCAGGGCCAAGCTGATCGAGGGTGCGAAGAACCTGTTCAGCGCCCAGGGCTACGCGGCCGTCCGTGTCGACGACATCGCAGCCGCGGTCGGTTGCAGCCGCGCCACCTTCTACTTGCATTTCACCAGCAAGCTCGAGGTGCTGCGCGCGGTCGCCGAACAGAGCACCGCACCAAGCGCGCTGCACTTCTACGAGGACCTGGACCGGGTACTCGACACCGGCTCGCGCGCGGAGTTCGGCGGCTGGATGACCCGTGCCATCGGCTGGTTCCAGGAGTACAAAGACCTGCTGCCCGCATGGGACGAGGCCACCGCACTCGAGCCGGAATTCCGCGAAATCGCTCGCAAGGGCATCATGGCCCTGCCCAACGCGATGACCTCCTACCTCGCGCGCTGGCCCGCAGATCGTCAGGACGAGGCACGGCTGCGAGTGGAACTGCTTGTCGCCCAACTCGAACGCTTCTTCACTCGCTGGGCCATGCAGGGCGTCATCGACGTCACCGCCGACCAGGCCGCCGACGTCCTCGCCGACATCTGGTTCCCCGCACTCCAGGCGCCGCCGGGACAGTAGGCGTACCTCCGCCTTCGCTCCGGCCGTGCGCTCCTGCGTACCTCCGCCTTCGCTCCGGCCGTGCGCTCCTGCGTACCTCCGCCTTCGCTCCGGCCGTGCGCTCCTGCGTACCTCCGCTTTCGCTCCGGCCGTGCGTTCGTGCGTACCTTCGCTTTCGCTCCGGTCGTGCGTTCGTGCGTACCTTCGCTTTCGCTCCGGCCGTGCGCTTCTGTGTACCTTCGCTTTCACTCCGGTCCGGGGGCGGAATTCGTCCGGCTTTGCTCAGTAGCTCAGAGTTCGCCGGGTTTGTGGCTCGGGCGTTTCCTGGAGGCGATTTGGTAGCAGCTTGTGAATCTGTCGGTGGCGTGCGGCATCATCTGTGCACGCAGCCATCCACGAATTCGCTCGGAGTCACCATGCCCTCGCCCAGAACCAAGCCACAGCCCTTGTCGGACACTGAAATTCAGCAGATCGCCACGGACATTGCCGACGGCCGACCGCCGATGGTGTGGTTCACCGCTGCCGCGGTGGGCGTGCCGGAGGGGCGATCCGGAAAGGTGATCGAACTAGATGATCCATCGGTAGAAGACTTCCTGCGGGTCAGGCCCGCCGGATCGAAGGATGTACTGTCCTTTGCTCCTACCGAAGTGACGCTGACCAAGCCGCCGAGGGCGGCGACAGCTTCTACAGCCCAGCCGAAGTCGACAACCAGGAAGGATTCCACCGTGACCCAGCCGTCGACCTTGACGAGCGTTGCGACACCGTCCACCCCGAGTCCCGGCTCCCTCGGAACCAGCGCGGCAACGCCGTCGGTTCCCAGGCCAGGCCCGGCCGTCTCGGGAACGAACGAGACCGAGAGCGCCGCCAAGCCCGCCGCGGCCAAGCAGCCCGCCGCGGGAGCGCCCGCCGCGAAGCCCGCTGCGAAGGCGCCCACCGCCGCACGCAAGGCGAAGGCGCCGGAGGTCACGGTGACGCTGACAGGGACCGCCGATGGCGAGTGGTCGGTCGACGTCATCAGCGGCAAGAAGCGGGCCGTACGCGGCCTGCCGGTGACCAGCTCCGCCGTGGCGCAGGCCGCCAAAGTGCTGCATCCGGAGGTAGCCGAGGTGGTGGCGGGAATTCTCGAGGCCGCGCGTGAAGTCCAGCAGGTCAAGGTCTCCCAGCTGGCCGCGGAGTTGGAGGAAGCAAAGCGCCTGCTCGAGGAACTGACCGACTGATCAGACGGCGGTGCTCGTCGACCGACTGCCGGGGCGCCAATTCCGGCGTCCCGCATCGGGGGCTCCGTGGCGCACCTCGTCGTGGAACGCGTATCCGAGCGAGTACTCCTTCGCGTGGTACATCGCCGAATCCGCGTCTCGGATGAGGTCATAGATGCTGGCGTCATAACTGCGCGGGCTGCCGCAGGCGATGCCGACGCTGGCGGTGATCGGTATGTCGCCCGCGCTCAACCCGAATGGGCGCACGAAGGCACCCAATAGTCGTTCGGCGAGCATGACCGCCTCTTGTCGGTCCAGCGGCGCGAGCACCACGAACTCGTCGCCGCCGTAGCGGGCCACCACGTCCTCGCGGCGGATGACGCGTCGAATTCGGGAGGCCGCGTTCGCGATCAGTTCGTCGCCGACGGCATGGCCGTAGCTGTCGTTGACCATCTTGAAACCGTCGAGGTCGATGAACAGCAGGCTCAACGGTTGCTCGAGCCAATGCTCGTGATTGCGATTGAGCGCGCGCAGCAGCGCGGCCCTGTTCAGCAGTCCGGTCAGCATGTCGTGGTCGGCCTGGTATTGCGCGCGCCGTTCGCTGCGGGCGCTGCGCACGATGGCGCGTTCGCTGCGAACCAGGACGCCGATCAGCAAGAGCGCGAACATCGAAGAGACGACCGCCCGGTCGAGGGTGTCGAGACTGGACCCGACCACCGGCACCAAGGACGCCATGATCAGCGCGACCGCGATCACGCTGGCGCGTTGACGGGAATGGTGGGGGTGGATGCGGCGCGGCGCGCCGAGGCAGGCCATGGTCGGATGCAGCGCGGCGACACCGACGGTGAGATAGGCGGCAAGTAGCGGTGCCAGTAGCACTTCCGACCCGATCGTCGCGGTGCCGACGGTCTCCAGGCTGTAGCCGAGGTCGCCGAGCAGCACCGCGAACAGGCCGAGATGCAGCAGTCGCAGCGAGGTCTCGGAGCGGCTCGAGGTGGCCACCGAATGCGCGACAAGCGTCAGCAGCAACGCGTCGAGTACCGGATAGGTCGCCGCGACAACGGTGTTCATCGTGCTGTCGTGCGACTGCAGAATCGGTGAGATGAGAAAGGTCCATGAGGCCAGCAGTGCGCCGAGCCCGATGAGCCCGGAGTCCAGCAGCAGGTCGTAGTTGTGCCGGACCTGGCGCGGGCGCAACCACAGGGCAGCGGCGACGCCGACCGCGAAGTAGCCGGAGAGGGTGAACAGGTCGTCGAGTGGGTGCACCGCATGGTTATCGATGCCGCGCAGCACAGTGCCGGTGGCGAACAACAGCGCGGACGACGCGATCAGATACCAGGGCAGCGGCCGCGCCGGACGATGCCGCCGCAGGCCGAGCCCGATCATCGTGAGCGCGCTCGCCACCACGGCCAGCATCGTCATCAGCGAGAGCAGTGGCGAATCGACCACGATATTCAGCCCGATCGCGGCCGCACTCGCGCCGAAAAATATTGCGTACCACAATAATCCGAAGCAGTGGTGCTGGCTTGTCGGCTGTTCTTCTTTCGATGTCATCAGCCCCCCTTGGTCGCTCCATCCCCGGTGAACCGAGCCGCATAGTAGGTCTGCGAATCCTCAACCGCGACTTCGACATTCGCTTCTTGCTCATCGAGCACTGCTCGAATGCTGTCGGCGAAGGAGAACCGAGTGTTGTTGTACGAACAGATGTCCCAACCCACTGCCGCGCGCTCGGCCACAAGCACCTGGACAACTGATCTGATCATGGCATGGAAGGCGGCCCCTTGGCGGGCACTCGAGGAAACGAGGGTGAATCCCGCGTAGTAGATCGCATTCCTCGCGGCGTGCTCCGGGTACCGTGCCGCGAAGTATTCGGGGCTGATCCACGGCACCGTCTCCAGGTGCCTGGTCAGGGTGGTCACACCGATGGGATCCCCGGTGGCGGTGCGCGCCACGTGCTTGAGCACTCGGGGATCGACCATCTCCTCGCGGAACTCATCGCGGTGCAGCACCTGCCGTGCGATGGCCTTGGTGCGCAGCGGGCCGAATGCTTGCTCGTAGAGCAGGTGGAACATATCGATCCGGTCATCCGGGATCGTGGTTTCGATGGTGACGCGCAGCTCGCTCATCGTCCGGCCCACGGGGCGGTGTGGTACGCGGCGAGCACCAGCGCGCAGGTGGGAGCGCCGTCGGATCGAGTCTCGCTGGTGCACAGCTGAATCGGGCCGAATCGCTCCGGCCGGTTCTGGGTCATATCGGCGAGACTGGATCGGATCAACCGCTCCACCTCCTCGGTGGTCTCCGCTTCGTGTTCGACGAAAAGGCCGGCGCCGGAATGGTCGTCGCGCAGCACCCAGCCGATGCCGGCGGCGGCGCGCTCGCCGCTGTCGGTCGCGTGTTGTGCCGCGTAGACGCAGTAGAGGCGATCGCCCCATGGGATCGGCTTACGGACGCGGGTGGTGCGCTCGAGGGTGGAGCGCGGTGGAATCACCGATGACAGCCGAATCAAGTTGGCATCACCCACTCCCAGATCACGCAGTGCCGCATCGAAGGCCGACATGGCAGTCGGGCCCACCCCGGTCGCTGCGCCGATCTCGATCGTCAGTGGCGCCCCGGGGAGTTGTCGGCCGTCGCGATCCGGCCTAACCAGGGGCGGGAGTAGTCGATCGATCCACTGCAGCCCGAGTGGGCAGCTGCGTGGGGTCGTAGGAATCATAATGCCTCCCGGAACTCCCGGCGTATTTTGCAGGCCAATTTTGCGTCAAAATCGACTCTGCGTCACGAACGCTGATCGCGCACACCCACCGCTCGAAAGCGCTGCTACTGCGGCGTGTCTCGCGCGGGCGCATCGCCGATCCCGGCCACGCCGCCGCCGGGCTCCCGGCACGTGGTCACCGAGGGATGCGCGCGTCTTCGCCGTTGCTGAGAAGTTGCGCAAGGGTGTCGATCGGCGCTCGACAGGCCCGATCCTCGGCGCGGGCATGCCGCGTCGCGCGACGATTTCGAGGTCTCTTCGAGCGCTGCCGCAGCGGGGCGGAAGAAGCGAGAGCGCACGGCGCGCGCATGGTCGGCGGTCGGTTCGGCGGCAGGTGATCGCCCCTGGTTGGTCGCGAGCGAACCGCGACCGACGCGGACGCGGTGCGAAGGCGGTTCGCCCGCGCGGGTTTCGCAGATCCATGCACCTTCGTCGTTGTGCGGGATGCGGGCGCGCACCGTATCGGCTGAGCGGCCGTCCAGGTTTTGTGCGCGATTGTGCTGCGGTGATGCGGCACAATCACCGACAGTTAGGTAGTAGCCACCACACACGCCACGCATGACTTCGCTCGACGCCCGGTTCATCGCCTGGAGGGACGACGCTGTGCCGCTTGCCGATTCACCCGTGTTCAACTCCGCGCTAGAGGTCGCGACACTGCGACCGAGCGCATCGACTGTGTATCTCGATGCGGCGTCGAGCCTGCAGCTCGACGCGGATCCCGTCGACTATGCACTGGTCGCGCTGTATTTCGTCTTCGTTATCGGCATCGGGCTGCTGGCAAAGAGGCGCGTCTCGTCCAGCATCGACTTTTTCCTGTCCGGGCGATCACTGCCTGCCTGGGTGACCGGCCTCGCCTTCATCTCCGCCAATCTCGGCGCCGTCGAGATCATGGGCATGTCGGCCAACGGCGCCGAATACGGCTTCCCGAGCTTCCATTATTTCTGGATCGGCGCGGTGCCCGCCATGCTGTTCCTCGGTGTGGTGATGATGCCGTTCTACTACGGCTCCAAGGTGCGCAGTGTTCCCGAGTTCATGCGCAGGCGATTCGGCACCGGCGCACACCTGGTGAACGCACTGAGCTTCGCGGTCGCGCAGGTGCTCATCGCCGGAGTGAACCTGTACTTGCTCGGCACCATCGTGAATGTGCTACTCGGCTGGCCGCTGTGGGTTTCGGTGATCGCCGCCGCGGTGATCGTGCTGTCCTACATCACCCTCGGCGGGCTGTCCGCGGCGATCTACAACGAGGTGCTGCAGTTCTTCGTCATCGTGGCCGCGTTGTTGCCGCTGACCCTGGTCGGCCTGCACAAGGTCGGTGGCTGGGATGGGCTGCGCGAGAAGGTGACCGCATCGCCGGGTGGCGCGGAGCAGCTGGAGTCGTGGCCGGGTAACGCGCTGAGCGGCTTCTCCAATGACTTCCTTTCCGTCGTCGGCATCGTGTTCGGGCTCGGCTTCGTGCTCTCGTTCGGCTACTGGACCACCAACTTCGTCGAGGTGCAGCGGGCGCTGGCGACGCACTCCATCTCTGCCGCGCGCCGCACCCCGATCATTGGTGCCTACCCGAAGATGTTCATTCCGCTGATCGTGGTGATTCCCGGCATGATCAGCGCGGTTCTGGTACCGCAGATGGCCGAGTACAAGGATCAGGTGACGGCGAACCCGGACTACACCGGCGATGTCACCTACAACCAGGCGCTGCTGTATCTGATGAAAGAGGTCCTGCCCAACGGGTTGCTCGGCGTCGGGCTCGCCGGTCTGCTCGCCGCGTTCATGGCGGGCATGGCCGCCAATATCTCCGCCTTCAACGCGGTATTCAGCTACGACCTCTGGCAGCAGTACGTGCGCCGCGATCGGCCGGATGGCTACTACCTGACCGTCGGTCGCCTCGCCACCGTCGGCGCGACTGTTGCCGCGATCTTCACCGCGTTCATCGCGGGAAATTTCAGCAACATGATGGACTATCTGCAAACGTTGTTCAGCTTCTTCAACGCTCCGCTGTTCGCGACATTCATTCTCGGCATGTTCTGGAAGCGAATGACGCCGACGGCGGGCTGGATGGGCCTGGTCTTCGGAACCGGCTCGGCCATTATGGTTTTCGTGCTGAACAAGGCCGACGTCTTCGAATTGTCCGGCCAGGGCTCGAGTTTCGTCGCCGCCGGTGCCGCCTTCGTCGTAGACATCCTCGTCAGCGTCGCGGTCACCATGGTGACGCAGCCCAAGCCCGCCGCCGAACTGGTCGGCCTCGTCTACTCCGAGACCCCGAAGGAAATGCGCACCGATCCAGAATCCGATTCCCTGCCCTGGTACCAGCGCCCCGTCCTACTCGCCGGCATCGCCCTCGTCCTGGTCATCGCCCTGAACATCTTCGTCGGATAAGGAGACCAGCCGATGCTTTTCGACATTCGCACCATCGTCGGCGCCCTGCTGGGCAGCTACGGCGTCATCCTGATCATCACCGGCCTCGCCTACAACACGGCCGCCGAGGAAGCCAAAACCGGCGGCATCAACGTCAACCTCTGGTCCGGAATCGGCATGGCCGCAGTAGCCCTCGCCTTCCTGGTCTGGGCACTACTGCGACCGGTCGTCCCTTCCGAACCGCCGCCGCCCGCCGCCGAAGACGCCCCGACCAACGAATCGTGATCGGTGCACGACCGACCCGCCCGATCGTGCGAGCAGGTCGATGGCAGGGCTGGTACCCGAGCCGAGTCCGGTGAGGTCGTGTCGCACAACTCGCCAGCAGGCCGGGCGCTGTGCGGTAAGCCCCGTCCGGCCGTGCGGCCGGACGGGGCTGTTGAAGCTGAATTCGGTTGTGCGGCGGTTACTTCCGGGCTATTTGGCGGCGGGCATCGGTGAGTTCGTTGTGGCGAAGTATTGGATTGCGGCGCCGATGGCTACCGGGGCGGTGACCAGGATCTGGCCTGCGACGGTTCCGACGGCGCCCACCGGGGCGATGCCCGCGAGGCAGCCGACGACGGCGGCGGGCAGGAACGGGCCGAAGAGGCCGACGATTTTGCCGAGCGCGACCGTCGCGCCGAGGACGCCGCCCAGGACGCAGCCGACGGTCGCTCCGCCGAGGCCGCCGACCAAAGTGCCGACAGTGGCGCCCATACCGATGGTGCCGGTCATGCGGCTCCATGCCGCCTGTTCACGGTCGTATTCGGTCTTCCACGGCGCCTTGTCCTCGAAGGGGAGGGCGACCGGCTTGTAGGTGGCATGCGTCATGTCCAGCTGCGGCGTGAGAGTTGCGGTGCGGCCAGCGGTAATGCCGGAGTCGTCGCCAGCCGATCAGTACGGAGTTATGACCTCGCGCGCACGCGTCCGACGAGCCCGACCACCAGATCGATGGCGAGGAAGGCGAGCAGGCTCAGCCCGACCAGCGGGACGAACCAGCCGACCACCAGCGCGGCGGCAACTAGCGGCACCGCCAGCCATGGCGAGGTCTTGCGCAGTACGCCCCGGCGTGGGGCGCGGCCCATGGCGATCGGCGATCCATTGCGGGTCGGTCGCCGGTTCCACCACATCAGGTAGCCGCGCACCAGCACGGTGATCAGGCCGATCATCACGACGAGCAGCAGCAACTGGTTGAGCAGGCCGAACAGCAGACCCATGTGGAACTGAATGCCCCAGTTGGTGAGCTTGGCCATCAGCGGCCAGTCAGCGTATGCCAACGTGTCGGTGACCGCGCCGGTGGCACCGTCGATGGCGATGGCGTCTACGGTGTAGACGCCGGGCTCCCGGCGTTCCTTCACCGCGAAGGCCTTTGTGGGCGCGGCAGGGACGCTGATCTCTACCGCTTCGGTCACGCCATTGGCGCGAGCCACTGTGTAGACCCGATCGACCTGGGCGATCCGACTGCCCGGATCGACAGCTGCGGGCGTTGCCTCATGGCCGCCACCATGGTGATCGCCGCCGGAACCCTGCGCGGTCGCTCCCGGCAGGGCGGTGGTCACAGCGGGCGTCGTCCAGCTCAGCTGCTGGCGCAAGTCGGTGATGTTTTCACCGGCATAGGTGGACCAGGTCATACCTGTCGCCGACAGCAGCAATATCACGGGCAGTATCCAGACACCAACGGCCCCATGCCAGTTCAGCTGCCTGCCGCGGCCGTCCTGCGAGCGGTCGGGTGCCAGCAGCCAACCCGCCGAATTACGGTTTCGACGACCGCGGACGCGACGTAACCACAGCACCAGACCGGCCAGCGCGATGATCCACAACCAGGAGGCCGCGAGCTCGCTGTAGATGCGGCCGGGCTCGCCGAGGTGAAGATCCCTGTGCAGTTGGTCGATCCAGGTGCGCAGCGCCAATGCGCCCGAGCTGCCGTAGACGACCGAGTCGCCGACGGGCTCGGCGGTGTACGGGTTCACGAACACCGCGCGCCGCTCGGACTCACCGAGCGATGGATCATTGAAGATCACCCTGGTGGTGTCCCGCGAACCGGCGCCGGGGGCGACGGCGACCAGCGCAAGCGTCGGCTGGGTCGCGACGGCCGCCGTGATCTGCTCCGACAGCGGCTTCGGTGTGCCACTCGAGTCGACCTGAAGCAGATCGCGGGAAACGATGGATTCGATGGTCGGGGAAATCGCGTAGAGCGCACCGGTGACCGCGGCGATCAGGATGAACGGGGCAATGAATATGCCCGCATAGAAATGCAGCCGCATAGCGAGCGAGTAAAGACCGTTGCGGCGAGCGGAGGTGGCTGGTGTGCTGGATTCCGGTGGTGGTGCCGCTGATTCGGTATCGGGAGGACTGGCGTCGGTGATGCTCATGTTCGATTCGTTTCTGGAGTTCTAGGGAACCCGGGTGCTCGTCGCTTCGTTGCCAGGAAAGCCGACAGTCCCGAACGTGCCCGTAGCGGGCACGCCAGCGGGTCGGGCCGCGGAGATGTTGTTGCGGCTCAACTGGAGTCGGCTGGTTTCCTCGTCAACGCCGATGTGTCGGATTCGCGTCGGCCGCCGGTAGGTATCGGCGGAGGAGGATCCTCCGGCGACTTGCCGCCGGGGGCAACGATTCGGCGTGCATGACGACCGAACGAAGCTGACCGACGGTTACGCGATCGGTCCTCGGCCGGACATTCGCCGAGGTAGCGACGACACACGAGCGATGAGGCTCGTGCACGGGGTGAAGGATTCAGTCAGAGACGAACCGCGAGCGGGGGACCGCGGGTGCGCAGCGCTTCGGCCGCGAAGACTCGAAGGATGACGCGGTCGCGATGGGTGTCGCGCAGCGGTGCCGGTCCGGCGACCGCGGGCGGGTGGTAGCGCATCGGCAATACGCGCGACAGCACGGCACAGCCGATCAGATAGGCGGTTTCGGCACCGCGGATCACCACGGCGGCCAGCACGGCCGCGATGGTGTGCGCGGTGAACATAGCGGGGGTGAGCTGCGCATCGCCGTGATGCATGTGCCCCGAGCTCCAGCCCATGGTGAGGTGGCCGAGAAGTTGACCTGCGATGAGCGCGGTGACCAAACCGGACGAGGTGTCACGCAGCGGAGCCAGACCGGCGACGAGCGCGCCGATCACCGCGGACGCGGCGGCCAGCAGCGCGAGAGTCGTTCCGCTCGGTGTCATTCCGCCGGACGCGCAGCCGTGTGCGGCAACCGAAACAGCTCCAGAGATCGATCCGGCCGCAGCGCCGCGCAGCCGCGCGACAGCACTGCGCTGCCCCGCGACTGCGCGGGCGGATCCGATACTCACCCGCTGATAATAACTGACAGGTAACGCCCAGGATCCCGAGATTATCGGAACGTCAGCCGCTCAGTCGCCGTCGACCACCATCTCGATGAGCGGCTTGCGCAGCAGCTTGCCGGTGGCATTGCGAGGCAGCTCGTCGAGGAAGATCACCTCGCGCGGGACCTTGTAGCGGGCGAGGTTCGACTTGACGAAATCCTTGATTTCCTTGGCGTCGCGCTTCGACTCGGGCCCGGGAACGACGAACGCGCGTAACCGCTTTCCGAACTCCCGATCGTCCACGCCGATGACGGCGGCTTCGAAGATGTCTTCGCGGCCCGCGATGAGGTTCTCCACCTCGAGCGGGAAGACGTTCTCGCCGCCGGAGACGATCATGTCGTCATCGCGACCGTCGATGTAGAGCAGTTCGTCGGCATCGAAGTGCCCGACGTCGCCGCTGGACATCATGCCGTTCACGACCTCCTTGGTGCGGCCATCGGTGTAGCCGGTGAAGGCGAAGCCGTTGTCGACGAAGATGGTGCCGGTGACGTTCGGTGCGGTGATCGGATCGCGGTTCTCATCGAGCAGCACGATCCGGATGCCGACCGGAGCCTTGCCCGCGGTCGTCGGGGCTTTGCGCAGGTCCTCGGGGGTCGCGACCGTCATGACAGCGCACTCGGTCGAGCCGTAGAGGTTGTAGAGGCTGTCACCGAAGTAGTCGAGCGCGCGGGTGACCACGTCGGGAGCGATCGCCGAGCCCGCCGCGAAGACCACCTTGATGGTGCTCGGGTCGTACTTCGCCAGCACCGCTTCGTCCAGGTCGAGGATGCGTTGCAGCATCGTGGGCACCACGACGAGCGAATCCGCTCGGTGCTTCACGATGTTCGCGAGCGTCTGCTCCGGGTCGAAGCGGCGCTGCTGGAAGATCACCCGATTGCCGAGGGCAAGGCCGATGGTGAACTGCGAAAGACCGGTGCCGTGGAAGATCGGCGCCGCCATGATCATGGTGCCGTCGTTGGGCAGCGGCACCCGGTCGATGAACTGAGCCGAAGCGAACGGGCTGACCCGGTCGCGGGGCGCGCCCTTCGGAGTTCCGGTGGTGCCGCTGGTCAGAATCACCAGGCCGCCGGGCTTCGCCGGTGCGGGTAGCGGATCGCCGGACTGACTCGCCGACAGTGACTCGACGGTCGGGATCGACGGATCGGCATTGTCCTTCTCATCGACCCAGGTGAGGATTCGCGGGATCTCCGAGGGGATAGCGCTCATCAGGTCGACGAACTCGCTGTCGTGCAGCACCGCCTTCACGTTCTCCCGGGTGGACACGTCGGCGAACTGCGGCTTCGCGAAGCCGGTGTTCATCAGCACGGCGCGGACACCGAGCTTGCCTGCGGCGAGCAGGCTGAGCACCATGCCGCGGTGGTCGCGGGCGAGCAAGCCGATCACATCGCCCGGCTGCAAGCCCTGCGCGGCGAGGCCGCGGGCCAGGGCGTTCGACTGCTCGTTGAGCTGCCCGAAGGTCAGTTCACCACGTTCGTCGACGATCGCGCCCGCGCTCGGCCTTGTTTGAGCCGCGTGCATGACGACCCCGGCGAACGGGCCGAACTTGAGCACGTTGAATGCTGATCGCGCCGCCTGATCGGGCCGGAGCGGATTGAACAGCCGCCGCTTGACCATGACATTCACGCCGAGGGCGAGATCACTCGCCTTACGGACGGTGCCATTCAACGCGGGCAGGGATAGAGACATCGACAACGCCTTCCGCAGTCCGCCCACCGAGACCGGGGGTGGTGTGGACCGCAACTTCGAGATCCAGTGCTGCCGCTAACAATAGCAAGCTACTGTGACTCGCTGTGTCACGTATCTCAGTCCGCGCGTCCCCAAGCGATCAGGCCTGCACCTCGTATTCGACGAGAACGCGGCGCAGCAGCTTGCCGGTGGGGTTGCGGGGCAGGTCGTCGAGGAAGACCACTTCGCGCGGCACCTTGTACCTGGCGAGGTTGTTCTTCACGTACGCCTTGATCTCCTCGCTGTCGGGGGTCTGACCCGGTTCGGGGACCACGAACGCGCGCAGGCGCTTGCCGAACTCGGCGTCGTCGACGCCGACGACCGCGGCATCGAAGACGTCGGGGCGCTCCAGCAGCAGGTTTTCGACCTCCTGCGGGAAGACGTTCTCGCCGCCGGAGACGATCATGTCGTCGTCACGGCCGTCGACCATCAGCAGGCCGTGCTCGTCGAAGTGGCCGACATCGCCGCTGGACATGTAGCCGTCGATGATCTGCTTGTGACGGCCATCGGTGTAGCCCTCGAACGGCGCGCCGCTGCGGATGAAGATGCGAGCGGTCGTGTTGCTGCCGCTGACCTGCTTGTCGTTGTCGTCGTAGAGCCGCACCTCGCAGGTGATCGGCGCGCGGCCGACAGTGCCGGGGGCCAGCGCCAGATCCTCCGGGTTGGCGACGGTGGCGACGGCGCATTCGGTCGAGCCGTACAGGTTGTACAGGACGGGCCCGAATACCTCGGTGGCCTTGGCGCACAGTTCCGGTGAGAGCGCCGAGCCTGCCAGCATGATGCACTTCAACGAGGACGTGTCGTATTTGGCGCGGATCTCCGGGGCCAGTTCGGTCATCCGATGCAGCATGGTCGGGACCGCCACCAGCATTTCCGCCTTGTGGTCGGCGATCATCCGCAGCGTCGCCTCGGCATCGAAGCGGCGGCGCACCACGACCTTGTTGGTCATCGCCGAGGCGACCAGGTAGGTGCCGAGACCGGTGCTGTGGAAGATGGGCGAGACGATGACCTGAGTTCCCCTGATCGGGAACGGGATCCGGTCCACCATCTGCGCGGTGGCCAGCGGGGTCACCTTGCTGCGTGGCGCGCCTTTCGGCAGGCCGGTGGTGCCGCTGGTGAGAATGACGAAGCCGCCGGGCTTGCTCGGCGCCGGCAGCGGTTCGGTCGAGTTGGCGGCGATCAGATCGTCGAGCGTTTGCGCGCCGTCGGGCAGCGTGGTGCCTTCATCGACCCAGGTGAGGTAGCGCGGCAGATCGGCGGGCAGCGCGTCGAGCAGGTCGAGGAATTCGCTGTCGTGCAGCACCGCCTTGACCTTCTCGCGCTCGCAGACCTCGGCGAACTGTGGCTTGGCGAAACCGGTGTTCATCAGCGCGACCCGGACGCCCAACTTGCCCGCGGCGGCCATGGCGAGGATCAGGCCGCGATGGTCGCGAGCGAGGACACCGATCACCGAACCCTCGGTGAGACCGGCGGGCCGCAGCCCGCGCGCGATCGCGGTCGACTGCTCGTCGAGTTCCCGGTAGTTCAGCTCGCCACGTTCATCCACCAGCCCGGGCGCATTCGGCGCGATACGCGCGGAGTGCCGGATCAAAGTCGCCTGCGGGCCGTAGACCTGGGATTCCTTCATCGTCCGCAACGCCTCGACAGGCTTGCGCGGATCGGTGACCCCGCGAGCCCGCAGGACTCCCATCGCCTTGACTGCTTCAAGCGCATGAGCCAACTTCATCGTCGAACACCTCCACCAAGTACTCGCGTCGGCACGCGACCTAGCGATATCGAACGGGCGTGTATACCCGCTCACCGTATCAGCGAGAGTGTGACAGATCACAACAGTCGATAAACCGATAGTCCGTGGTCCAGCTGTGGTGCGAGCCATTCTCGCAACGGCTGCTAATGGTCGGCGAGGATCCGTGTGGTGTCCGAGATCGTCATCGGCAACCCGAAGCGCGGCCGTAGCGAGATAAGCGAGTAGTCGTCGACCGGGTGATCGGTTGTGGGGTGAGCCGGAAACGCCGGGCGATCATCGCTACCGCCATCTGGGGTGTGCGAGCTGATGAAGACGGTGCTGCCCTTCCGGATGTGGTGGACGCCGATCTCCATGTCGCGCATGGGTTCTCGCGGAAACATCGGGATCGGTGGGTGTAGGCGTAATGCCTCGGCGACGACTCGGCGGGGGTAGGGGAGTCGAGGAAGGTCCGCGGGATTCGGTCGCCGAGTACATCATTCAGTTCCGCGGTCGGTCGCTCGAATACGGCTGGGTGCCGCGCGATTTCGTGCAGGGTCCAGGACAGGCCGCAGCCAGTGGTTTCGTGTCCGGCCAGTTCGCCGCTCGCGCAACCGCCGGACCCGGAATGTCGTCGTCAGCGCCGTGCGCTGGCCAGCGCGACAAGCAGCGGAACAACCCGACTCTCCGGTACTTCGAAACGTCCACGGCCCGCCGTATGCAACCAGCCGACGGCGGCCAGCTGGCGTAGGTGGTGATACACCTGTCCTGAGGTGCCGACACCTTCGAGACCGACGAGCTCGGCCGCGGTCCTGCGGCCACCCATGACCTCACGCAACAGCCGTAGTCGGACCGGATTGCCCAGCGCGGCGAGGCATTCGGCGGCTTCGGACCAGTCGTCCTCGATGATCTCGCCGGTGGTGAACCGCGCTTGCCATCCGTAGTGCTCATCGGTGGGTAGCCGGACCGACCCGGCGAAGAGCACCCCGCCATTGGGCTCATCGGCCTCGACGAAATCCTCCTGCAGCCGCTGCACCGCCCACTTCTCCGGCGATACGTCCTCGCGGCGGCTTCCGCCTGCCTCCAGCGCGCCGAGCCGCCGCTCGAGCTCCGCAACCCGCTCCTCTAAGCCCACGCCACAAAATTACGGAACTGTGTAATCCCAGACAAGAGGACATCGGCCGCCCTCGTCCCGCCCGGGTGAATTGGCCGTGTAATCGACAAGAGCCGATGCGAATCCAGGACGGACTCGTATCGGCTCTCGAGGATGTGCTGCGCCGATCAGTTGTAGACGGCCCCGAAGGACGGGACGGAGATGGTGCTGAGCTGGTACTGGAAACCGTCGGGGTTCGCGTCGCTCACCGGGACCGCCCAGCGGTGCCACAGGTTGCCGTACACCGCGGCCACGACCATGCCACCGCCGGTGTCGAGTGCTCGGCTGCGAATGGTGGTGTCGACGGGGACGTCGTTGTGCTCGGAGAGCAACTCGGTGCCGCTACGGCCGTTGGAAAGGTTGATCCAGAGCGCCTCGAGCTTGGCTCCGCCCTGGTTCGGCGCGATCGTGCCGGGGCCGCCGAAGAATCCGAAACGGAACCCGTCGACGCCAAGTGCGATGCCGGACCCACCCACACCCGGGCCGCCACCGCGCCCGATATCTGTTTGCGCCGGAACCTGGAATGGTTGCGCGGGCAATGCCACCTGGCCGGCCGTGGCGACCTGACCGGAGGCCAGCAGCCGATCCAAAGCCTGTTCGGCCGCGGGGTTGCCGCCGGCGGCGACCCGCAGCTTCTGCACCGCGACGGTCCAGTCGATTTCCGTTTGATCGGCCGCGGCCTGACCTGCGAATACCACGGCTACCGCGGTTGTCGCCGCGAGTGCGGCGGTAAAGCGACGTATCAAACCCAGCTTGTGCATAACCAGTCTCCTCGATGGGGTTCTTGGTAAAGCGGTCTGTTCGATCGACGGGGCTCAGAGGAATTCCGGGAGAATTCGGCCGCCCAGGAGCGGATCGATCGTAAACTGAATTTCTCGTTCGCGTGTGAATTGTCGCGGCTCCCGCGGAGAAACTCCACGGCTAAAGGCGATTTCAGTTACGTGAATACATAGGGGGGTGACTTCACTCTGCACAACCGGGACAGCGGCGAATACTTCGAGCTGGTCGGTGGGCAAAGGCCGCGCGCAATCGCACGAACACCAGGGCAAACCCTATGCCGAGAGCAGGGCGACGACGACTCCCACCTGGTGATGCCGCCGGGCGCGTCGGGCCGTTTCGGCTGTGCCGCTGGCCCGGATCTCATGATCTTCGACTGACAAAAGAAACCGATACGAGCCACAACATGGACTCGCACCGGTTTTCCGTTGCCGCACTTACTACATCAGCGTCACTTGAGCTCAGCGCTGGTCTTGCCGAGTACCCGGCGAGCCACGATCAGCTGCTGGATCTGCTGGGTGCCCTCGAAAATATCGAGGATCTTCGAGTCGCGGCCCCACTTTTCGAGCAGGGTGCGCTGGGAATAGCCGATGGCGCCCGCGAGTTCGACGGCCTTGAGCGTGACGTCGGTGCCGGTGCGGCCCGCCTTGGCCTTGGACATGGAGGCTTCCAGGGAGTTCGGCTTCTTGTTGTCGGCCATCCACGCGGCGCGCAGCGACAGCAGGTAGGCGGACTCGTAATCGGCCTCCATGCGCAGGAATTCGGCGGCCGCGGCGTGCTGGTTGTTGGCGGGGGTGTCGTAGGAGATCTCGACACCGGCGTCGGTCAGGATCGTGCGCAGCTCCTCGAGTGCGGCGCGTGCGACGCCGACAGCCATGGCGGCCACCATGGGGCGGGTGTTGTCGAAGGTCTGCATGACCCCGGCAAAGCCCTTCTCCACGTTGACTTCCGGGCTACCGAGGATGTTGTCAGCGGGGATCCGGCAGTCCTGCAACAGCAGCACAGCGGTATCGGAGGCCTTGATGCCGAGCTTGTGCTCGAGCCGGGCCACCGAAAGACCGGGAGCGTCACGGGGCACGACGAACGACTTGATCGCGGCGCGGCCGAGGCTCTTGTCGACCGATGCCCACACCACGATATGGGTGGAGCGCTGACCCGCGGTGACGAAGATCTTCTCGCCGTTGAGTACCCATTCGTCGCCGTCGAGGACGGCGGTGGTGGTGACGGCGGCGGAGTCGGAGCCGAAGGACGGCTCGGTGATGGCCATCGAGGCCCACACCTTGCCGAAGCGCTCGAGCTGCTCGTCGGTCGCCACGGCCGCGATGGCCGCGTTGCCGAGGCCCTGGTAGGGGATCGAGAGCATGAGGCCGACGTCGCCCCACGAGGTTTCCAGAGCGTTCAGCAGTGCGGACATGTTGCCGCCGTTACTATTTCCGAGCAGCTCGGTGGCGTGGTTGTCGGACTCGCTGGTGTCCGAACGACCACCGGCCGCACCACCGATCTTCTGGGTGCCGGAGTCGGCGAGGCCCTCGACCATGGCGGCCATGGCGTCCAGCTCTACCGGGTAGTCGTGCTCGCCGAGGTCGTACTTGCGCGAGATCGGGCGGAAGATCTCCTGAGCCACCTGGTGGGCCTGGTTGGCGCTGGCCCGGAGCTTCTTGGGGAGTTCGAGATTGATCATGGAATGTCTCCTGGAAGTAAGGAACCAGCCGGTTTAGATGAGCACGACACCTTCGGCGATGCCGATGGCCCGCAGATCGCGGTACCAGCGCTCGACCGGGTGTTCCTTCGTGAAGCCGTGGCCACCGAGCAGTTGCACGCCGTCCAGGCCGATCTGCATGCCCTTGTCGGTGGCAAGCTTTCTGGCCAGCGCCGCCTCGCGGGCGTACGACAGGCCCTGCTCCGCGCGTGACGCGCCCCGCAGAGTCACCAGGCGTAGACCATCGAGTTCGATGGCGATATTGGCGACCATGAAGGCGACCGCCTGGCGGTGGCTGATCGGCTCGCCGAACGCCTCACGCTCGTTCACATACGGGATCACGTAGTCCAGCACGGCCTGGCCGGTGCCGATGGCCAGCGACGCCCAGCCGAGACGGGCGAGACGGACCGCGTCCGCGTACTCGGCGGCGCGCTGCTCGGCATCGCCGTCGCCGAGGATGGCGTCGGTACCGACCGCGACATTGTCGAGGATCAGGCGGCCGAGGCCGGCGGCGCGCAGACCCATGCTCGGGTCGGCCTCCACGACAAGACCCTGGGTGTCGGACGGCACGATGAACAGGGCCGGGCGACCGTCGAGCTCGGCGGCGACGAGGAATAGCTCGGCGTCCGCCGCTGCGGGCACCAGGCTCTTCACGCCGTTGAGGCGGTAGCCGCTCGGGGAGCGAGTTGCCTTGGTCTGCAATGCGAACGGGTCGAACAGGGCGCGGGGCTCGCTGATCACGACCGAGGCCTGCGGCACGCTTTCGCTGGTGAAGGCGGGCAGGTAGGTCTTCTGCTGCGCGTCGGTGCCCCACTGGGAGAGGGCGACCGCGACGCCGCTCGGTGCGAGGATCGGCAGGGCAAGGCCCATGTCACCATGCGCGAGGGCCTCGGCGACCAGCGAGTTGGTGACCGCGCCACGCTCGGAGGCCGCGCCTTCGAGCTCCTCGGGCACGTTGATCAGGGTGATGCCGAGTTCGGCGGCCCGCTCGAGCAGGTCGCGCGGCGCCTTCGCGGCACCGTCGGCTTCGTAGGCGGCCGGGCGCAGGATCTCGGCGGCGAATTCCCGCACCGTCTCGACGATCATCTGCTGCTCGTCGCTGGGGGTGAGGTCGAAGAAGTCCTTGTTCTTCGACTCGTTGTCCGCCAACCGTTTCGGTGCGCCGTTGCCCGCGACCTTGGCGAAGGCGCGAGTTGCCGCGCCGAGGGTGCGGAAACCGGTCTTGGTGCCTTCGTAGGTGACTCGCTCGATCGGCTTGCGCAGGTTGTACTTCTCGGCGAGCTCCGACCCGGTGAGGGTCGTCATGATCCGCATGGCCGCGCCCATCCAGTCCCGCTTGGGGTGGTTCAGGCCAACAGCGGACGTGTCTGGACGTCGCTTCGTTGCGCTGTCTCGAGTGCTCATCATCACCTGTTTTCTCGGGTGGGTGGGGTGAGGTCTTGTCCCGGCTATCTTACTCCTGAGTAGTACTATCTTACTCCAGAGTAAGAACTGCGTCGAGGTGCAGCATACGCCGCCGTTATGTGTCAGGCTGGGCAAGTGCCCACCGCCGCGGTGCGACAGGTGCCTGCTGTCGCGGTGCGACAGCTGACCATCGTCGCGGGTCTGTTCGCCGCCCTCCTTGTCGCTTTCGCTGTGCGCTACGGCTATCACCGGGATGAGCTGTACTTTCTGGCCGCGGGCAGACATCTCGACTGGGGATACCCGGATCAGCCGCCGCTGACACCGCTGCTCGCTCGCGCGATGTCGGCAATCGATCCTGACTCGTTATTGCTGTTACGTCTTCCGTCGATCTCGGTGGCGACCTTCATCGTGATCTGTGCGGGTTTGATGGCGCGTGAATTCGGTGGAGGGTGCGGTGCGCAGGCACTCGCGGCGGCGTCGGTGGCCAGCGCGGCATTGGTGGTGGGTACTGGCCACCTGCTCACGACCACCACTTTCGATGTGGCCGCATGGTCGCTGGTGTGTCTGCTGGTGCTGAAGCTCGTGGGTGACCCCGCCGATGGCCGCCCGCCCGGCGGTGCGTGTCGGCCGGGCGGTGCGGACCCCAGATGGTGGCTCGGCATCGGGCTCGTTGTCGGCATCGGGTTGCAGAACAAACTGTTGCTGATCTTCCCCGTCGGTGCACTGCTGCTGGCACTGGTTCTGATCGGGCCGCGAAAGATCCTCGCTACCAAGTACTTTCCGATGGCGGTCGCTCTCGCCGTGCTGATCTGGTTGCCCTATCTCTGGTGGCAGGCCGAGAATGATTGGCCGCAATGGGAAATGAGCCGGGCGATCGCGGGTGGCTCATCGGGCACCTCGGATTCGCCCGCGATGTTCGTGCTGCTGCAATTCGGGCTGATGGGGCCATTGTTGGTGCCGCTGTGGGCGTTCGGCCTGTGGCGACTATGGCGCGAGGCTCGATATCGTGCCTTCGCACTCGGGTACGCGCTGATGTTCGTGGTGTTCGCCCTTACCGGCGGCAAGGCGTACTACATGGGCGGGATGTATCCGATTCTGCTTGCCGCCGCCGCGGTGCCGGTTGCCAGGTGGTTCGGTACTCGGCGAATGTGGTGGGCGGCAGTGAGTTCGGCGCTCGTGGTGAACGCCTTCGTCTCGGCGGTGTTGTTCCTGCCGGTGTTGCCGGTCTCGGTGTTGCGGGACTCACCGGTGCTCGCCATCGATTACGACGCGGGCGAAACCATCGGCTGGCCGGAATTCGTGCGCCAGATCGCAGACGTGCGTGGCAACCTCGGCCCCGATGTCGCCATTCTTACCGCCAATTCCGGGGAGGCGGGCGCCATCGAGCGCTTCGGCGGACAGTACGGGCTGCCGAGGCCGCACAGCGGGAGCAACGCTTACTGGTGGTGGGGTCCGCCGAACGCCGCCGCCGTGGTCGCCGTCGGTTTCGACCGTGACCAGCTGGTCCGCTTATTCCGTTCGGTCGAACCAGCAGGGCGAATCGACAATGGCCTCGGTATCGACAACGACGAACAAGGTCAGCCGATCTTCCGCTGCCGCGAACCGCGCGCGGCCTGGTCGCAATCGTGGCCGCAGCTCAAACGGCTCGGCTGACATCTGGACCGGGTCATATGCTGATCGGCGAATCGACACACCTGAGGAGGATCGTGCCGGAATCAGCTCCCATGGTCACGGCGACTTCTGCTGACGCGGACGACATTGTGCGACTACGCGATCGGCTCGCCGAGTGGATGGTCGGCAACGGTATCGCGCAATGGTTACCCGGCGAATACCCCGCCGCGACGGTGACCGAAGAGACGACGCGGGGCGAATGGTTCGTCTGGCGCGAGACCGAGACCGACCTGACCGCCGCGGTACGGATCGTCTGGCGGGACCCGGACTTCTGGGGTGCGGATGACGCCGAAGCCGGGTATATCCACGGGCTGATGGTCGCCCCGGAGTACCGCGGGCGTGATCTCGGCTCCCGCGTCATCCAGTTCTGCGCCGACTACACCCTTGCCAAGGGCGTCACGGTGCAACGCCTTGACACCGCCGCGAACAACTCGGTGCTGCGCAAGTACTACGCCGCACAGGGTTTCGTCGAGGTGCGAGAAACGCGATTGCCGCCACAGTTCCACGGCACCGAAAACGTGGTCCTCATGGAGAAGCCGCTCGCGGGGTGAGCACGGGTCTCCGGGACGCAGGTCAGTCGGCGCCGAGGCGGGAGAGCACCTCATCGTGGAGCAGGCCGTTGGTGGCGATGGCGTCGCCGCCGTGCGGACCGGAGTCACCGTTGAGCGCGGTGAAGCGGCCGCCCGCCTCCCGAACGAGGATGTCGAGAGCGGCCAGATCCCACAGGGAGACCTCGGGTTCGGTGGCGATATCCACCGCGCCCTCGGCGAGCAGGCAGTAGGTGAGGAAGTCGCCGTAGCCGCGGACTCGCCATACGTCATCGGTGAGGGCGAGGAAGTGCTCGCGCAGACCGCGTTCGCGCCAACCCGACAGGCTGGAGAACGCCAGGCTCGCCGAACGCAGCTCGGCCACCGCGGACACCGAAAGTTGTTTCGGCGCATCCTTATCGACGGCGGCCCAAGCGCCGGAGCCCGCCGCCGCCCACCACCGGCGGGCCAGCGCGGGAGCGCTCACCACACCGACCACGGGCACGCCGTCTTCGAGTAGCGAGATGAGCGTGGCCCAGATCGGCACCCGCCGCACGAAATTCTTGGTGCCGTCGATGGGGTCGATCACCCACTGCCGTCCGGTGAACTCCACATCCCCGCCGAACTCCTCGCCGAGCACCGAATCACCGGGCCGCTGCTGTCCGAGCGTCTGCCTGATCGCCTTCTCCACCGCCAGATCGGCATCCGAGACCGGTGTCAGATCAGGCTTCGAATCGACCTGCAGATCCAGCGCACCGAAGCGCGCTCGAGTGATCGCATCGGCCTCATCGGCCAGCCGCAGGGCAAGTTCGAGATCTGAAGAATGAGCAGCCACCCCCGAACCCTATCGACCGTCCGCCACCGGCCCGACCGGCAGCCTCACCATGATCTGCCACTTGTGGGCGGGACAGTGGTGGGTAAGCGTGCGGCACATGCAGAAGTGGACCAGGTGATGTGTCACATTCCACGGCAATCGACGCGCAATGTGGGTCGCTGGCGCCTACATCGCTGGGGCAAGTGAGCGGGCGGCGGTGAGGGCGGTTGCCCACCAATGCAATTGGTCGAGCATGGCCTGGGCGGCGGCCGCGGGCTCCTCGGGTTCCATGAGGTTTCCTTCGGCGTCGAAGAGCAGGTAATAGCGGGGGAAGGAGACGTAGTTGCGGACGGTGTGGGCGTTGAGTTCGTTGAATACCTGGCGCAGGCCCTCGATCGCGAGCAGGCCGCCGCTTGCGCCGCTGTAGCCGACGAAACCGATGGTTTTGGCGTCCCACTGGGTGAAGTGCCAGTCGATGGCGGCCTTCAGTGACGCGGGGAAGCTGCGGTTGTAGTCGGGGGTGACGATGACGAACGCGTCGGCCTCGCCCAGCCGCCGGGTGAGGTCGGTCATCCCGGCTGGTCGCTGCGGGTTCGGGTCCATGGCGGGGGAGACCGAGGGCAGCGCCAGCGGCAGGTCGAATTCCGCAAGGTCGATCACATCGACCTCGAAGCCGCCGTGCCGGACGGCGTGATCGGTGAACCAGGAGGTCACCACAGGGGCGAAGCGTCCCTCCCGGACGCTGCCGACGATGACCGCGAGCTTCAGTGTTGACATGGCATTTCTCCTTCGCAGGAAGCGTCGCGACGACCGGGTCCGGCCGTCGCGTGTCCCAATCTGCTGCTTGCCGCGGCCACCAGGAAGACCGCACGGAGAGTGGTAGTGGCAGGGTCACCCTCGCGGCGGCCGACGCTTGTACCGTTCGAAGAGTGAGCGACAACGAGTTGGGCTTGTTCCTGCGCACCCGGCGCGAGGCGGTAACCCCGGCCGAGGTCGGACTGCCGACCGGCGCACGCCGCAGGACTCCCGGACTGCGTCGCTCCGAGCTGGCCACCCTGGCAGGGGTGAGCATCGAATACATCACCCGGCTCGAGCAGGGGCGCGATCGCCGTCCCTCGCCGCCGGTGCTCGGCGCACTCGCCGACGCGCTGCAACTGGCGCCGAGTGAGCGCGTGCATCTGCACCGGTTGACCAAGGCCGCCGACGCCGGATTCAGCTGCATGGGCGGCGCACAGCTGCTGCGCGAGGTGCGACCAACCGTCCGCGCCGTCCTCGACCGCTTGGAGCCCGCGCCCGCGGTGGTGGTCAATCGACTGCGCGAAGCGCTCGCCTGGACCGAAGGCTACGAACGTCTGATGGCGCCGACCGGACTGCTCGACAACGACGGCTGGGTGAATCTCGCCCTGTTCGTCTTCACCGATCCGCGTGCCCGCACGGCCTACCCGGACTGGGAACATGTGGCCGACGAAGTGGTGGCTGCCCTCAAGCAGGGCCCGTTCCGAGCCGACCCACACATCGCGGTACTGATCGACGAGCTCACCGTCGCCGCGGGCGCGGAGTTCACCCGACGCGTCGAGACCGTGCCGAGCCTCGCGGCCGCGACCGGTGTCACCCGCCTGGCGCATCCCGAAGCGGGCAACCTGCGGCTGTCCTACGAGACCCTCGAGCTGTCCGCCGACGACGACCAGCAATTGATCGTCTACCTGCCCGCCGACGAGCCGACCGCGCATGCCCTCGATGCGCTGGCGGGTCGCCGCCCCGGCGGATTGCGCGCGATATCCAGCTGACCGCGCGACCGGCCCGATGCGGTGTGAACACGCCACCGAACCCGGCCGCGCAACGATCGCGGGCCCGCGACGTACTCGGTGGCCCCGCTGGGGTTAGGGGCAGGCCGACCAGCACAGTAGGCTAGGTCATCGTGCATCCTGACGTCTCCGCTGATCTCGCCGAACTCGACGCCACCCTCAAGACGGTCGAGTCGGTCCTCGACATCGAGGAGCTGCGCCGTCGTATCGACGAGCTGGAACACCAGGCCGCCGATCCGGACCTGTGGAACGACCAGGACCACGCGCAACAGGTCACCAGCGAGCTTTCGCACGCGCAGAGCGAATTGCGTCGCGTCGGGGACCTGCGCCAGCGGCTGGAAGATCTGCCGGTGCTGTACGAACTCGCCGAGGGCGAGGAAGGTGAGGCGCAGGTTTCCGCGCTCGCCGACGCCGACACCGAACGTGCCGCACTGCACGGTGACGTGGAGGCGCTGGAGGTCCGCACGCTGCTGTCGGGCGAATACGACAAGCGCGACGCGCTGGTCAACATCCGATCCGGCGCGGGCGGCGTCGACGCCGCGGACTGGGCCGAGATGCTGATGCGCATGTACATCCGCTGGGCGGACCGGCACAAGTACTCCGTCGAGGTGTACGACACCTCCTACGCCGAAGAAGCGGGCATCAAGAGCGCCACCTTCGCGGTGAAGTCGCCCTACGCCTACGGCACCCTTTCGGTGGAGATGGGCACACATCGGCTCGTGCGCATCAGCCCCTTCGACAACCAGGGCCGCCGCCAGACCTCCTTCGCCGAGGTCGAGGTGCTTCCTGTGGTCGAGACCACCGATCACATCGAGATCCCGGAAGGCGAGATCCGCGTCGATGTGTACCGCTCGTCCGGCCCCGGCGGCCAGAGCGTCAACACCACCGACTCCGCGGTGCGGCTGACACACATCCCGACCGGCATCGTCGTCACCTGTCAGAACGAGAAATCCCAACTGCAGAACAAGATTTCGGCGATGCGGGTGCTACAGGCCAAGCTGCTCGAACGCAAGCGGCAGGAGGAGCGTGCCCAGATGGACGCGCTGAAGACCAACGAGGGCGCGTCCTGGGGCAACCAGATGCGCTCCTACGTGCTGCACCCCTACCAGATGGTCAAGGATCTGCGGACCAACTACGAAGTCAATAACCCGTCTGCTGTGCTCGACGGCGACATCGATGGTTTCATCGAATCCGGAATCCGCTGGCGAATGCGAGAGCAGGCTAACTAAATGAATGTCGCGGGGATACAGGCGTTTGCCTCATCCACCGATTTCACGACCTGGCTGCGTTCTTCGGGCCTCGAGATCGTGCTCTATCTCATGGGCGCGGTGCTGTTCAGCCGGTTCGCGACCTTCGTAAGGGATCGGATAACCCGCAAGATCGATGCCGGATTCCGCAGCAGCGATGCGCTGGTGCGGACCGAAGCCGCCAAACATCGGCACGCGTTGGCGCAGGTGGTCACCTGGGTAGTGCTGACCATCGTGTATGTGCTGGTCGGTATCGAGGTGTTGCGGCGCATGGGGTTCGCTGTGACCGGACTCGTCGCACCCGCCGCGGTGTTAGGTGCCGCACTCGGTTTCGGCGCGCAACGCATCGTGCAGGACATTCTGGCGGGGTTCTTCCTGATCACCGAGCGCCAGTACGGCTTCGGTGACGTGGTTCGCATCGCGGTGACTGGATCCGCGGAGCAGGCCGAGGGTACGGTCGAGGACGTCACGCTACGGATCACCACATTGCGTAACGCGGACGGTGAGGTAATCATCGTGCCCAACGGCCAGATCGTGAAAGTCACGAATCTGTCGAAGGATTGGGCGCGCGCCGCGATCGACGTGCCGGTGGCCGCGAGCGCGGACATCACCAGGGTCAACGAGATCCTGCATGCGGTCGGTACACAGGCGTACGAAGACGCTCGGCTGCGGCCGCTACTACTCGATGAGCCGAGCGTGATGGGTGTCGAAGCCCTGACGGTCGACCAGATGAACATCCGAATGGTTGCCCGCACATTGCCAGGTAAACAATTCGAAGTCGGTCGCGAACTGCGGGTGCGAGTAGCCGCGGCGTTGCGCCGGGAGGGTATCAGTGAGACCTCGTAGATCTACGGCGATCCTGATGGGAACCTGGGTTGTCACATTTGTGCTGTATCTGTTCGTCAAGCCGGATAACTCGATTCCCGCCGGATCGAACCCCACCTTGAACTCCGTTCCGGTAGCTGTGAATCCGGCGGTATCCAACCCGTGAGGCACGTCTACCAACGGCGCATATGCGCCACGGCGGGCCCTCGACCTCGCGGTAGTCACCCGGCTGCTGGTTACACTGGCTCCCCGTGATCACCATGCGGAACGTCACCAAGTCGTATAAGACCTCGACGCGACCCGCGCTGGACAACGTCACGGTAGATGTGGACAAGGGCGAATTCGTCTTCATCATCGGACCGTCCGGTTCCGGCAAGTCGACCTTTATGCGCCTACTGCTCAAAGAGGAGGCACCCACCTCCGGCGAGATACAGGTCGCGGACTTCCGGGTCGACCGGCTGCCGGGACGGCGGGTGCCGAAGTTGCGTCAGCGCATCGGTTGCGTGTTCCAGGACTTCCGGCTGTTGCAGCAGAAGACCGTCCAGCAGAATGTCGCGTTCGCGCTGGAGGTGATCGGTAAGCGTCAACAGTTCATCGACAGGACGGTCCCCGAGGTGCTCGATATGGTCGGTCTCGGTGGTAAGGCCGATCGACTCCCCAGCGAGCTCTCCGGTGGTGAGCAGCAGCGCGTCGCGATCGCGAGGGCGTTCGTGAACCACCCGCTCGTGCTGCTCGCCGACGAGCCGACCGGTAACCTCGATCCCGACACCAGCGGCGACATCATGCTGCTGCTGGAGCGGATCAACCGCACCGGCACCACGGTGGTGATGGCCACCCACGACAACCACATCGTCGATGCGATGCGCAGGCGGGTGGTCGAGCTCGATCGAGGCCGCCTTGTGCGCGACGACGCGACCGGTGTGTACGGGGTGGGCCGGTAATGCGATTCGGATTCCTGTTCGGCGAGGTCTTCACCGGTCTGCGCCGCAACGTCACGATGACCATCGCGATGATCCTCACCACCGCGGTGTCGCTCACTATGTTGGGCGGCGGTCTGCTGGCGGTACGCATCGCCGACAAGACCGAGAACTACTTCCTGGACCGAGTCGAGATTCGGCTCTATCTCACCGATGACATCTCCGCGGCTGACCTCGAGTGCTCCAAGGAGCCGTGTCAATCGCTGATGTCCGATCTGAAGAAGACCGGGGGCGTGGTGTCGGTCCAGTTCGTCAATAGCGAGGAGGCGACGAAGGAAGCCACCGAGGTGACCTTCAAGGGCCAGCCCGAGATGCTCGACATGATCAAGGACACCAAGTTTCCCGCGTCGCTGCGCGTGAAGACGACCGACGCGGACCAGTACCAGCAGATCTTCCCGACCTTCGATACCAGGCCGGGGGTGAAGCAGGTCCGAAACGACAAGGAGCTCGTCGACCGGCTGGTCAGCATCTTCGACGGGCTGCGCAACGCGGCATTCGGCCTTGCGCTGGTGATGGCGCTCGCGGCGCTGATGCTGATCGCGAACATGGTGCAGATCGCCGCGTTCACCCGCCGTGAGGAGGTGGGGATCATGCGGCTGGTCGGCGCGACTCGCTGGTACACACAGCTGCCGTTCCTGCTGGAAGCGGTAGTCGCGGCGATCATCGGTTCGGTGCTCGCGATCTTCGGCCTGCTCGTCGCGCGGCCGATGGTGATCGATCGGGCTTTGGGTCAGCTGTTCGACAGCAATGTCTTTCCGCAGGTCACCGGCGACGACATCGCGGTGATCGCGCTGACCATCGCGCCGATCGGTGTGGTCTTCGCCGCTATCACCGCCTATGCGACATTGCGCTACTACGTCCGCGAATAGCCCGAGATGCTGCGAACGCCGGGACCTGGGGCTGCCCTTGGGTCTCGGCGTTTCGCGTAATGACTCAGCGGGACTTGCGAATGCCGAGATTTGTTATGCACATGTGGAGTACTTGCCGTGCGACCCCCGTCCAGGGGCGGTGTAAGGGTTTGTCCCCCGGACGGCGCTCGTAGGATGGGCCGGGTGGACTTCTCCGATGCTGCAGCGGCTGGCTCTTTCGAGCGACCTGCAAGCAGTCGCTACGGACAGCTGACCGACAGCGAACCCGGCCCTGAAACCGGTGCGGCGCAACAGGTCTTACGTCGCGTATTCGGCTACGACAGCTTCCGCGGTGATCAGCGGGAGATCGTGGAGCACGTGGTCGGCGGCGGGGATGCCCTGGTGCTGATGCCGACCGGCGGCGGTAAATCGCTGTGCTATCAGGTGCCCGCGCTGGTACGTCCCGGCGTCGGAGTGGTGGTGTCGCCGCTGATCGCCCTGATGCAGGACCAGGTGGACGCACTGAGCGCGCTCGGTGTGCGGGCCGGGTTCCTCAATTCCACACAGTTCCCGGACGAGCGGCGCACGGTGGAGGCCCAGTTCGTCGCGGGCGAGCTGGACATGTTGTACCTGGCGCCCGAGCGCCTGCGGCTCGAGTCGACCGTGAACCTGCTCGGTCGGGGCAAGATCGCGCTGTTCGCCATCGATGAAGCGCATTGCGTCTCGCAGTGGGGCCACGACTTCCGGCCGGACTACCTCGGCCTGTCGATGCTGCACGAGCGCTGGCCGGATGTGCCGCGTATCGCGCTGACCGCGACCGCGACCGACAAGACTCGCGACGAGATCATTCAGCGCCTCGAACTCGGTGCCGCCAGGCGCTTCGTCGCCAGCTTCGACCGGCCGAATATCCAGTACCGGATCGAGCCCAAGAACAAGCCGGATCGCCAGCTGCTGGAGTTCATCAAGGCCGAGCACGCCGGTGACGCGGGCATCGTCTACTGCCTGTCGCGCAATTCGGTGGAGAAGACCGCGGCATTCCTCAATGAGAACGGGATCAGTGCCGTCCCCTATCACGCAGGGCTCGATGCGCGGACTCGCGCGAAGAACCAATCGCGGTTCCTCCGCGAGGATGGGCTCATCGTCGTCGCCACGATTGCTTTCGGCATGGGTATCGACAAGCCGGATGTGCGGTTCGTCGCCCACTTGGATCTCCCGAAATCGGTCGAGGGCTACTACCAGGAGACCGGTCGCGCGGGCCGCGACGGGCTGCCGTCGACGGCCTGGATGGTGTACGGGCTCAGTGATGTTGTGCAGCAACGTAAGTTGATCGACGCCTCGGAGGGTGACGCCGCCCATCGCAGGCTGCTGCAATTGCATCTCGACTCGATGCTCGCGCTGTGCGAAACCGTGGAGTGCCGCCGCACGCAGCTGCTTGCCTACTTCGGCCAACCCGGTCAGGTGTGCGGCAATTGCGACACCTGCCTGACACCGCCGCAGACCTGGGACGGCACGGTCGCCGCGCAGAAGGTGCTGTCCACGGTGCTGCGCTTGAAACGCGAACGTGGTCAGAGCTTCGGTGCTGGCCACATCGTCGACATCCTGATCGGCAAGAAGAATCCCAAGGTGGTGCAGCACGATCATCACGAGCTCAAGGTCTTCGGTGTCGGCACGGAGCTGCGCGACGTCGAATGGCGTGGAGTGGTGCGACAACTGCTGGCCCAGGGTCTGCTGACCGTGCACGGCGACTACGGCGTGATGACTCTCACCGAGGCGAGCGAGGGCGTGCTGTTCGACAGCAGGCAGGTGTTGCTGCGCAAGGAGCCCGAGCGCGCCACCCCGGCCCGCGCCGCCAGGTCGGCGAAATCGGCCAAGACTCCGCCCGTCGATCTGGCGCCCTCGGATGTCGGTCTTTTCGAGAAGCTGCGTGAATGGCGCGCGGCGACCTCGAAGGAACAGGGCGTACCCGCCTACGTCGTCTTCCACGACGCCACACTGCGGGAGATCACCGGACGTAAGCCGACGAGCCTGTCCGAGTTGGGCACGGTCGCCGGTGTCGGCGAGAACAAGCTTGCCAAGTATGGGGAACAGGTGCTGGAGGTGTTGGCGGGAGAGTGACATTCTGCACGTGATGGAAGTCTGTGCGTGCCGCGTGTTCACTGTTCGGACCATCCGAAAGTGGCTGTACTGCTGAATATTTGGGCTATCCGCCATGCCGGGGCGGGTAGTCGCGGAACCGAGTGGTCGATTGTCGAGTAACCGGCTGGTTGCCGACTGTGCTCTTTTCGTTCAGACGACATCGTCAAGCTCGGTGCGTCCGAGGTATCTACGAACACAATGGAGTTCGCTCATGCCCGCAGTCTCGTCGCGTTCCACACCTCGCCGGCTCCGAGTCTTCGCCACCATCGGCGCCGCCGTTCTCGTCGGCGCACTGGTCGCTTGCGGGTCCTCCGACTCCACGCGACAGGGCAACGGTGAGCTCATCAGCCCCGATGCCAAGGGCGACATCAGCCAGAACGGTGGCGCCCGCCGGACCACCGGCGACCGCACCGACGCGCTGCGCGCCTCGCTCAACGGCAACCAGGCCAAGAACGTCATCCTGTTGATCGGTGACGGAATGGGCGATTCGGAAATCACGGTGGCGCGTGACGTCGCCGAGGGCGCGGGCGGCTACTTCAAGGGTATCGACGCGCTGCCGCTCACCGGCTCCTACACCCACTACTCCCTCGACAAGGCCACCGGAAAGCCCGACTACGTCACCGATTCCGCCGCGAGCGGCAGCGCATGGGCGACCGGAACCAAGACCTACAACGGTGCCATCAGCGTCGACCTCCACGGCGCCGCGCAGGCCAACCTGCTCGAGATCGCGAAGGCCAACGGCAAGGCCACCGGCAACGTAACCACCGCGGAGCTCCAGGATGCCACGCCCGCCGTGCTCGGTGCGCACGTCACCGACCGCAAGTGCTACGGCCCCGAGGAAACCGCGCTGAAGTGCCCGACCAACGCGCTGGAGAAGGGCGGTCTCGGCTCGATCAGCGAGCAGCTGCTCAACACCCGCGCCGACATCACCCTCGGTGGCGGCGCCAAGAGCTTCGAGCAGAAGGCCGCGGCGGGACAGTGGCAGGGACAGACGCTGCGCGACCAAGCCAAGGCACGCGGCTACAACCTCGTTACCGACCGCTCCGGTCTGGACGCGGTATCGAAGGCCGATCAGGACGCGCCACTGCTCGGGCTCTTCGCCTCGGGCAATATGCCGGTCCGCTGGGACGGCGCGAAGGCCGTGCGCGACGGGCTGAACCTGCCCGCCCAGACCTGCCACCCGAGCGCCGACCGGCCCGCGACGCAGCCCGATCTCGCGGGTATGACCCGCAAGGCGATCGACCTGCTGAAGGAGCGCAAGGACGGCTTCTTCCTCCAGGTGGAGGGAGCGTCGATCGATAAGCAGGACCATGCCGCCAACCCCTGTGGGCAGGTCGGTGAGACCGTCGATCTGGACGAGGCAGTGCAGGCGGCACTCGAATTCGCCGAGAACGACGGCAATACCCTGGTGATCGTCACCGCCGACCACGCGCACAGCAGCCAGATCGTCCCGCTCGATACCAAGTCGGCCTCGCTGACCAGCAAGGTCGTCACCAAGGACGGCGCGGAGATCGGCATCTCCTACGGAAACGGTGAAGAAGGCGGTTCCCAGGAGCACACCGGCACTCAGCTGCGTGTCGCCGCCTACGGCCCGCACGCCGCGAACGTTGTCGGGCTCACCGACCAAACCGATATGTTCTTCACCATCTCCGATGCGCTCGGCCTCGACCGGAAGAAGGCGACGATCGGTAAATGACGCCTCGAGCTACCGGAGCATCGAGTGTGAATGACGTTGGAGGACATCGCGTGACGGACGACAGCACGATCGGGCGGCGTGGCTTTCTGGCAGGGGCGGCAACCGCCGCGGCCGGGGTTTCGCTGATCGGTCTGTCACCCGCCGATGCGGTGCCGGTCGAGCCGAGTGTGTCCAAGTTCGCCTTTCCGGCCGACCGCAGCGTGCGCGTGCTCGTCACCGGCGATGCGGGCACCGGCACCCGCAACCAGTGGGCCGTCGCCGACGGCATGCGCGAACACCATCGCCGCCAACCGTTTTCGCTGGCACTCGGGCTCGGCGACAATATCTACGAGAGCGGCCCGGACAGCGGCGTCGATGCGCAGTTCGCGGACAAGTTCGAAAACCCCAATGCCGGACTGGATTTCCCGTGGTTGATGGTGCTCGGTAACCACGACAACAGCTCGGTCTTCGGTGGTGACGGCGGTTGGCTGCTGCGCGGCAACAACGAGGTCGAGTACCACGCGCATTCCGCACGCTGGTGGATGCCGAGCCGCTACTACTCGGTGCGGTTACCCGAGGAGAACCCGGTGGTCGAGTTCTTCGTGCTCGATATCAATCCGCTGGCCGCCTACATCCCGCCGCTGTTCGACCCGTACTGGGCGGTCGACGGCCAGTTCATGAACGAGCAGCGCGCCTGGCTCGATCGTGCCATCGCCGAATCCCCCGCGAAGTGGAAGATCGCCTGCACCCATCACCCCTACCTCAACAACGGCCCGCATGGCGACGCCGGACGCTATGAGGGGCTTGCCATCGAGCCGCTGAACGGCGTCCATGCCAAGCGGTTCTTCGAGGATCACGTCCTCGGCAAGTGTCATTTCATCCTGTCCGGACACGACCACTCGCTACAGGTGCTCGAGCCGACCCCGGAATCGAAGGGCACCCGGCAGATCGTCTCCGGCGCAGCCGCCAAAACAGTAGGAGCAGAGCCGAAGCTGAGCAAGGGCGGCACCAACGCCGCCTTGTTCGAGAACTTTCACGAGCTCGGCTTCATGGTCATGGAGCTCACCGAGAGCACAGTCGAACTGAAGGTCGCCACCGTCGACCTGGCCGGCGGCGGCACGGTCGAGGCCTTCGCCCGCCGTCTCGTCTGAGTTCCAACTGCGTTGCGCTGCGTGGTAATTCCGGCGCGGCCCCGATCCGGCGGCTACGGTGCTGCCTATGGCATCCGATGACTCCACGGACGGCGGCTCCAGCGACTACCCGGCCGGCGACCCTGGGGATGTGCCCCCCTATCAGCCGAGCACCCACGACCTCGCTGTCGAATCGGTGTGGCTGAGACATCGACCACCTCCGCTGCGTCGCCACCCCGCGCTTCCGCGTGCCTCCACAATCATGCTGATGGCCGCCTTCGTCGCCGTGCTGCTGCTGTATCTGATGCTGCGACCTGGCGGATAGCCGCCGCGGGCTACCTGGTCGCGACCTGGGAATAATCCCGTTGCGGCGTCACTTTAAGCTTCTTGTCATGAAGGAAAAAGGGCGCAAGGTCATCGCGACCAACCGCCGGGCGCGGCACAACTACACGATCCTGGAAACCTTCGAGGCCGGGATCGCGCTGGTGGGTACCGAGGTCAAGAGCCTGCGCGAGGGCAAGGCCTCGCTGGTGGATGCCTTCGCGACGGTCGACCACGGCGAGGTGTGGCTGCGCGGGCTGCACATTCCGGAGTTCAGCCACGGCACCTGGACCAACCATTCGCCGCGCCGGGTACGTAAATTGCTGCTGCACAAGCGCGAGATCGAGCGACTGGTCGGCAAGTCGCGCGAGGGTAACCAGACGCTGGTCCCGCTGTCGATGTACTTCTCCGACGGCAACGTGAAGGTCGAGCTCGCATTGGCCAAGGGCAAACAGGACTACGACAAGCGGCAGGACCTCGCCAAGCGCGACGCCGAGCGCGAGGTCACCCGCGAGTTGGGACGGCGGATCAAAGGCATGCGGTGACAGCCGTTCTGTTGGCATTGGTCGCTGCCGCCGGTTACGGCGTCAGCGACTTTTTCGGTGGACTGGCGGCACGGCGGGTGACCGCACTGCGGATAGTCGTTGTCTCCTATCCGATTTCGAGCCTGCTGGTGCTTGCCCTCGCCCCGTTGGTCGGCGGCAGTCCGGACCTCGCGTCGATCGGCTGGGGTCTGGCGGCGGGAGTGGCGAGCGGCTTGGCAGTGTGGTGGTTCTACGCCGCCTTGGCGGCCGGTCCGATGGCCGTGGTGTCGCCGTTGACCGCCGTACTGGTCGCCGGCATTCCTGTGCTTGCCGGTCTGGCGATCGGGGAACGCCCGGGTGCGATCGCGTTCGGCGGCGTCGCGCTCGCCCTGCTGGCAGTGGTGCTGATCAGTAAGGAAGCACCGGATGATGCCACCGAGGAGATCACCGGAGGCCGCGAGCTGCGATTCACCCGCAGTGTGGCGCTGTTCACCATCGGATCGGGTGCGGCCTTCGGTTTCGCGTTCTTCTTCCTGCACGAAACCCATGCGAGTGCCGGTCTGTGGCCACTTGTCGCGCAGCGCGGCGCGGCTACCGCCGTGGTGTGGTTGATCGCCGTGGTCGCAGGGGAGTTCCAGACGCTGCACGGCGAACCCCTGCGCTTGGCGGCCTTCGTCGCCGTGCTCGACACCATCGCCAACGCCGCGCTGCTGTACGCGTTCCACGGGTCGATGCTGTCGCTGGTCAGCGTGATCGGCTCGCTCTACCCCGCCGCGACCGTGCTGCTCGCGATGGTCCTGCTCGGCGAACGAGTCGGTCGCATGCAGAAGGTGGGTATGGTGCTCGGCCTTGTCGCGGTCGGCCTCATCGCCGCGAACTGACCACCACGCCCGGATAATGGAATGAACCAGGCGCCACCGAGTGTTAACATGACTAGCCCGACGAGGTGTCGGGACGTACGGGGCTGAACGGTTTCGACTGCGTACGTAGATTTAGGGGAAGCGTGTCGGTGCAGGCAAGAGACCACCGTAAGCGTCGCTGCAACCAATTAAGCGCCGATTCCAATCAGCGCGAGTACGCCCTCGCTGCCTAAGTAGCCAGGTCGTCTCTGCCAGTCCGGGTTCGTCCCTCGACCCGGGTACTGGCATCAGCTAGAGGGAATTACTGTCCGGCTCGGTCACGGAGTCGGATGGGACATCAAACAGTGACTGGGATCGTCATCCGAGCTTGTTCGCGAGACCCGGAGATCCGAGCAGAGACCTAGCGAACTGCACACGGAGAAGCCCTGAAGACGCGGCGGAGGACCCGGGTTCGATTCCCGGCAGCTCCACTCACAAAAGATCCCCAGGTCAATGGCCTGGGGATCTTTTGATGTTATGTCCTTACTCGAACCCTTCGGAACCTGGCAGCAGTCCGCCAACGAGGCAGCCCAGGGCCCGAAGTCCCGTTCAGTCGCGGCCGCACTCGCGCTCGGGCGCTGAACATCCTAGGTACCGCATGAAATAACGAATTCTCGTGATGTGGCGACGTGGGCTTTACCGGAAGTATTCATGTCATGAGCAGCACAGAGATTCGCACCTTCCGCCCGACCGTTCTCGTTACCGGCGCGACCGGCGCCGTCGGCCGCCACCTCGTCACTACCCTCCTTGCCCGCGGCGCCGCCGTCCGTGCCGTGACCCGCAAGCCCGAGGACGCGAACCTGCCCGAGGCGGTCGAAGTTGTCGCGGGCGATCTCGCCGACGCCTCGATTCTCGGCCAGCATGTGTTCGAAGGCGTCGATCGCGCCTTCGTCTTCCCGGCACAGGGCATCGACGTCTTCCTCGACGCGGCCATCGCCGCCGGCGTGCACCGCTTCACGGTCCTGTCCTCGCTGGCCGCGGCGATGGAATTTCCCCGCGACCGCGGCTCGGCAAGCCAGCTGCACCACAGCGCCGTCGAAGCCGCCGTCACCGATCGCACTGACGCGTGGACGATCCTGCGCCCGGGCACTTTCGCCAACAACCTGCTCGAATGGCGGTGGCAGATCAGCTCGGGCGCACCCATCCGCGCACCGTACCTGGCATCCGCGCAAGCACCGGTCCACGAATACGACGTCGCCGAGGCCGTCGCCGAGACGCTGCTGTCCGACGACTACATCGGGCAGATCATCCCGATCACCGGTCCGCAGGCGCTCACCCGCACCGAGCAGGTCGCCACGATCGCCGCCGCAGTCGGACGACAGATCCCACTTATCGAGATCACCCCCGACGAATTCCGTTCCGAGACCGAGCAATTCATCCCCCAGCCGATCATGGAGATGCTGCTCGACTACTGGAGCGACACCCTCGCCGCACCCGACCAGGTACGTCCCGCCACCGCCGTGACCGGCAGGCCAGGACGCACCCTGGCCGAGTGGGCCACCGACCACCGAGCCGACTTCGGCGCCTGACCACGCCACCGATCGTGCGGCCCAGCCACCCAGACCGGGCCGCACGGTGCAGTCATGCCACCGCCCGAAGCCGGTGGTTCCGGTGCACAGGCTGATTCAGCGGATCTCATTGATTGGCTTCGGGCTTACAGGCCGTCGGCGCGAGCTATTTCGAAACAGTCGGCGACGCAGGCCATCTCGCCGCGTAGGTGGGCGAGGATCTGTATTACCGAGGAGCCGGAATTGGCGTACTCCCAGGCGTCTGTCAATGCGGTGGCGGCGCCGGCCGATCTGTCCCGGGTGGCGGGCCAGGATTTGAAAGTTGCGTCGATTGTGTCGACGACCGAGCGATAGCGGTCGAGTGTGTCGGAGGGTGCCACGGATTGCATCAGGCCCACCAGCGCGGTGAGGTAACCGCCGTAGAACTCCGACGGGCAGGTGCGGTCGTAGCGGTTCTGCATCATGGTGTTGTCGTAGACGGCGTAGCCCTGAATTCCGTGGATTTCCTCGTCGGTGCACCAATGGTCCACCCGTACGCCGAAGACCGGGTCCGGGGCACTCATGCCGGGGCGGGATTTCACCGGTGTGGTGGGCGGTGTCCCCTCGTAGCGGCCGCGTCGGTCTTCTACAGTCCAGTCGGTGCCGGACTGGCGACGTACTTCGCGTTGGATGTCGAGCTCGATGCCCGGGGCGCTCACCTCAGCCACCCCCAGATAGCCGGCGGCCATATTGGTGATGTCCCGTTCGGACATGTACGAGGACAATGCTGACTCGAGTGCCCGCTGCACCGCTTCCCGAATGTCCTCTTGGACTCGGGGATCGTGCGGGTCTGGATACACCGACATGCCGACCCTCCTCACTTGGACGGGACAAGCAAACTGAAACCACAATATCGCCGATCGATCGGCCCTCCAAGCTGCCGTCCTCGACCGAGTCCAGACGCCGGCACCACAAAGGTTCGGTCCACGAGGACCGGCCCTTTTATCGTTCTCGTCCCTTCGCTGAAGCAGTTGCGCGCTGTGGGCACGTCCTACGGTCTGGTCGGTGCCGGTCAGGTCGAGGTTGCGCGCCTCAGTGGGGCATGCCCGCTCGGCCGTGGTGACCCGACCTCGCCACCTTGACACTCGGGCACGAGGAGCACCTCGGCGCCTGGCGCGTCAACCGATGTTGGTCTTGATGAGGTCGGCGAGTTCGAGAGCTGCCTCGTGGCACGCGTTCGAGAATCGAGTGAACTGGGGGAACCCGTGGGTCAGATGTGGATTGTGCATGTACGTCAGGTCGTTGCCGGCCTCGGCAAGCTTTTGTGCGTAAGCGAGGCCGACATCGCGTAGCGGGTCGAAGCCGTTGGTAACGAGGATGGTCGGCGGCAGGCTTTCGTGCGACTCGGCATTCAACGGGGTGAGGTAGGGATGGCGGACGTCATCGGTGTTCTTCACCAGATTGCGTACCATCTCGAAGATCCCATTGGACTCCAAATAGAGTCCCGAGCGATTCTCGCTGAACGCCACCGTGTCGCCAGGGAACGCAGCCTCCGGAAACAGCGGAACCTGCAGCGCGAGTTGCGGGCCGTTCTCGTCGCGCAGCTTCAATGCCATGACGCAGGTCATGTTGCCGCCAGCGGAGTCGCCACCCACACCGATTTTATTTGCGTCGACGCCCTGTTCCTCGGCATGGTCGAACAGCCAGCGAACGAAGTATTCGATTTCTTCGATTTGCACCGGGTACTTGGCTTCGGGGGCCAGCTGGTAGTCGATGATGTAGGTGGTGATTCCGGCTCGCTCGGCGATAAGCCGCATCGGCACTTCGAATTCGTCGAGCGTGCCGTAAGTGAAACCCCCGCCGTGGATATAGACCAGTGCACCAGAAGGAGTGCTGGTCGGTGAACTGGGGACGTGACGGCGGACGGTGAGTGAACCATGCGGACCGGGGAGGACCAGTGTGTCTACAGCGCCGATTTCGGGCAATGGACCCACGCCGAGCTGCATGTGGTCACGCCGACCTTGATGGATCGGAACATCGGCGCCAAGGGTCGGTCCGGTGGGCAGCCAATCCTCGAGCTCTTTGTCGAGCGTGCCTCGGCCTACCGTCGGTGGGATGTTCGTACGGTCGTACACCTGTGGTGCTGACTCTGTCATGATTGGAAGCTTTCTACTCGTAATTTTTGTCCCCGCCGCTACCGACGCGGGATCAACGAGCCCACTCTTCATTTTGAACCTCTTCACCGGAATTAGAAGACCATCGTCGCGACCCACGAACATCCGATATTGCCGCGATCCGAGGTCGCTGGCGATATGCATATAGTGCTGCAGCGTGGTAACGAGGTGCCGACGACAACAGCTTCTCGGTCTACGGCTCTGACGGTTCGCTCATTCGAAAGTCTGGCGTGTGCCAGCTAGTCCTCCATCGCTCATGCGGCGTGCATGACCATCTGTCGCGGCTCGTCCGGTGGTTGAGTGCGACTGGTATTCAACGGGATTGGGGTCGAAGCCCGTCGAGGATGATCCTGCCGATATGTGCTGAGCGGGTCGGGCTGGCTTGTGCGTTGGCGTGATGGATTGCGGCGAAGGTGCCGGCAACGAGTGCCATCACCTCGTCGACGGTGATGTCCTCGCGCACTGTGCCGGCTGCGCGTGCACGATCGAGCAGGTTGGCGACATGGCCGGTGAGATTTGCCGCCACCTCTGGCGCGGCGATGCGCAAGTCGAACTCGGCGGCGGTGAGAGCGCTTTTGACCGTGGAGTTCTCGGCACCGTTGGTCATCATGTGCGACAGCAGTGTGAACACCGCGGCGGGGTCGTCGGTGGCGGCCAGTGCGGCTCCCTCGGCCACCAGGTGCTCGAGCTGATCGATCGAAACCGCGAGATACAGCGCTTCTTTGGTGGGAAAGTGCCGATGGACCGTGCCCGGGCCGACGCCGGACTGCCGGGCGATTTCGTCGAGCGAGACGCCGAGTCCCTCCTGGGCGAACAGCCGCTGGGCGGTCTGCAGGACACGCTGGCGATTGCGCCGCGCGTCGGCTCGCAACTCCCGGGTGCTGCCGTGAGTTGCCGGTGAGTCGGTCGGGATGCGCTTGGACGGCTGGTGTGTCATTTCAGCCCTAGCATAACCGGGGCGTCGCCCCGTATGCTCGATCCATAACCGGGGCGCCCCACCGTTTATGGCGCGCCGATCACCATGTTCTGATCGACTACCCGAGGAGGGTGCTCTCGTGACCACAGACAACCCCGGCGCTTTGGTGCGGCGGATGCAGGAGTGCTTCAACACTCGGCAATTCGACCAAGCCGACGAACTGCACACTCCGGACTGCTTCAGCCACGCCTTGGGCACTGCCGGATTCGCGGCGGGGAAAAGCGCCTGGCGCAACCTCGTCGCTCAGTTTCCTGATATACGAGTCGTCGCCGAAGACGTCCTAGTCGACCGCGACAAGGTAGCTGTCCGCTCGTCGATCGAAGGAATCCCGCTCCCAGACGACGGTCAGCAGCCGATGATGATCGAGATCTTTCGCGTCGAAAACGGTCGGATCGCGGAGAACTGGGCGCTGGGCCAGGGCCTGCCATACAGCGCGGAAACCCTGGCAAGCACCCCCGATCAACATTAACGCGACCAGCTCCGGCCCTACATGAACCGGTCTGGCAGGTACCCCACCTGGGCGTTTTGTCGCACCCCACCTGCGGATCGAGTATTTGCCGCCGACGCCTACTGCATCCGCAGTACGCCCGACGACCTCCACACGCACGATGCCGACTACAGAGCCGTCGAACGACCATGGCGCTATGGCGAAATTCCTGTACCGGCTCGGTCGGTTTGCGTTCGAGAAGCGGCGGCTCGTCGTCCTGCTGTGGTTGGGAGTTATGGCCGCTCTCGTGGCGGGGGCGGCTAATGCGCCGACGGCGCCGCCGGATACGTTCTCGATTCCGGGGACCGAATCTCAGCAGGCGTTCGACTTGCTCGGCGAACGCTTTCCCGGCACCAAATCCGATGGCGCAGAAGCGCGGATCGTGTTCGTGGCGCCCGATGGACAGCAGATCAGCTCCGAGTCGAACAAGGCGGCGGTGGAGAAGATCGTCTCGGATGTGGGGGGTGGTGCGCAGGCGAAGGGTGTGCTCGACCCGTTCCAGACCGGTGCGGTCAGTAAGAGCGGAACAACCGCTTATGCGACCGTGAGCTACGACGCGACCAGTGAGAATCTCACCGACGCCAGCAAGGCGGCGCTCACCGCCGCGGTAGAGACCGGCAAGGCCGCTGGGGTCACAGTGGAGATCGGCGGGTCCGCGCTACAGGCCGAGCCCGAAATGGGCGGCGCTACCGAGGCCATCGGTATTGCTATTGCGGCCGTCGTACTGATGGTCACCTTTGGTGCGTTCGCGGCCGCGGGTCTGCCTTTGCTTACTGCGCTGATCGGGATAGGCGTCGGCATCGCCGCGATTGTGGCGATCGGTATGTCCACCACGACAACGACTCTCGCCATGATGCTCGGGCTCGCGGTCGGTATCGACTATGCCCTGTTCATTGTCTCCCGCTTCCGGACCGAACGTGCCGAGGGATACAGCGCGGAGGAAGCGGCGGGCCGGGCCGTCGGAACCGCTGGATCCGCAGTTGTTTTCGCCGGACTCACTGTGGTCATCGCGTTGGCCGGGCTCGCCGTCGTCGGTATTCCGGTTCTCACCAAGATGGGGTTGGCCGCGGCAGGCACTGTCGCCGTCGCCGTCGCGATCGCCCTGACGCTGCTGCCTGCGCTGCTCGGATTCTTCCAGCGAGCGGTGATGCCGCGGGCGTTCCGCAAGTCTCTGAGCGCGAGCGGCGGGTCGAGCACGGGCGGTGGGGCGAGCACGAGCGGCGGTTCGAGCACGAGCGGCGGGCTGACGACGAGCGGCGGGCTGACGACGAGCGGCGGGCTGACGACGAGCGGCGGGCTGACCACGAACCGTGGGCTGACCACGAACCGCGGGCAGGCGCAGGCCAGTGGAACTGGTCAGGCCGCCGAGCAGATTCGAGCCGAGAAGCCCAAGATGGGTACGCGCTGGGCACAGTTCGTCGTCCGCCGCCCGGTGGCGGTGTTGCTGATCGGCCTGGTCGGTATGGGCGTACTGGCTCTCCCGGTGGCGAGTCTCGAACTCGGTATGCCGGGTGACGAATCGCAGCCGACTTCGACGACACAGCGCCGCGCCTACGATGCGCTGGCCGAGGGCTTCGGTCCCGGCTTCAACGGCCCCCTCACCGTGGCCGTAGACGTGCAGGGCGTCGGTGACCCCAAGACGGCGGTGGACCAGGTATCCAAAACCCTGGCAGCGACCAAGGGCGTCGTATCGGTATCGCCCGCGATGTTCAACCAGGCCGGTGACGCCGCCATGCTCAACGTTGTGCCCGCTACCGGGCCGTCGTCCACCGAGACCAAGGATCTCGTGCACGCACTGCGTGGTGAGGCAGGCGATCTGAAGGCAGCCACCGGTGCGACCGTGCTGGTCACCGGCGCGACAGCGATGAATATCGACGTCTCGCAGAAGATGGCCGACGCACTGTTGCCGTATCTCGCGGTGGTGGTCGGGCTGGCGATCCTGTTGCTGATGGTCGTGTTCCGTTCGATCGCGGTCCCGATCAAGGCGGCGCTCGGCTTCCTGCTGTCGGTGGGTGCGGCCTTCGGTGTGATTGTCGCGGTCTTCCAGTGGGGCTGGCTCGCCGATCTCATCGGGGTCCATCAGACCGGACCCGTGATGAGCATGATGCCGATCTTCCTGATCGGCGTGGTGTTCGGGCTCGCGATGGACTACGAGGTCTTCCTCGTCACCCGGATGCGTGAGGCCTTCGCGCACGGCGAGAGCGCGAAGGATGCCATCGTCACCGGATTCCGGCACAGCGGCCGGGTGGTGGTGGCCGCGGCGGCCATCATGATCGCGGTGTTCGCCGGGTTCATCGGCGGCGGCGAGCCGATGATCAAGATGATGGGTCTCGGGCTGGCGGCGGCGGTGTTCTTCGACGCTTTCATCGTCCGGATGACCCTGGTCCCGGCCGTGCTCGCACTGCTCGGCGATAAGGCCTGGTGGCTGCCCGAGTGGCTGGCGAAGATCCTGCCGAATGTGGACGTGGAGGGTGAGAGCCTGAACCGCATCGAGGCCGTCGAACCGGTTCGCGAACTCGAATCCGCCCGCGTCTGAATTCGAGCGCACCGGTAGGCCGTCCAGGGTGGGCGGCCTATCGGCCACTTCGGGACCTGCCGATTAGTGTTCTCAACGACGAGAAGGAGCGCAGATGACCGCCGAATGGTCGCAATGGCCGCGACGGCACAGCCGTGCCGTCGATGTGGTCGTCGCCGTTCTGCTGTGCGCGCTTGCCACATATGCGAGCAGGTTGGCCGATGACGGCAACGGGCAGGGGCCGATCGTTGTCCGACCCGCGTCGCTCGCGGTGTTCGGTTTGGCGGCGGTGGCCTCGCTCACCTTGCTGTCGCGACGGCGGTTTCCGCGTACGGTGCTGGTGGTTACCACCGCCTGCGGCATCGGGATCGGCGCCATGGGTTTCGACGTTTCGATCCTTACCGCGGGCGCGGCCTTCGTGGCGGCGTACTCGCTCGGGTTGTGGTCGTCGGATCTGCGCACGGCCAAGATCGCGCCGGTGATCTCGGGCGGCGCGTTGTTGATCGCCTCGCTCGCCCACGATTTCACGCCGGTGCTGACCGGAGGACGCGTCACTCTGATCGCCGGGGTGCTGGTGGCTGGCGCATTCGGCGAAGCGGGGCGCAACCGGCGCAACTACCTGTCAGCCCTGCATGCGCGGGCCGAGTTGGCCGAACGCACCCGCGAGGAGGAGGCTCGGCAGCGAGTCGGTGAGGAGCGGCTCCGGATCGCGCGTGAGCTGCACGATATCGTCGCGCACCATATGGCCCTCGCGCATGCTCAAGCCTCCACTGCCGCATACCTTTTGCGTAGCCAACCCGATCAGGCACAGGAGATGCTCGATCAACTGGCCGGTACCACCACCGCGGCACTGCGGGAGCTCAAGGCCACCGTGGGACTGCTGCGCGAGGACGATTCCGACGTACCGCTGGAACCGACCCCGGGCCTGACTCAATTGGCCGAACTGCTGACCTCTTTCGAGCGCACCGGCCTCACTCTGTCGCTGTCGATCACGGGGGTGCCGCGACCGCTCTCACCCGGCGCGGATCTGACGGCGTACCGGATCATCCAGGAGGCGCTCACCAATGTCACCAAGCACGCGGGCACGGCGGCGGCGACGGTCCGGCTCGTCTATTCCCGGCTGGTGCTGACGATCAGCGTGACCGACGACGGCGGTGCGTCATCCGAACCTGGTCGTGGCGAACAGGGTTCGGATGGCCGGGGCTATGGCCTGATCGGCATGAATGAGCGAGCCGTCTCCGTCGGTGGCCACCTACGTGCCGGGCGCGGGCCGGACGGTGGCTTCGAAGTCACCACCGAACTTCCACTCGAGCCACCGAAAATCTTTGACCACGAGGACAGAACACCATGACCATCCGGGTACTGCTCGCTGACGATCAAGCCCTGCTGGCCGGGACTTTCCGGCTACTGATCGATTCGGCCGAGGACATGGAGGTGGTCGGCATCGCCGGAAACGGCCGTGCGGCAGTGGAACTGGCGCAGGCGGCCAAGCCGGACGTTGTGGTGATGGACATTCGTATGCCCGGCGTCGACGGCCTCACCGCCACCCAGCAGATCTGTGCCGACCCGGCCTTGCGGGAGACCCGCGTCCTGATTCTCACTACGTTCGAGCTCGACGAGTATGTGGCACAAGCCCTTCGCGCCGGAGCCAGCGGATTCCTCGGCAAAGACGTCGGACCCGAAGAACTCCTGCGATCCATCCGCGCCGTCGCGGCGGGCGACGCCCTGCTCTCGCCCACCGCGACCCGCACCCTGATCGCCCGCTACCTCGCCCGCCCCGAAAGCCGCATCAGCGCAGCCGAATCCCTCGAGGTTCTCACTGCCCGCGAACGTGAGGTCGTCGCGATGGTCGCGGAGGGCCTGTCCAATGACGAGATCGCCGAGAAGATGTACGTCAGCCCGCTGACCGTCCGTACCCACGTCCAGCGGGCGATGTCGAAAGTGGGGGTCCAGAACCGCGCCCAACTCGTGGTGATCGCCTTCCAATCGGGCCTGGTACGCGTCGAGCCGCCACGGTAGGCCAGTGGCCATTCACGCGATCGGTTCGCCGTAGGCTGCGGCGATGTCCTGGGAGCTGCTCCAGCGGCTGTAGGTGGGTGACTGTGGCCAGCCGTCGGGTGAGACCTGCCATTCCTCCTGTCGGCCGTACGGCAGCAGGTCGATCAGGGCGAAGGAGTGGCTGAGTTGTTCGGTGCCGCGGCCGTTGGTGTGCCAGGTGCGGTAGACGGCGTCGCCGTCGCGGAGGAATACGTTGACCGCGAATCCTGCGCCGGGCGGTGCGCCGACATCGGCGCCGAATGAACTGTTCGTGGTGGAATACCAGGCCATCTTGTTTCCGACCCGCCGTTTGTAGGCGAGTGCCTCATCGATCGGCCCCTGGGTGACGATGACGAACCGGGCGTCGTAGTTGTTCAGGAACTCCAATCGGGTGAACTGCGAAGTGAATCCGGTGCAACCTCCGCACTGCCACTGCTCGTTCGGGAACCACATGTGGTTGTAGACGATCAGCTGCGACCTATCGCCGAAGAGGTCGACCAGCCGCACCGGCCCCTCTTCGCCCTCGAGGGTGTAGTCGGGCATCTCGACCATCGGCAGGCTGCGGCGTTGGGCGGCGATCGCGTCGAGCTCCCGGGTCGCGGCCTTCTCCCGAATACGCAGCGCCTCGAGTTCACGCTGCCAGGTATCGGCGTCGACGATGGGCGGCATTGCTTCGGTGCTCATGGGTCCTCCCTGACTGTGTTCACAGATTGTGGGCTGGTTGTGTAGACCCCGCCCGCTCACCGAATTCATCGGTGGCCGCCGACTCTGACCCCGCCGGTGGCCAACCTGCGGGTGATCGCCGCCGGTCAACTTCTCGCGCCGTTCAGCGCCGCGTCCCCCGAGTCCGTCTGTTTTCTAGCTGCTGCAACAGCTTTCGGCTATGGCGCTCGTGCATCGGTGAGTGCGGCACCGCTGACGGGGAGTAACGGTCGATGTGCTGTGATTCGACGGCGACCGACGTGCGACAAGGAACAGAACGGCTGGAGGCTGTGGATGGGTGGCTTCGGACGCAGGGTGAGTCGGCGTGCTGTGCTCGGCTCGGCGCTGGCCGCGACTTGGCTGGCCACGGATTTTTCCTCGGACAGTGTGCATCGGAACGTGGTGGACGGGGCGCGGGATCGGGCGCATACCGACGTGTTATTCATCGGTGCGCATCCGGACGATGAATCGAGCAACCTGTCCACCTTCGGACAGTGGCGCGAAGACTTGGGCCTGAGCACCGGTGTCGTCACTATTACGCGTGGTGAGGGCGGCGGCAATGCGGTCGGGCTGGAGGAAGGGCCGGAGTTGGGGTTGATCCGGGAGGCGGAGGAGCGCCGGGCGACTGGGTTCGTCGGGATCGAGAACATCTATTACCTCGACAAGCCGGACTTTTGGTACACCCTTTCCGCGCCACTGACCGCGCGCATCTGGGGCGAGCAGGACACCTTGGCCCGGCTGGTGCGGCTGGTGCGCTCGACCACGCCGCATACGATCGTGGTGATGGATCCGCGGCCGTTCAATCAGCATGGCGGCCACCAGTTCTCGGCGCGCCTCGGCATCGAGGCATTCCGGCTTGCGGGCGACCCGTCGGCTTTCCCCGCGCAGATCGCCGACGAAGGTTTGACGCCGTGGCATCCCAGCAGGCTTCTTGCCCAGAACTACGGGTTCGAGTCGTTGCTCGGACCGGACGCAGCCGAACAGCGACGGACCGATCCCTACACCGGGCTGCCGGTGATCGGTGTCTGGTCCGGCGTCCGTTCGCGTGAATACAACACGTCCTGGGCACAGGTCGAGCGCGAGGCGACTCGGCTATATCTGACACAGGGTTTCGCGGCGCAGCCCGCGCAGGTGTCGTCGGACCCGCGGCAGCTCGGGTCGGATTGGTTCACAGTTCTGGCCGAGGACGGCCGGTTCATCGATGCGGCGGTGCACCGGGAGGACGGGCTGAAGCCGCTGTATGCCGAGTTCTCCGACTGGGCCGACCGGGCCGGGTTGCCGTGGTTGGCCAACCGGGTCCAGCCGGACTATCCGCCGAACCCGAGCACCACGATTCCTGCTGTTCCGATCGCGCCGGTTCTCAATGGAATCGAGGGTCCCGGCGAGTACCCGGGGCCGGAACTGCCGCTCGCTGTTTGGCGGGGTGGCGGTGGGTGCGCGGCGACAGCGAAGGTGGCGCGGCATGGCGACGACCTGTACGTGTTGGTCACTGTCACCGATGACCGAAAGGGCGCCGAACTGGTGGTCGAGGACACCAAGCGGCATTGGCGCACCGACTCGGTCGAGATCGTTGTCGATCCACGCGGCGACTCCGACGACACCTCGACCACCCTCAAGACCGGGATCCTGCCGTACATCGCAGGCCGCGTCGGCCCCATCGCCGAGCGTGACGCCGACAATCATCAGGGTCTGGCGCGTGAGACGGCACCGGGGATGCGGGTAGCCGCCATGGTCACCGACCCGTACCGAGGCTATGCAGTCGAAGTGAAGATACCGCTCGGGGAGTTGCCCGCACCGGTCGATCCGGCCGAGTTCGCGATGAACATCCTGGTCTACGACTCCGATACCGACGATAAGACCGGCCGAACCCGGCTGGCGTGGTCGCCATTCGGCAGCGCGCAAGCAGACCCCTACGTGTGGGGAACCGCAACACTCGCCGACTATCGACCGCTGGCCGACTCGTCGACGACCGACACACCCCCCGTCATACCGCAGACCGCAGCGCGTAGTGCCAGTTCGGCTGCCTCCCTGGCGCAGGCCGGGCGTATTGGGGTCCCGATCGCAGGCAGCCCGCGACCTAGCTCCTCCCGCTACAGCGTGTCTCCCAATCGGTGAGATCGGTAAACACCGTCCTCCTCGGACGTCCTGCACTCACACCAGTACGGCGTGAGTGTCGGTTCCCGCGTCATCCGGGCCGGTTTCACCCACACAAATGTGTGGGCCAGCGCCTTCCCGTCGGCGGACATTGATAACCGGGGCTCGCACTTCGGGCTCCCGAACCTGGGGGTGATGATGGTGCTCGCCCCAGGCGGCGAGGTTGGTAGCGGCGTTATGGTCGCGGTCGAGTTCGTGTCCGTTCCCGCACCGGAACACCCGGTCGGCGAGGGTGAGTTCGCGGTTACGGGTATCGCAGCGGGAACACATCTGACTCGATGGGAACCAGCGATCAGCCAACACGACGGTGCCGCCATGCCAGGCTTGCTTGTAGGAAACCATGCGGGCGAGCTCGGCCCACCCGGCGTCACTGATCGCGCGTGCCAAACACCGGTTGCGCAGCATGCCTGCGGTGTTCAAGTCTTCCAACACGAGTCGGTCGTGGTTTTTGACCAACTCGGTGGAGACCTGATGCAGGAAATGGTGGCGAATGTTCGCGACCCGCGTGTGATGGCGACCCAACCGGGCAGCGGAGTGTCGTCTGTTGTTGGAGCCCTTCATCTTTCGTGACACTGATCTGGCGAGGCGGCGTTGCTTACGCATCCCGGCCGCTAATGCTTTCGGTGGATCAGAGATTCGGGCGACTTCACAGCCATCGCTGGTCGCGGCGACCAGGAACGCCGACAACCCACGATCCACCCCCACCCAACCACCACGATCGGTGGTCTGGCGGGGCTGATGGTGCAGGCCCGGGTGCAGGTCGGCGGCCTCCACATTCAGCGTGACCCACCAGCGTCCGCCCCGCTGACCGAGGGTGGCGAACAGGATTTTCGCGCTCCCGGTTCCGAGCATCCGCCGCAACCGGCGGGTGTCGTCATGCACCTTGACCGTTCCGACCTTGGGCAGTGTCACAGACCGTGGGCCGTCATCGCCTCCTACCCGGATTACGGGGCGTTTTCCTCGGGAATGCTTGTTGCGCAACCGGAACGACCGAACGGCTACGGTCTTCTTCTTGAATCGAGGAAACCCGACCCGACGGCCTTTGCGGGTGCCACGCCGTGACTCCGCCCAACCCGTCAACGCCCGCCCGCAATCGATGGCTGCTTCCTCGAACACCTGTTGAGACACCCGATCACGCCACACCAAACCTGTCACCGACACGGCGACGGTCCCAGCCTGATCGACGACGAAGACCCGCCCGGCGTCCTCGGTTTTCTTCCATCGGTTGAAATGGTTTATCAGATCGAACCCAGACCACGGCACCACCACCGACGCATCCGTCTTGCGGGCGGTCAACGCCGACTTCACCGTATGCAGGCACTGGTTGAACGCGAACCGTGCCGCCCCAGCATGCCGCGACAGCACTACCTGTTGCTCGACCGTCGGGTCCAAGCAGAATCGGAATGATGTGTGCCGCACCACCACAGGAGCATCTCATCAGCCACCGACAAGAATGGCCCGCGTTGACTTCGCCGAGCAAGCTATTGGGAGACACACCCTAGCCTTCACCGATGTGATGGTCCGTTCCAACGGGAGTATCTAGGCTCGCTGCCCCCCAGCCAGGGCTCAGGGGAGTGGCGGTGGGCGGTCGGGGACCAGGAGCGTGGCGATCGCGGTGCCGATCGGGATGGCGTTTGACTCAATCAACGTGCCGTTACCTATTGAACGTGCCGTTATATAGCGGTATGGTGGGCCGCACGGGCTCTTCTCCGCTGAGGACATCGACGTCGGGCCCGCCGACTCGCGGAAGAACCCGGGTCGTCGATTGCCAAATGAACGATTCGTATCGAAATGAGGAAGTTCCGATGGATCGAGATAACCGCACAAACCGTGGGTGGACAGCCGTTGCCCGTATCGCAGTGGTGTCCGCGCTTGCGCTGATGCCGATCGCCGCCGTCGCGGCCCCCGCATTCGCCGAGGCACTGCCGCTGACGGAGATGGATCAGGTCGACGTGGCCCGCGGTGGCCACGGCCATGGGCATGGCGGCGGCGGCTACCGCCACGGTGGTGGCTACGGCCACGGTGGCTATGGGAACGGTTTCTGGAACCAGCCGCGTTTCCCGAGCTTCCCGAGCTACCCGCGTTACCCCAGCTACCCGCGTTACCCGAGCTACCCCACTTTCCCGAGCTACCCGGGATACGGCGGCTGGGGCATGCCGGGCACCGGAAGCGGATCCGGAAGTGGCGTGTTCTGAACAACGCCCCAAAAATCTGGCGATTGGCACCGCAGCGAAACCTGTCGAGCACCGGGCCGAACGGCCTGGTCCGGTGGGCTCGCTGTGGGGCGCGCGGGTGAGGTTCGTTTAGGCTCCTGCTCTTATGGCCCTCAGCGCAACGATGCACAACTTCGCCGTCCAACTGGCTGACGTCGATCGCAATGTCTACGAGGACCTGGAGTTGCGGATAGCGCGTCACCCGTCCGAAACCGCCGAGTTCATGATGACCCGTCTGCTGGCCTACTGCCTCGAGCACCAGGAAGGCATCGCCTTCAGCGAAGGCATTTCGACCACCGACGAGCCCGCGGTGCTGGTGCGCGATCTCACCGGACGCCTCACCGCTTGGATCGAAGTCGGCGCGCCGGATGCGGAGCGCCTGCACCGAGGCAGCAAGCTGGCAGGCCGCGCCGCCATCTACACCCATCGCGACCCGGCCAAAGTGCTGGCACAACTCGCGGGCAAGCGGATTCACCGCTCCGAAGCGATTCCGCTCTACAGCTTCGATCGTGCCTTCGTCGACTCCGCCGTCGCCGCGATCGAGCGTCGCAACACCGTCACGCTGTCGATCACCGAGCGCCTGCTGTACCTGGACATCAACGGCACCAACCTGAGCGCACCTGTCGAAGAGCACACACTCGGATAGCCGGTGTTACCGGCCGCCGCGCCGATACCGCCGCCCCGCCTCGATCGCTGTGCCGGTCCGAAGACCGCTCATCGGTCGGGGGACATGGCCAGCCTTCGAGCCAGTCTGTGGGTCCGAATGTCCAACTCGCGGCGGCTGGATACCGCGATGGCCATCGGGCGCATCGGGATGGGTTCTGTCCGGGGGAGTGGCGTAGTCGGCACGGTGGGCGGCACGCCGTGGGCGGATGCGGTGGACAGGAAGACCGTCATCGAGTCGGAGGTTGAAAGGTGGTGCGCACCCTGTCGTGCGCAGATCCCGGCCACCGCCGCCTGCGTCACCGCGACAGCGTCGACCACGCTCGGGGAGTCGACGCGGAAGGTCACGTAGGCGACGTCTTCGGCGCGTATCGGGTGTAGCCGCTCCTCGCGAGCGACGGCTTCGGAGGAAGATCGGGCGAGTTCGCGCTGGAATGCGGGGTCGTTGAGCATCAGCCACTGTGCTGAGCCGCGCAGGTTGCCCGCGCCCGCTGTCAGGCCGATCGCCGGCTTCCAGTCGGCAAGTAGTTGCGTGACATGTTCGGCGGCGGTGTTCGTGTCGACCACGATGAATCCCGCGCCGGTTTTGGCGACGGCCCACATCGCCGACACCGCCTCGATCGATGAGCCGATCGCCAGCGCGACGAGATCCCCTGGGCCGATGCCACGTTCGATCAGTAGTCGAGCCAACCGCGAGGACGCGCCGTCCAGCTCGCGATAGCTGAGCTCGGAGCGGCGGCACGACACCGCGGTGCCATCGGGATCGGCCTCGACGGCCGCCGCCAATAGTCGCGGCAGGTTGATCACCCGAGGTCGTCGCGAACGAGTCGGACGTACGCGTGTCGGTTCGCTCATCGGCCGCTGCTCAACGGACTACTGTCCATCACCATCGTTTACCAATCCACCGATATCGAAATCGGTCGTCTCTGCTGCCATTCCAGGCGTACCTCCGCCTTCGCTCCGGCCATGCGCGGTGCGAGGACGGTCTTCGTCCGGCTGCGTCTATCAGGCGTACCTCCGCCTTCGCTCCGGCCATGCGCGGTGCGAGGACGGTCTTCGTCCGGCTGCGTCTATCAGGCGTACCTCCGCCTTCGCCCCGGTGCGAGGACGGACTTCGTCGGGCTGCGCCTACTTGGCGTAGCTCCGGCCATGCGTGGCCTGGGACGGACATCGGTCGGCGCGCCCACTGGGGGAGTTGCTTCGCTGTTGCCCCCACTCTAGGTAAGGCCACTCCTGCCGTCGGCGCGTGGTCGCCCGCGTGTCGTCTCGATAGCTCGGTCGACCGGAGCAGTCCGGCGAAGATGATCGCGTTCCGGCGGCGATCGTCCGGGGCTGCTGGTCGAACCGGAAGTCGTTATCGGAGGGGGAGATCGATGCTGTCGCGCCGACGATTCATCACCCTTGCCAGGGTTGGTGGTGCGGTGACCGGGCTCGGGGTATCGGATGCGGCCGCCGTGGAACCGAATGTGGTCGAGGCGGGCTACCTCGAGTATCTGCCGTTGATCTCGCGCGGATACAACGGTCGGTTCTCGGCGCGTCCGGAGTAGATCTTCTTCCCGCGACAGCGGGGGACGCGCGGATCGCGGTCGCGCGTTCGATGGCCGAAGGTTTGCCGATCGCAGTCCGTTCGGGCGGGCACTGCTTCGAGGACTTCGTCGATAGCGCGCAGACGCAGTCGATCATCGACGTGACCCGGACGAACGAGGTGCGACGGGATGAGAACTATCGCGCGTTCTTCGTCGGTGCCGGAGCCGACATAAGCGCCGTTTACCAAGCGCTGCACCGTGGTTGGGGCGTGACGATGCCGCGGGTATTTGCTCCGGCGTCGACGTGCACATCAGTGGCGGCGGTTATGGTCCGTTGGCGCGGCGGTTCGGGCTCGTCGTCGACCATCTCTACAGGGTGGAGACTGTATGCGCCACTGAGTATTCGGACCGTCATCGATGGGTTCGCCGAAATATTGATCCTGTTCGACGCCGACAGTCCCGATGCGCGAGCGCGATTCGACGAATTCGTCGAATCGGCTCTCGATGGTGTTGTGCCAGGACCAGTGTTGCTGCCGGTGACCAAAGCAGCGTTTCATGCGGCCCGGCGGCTGCCCACCGACGAGCGGCATCTGGCGCGGGCGCGCGGCATGTATCGAGATGTCTACGCGGACACCGGCGGTGTGCCCGTGCCGAACGAATTCAACGGCGGCAGCCACATCAACTATCCGGACCCCGACCAGCCCTATTCAGCGGTGGGTTGGAGTTCGTCTTCGGAAGCAGGGGGCGGGGTTGTCGCCGCATCGATCTGCTCGCCGACGTAGCGGACCGTCACCGCGACGACCGCCGCGAACGGGACGGCGAGGAACGCTCCGATGATGCCGTAGAGCGATCCGCCCGCGGTGATGGCGAGCAGCACGATGACCGCGTGCAGCTTCATGCTCCGGCTCTGTAGAACCGGTTGCAGGACATTGCCCTCGAGCTGCTGCACGGCGATGATGATGCCGAGCACGATCAGCGCGGTGGTTAAACCATTGGCTACCAATGCGACAAGGACCGCGAGCGCGCCGGCGACGAACGCGCCGACGATCGGTATGAAGCCGCCGATGAAGGTGATCACAGCCAGCACGAGGGCGAGCGGCACCCCGAGGATCACCAGCCCGGCTCCGATGAATACCGCGTCGATCAGGCTGACAAGTGCTTGGGTGCGGATGAATCCGCCGAGGGTGCCCCAGATTCGGTTCAGCACTTCCTCGAGGTGGCGGCCGGTGCGGTTGCCGAGCGTGTTGTGCAGCCACGGCAGGAAACGTGGACCGTCCTTGATGAAGAAGAATGTCAGCGTGAGCACAAGCACCAGCGCGACTATCGCCGAGGTCGCCGTGCTCACTCCGCTGAAAACGCCGGACGCGATCCGGTCGGTGCTCGATTGCAGCCGCTGCACGATCGCGTCGACCCCTGAATCGAGTTGTTCCTGGCGGATATTCAGCGGCGGACCCTGGAGCCAGTCGCGCACCTGATTGACGCCCGCGGTCGTCTTTTCGGCGAGTTCGGGAGCCTGGTCGACCACCGAGGGCACGATCAGCGCGATGACGCCCGCGAGCACGCCGAGGAAACCGATCAGGGACACCGAAGCCGCTGCGGCCGGATGCAGACCGTGCTTGGTGAGCCACCGCGTCGGCGGCCACAGCACGGTGGTGACAACGATCGCGAGCAGGACAGGCAGCACCGCCACCCACAGCTTCGCGAGGATGTATCCGATCACCCACGCGCCCGCCGCGATCGCGACGATGCACACCGCCCACTTGGCGAGCCACAGGACTCCGGTGCCGATCACATCGCCGCGATCCGGCGTCGATTTACCTTCGTTCAGCTCGCTCACGGCCCCAGTCTTACATGTGGTCGATGGTCTAGCAGTGATTGTGCGGGTCGGTCGGTCGTAGGCCGTCGAGGACGAAATCCAGGCAACGACGCCAGGCCGGACCGGCGGACTCCCCGAGCAGCGACAGCGCCCAGAGCAGATTGACCACGTCTTCGTCCCGCGCGTCCGCGCGCATGGCTCCGGTTCGGCGAGCCCGGTCGAGCAGGGTCGACAGCTGTGACATTCCGCGATGGCATGCCTGCGTGAGTTGTTCGGCGGCGGGATGGTCGCCGGTGAAGGCCTCCAGCAGCCCGCGGTCGGTGGTGAGCTGGTCGAGCATGGCTTCGGCGAACCCGGTGAACGCGGTCCACGCGTCCGGCTCGTTCGCGGCGCGAGTGGCGAATTCGTCCAACGCGGCCAGCCGCGACGGGAGTAGCGCATCGATCAGTGCGTCGCGGTGGGGGAAATGGTTGTAGAGCGTCCCGATGCTGACGCCCGCACGCCGCGCGATCTCCTCCAGGGATCCATCGAGCCCCTGTTCGGTGAAGACGCCGGCGGCCTCGCGCAACAGCTTCTCGCGGTTGCGTACGGCATCGCGGCGCAGGGGTTTGGTCATGTACGCATTCTACAAAGTCGAGGGGGGCCTCGGTTTCATGCTAATTTTGAAAGCTGAGGCACCCCTCAATCTCTGAAAGGAATCCCATGTCCATCACACGAACAGCGGCGATCATCGGCGTAGGGCCCGGTCTCGGAATGTCCATGGCGCACCGTTTCGGCCGCGAAGGTTTCCGCGTTGCCCTGATCTCCCGAAGCGATGCCCGCCACGGCGTCTACCTGCGAGATCTGGCGTCACACGGGATCGATGCCACCGCGCACGTCGCCGACGTCACCGACCGTGAGCGGCTTCGATCGGTAATCGCCGAGATCGGGAACGACGGTGGCATCGAGCTGGTCTACTACGGGACCGGCGCGACGGTGCAGCCGGTTTCCATCACCGAAATAGACTCCGCGGCAGCGCGATCCGCATTCGAGTGGGTATGGCCCGCGATCGATGTGGTGAGTGACGTGCTGCCGGGAATGCTCGACCGCGGCGACGGCGGACTGTTCTTCGCCGGCGGCTTGTCCAGCGTGCGCCCGATGCCGATGCTCGGCCAACTCGCCCTGGCCTCGGCCGCGGTGCGGAACTACGCACTGACTCTGCACGCCGCACTCGCCGACCGAGGCGTCTACGCGGGAACGCTCACCATCGGTGGTCTGATAGAACGCGGCGATATCCACGCCATGGTGACCGCCGATCCCGAGCGATTCGGCGCATCGGACGGGCATACCCTCGACCCTGATCGGCTCGCCGACACGGCGTGGGAGATGTACAGCACGCGTGACCGCGCCGAGGAAGTATTCGATGTTTTCGGTAAGTGAGTTCGGCGGCCTCAGGTGCCTACGATGGCGTTCATGATGGTGCCCGCACTGGTAGCTACGATGCCGCCAATCATGGCTCCGGCGAGCATTTTCGGTGAATCGAGGGTGCCGCCGCTCCACTTCTCCCACGCGAACCTGCCGCCCGCATAGGTGATGCCGGTGACCCCCGACAGCAGCACGAACCAGGTGAGGTAGCTCACCATCTTCAGTACCTTCTCCGAGCCAGGAGGGGCTTCGGGGGAGGGGTCGTCGATTTGGGCGAAGACGATGTCATAGGCGGCGGTCAGGATCATGGATGTGCTCGTTCCGTGTCGATGTGGGCAGGAAGGGGCGAGCTCGAGCGAGTTTTCCAGATGATTGCCAGATCTATACCGGACAGTATGTGCGGCCATCGCCGTTCCCGTGGCGGGATCGCGCGACCTGTCGGGAATGTCCGATCCTGTCTAGGGGGATGAATAGGCAGGACAAGGCTATTCAGGTCGGGGGAACAGGTTTCGCAGTGCTGGGACGGCTTTGAATCGATCTTGACGACCATTGCCGATTACGATCCGGATGCGGTTTTCGCCCGATCTGACCGGCCGAATTGCGTGGGCGATGCGACCGAATAGCGGGGTGAGTGCTGTGATCGGGCCAGGCGTCGGCGGACCTGCTGCTGCCGGTCGCGCCGCCGCCCAGTTCGTGAGCCGCGCAATTGCAGAATTAGGAAGGGGCGCAAGCACGCAGATGCGGGCCATCTCGGGCGGTCTGCGAGAAAGGGGTGCTGTCCACTCTGATACCGACCGGCGGATCGCGATGGCGGTCGACCGCCATGGCCAGGTGTTTCACGAACATGTGGGCGAGGTCGGTGATCCGTACTCCTGCTGGATGCGGGAATTGAAAGGCCAAGGGGTTGATACGGATCGGATGATGTCCGACATGACGACGATCTGGGATTTCCTCCGACGTGATCCGAAGTGGGAACTCGATCGCGATCACAGCTATGGCGGGGTCGTCTTATTCGGCAGCGAGGACACCGGCGGTTCTGCTGTTGTCGTCAACCTGATGCGCGACCTCGAGTCGAGCGACATCCCGCTGGTGTGCTCGGGTTCGTATGGCGAGGCCGCGAAATTCAGGGTGGCCGTGGAGAAACTGGGCCTGGACTCCAACCGGATCATCGAGGAGCCGCTCGCCACGAACACCGAACAAAATGCAGTGAATTCCACCGAGCTGCTGAAACAGCGCGGTCATGATGTCGAATCGATCATCGCCGTCTGCACGCCGCAGCACGTGCGGCGCGTGGAGAGCACGATCAGGAAGCATTGTCCCGATGTGCGGCATATCGCCATGGTCGCGAAGGACATCCCTGTGGATACCTACATCCGCTACGGCTATCGGATGGTCCCTGAAGAGGCCCGTGTTCCGGAAGATGTGGTGTCGGCCATCCTGGGTGAGATCAAGCGACTGGATGAGTATCCGCTCGAGGGGCACATATTAGAGCAGGAAATACCGAGCGATGTGCGCGAAGCGTATGGCCGATTGACACAGACATTCCAGCCCACCGAGAAACGGTATTAGCAGGCGCACTGTGCCGGTGCCCTCCGCCCGAGCCGGACTTCGGTCACCCGAGGTAGTGAATGTCGGTGAGTTTCTCGGATACCTCCCACAGGGCGGCTTGCCGCTTGCGGTCATGGGAGTGGGTGCTGGATTTCACCGGGGCGGGGTAGCCCTGGATTTCGAATAGGCCTGCGGGGCCGTAGTACTGGCTGCCCGTCGCGTGGGGGTCGGTGGCGGCTCTGAGGGTAGGTAGAGCTCCCATGGCGGGGGTGCGGCCGAACAGGTGGGCGATGGCGAGGTTGGGGAGTCGGAATGCGGCAGGGGAGTAGCGGAATACCTCGGTGCTCGCGCCGCCGGGGTGGGCGGCGATGGCGATGGCGGCGGTATGCGCCAGGCGGTCGTCCAGTTCGTAGGTAAACAGGAGATTCGCGAGTTTCGATTTGGCGTAGGCGTTTCCGGTGGGGGCGGCGGGGTTGTCGGGGTCGATGCGCCCGAAGCGGTGGCCGATGCTGCTGACCGTGACGATGCGCGCGGCGGGTGCGGCGGCAATGCGGTCGAGGAGCAGGCCGGTGAGGGCGAAGTGGCCCAGATGGTTGATCCCGAACTGGACTTCGAAGCCGTCCTCGGTGACGCCGGACAGGCCGGTGACGCCCGCGTTGTTGATGAGTAGGTCGATGCGGTCGTGGCGGCCGCGAATCGCCTCGGCGGCGCCGCTGATGGACTCGAGGGAGTTCAGGTCGAGCTGTGCGGTTTCGATCGCGGCGCTCGGTGTGTTCTGGATGATGCGGTCGGCCGCGGCCTCGGCCTTCTCTCGACTTCGGCATGCGAGGACGACGGTCGCGCCGTGCTCGGCCAGTGCCCTCGCCGTTTCGAAGCCGATGCCGGTATTGGCTCCGGTGACGACGGCGACGCGGCCGTTCTGTTCGGGAATGTCTGCTTCGGTCCATTTGCTCACGCGCTGCTCCTAAGATGAACTACTGGTTCACAATTAAAGTGAACCAGTAGTTCATGTTCTGTGCAAGGTGGCCGAGAGGATCAGAGATGACCGGAAAACCCCGACTGCGCGCGGACGCTCAGCGCAACCGGGAGGCGATCCTCGACGCCGCACGTGAGCTCGTGGTCGGCCGCGGTCCTGCTGTCGGCATGGACGAGATCGCCGCTGCGGCGGGTGTCGCGGTCGGCACGCTCTACCGGCATTTCCCGACCAAGAAGGACCTTGTCGAAGCGATCGTCGCCGAATTGGCGGCGGTGGTCGGCGAATCTCTCGATTCGGCGCTGTCCAGGGTCGCGAGCGGTGCGAGCTCGGCCACGGACGAAATCATCGCCCTGCTGCGCAGCGTGGTGATCGACATGCGGCAGGAACGCGTGCTGAGGTTCGCGGTCACCGGGTTGGCCGACGATTCATTGCGCGAGCTGCGGCGTCGTGGCCGTAACGCGGTCGAGCAGCTGGTCACCGCGGCGCACCGAGACGGTGCGCTCTACCAGGACGTCACCGTCGATGACGTAATCCTGCTTCTGGCAACCTCGCCCGCCGATGCCGTGCCGGAGACCGAACAGCGCCGGTGGCTGGCCCTGGCGCGGCGCGCACTGTCCCCGACTGCCGAACGTGCGTGATATTCGTGGGGTAATCAGATGCCGGTGCCCTCAGCGCAGGGCGAGGGCGAGGAAGAAATCGACGCGGTCTTCCAGCCGGGAGAGGTCTCGGCCGGTGAGCTCTTCGATGCGTTGGATGCGGTAGCGCAAGGTGTTGACGTGCACGTGCAGCAGGTCGGCGGACTTGGTCCATGAGCCGGAGGCCTCGAGGAAGGTCTCCAAGGTGTGGACCAGGTCGGAACGGTTGTCCTGGTCGTAGTTGGTGAGAGGGTCGAGCAGGCGCAGGCGGAACATGCGACGGACCTCGTCGGGAACGCTGGCGAGCAGCAGCATGTGGGTCGCCAGTTCGTCGTGGCCGACCACACTGGTCGGCTGGTGCCGGTCGGCGGCGAGCCTGCGGGCGTAGCGCGCCTCCTCGACGGCACCGCGCAGGCCTTCGCCGTCGACGACTCCGCTGACACCGACCGACAATTGGCTGCCGCGCAGCCCGGGCTCCAAAGCGGCTACCGCACGGTGGATTTCGTCGATTACCGACCCGTTGGTGCCCGCGGGGATCAGTGCGATCGCCTCGCCTTCGACGACACCGGCGGCAGGTCCTCTGCCGTACAGGATTTCGCGCAGCAGGACGCGTAATTCGCCGGGGCGCAACGTATCCGCCTGTGCGGCCGCCACCACCGCGATGTAGGACTCGGCGGGACCGAGGCCGGTCAGTTCGAGGCGGGAGATGATCTCGGCGGGTTTGGCGTCGGAGACGATCAGTTCGATGAGTTCCTGCGCGAGGCGGCCCTCCGCGCTCTGACGGTCGTCCTGGCGGGCGCGTTCGAGGGAGACGACGGCGGCCAGTTCTCCGGTGAGAGCGCGGCGCTCTTCGGGCCAGTCGCCGACGTCGCCCTCGAAGACCAGGAACCAGTCCGCCGCCCGGGATGTGCTGTGCTCGTCGACGGCGAAGAGGGAGTAGCGGGTGCCGTCGTCGGTCAGCACGTGCGGTAGTCGCCGGGCATTGAGGAAGGCGGCCGTCACCTCGGTAGGCGGTGGGGGTGGACCTGCCACCACCCGCCCCGTCGAGGACATGACCCAGCAGCGCATGCCGAGGTCGCGCTCGATGAGCTCGAGCACCGAGCCGAGGCCGGTGCCCGCGACGAGTTGGCGGTGCCGGTCGAGGATCGCGGTCAGGTCTGCGGCGCGGCCGGTCGAGAGGTTTCTGGTGATTTGCTCGGTGACTGTCGCGAACGCGATTTTCTCCGGAACGCGGAACAGCGGTATGCCGTACTTGGTACATGCCTCGACCACGTCCGGGGGTGCGCCGCCATACTTCGCATCGCCCGCGGCGAGCCCTGCCACGCCCGCTCGAGCCAGTGCGCCGACGAATACCTCGCTGTCGGCGGGACCATCGCGCCATTGCAGGCCGGTCAGCACGAGCTCGCCGCCGGAGAGGTAGCGGCTGGGGTCGAGCATGTCCGTGGTTACCGCCCAGCGCACGAATCGATCGAGCTGATCCTCGCCGGTGACGAGCTCCAGCCCCAGGTCGGTCATGGTGAGTAGGGAACGTAGGCGCACGGTGTGGACGCTAACAGTCGAGGGGCTTGGACATACCTACAAAGAATCCGCTGTGAACTGGCGCACAGTTCGGATTTATCGTTTCTAGCTGCACAGATCCCCAGCGGGTGTACTAACCGGACACGTTGAACCCCCGATTGGAGACCGGATGTCAGGTGAGATCGGATGGCTCAACTCACTGCCTCTCGACCAAGCGGAGGCGGAGCTGCTGACCTGTTGCGCGTCCCGAAGGTGGGCGCGGAAGGTGTTGGCGCGCAGTCCCTATCAGAACAGCGAGAGCCTGATCGCGGCCGCGGTGACCGGAGTATGCGAATTGAGTTGGTCGGATGTCGAGGAGGCGCTCTCCGCGCACCCGCGGATCGGTGCGAGAGCCGAAGTGGCAGCGGCAGTGGGCCTTTCGGCCACGGGCGCGGAACAGGCGCGGCGCGAGGCGAATTGGTCGCGCAACGAGCAATCCGCCGCCGCGACCGCCGACCCCGCGGTGCTGCGAGAAATCGCCGAAGGAAATTTTGCCTACGAAGAACGGTTCGGGCATGTCTTCCTGATCCGCGCGACCGGCCGCAGCGCCCAGGAAATGCTCTCCGAACTACGTAAACGGCTGGATAACGGTGTCGAGGACGAACGCGTGGTGATCCAGGCGGAGCTCGCCGAGATCACCAGGCTGCGGGTCCGCAAGCTGCTGGAGGACCGATGAGCCTTTCCACCCACGTGCTCAACGCGGCCACCGGCCGCCCTGCCGCCGGATTACTTGTCCGGCTCGCGGTGGCCGACGGGACCGTGCTTGCCGAACATCGCACCGACGACGACGGCCGCATCAAAGACCTGCCTGCCGCTACGGCCGGTGTGCACCGTCTGACCTTCGAGACCAGCGACATCAGCCCGTTCTACCCGTCGGTCTCCATCGACTTCACCATCGCGGACCCAGCCGAGCACCACCACGTGCCGCTGCTGCTCAGTCCGTATTCCTACTCCACCTATCGAGGTAGCTGAACAATGTCGATCAAGCTAGGCCCCAATAGATATGGCAAGTCGGAGAACCGCGTCGTCAGGGTGACGAAAACCGGCGGTGTCCATGAGATCCGAGATCTCAACGTCAGCGTGGCGTTGTCCGGCGACATGGACGACACCCATATCACCGGCGGCAACGCCGCGGTGCTGCCGACCGACACCCAGAAGAACACCGTCTTCGCCTTCGCGAAGGAACACGGCATCTCCTCGCCGGAGGCGTTCGGCCTGCTGCTCGCCGAGCATTTCGTCGACTCGCAGCCGACCATCGACCATGCCAGGGTCTCCCTCGAGGAATACGCCTGGGAACGCATCGTGGTCGGTGCAGGCAACCAGCAGCACTCCTTTGTGCGTTCCAACCAGGAGATCAGGACCGCGCGCGTCCACAACAACGGCGACAACGCCTGGGTGGTCACGGGACTGAAGAACCTGGTGGTTCTCAACAGCACCGGCTCGGAGTTCCACGGCTATATCAAGGACAAGTACACGACCTTGAACGAAGCCTACGACCGTGTTCTCGCGACCGAGGTCAACGCGGAGTGGCGGCACAACACCATCCCCGATGACTGGGACAAGTCCTACCTCGATGCCCGTCGCTGCCTGCTGGAGGCATTCGCGCAGACCTACAGCCTGTCGTTGCAACAGACTCTCTACGCCATGGGCAACCGGGTGCTCGACACCTGCCCGGAGATCTGTGAGGTCCGGCTTTCGCTGCCCAATAAGCACCATTTCGTGGTGGATCTGTCCCCGTTCGGGCTGGAGAACGACAACGAGGTGTTCTGGGCAGCCGACCGGCCCTACGGCCTCATCGAAGGTTCGGTCCTGTGCGAGGACGCCCCCGACGCCGGGCCTGCCTGGGACTGAAGCGGGAGTGACAATGGAATTTCTACGACCAACCACCTGGGCACAAGCCCTCGAGCTGAAGGCCGACCGTCCGGAGGCCACCCCGATCCAGGGCGGCACCGACATCATGGTCGAGCTCAACTTCGACAAGGGCCGCCCCGCCGCATTGCTCGACCTCAACCAGTGCCGCGACCTTTTCGAATACGAGGAGCGCGACGGCAAGATCCGGATCGGGGCGGGCGTTCCCTACGTGCGGATCATCAACAGGCTCGGTGACCGGCTGCCCGGCCTCGCCCAGGCTTCCCGCACGGTCGGCTCGCCGCAGATCCGCAATCGGGGCACGGTCGGCGGCAACCTCGGCGGCGCTTCCCCCGCCGGTGACGCTCATCCCGCGCTGCTCGCCGGTGACGCGGTGGTCGAGGTGGAGTCTGCCGCGCGCGGCAGCCGCATGATCCCGATCGACGACTTCTACGTGTGGGTGAAGAAGAACGCGCTCGAGCCCGACGAGCTGATCCGCGCCGTGTGGCTGGCGCCGGCGCGGGGGCCGCAGTACTTCGCCAAGGTCGGTACCAGGAACGCCATGGTGATCGCGGTGTGCTCGTTCTCCGTCGCGCTGTATCCCGAGACCCGCTCGGCGCGGACCGGTATCGGTTCGGCAGGCCCGACCCCGCTACGTGCGAGACCGGCCGAGGACTTCCTCGCCACCCAGCTGAACTGGGACAGCCCGGCCCCGCTCACCGAGCGGGTGCTGCGCGAGTTCGGCGCCCTTGCCGCCGCTGCCGCGAAACCGATCGATGACGTCCGCGGCACCGCGGACTACCGCAAACATGCGCTGTCGGTGCTGGCGCGCCGCACCCTGACCTGGGCATGGAACGACCATCTAGCAGAGAGGAGGGCGGCCTGATGCGCGTGACCTTCGATGTGAACGGCTCGACGGAAACCGTCGACGACGTATGGGAGGGTGAGAGCCTCCTCTACATGCTGCGCGAGCGGATGGGTCTTCCCGGCTCGAAAAATGCTTGTGAGCAAGGCGAATGCGGTTCGTGCACAGTCTATTTGAATGGAACTCCGGTCTGCTCCTGCCTGGTGGCGGCAGGCCAAACGGAGGGCTGTTCGGTCCGGACGGTCGAGGGCCTCGCCACGGGCGACAAGCTCGACCCGATGCAGCAGGCGTTCGTCGAAGTGGGCGCGGTCCAGTGTGGTTTCTGCACACCGGGTCTCATCGTCCAGGCGCACGACCTGGTCGAGCACAACCCGGACCCGTCCGATGTGGAGATCCGCGAGGCGCTGGCCGGAAACCTGTGCCGCTGCACCGGTTACGAGAAGATCCTCGACGCGGTACGACTCGCGGCACGACGTAAGGCGGCGAAATGACCAGGGTCGTTATCGAGAACGCCTACATCGCACCGGTAGTCGGACCGGAAATCCGCTCGGGATACCTGGTCGTCGACGACGGCAGGATCGAGTCGCTCGGCGCGGGGCCCGCGCCCGTGACACCCGGTGCCCAGCGCATCGACGGCACCGGCTGCCTGATCACCCCCGGCCTGGTCAACACCCATCACCACCTCTATCAGTGGGCGAGCCAGGGCCTGTTCCAGGATTCGACGCTGTTCGAATGGCTGACCGGGCTCTACCGCACCTGGGCGCGTATGGACGCGGAGGTCGTCTACGGCGCTGCCTCGGCGGGCCTGGGCTGGCTGGCGCTGACCGGCTGCACCACCAGCAGCGATCATCACTACATCTTCCCCAAGGGGCGCGGCGATCTGTTCGAGGCCGAGGTGCGCGCCGCGCGTGAGATCGGCCTGCGCTTCCACCCGTGCCGCGGTTCGATGGACCGCGGGCAGGCCGACGGTGGCCTGCCACCGGACGAGGTGGTCGAGGACCGCGACGAAATCCTTGCCCACACCACCGAAGTCATCGACACCTACCACGATCCTTCCTTCGATTCGATGCTGCGGGTCGCCGTCGCGCCCTGCTCGCCGTTCTCGGTCAGCGAGGGTCTGATGCTCGATGCCGCCACCCTGGCGCGGGCCAAAGGCGTTCGGCTGCACACCCATCTCGCCGAGACCCTCGACGAACAAGAGCACTGCGTCGAGCAGATGGGCTGCACCCCTGTCGAATACATGGAAAAGCTCGGCTGGCTCGGTGAGGATGTCTGGTTCGCTCATGCCGTACACCTGCACGACGCCGACATCCGCCGGTTCGCTGAAACCGGTAGCGGCTCTGCGCATTGCCCCAGCTCGAATGCCAGGCTCGGCGCGGGAATCGCGCGCGTCACCGATCTGCTTGCCGCGGGCGCGCCCGTCGGCCTAGGTGTCGACGGTGCGGCGTCGAGCGAGCTGACCTCTCTTGCCGGAGAGATGCGCCAAGCCATGCTGTTCCAGCGGGCGGTGCACGGCCCGACGGCCTTCACCGCGCGGCAAGCGCTGGAGATCGGAACCCTCGGCGGTGCACGCAATCTCGGCCGCCACAACGAAATCGGCAGCCTGGAGCCCGGCAAGCTCGCCGACATCGCCATGTGGCGGGTCGACGGCTTCCGCGCCGCGGTCGAGGATCCCGTTTGCGCCCTCGTCTTCGGCCCGACGCCGCCACTGGTGCGACTGCTCGTCGGCGGCAGAACCGTCGTGGAGAACGACGAGCTGCGCACCGTCTCACACGACGCGGTCGGCAGGGCAGGCGCGGCGGCGCGGAAACGGTTGATGGGAGGAAAGTCTCGATGACTGCGGCACCTACTACCCGATTCCCTGGCGAGATCGCCGCGCCGGGCAAGGGCGGCATCGGCGAAAGCCCGCTGCGTCCGGACGGCACACTCAAGGTGAAGGGCGAATTCGCCTACTCCTCCGATCTGTGGATGGACGGCATGCTGTGGGGCGCGACCCTGCGCAGCCCGCACCCGCGCGCCAATATCCGGAGCATCAATATCGCTCCCGCGCTGGCCATCGCCGGTGTACACGCGGTACTCACCGAGCAGGATGTGCCCGGTCGCAAGAAGTACGGCCTCGACCACACCTGGGATCAGCCGGTCCTCGCCATCGGCGAGGTACGCCACCAGGGTGAACCCATCGCCCTGGTCGCCGCCGACCATCCCGAGATCGCCCGCCGCGCCCTCAGTGCCATCGAAATCGATTGGGAGGTATTGGAACCCATCACGGACCCGATGGCGGTGGTCTCGGCTCCGAAGCGGCTGAAGGTGCAGGAGCGCGGCGGTATCGCCCGGCACCAGCCGGTGCGCGTCGGCGATATTACGGTGGGACGCGCCATGGCCACTGTGGTGGTGACCGAGGAGTACGAGGTCGGCATCCAGGACCAGGCATTCCTCGGGCCCGAATCCGGCATGGTCATTCCGGCCGAGGACGGCGGCCTCGAGTTCTACGTCGCCACCCAGTGGATGCACAACGATCTCTCCCAGATCGGCCCGTGCCTCGGCCTGGCAGACGACCAGATCCGCATGACCATGGCCGGTGTCGGCGGAGCCTTCGGCGGCCGCGAGGACCTGTCCATGCAGATCCACGCGGGCATGCTGGCCATGCGCACCGGCAAGCCCATCAAGATGGTGTACAACCGCGAGGAGTCGTTCTTCGGGCACGTACACCGGCATCCGGCGAAGATGCTCTATGAATACGGTGCCAATGCCGCCGGAAAGCTCACCTACGCAAAGGTTGTCATTGTCCTCGACGGCGGCGCGTACACCTCGGCGACGCTGAATGTCACCGGTAACGCGTCCTCGCTCGCGGTGGGACCGTACGAGATTCCGCATATCGAGATCGACGCATACGGTGTCTACACCAACAACCCGCCGTGCGGTGCCATGCGCGGATTCGGCGCTGTCCAAGCGTGTTTCGCGCACGAATCGATGATGGACAAGGTCGCGGAGGCATTGGAACTCGATCCGGTGCATGTGCGCCAGATCAATGCCGTCTCGCAGGGTTCGAAGTTGGCGACCGGACAGGTGGTGCACGCGCCGGCACCGCTGGCGGAGATGCTCGATCAGGTGCGCGCGATCCCGCTGCCCGAGGCATTGGACGCCTCCGACATCAGGAACCTGCCTGGCGGGGCTTCGCAGACCACCCACGGCGAGGGCGTGGTGCGCGGCATCGGCTACGGCGTCGGCATCAAGAACATCTGCTTCTCCGAGGACTTCGACGACTTCTCCACGGCCCGTGTGCGTTTGGAGGTCATCGGTGGCGAACCGGTCGCTCTCGTGCACACCGCCGCGGCGGAGGTCGGCCAGGGCCTGGTTACCGTGGAAGCGCAGATCGCCCGCACCGAACTCGGCATCGAACGGGTGGTCATCCACCCTGCTGACCTCGGTGTCGGTGACGCCGGCTCCTCCTCGGCCTCCCGGCAGACCTACATGACCGGAGGTGCGGTCAAGACAGCGTGTGAGGCGGTGCGAGCGCGACTGCTCGAGCTCGCCGTCGCACAGGGCTACGGCACTGCCATACAGCTCATCGGCGGCAAGGTCGTTTCGGAGACGGGGGAGGTGCTCGCGGCGATTGTCGATGTCCTGAATGAGGGGGTCATCGAAGAGACCCGCGAGTACCACCACCTCCCGACCACCGGGATGGACCCGGTCACCGGCCAGGGCAACAGCCATACCCAGCTCGCGCTGTGTGTGCACCGCGCGGTCGTCGATGTCGATACCGAACTCGGCCTCGTCAAGGTCGTCGCTCTGGACGCGGTCCAGGACGTAGGCAAGATCATGAACCGCCTGTCGCTGGAGGGCCAGATCCATGGCGGCTCCGCTCAGGGCCTCGGCCTGGCAGTTATGGAGGAAATTCAGCTCGAGAACGGAAAAGTGCTGAACCCGTCCTTCACGGACTATTTGATTCCCACCATCCTCGATATGCCTCCGCAGAAGCTGGAGATTCTCGAAAACGCCGATCCGCATGCCCCGTACGGGCTGCGCGGCGCGGGAGAGCCGCCCACGCTCTCTTCGACCCCGGCGATCGCATCGGCCATTCGTGACGCGTGCCGATCGCAGGGCGGAAACGTGCACATCAACCGTGTGCCGGTGCGACCGGAAGACATCATCCGGAGCAGTTGATCAACAGGGGCAGCCTGCCTTCGAGGACAGACCCCACAACAGCAGTACCCGAACCGAGCGGTCCGGCAATACGGACCGTAGGTCGGCTACGCCCCGAGGAGGGCACGCCATGACCCAAATTCAGACCAAGCCAAGCGCACCAGATCCGGTTGCCGGAAGGTCCGCGCTAGACCGGTTCTTCCGGCTGAGCGAACGCAAGACCACGGTTTCCCGGGAAATCCGTGGTGGCATCACCACTTTCGTCGCGATGGCCTACGTCATCCTGCTGGTCCCGCTCATTCTGGGCGGTGTCGCGGATGTCAACGGCGATAAGTTGAGCATCGCTCAACTCACCACGGCCACCGCGTTTTCCGCTGGACTGAGCACCATCTTGATGGGCGTTGTCGGCAATGTGCCGCTGGCGCTCGCCGCCGGACTCGGTGTGGTTCCGGTGGTCGCCTTCCAGGCCGCGCCGCACATGAGCTGGCCACAGACCATGGGCTTGGTCGTGCTGATGGGCATCATCATCGTGGTGCTCGCCGCGACCGGTCTGCGGACGATGATCATCAATGCCATCCCGCTCAGTCTCAAGAACGCCATCGGCGTCGGGATCGGCATGTTCATCGCGATGATCGGCCTGGTCTCCGCCGGGGTTGTCGGACACGGCTCGCAGACCGGCCCGCCGGTCACGCTGGGAGCCAACGGTCACCTCTCGGGTTGGCCGGTGGTGATTTTCGCGGTCGGATTGCTGGTAATGCTGGCGTTGTTCATCCGCAAGGTGCCCGGCGCGATCCTGATCAGCATCGTCATCGCGACGGTGCTCGCCATCACGGTCAACTCGCTGGCGAAGATCGACCCTGCCACCTGGGGCCCGGTCGTGCCGGAGTCGCCGAAAGGCTTCTTCTCCGCGCCCGATTTCGGTCTGATGTTCGATCTCGACCTGTTCGGCGGATTCGCCGAGGCGGGCGGGCTCGTCGCGGGAGTCGTGCTGTTCACCCTGGTGCTGACCGGCTTCTTCGATGCCATGGGCACGGTTTTCGGGGTCTGTGACGAGGCGGGTCTGCTCGACGAGAAGGGCACCATGCCCGGCATCGGCAAGGTCCTCACCGTCGACGGGCTCGCGCAGATCGTCGGCGGGGCCAGCGGCGGCGCGGGGAACACGGTCTATGTCGAATCCGCGACGGGTGTCGGTGAGGGCGCTCGTACCGGATTGACCAGCATTGTGACCGGTGGACTGTTCTGTCTTGCAGTGTTTTTCACCCCGCTGGCCGCAGTGGTGCCGATCCAAGCCGCCGCTCCGGCGCTGGTGTTGGTCGGCGCGCTGATGATGACCCAGGCCCGCAAGATCGACTGGGCCGATCTGGAGGTGGCGGTGCCTGCCTTCTTGACGATCGTGCTGATGCCGTTCACGTACTCGATCACCAACGGTGTCGGCGCCGGCCTCATCGCCTACGTGGTGATCAAGTCCGCGCGCGGCAAGTTCAATGAAATCCATTGGCTGGTTTGGATTGTCGCGCTGGTTTTCGCGGGCTACTTCGGCATCTCGGCCATCGAACTCCTGTTGGGCGGATAAGACGATGCGCGACCTCGCGACAGAACTCCTGCAGTGGCATACGGCGGGTAAGTCCTACGCCATCGCCACCGTCATCGGTGTCACCGGCAGCGCGCCCCGGCCGGCCGGGGCCACCCTTGCCGTCGACGCCGAAGGTGTTGTCATCGGGAGCATTTCCGGTGGCTGTGTCGAAGGCGCGGTGTACGAGCTCTGTCGCGAGGTACTGCGCACCGGAGTAGTGCTGCGCGAAACCTTCGGATACAGCGACGAAGACGCCTTTGCCGTCGGCCTGACCTGTGGCGGTGAGATCGAGGTGTTCATCCAGCCGATCACACCAGATGAGCACGGGACCATTCAGGCGGTCCTGCGATCGACCGAGGCTGTCGCGCTCGTACGGGACCTGAGTACCGGTGCGGCAATGGCGCTCGGCACCTGGTGGACCCTCGGTGCGGCGTTCGACGAGGCGATCGTCGCGCAGGCGCGTGCGATGCTCGACACCGGATCGACGGGCCAGCGGGTCGTCGGCTGTGGTGCCGGTGAGCGCGTTCTCTTCGTCGAGTCCCACGTGCCGGCTCCGCGCATGATCGTCTTCGGCGCAATAGATTTCGCCGCTGCCGTCACTCGCATCGGACGCTTCCTCGGCTATCGGGTCACGGTCTGCGATGCCAGGCCGGTGTTCGCCACCCGTGCGCGCTTTCCCGACGCCGATGAGATCGTAGTGGACTGGCCGGACCGCTATCTCGCTCGTACCCAAGTGGATTCGCGCACCGTCCTGTGTGTGCTCACCCATGACGCCAAGTTCGACATCCCCCTGCTCGAAGTGGCGCTGCGGCTTCCGGTCGCGTATGTGGGGGCGATGGGTTCCCGTCGCACCCATGAGGATCGCAATGCCAGGCTGCGTGCGGTGGGGGTGTCGGAAGACGAACTCGCCCAACTACATTCGCCGATCGGCCTAGATCTCGGCGGGCGCACGGCCGAGGAGACCGCGGTGGCCGTCGCCGCCGAGATCGTCGCGGTTCGCCGTGGCGGCTCGACCCGACCGCTTGCCACCAGTGACGGCCCGATCCACCGGGAGCTCGTCCCGGTCCGGTGAGGGCTCCCCACCGCACACCCCGTGCCGCCGCCGTACACCCATCGCACGGGGTGTGTGGTGTGCCCGTGGCAGGTGTGGCGACAAATGAATTGCGCGGGCTGGAGCATCCTACGAAACGCGCTCCGAAATCCGCGAACAGCTCGGTGCTAATCGCTTCTATTCCAAGCGAACTGCTGCCCACATACTTGACGAAGTTTCGAACAAAGGACCCGAATAATGCCGTTGATATTTCTGAACGGTTCCGCGATGCGTGGCGGGCCGCTGAATCATCTACTCGGCGGTGCGCCGTTCGCAGGCGAAGTGAAAACTGCGCCGCGCTACCGATTCTTCTCGGTCGGAGACCGGTTTCCCGGCCTCGATCCCGCCGCGGACGGCGGCGACTCGATCGCGGGAGAACTCTTCGATGTGCCGCTCGACGTGCTGCGCAGCCGGTTGCTGCCCGCCGAGCCACCCGAACTCGAGCTCGGCGCCATCGAACTGGAGGACGGCCGTTCGGTCTTGTCCATGGTGCTGCGCCGCCCCCCTACGTCGTATCCGGAGCTGATCGACATCACCGCGATCGGCAGCTGGCAGAAATATCGCCGAAGGAGCTGAATGAATAACTACGCAGGGGGATCGAACCTCCCGAAATTCGATGTCAATTGTTCGATACTCTTCACCGACCTCCCGCTGCTCGAGCGCCCGGCCGCGGCGAAGCGGGCCGGATTCGACGCGGTCGAATTCTGGTGGCCGTTCGGAGGAAACCCCGCGCCCGGCGACAAAGAGATCGATGAATTCGTCCGAGCCATCGCTGATGCCGGTGTCGAGTTGGTCGGCCTGAACTTCATCGATCTGATCCCGGCGGGTCGCGGCCTGGTCTCGGTCCCGAGCGAAGTCACCAAGTTCAGGGACAACATCGATGTGGCCGTCGGGATCGCCGACAGCACCGGCTGCCGTGCGCTGAATGCCCTCTACGGGAACCGGATTGCCGGTGAGTCTCCGGAGAAGCAGGACGAACTCGGGTTGGAGAACCTGCGCATCGCCGCGCGGGCGGCGCACCGCATCGGAGCCACTGTGCTGCTGGAGGCGCTCAATTCCTTCGAGTCGCCGGACTATCCGATCGTGAGCGCCGAGCACGCCGTGCGGATCATCGAGCAGACCGGCGAGCCCAATGTGCGGTTCCTCTGCGACCTCTACCACCTGGCCAGGATGGACGAGAACCTGATCGAGGTGATCGAGACCTACGCGCCGCACATCGGCCACGTGCAGATCGCCGACGATCCCGGCCGCGGCAGGCCTGGCACCGGCGAGCTCGACTTTCCCAGGCTCTTCGACACCCTCGCCGCGAGTGGCTACGACGGCTGGATCGGCCTCGAATACAAAGACCCCGAGCTGGATTGGAACTGGATCAAATGACCACGATCGGATTTGTCGGACTCGGGATCATGGGCAGCCCGATGGCGGGCCACCTTGTCGAGGCCGGACACGATGTCACCGGTTACGACGTCGGCCCAACGGGCCTGGACAAGTTGAAGGCGGCAGGCGGCGCGGCCGCGGCGAGCGCGGCGGAAGCGGTGCGCGACAAGGACATCGTCATCACGATGCTGCCCCAGGACGAGCACGTCGAGCAGGTTTTCCGTGACGTCCTCGAACACGCGAACCCGGGGACGCTGTACATCGATTTCTCCACGATCACCCCGCAGACCGCACGATGGACCGCGCAAGAGGGCACGAAGAAGGGCCTGCGGGTCCTCGACGCCCCGGTGAGTGGAGGGGAGACCGGGGCGGTCAACGCGGCCCTGTCGATCATGGTCGGTGGCGCGGAAGCCGACTTCGAGGCCGCGCGGCCCATTTTCGGCGCGCTCGGCAAGACCGTCGCGCTGGTCGGCGGCAACGGTGCTGGTCAGTGCGTCAAGGCGGCCAATCAGCTGGTGGTCGGAGGCACGTATGCCCTTGTCGCCGAGGCGATCCTGCTGATGGAGAACCTCGGCGCGGACGCGGCGAAGGGCCTCGATGTGCTCGCGGGCGGTCTCGCGGGCAGCAAGATTCTCGAGCTCAAGCGCGAGTCGATGCTGGCGCGCAACTTCGTGCCGGGATTTCGAATCGACCTGCACCACAAGGACATGGGCATCATCTTGCAGGCCGCCCGTCAGGCCGAGGTGTCCATCCCGATGGGTGCGCTGACCGCCCAGTTGATCGCCGCGGCACGGGCCATGGGCTACGGCTCGCTCGACCATTCGGCGCTGCTGCTCGTCGCGGACGCGCTGTCCGGGCGGGCCGAGACAGACGGAGAGAGCTGACCATGGCACGCATGCGCACCGTGGACGCCGCCGTCCTGATCTTGGAAAAGGAAGGGGCGACACAGGCTTTCGGCTTGCCGGGTGCCGCGATCAACCCCTTCTACAGCGCGATGAAGGCACACGGCGGGATCAAGCACGTGCTTGCCCGCCACGTGGAAGCCGCGTCGCATATGGCCGAGGGCTACACCCGCGCCACCGCGGGCAATATCGGTATCTGCGTCGGCACGTCGGGTCCAGCGGGCACCGACATGATCACCGGGTTGTACGCGGCCAGTGCGGATTCGATTCCGATTCTGTGCATCACCGGTCAGGCGCCGGTGGCCAAATTGCACAAGGAGGACTTCCAGGCGGTCGACATCGCCTCCATCGCGGCACCGGTCAGCAAGTGGGCGGTCACCGTCCTCGAACCGGCGCAGGTGCCCGGCACGTTCCAGAAGGCGTTCCGGTTGATGTGTGAGGGTCGTCCGGGGCCGGTGCTGATCGACCTGCCGATCGATGTGCAGCTCGCCGAAATCGAGTTCGACATCCAGACATACACGCCGCTGGAGGTGCATCGGCCCGCCGCGACGCGGGCGCAGGCGGAGAAGGCGATCCGCATGCTGAACGCGGCGCGGCGTCCGCTGATCGTCGCGGGCGGCGGCATCGTCAATGCCGATGCCGCCGAGTTGCTCGTCGAATTCGCGGAACTGACCGGCGTTCCCGTGGTGCCGACCCTGATGGGTTGGGGCACGATTCCCGATGATCACACACTGCACGCGGGAATGGTCGGCCTGCAGACCTCGCATCGCTACGGCAATGCCACCCTGCTGGAATCCGATTTCGTGCTCGGTATCGGTAATCGGTGGGCCAACCGGCATACCGGCGGTATCGAAACCTACACCGAGGGACGCACTTTCGTGCACGTCGATATCGAGCCGACGCAGATCGGCCGGGTGTTCGCCCCCGACTTCGGTATCACCTCGGATGCGGGCGCCGCGCTCGCGGTGTTCGTCGAGGTCGCCCGCGAGCTCGCGGCGACAGGGGAGCTCGCCGACCGCGGCGATTGGGCGGGCCAGGTGCTGGCCAGGAAAAAACTCGGGCAGCGTAAGACGCACTTCGACAATGTGCCGATCAAGCCGCAGCGAGTCTACGAGGAGATGAACAGGGCGTTCGGACCCGACATTCGCTATGTCAGCACCATCGGTCTGTCCCAGATCCAGGCGTCGCAACTGCTGCACGTCTATCGGCCACGGCACTGGATCAACGCCGGTCAGGCCGGTCCGCTCGGCTGGACGGTGCCCGCCGCGCTCGGTGTGGCGACCGCGGTCCCCGATGCCACCGTTGTCGCGCTGTCGGGGGATTACGACTTCCAGTTCCTGATCGAGGAATTGGCCGTCGGCGCTCAGTTCAACATCCCCTACATCCACGTCCTGGTGAACAACTCCTATCTGGGCTTGATCCGCCAGGCGCAGCGGAACTTCTCGATGGACTACTACGTCCAGCTCGACTTCGAGAACATCAACAGCCCCGAGCTGAACGGCTACGGCGTCGATCACGTCAAAGTGGTGGAGGGGCTGGGCTGCAAGGCGATCCGCGTCAATGACCCGGCTTGGATCGGGCCCGCGCTGGAAGACGCGAAGAAGCTGATGGCCGAATTCCGGGTGCCGGTGGTCGTCGAGGTCATCCTCGAGCGGGTGACCAATGTGTCGATGGGGCTGGAAATCGACAACATCAACGAGTTCGAGGACATGGCGAGCTCTGCCGCCGACGCGCCGACCGCGATCGCGCCGATCGAGGAACCGGAACCTGTCGGAGGCGGCAATTGAAGCCGGGCGCGGCTAGGAAACAGTGGCGTGCGGGACATTGCGTGCTCGCACCCGACAAGTTCAAGGGCTCGCTGACGGCTCCACAGGTCGCCGCGCACCTGGCGGCGGGTCTTCGACAGGTCCGGCCGGATATCCCACTGGTGACCATGCCGGTGGCCGACGGTGGAGACGGGACCGTCGACGCGGTAGTGGAGTCGGGCTTCGCCCGGTTCTCGACGACGGTCAGCGGCCCGGTGGGTGACCGGGTCGTCGCGTCGTTCGCGATCCGCGACCACACCGCCGTCGTCGAGCTCGCCGAGGCGTCGGGTCTTCGCCTGACCTCGGGCAAGCCCGACGCCACGATGGCGCTGACCGCGAGCAGTCTCGGCACCGGTGAGCTGATCAAGGCAGCTGTCGAGCGTGGTGCGCGTCGGGTCGTTCTCGGACTCGGCGGCAGTGCGTGCACCGACGGTGGGACCGGGATGCTCGCCGCGCTCGGCGTCCGCTTCCTCGATGAGCACGGGCACCGGCTGCCGCCGGGTGGTGGGTCGCTGCGCAGGCTGGCCCGCATCGATGCCAGTGCCATGATCAGGGTTCCTGTGACAGTCGCCTCAGATGTCGACAACCCGCTGCTCGGGGTGCGCGGTGCGGCGAATGTGTACGCGAGGCAGAAGGGTGCCGGGACGGCCGATATCGACGAACTCGAAAGCGGCCTCGCCCATTTCGCGTCGATCGTCCGGCGTGATCTGGACGTCGATGTGGTAGACCGGCCCGGCGCGGGAGCCGCGGGCGGTGTCGGTTACGCCGCGCTCGCCTTCCTGGGTGCGCAGGTTCGGCCGGGCATCGAGCTCATACTCGAGCAGCTCGGTTTCGCCGAGCAGGTGACGGGCGCGAGGCTGGTGATCACCGGCGAAGGCTCATTGGATCGGCAAACCCTGCACGGTAAGGCCCCGGTCGGGGTGGCACGGGCCGCGGCAGCCGCTGGGGCACCGGTCATCGCGGTCGCCGGACAGCGCGCGCTCTCCGACGAACAGCTGCGCCATGCCCATATCGAGCAGGCGTACGCGCTGACCGATATCGAGCCGGATCCCGAGATCTGCATGGCGCAGGCGGGGCCGCTGCTGGAGCAGCTGGCGCGCGACATCGCCGCGAACTGGCTGGGAGACAAGGCAATCAGCGATGAGGCAGGCATTCATGCATGATCTGGTCATCCGATCGCGGCGCGTCGCGCTGCCCGAGGGGATCCGGCCCGCCGCGATAGCCGTGCAGGACGGGCGAATCGTCGCGCTGGCGGACTACGACACGGTGTTGCCCTCGGCCACGATCACCGATCTCGCCGATCTCGTCGTGCTGCCCGGTCTTGTCGACTCGCATGTCCACGTCAATGAGCCGGGGCGCACCGAGTGGGAGGGTTTCGCCACGGCCACCAAGGCCGCCGCGGCGGGCGGCGTGACCACCATCGTCGACATGCCGCTGAACTCGCTGCCGCCGACGGTCTCCGTTGCCGACCTGGCGACCAAGCGGGCGGCGGCGGACGGGCAGTGTCATGTGGACGTGGCCTTCTGGGGTGGTGCGATTCCCGGCAATCTGGATTCGCTGCGGCCGCTGCACGAGGCGGGCGTGGTCGGCTTCAAGTGCTTCCTTTCCCCGTCCGGGGTGGAAGAATTTCCGCCGCTCACCCTCGACGAGATCGACAAGGTGATGCGGGAGCTCGCGTCCTTCGACGGGCTGCTTATCGTGCACGCCGAAGATCCGGTGCAATTGGACGAACCCGTCGACGGTTCCTACCGCGCATTTCTGAATTCCCGGCCCGGCGCGGCCGAAAGCGCTGCGGTGCAACAGGTCATCGCGCTCGCCGAGGCGACGGGCACTCGCACACACATCCTGCACGTCTCCGCCGCGGATTGTCTCGAGCCGCTCGCGGCCGCCCAGGCGCGCGGCGTGCGCATCACCGCGGAGACCTGTCCGCACTATCTGACGCTGTCGGCCGCGGAGGCGTACACGACGGCGTTCAAATGCTGTCCGCCCATTCGCGATGCGGCCAACCAGGACGCGCTGTGGCAAGGCCTCGCCGACGGTGTGCTCTCGTGTGTTGTCTCCGATCATTCGCCATGCCCGCCCGCCATGAAGGAGGGTGATTTCGCCAGCGCATGGGGTGGCATTTCGTCGCTCCAGATCGGGCTGCCCGCGGTCTGGACCGCGGCGCGGGCACGGGGATTCGGCCTGACCGATGTCGTGCGATGGATGGCCGCGGCCCCCGCCGACCTGGCGGGGCTGCGTCGTAAGGGGCGGATCGCGGTCGGCTGCGACGCCGACCTGGTCGCCTTCGATCCGGCGGCGTCGTTCATCGTCGAGCCGATTTCGCTGGCGCACAAGAACCCCATCACGCCGTACGGCGGACGCGAGCTGCTCGGCGTCGTCCACTCCACCTGGCTCGGCGGCCGGGTCGCGTGGCACGGGCACCCGCCTGCTGGTCGCCATTTGGTTTCCGACAACCGTTGAGAGAGAACACATGTCAGACTTCACCAGCTTGCCCGACCTGGCCCTGCGCAGCAATCGCGCGAGCGTGATCGCCGCGAGCGACGAATCCTTCGAAGAGCGCGAGAATCTCATCAATCCGTGGGAACCGCGCTTCCAGGAGCACACCTTCGGCCCCAAGGGGCAGGAATACGACGGCTGGGAAACCCGCCGCCACCGCGGCCCAGGCGACGACTGGGCCATCATCCGGCTCGGCATGTCCGGTGTGATCCGCGGCGTCGTCGTCGATACGGCTTGGTTCAAAGGCAATTACCCGCCGCACATTTCGGTCGAGGCATGCCGGGCAGCGGACTACCCATCGGTCGAGGAGCTGAGCGCCGCGGAATGGGTGAATATCGTCGCGCGCAGTGCGATCGGCGGTGATGCGAAGCACGAGTTTCCGGTATCGGAGGAGCACATCTTCACCCACGTTCGCCTGAACATGTATCCGGACGGCGGTGTGGCCCGGCTGCGCGTACACGGCGAGGTGGTACCGGATCCGGCCCTGCTCACCGGGCTCACCGTGAACCTCGCCGCCTTGGCGAACGGCGCACGCGCGGTGGCATGCTCCAATATGTTCTATTCCGCCCCTGACAACATGCTCGCCCCCGGCCTGGCACGCAACCAGGCAGAAGGGTGGGAGACCGCCCGCCGCCGTGACGGCGGAAATGATTGGGCGACAATCCGTCTCGCCGCCCAGGGCTTCCCGGAAATGATCGAACTGGACACCACCAACCTGCTGTTCAATGCCCCGGGATCAGCTCGCGTTGTCGGAATCGATCACCACGGCGACGAACCGCTTCCGCCGCTGGATGACCCCGCGTGGTTCGAGCTGCTGCCCGACACGGCCCTGCAACCCGACACCCCGCACCGCTTCCGCCTGCCGAATGTCCCGCGCCGCCCCGTCACCCACGTGCGCGTCGACATCTACCCGGATGGTGGCATCGCCCGCCTCGCAATCCTGGGCACTCTCACTCCTGCCGCCGAGCGAAAGGTGAACTACCGCTGGTCGACCCCCTGCGAGGAGTGACGCACGGCCACACAGTGGCGTTCTGCGATCGATCGATTACGCGGATGCTATTTTGCCCAGGGCGGCATCGAGTTCCGCGAGTAGGCGGGATTTCGAGCGTGCGCCCACGAATGCCTGTACCGGTTTACCGTCGCGGAACAGGATCAGGGTGGGCAGTGACATGACCTGGTAGTCGCGCATAACGCCAGGGTTCGCGTCGGTGTCGATGGCGCGGATCGTGAGTGTTTCGGCGCGTTCGTCGGCGATCTGCTCGAGTACCGGCGCGATCATGCGGCACGGCGGGCACCACGCTGCCCAGAAGTCCACCAGGACGGGTTTGTCGTGCTCCAGGACATCGCGTTCGAAGCTTTCGTCGGTGATGGCGGTGATGTTCGCGGTGGCGTGTGTGGTCGGCATGAGATCTCCAGGGGTTCGTCGAGTTCACCGATTCGAATGCGATCGACGGTAAACCTTGCCCCGGACGTCAAGGCAATACTTTCTCGCCGATCGTGAGCGCGGTAACGGAAGGCGCCTCGAAGCGGACCTCATGCTTGACCGATCCCTCTTTTAGAACGTACGCTCTAAATCGTTCTAGAGGGAACATTCCAGTTGGAGGTGTCGAGATGGCGGTACTCAACATCCACACGCGGCGGTTGCCGGTGTCGGAAGCCGAGGTGGGGGCGCTGATAGACGACCTCGCGAGTAACCGTGACCGCCTGTGGCCCCGAGAAAACTGGCCCGCCTTGCGATTCGATCGTCCGCTGGGTTTCGGTGCTGTCGGCGGGCACGGTCCCGTGCGCTACATCGTCGAGGCGTATGAGCCGGGTCGGTGGATCCGGTTCCGCTTCACCGCGCCGCGCGGGTTCCGCGGGTTCCACGAGTACTCGGTACGGCGTGCGGCCGACGGCGCCACCCTGCTCAGTCATGTGCTGGCGATGAAGGTGCGTGGTACTGCGCGAGTGTCGTGGCCGCTGATGTATCGCTGGATGCACGACGCGCTGTTGGAGGACAGCCTGGACTGCGGGGAGCGCGCGCTGACCGGCGCGGTTCGAACTCCCGCCCGGTGGAGCCGATACGTTGTGCAGCTGCGTGCGATCGGTCAGCGCGCGAGTCGACGAAAGGCTCGGCCGGAGACTGTGGCTGTCGCGGGTGGAGCCTGAAGCCACCGATTCGGCTGGGTTGCGAGCTGTCGGTATAGTTGCCGCGGATGAGTAGCGTGACCACCCGAGACGAACCGAGGACACCGAACCGTCGATTCGGGCGCTTGGTGTGGTTGTTGCCGCCACTATTGGCGGGATTCGCCACTCTATGTCTGATGGTGCCGCTGTGGCCGTTCCAGAAGATCACCGGGGGGTTTATCGACCTCCAGGTGTATCGGCTCGGGATCGAGGCGCTGCGGGACGGCGCCGATATGTATGGGCAGCTGCCGCAGACCACAATCGGTATCGGGCTGCCGTTCATCTATCCGCCGTTCGCCGCGGTGGTGTTGAGTCCGTTCGCGTTGCTGCCGTGGGACGCCGCGGCGTTCACCTTCTTCATCACCTCAACGATCGCGTTGGCGCTGACGCTGTATCTGGTCGCGCGGCGGCGGTGGCCGGAGCAGTCGGGCAGCAGGCTGGCGCTGCTGGCGGCCTCCTGTGCGACGCCGCTGGCGATGTTGCTGGAACCGATCCGCTCGACGTTGGACTTCGGCCAGGTCAACCTGCTGTTGATGGCACTGGTCGCGGCCGATTGCCTGGCCGAGAAGCCGAAGTGGCGTCGCGGCATGCTGATCGGCATCGCCGCCGCGATCAAGCTGACCCCGGCGGCCTTCGTGCTGTATTTCCTGGTCCGCCGCGACTACAAGGCCGCCGCGACCGCCGCGATTACCGGTGCCGGAGCCACTGCGCTCAGTTTCGCGGTGCTGCCACACGAATCCGTCCAGTATTGGTTCGGCGGGCTCGGCAACGTTTCGGGGCTCAGCGGCTCGTCTTTCCACACCAATCAGTCGATCCAGGCTGTACTCGCACGGTTCGGGATCGAGAAGCCACTGTTCACCCTGCTGTGGCTGTTGCTGAGCGCCGCATTACTCACCCTGGTGGTCGTCGCTATGCGGCGGGCGGCCGACGCGCCCGCGTTGGCGTTGGCGATCAACGCGGTCTTCACGCTGCTGGTGTCGCCGATCTCCTGGTCGCATCACTGGGTGTGGGTCGCGCCCGCGCTGTTCGCGATGATCGGTTACGCCACGCGCCTGCCGCTGCGGCAGGCGATCGGCTGGTATGTGGCGATCACCGTCTCCGCGGCGGCTTTCGTATACGGGCCACAGAACTGGATGCCCGGCGACAAACAGCGCGAATTGTCGTGGACGCCATGGCAGCATCTGGTCGGCAACACCTACGTCTGGCTCAGCGTGCTACTTGTCGCGCTGTTCGTCGCCACGACCAGGCGCACGAAATCGGCCCCGGAGCCTCGTGTCCCCGCCGTCGATTCGACACCGGCGCCCGTAGCCCTCACGGCTCCTCGCCCGATCGTCTGATACAACGAGCTCAAACGAGCTCAGGTGACCGGCCGTAGCCCGGATTCGGATACCTCGCGGGCAGCACGCACAAATCGTTACCCGTGGGTAACACGGACGTGGGTGCCGCGCTGCTCGAACCTGCTGTGCTCGCAGCAGGATTCGGGGGCAGCGACGCTGGTCGGGAATGCCCTACTATGCGGAACTCGAAGCGCTGCGGCGTATTCCGAAGAGGGAGGTCGCGGCATCGATCGGGGGTCACGCGAATGTCGCGGAAGAGCCTAACGACTCGGGGGCAGGATTTTGAGGGTCAGTGCCAGCCCCGCGACGATGCAAAGGGTGGAAATTGCTGCGGTGGTCAAAGATTGGGTGATCGCGGCGATGCCGGCGGTGAACGTGAAGCAGGTTGCCAAAGCCAGCAGTGCCGATCCCCGCTCCACACCGGCGATCCGGTGAGTTCGGTTCCTCGTCACTGTCATGCTGTTGTTATACCCAGTCGCCCGGTTTACCAAACCGTTATCCTCGCGGGCGCTCTGCACACCCCGGTCGCTCGAATCCATTGTCGAACCTTCCGTACCCGTCACGCCTTGGTGGCGCATCACAGGTACGACACGGCGATATCCCGAAACGGCATGGACGCGGATGTGAGGCAACGATCACGCCACCCGCAGCGTGACGATTCCCGATCGCAGGTGTCAGGTCGGCCGACATGTTTAGCCGAAGCTGCCCGGGTACTCGCTGTCCAGGAGGTGTGGACATGCCGAAGGAGTGGAGCAACAAGGACGAGCGGCAGTACAAGCACATCAAGGACTCGGCGAAGGATCGGGGCACGAACACCGATCGTGCCGAGGAGATCGCCGCCCGCACCGTCAACAAGAACCGCGCTCGAGCGGGCAAGACCAAGACCGCGAGTCGATCCTCGACCGAAGACATGTCGGCGCAACGCCGCGGTGGCTTGCGATCGGGAACCAAAGGGCCGAAGGGGCCCACGCGTGACCAGCTCTACAACGAAGCGAAGCAGCGCGGTATCGAAGGCCGCTCGAAGATGACGAAGGGCCAGCTAGCTCGCGCGTTGGGCAAGTGATTCATTGGGGCTGTCCGCATCCGAAAACGCGGCATCGGCCGCACTGAGGGATATTCGGCGCTGATCGAGTGCGTACAGCACGGTCGCGCCGATAATCGCACAAGTCGTGCCGAGGATGGCTCCCGCGACGATATCGGTGAGCCAATGCACGCCCAGGTAGAGCCTCGTGGTCGCGACGAGAGTGATGAGTAGGGCCGCGGCGGCTGCGAGCAGCGCGCGGACCCGTCGGCTACGCCCGATTGCCAGGACGGCGACGGTTATGCCGACTACCGCTGAGGTGCTGGTGACGTGCCCGGACGGGAACGAGTAGTTCGTCTCGAGAACCTGTTGCGTCTGGATCGGTGGGCGCGCCCGTCCGACCAACAGCTTCATCGTGGTGCTGACCGCCCAAGCGGCGCCGGTTGTCGCGACCATCACGACGACCGGGAGCGCGGTTTGCGCGCGCCACGACACCCGTGCCCCGATCAGGACGGCCAGTGTCACGGCCGCGACGGGGCTGCCGAGATCGGTGATCACCAGTGCCGCGATATCCGCCGAGTGTGTGCGATGGGCAATGAACCAGCTGTGCGTCGACCCATCGCCGCCGGTCAGCCACCCGTTGTCGGATATCTGGATCGCGAGTGTCGCGAACGCGATGAGCAATCCGCAGACATACAGCGCCGCTGAGAGATATCGACGGCCCGCCTGGACCGCTCCCGCGGTCAGCGCGGCTCCCGCGATGACCAGTTCGGTGAGCGCGACATCCTTTGCCGCGGGTTCGGTGACGGCGTCGACGATGGCGCCGTGCAAGATGCCGAGGGGATGCATCAGCCGAGTATCGCGGAGGCGTGCTGTGTGGAAGCTGAGAACATGGATTCCGGCACATAGACAGGACTGTTCGCAACCGATGAGTTCTCGGGGTGTGCTCGGTCTGATCGGATCGGGAGCTTTAGGGTGGACATCAACAGCAAATCGGAGAGAGGCATACGACATGCGGGCGATTGCGTTCGACGAGTTCGGTGGTCCTGAGGTGCTGAAGATCGTTGATGTCCCGATCCCCGAGCCGGGGGAGGGAGAGGTTCGCGTCGCCGTGCGTGCGGCTGCGGTGAATCCGGCGGACTGGAAGATTCGCTCCGGCACACTGACCTTCGGTGATCCGGTGTTTCCGCAGTATCCCGGTGGCGAGGTCGCCGGGGTGGTCGACGCGGTCGGCCTGTCGGTGACCGAGGTTGCGGTCGGTGACGAAGTGTTCGGATGGGCGCGCAGCGGTGGTTACGCCGAGTACGCGCTGAGCGGTGCTGTCGCCCGCAAGCCCGCGGGGCTGGATTGGGTGGATGCCGTCGCGCTCCCCGTCGCCGTGTCCACCGCGAGCAATGTGCTGACGTCGTTGCAGCTGCACGCCGGTGAAACCCTGCTGATCAACGGCGCGGCGGGCGCCGTTGGTTCGATCGCGGTGCAACTCGCCGTCGCCGATGGCGTCACCGTCGTCGGCATCGCGTCTGCGGCCAACCAGGATGTCGTGCGCGCCCTCGGCGCTATCCCGACCACCTACGGCGACGGTCTCGCCGACCGGGTACGCGCACTGGCGCCCAAGGGTGTCGATGCGGTGTTCGATGCCGCGGGCCATGGCGTTCTGCCTGCTGCTATCGAACTGCGCGGCGGTACCGATCGCATCGTGACCATCGCGGATCCAGCGGCTTTCGAGCTCGGCGTGACTTTCACGAGTGCCGGCGGCGCCGAACGTCCCACCGAACTCGCCGCGCAGGTCGCCGAGCGCGTCGCGAAGGGGGAATTCCGGCTCCCCGGAGCGGCCAGGACCTTTCCGCTCGACCAGGCCGCCGCCGCTCAGCAGGAGAGCGAAACCGGTCGAGGTCCCGGCAAGGTCGTGCTTCTGGTGCGCTGAATTCGGCGCCTCAGCTCATTGGGGAAGCTTCAGTTCAGCATGGACACAGTCGAATCGGCCACGCGCGGCGTGATCTCCAGCTGTGATGAACCGAGTGCGTCTGGATCGGGGTGGTTCAGGCGTATTCTGTGGTGGCCGCAGGGCCGCTCGGGAGCCTGGTCGATACTGTGGCGCGCTGAGCGAGGAGGGCTGGCGCGGTGGTCGCAGAAGCGCAGACCGAGAGTGCGGGACGCGGCGTGCTCGAGGCCGGGTTCCAAGTGTTGCAGGCGATTTCGGCGGCTCCGGAAGGTTGCGGTCTCTCGCAACTCGCACGCACGACGGGGCTTGCGAAGGCGACGGCGTACCGGCTTGCCGAGCAGCTGGTCACGCTCGGTGCGGTGCAGCGGGTGGAGCAGCGGTACTTCGTCGGTGCTCGAATGGCGCAATTGGGTCGGCAGTGGCAGGCCGCGCCGGTATTGCGCCAAGCCGCGCAGCGGCCGGGAAGGACGCTGGCTGCCCTGACCAATGCGACTGTCGCAGTGTGTGTTCTCGAGGGTGACGAGGTGCATCTGATCGCCGGTTTCAAGGGCGCGGAGGTATTCATCGCGGCCGAGTCCGAGGCCGAGCTCGCCTTCCGGACCGCGATGGTGCAGGTGCTGCTAGCGTCGCGGACCGACGGAGTGCCGACGCCGCCGACGTATTCGGCCGGTGAATGGCGGCGCATCGGGAGGGCCATCGCCGACGACGGCATGATCGCGGTCGATCGCCACGAATTGATATCCGGAATCTGTTGTGCGGCAGCGGCGATCAAACACCATGCGACCGCAGCCGCGATCGGCTGTATGTCGGTGGTGCCACGCTTTCCGCCGAACCTTCCGAGCCTGGTGGCGCACGCGGCCCGCGAGATCGAGAAGAATCTTCGCTGATCGGTTCGTTCAGTGGACCGACCCGTTTCGGGTTGACCACACCCGGCTCACGATGAATGGTTGATATACATCGTGAGTAAGGGCTGATCCGCAGATGACCGACTCCAATCTTTGGGGCCACCGCTATGTTTCGTTGTCCGTAACCGAAGGAGGCCGCCGCAGATACCTAGTCGGCGGCACCCGGATCACCCTGTGGTTCGTGGCCGAGACCCGCAGACTCTCGGCACACGCGGGGTGCAATACGGTGCTGTTCGACGTCGACACCGACAGCGGCGTCATCAAAGCCAGGTCGCCGTTCTCGACCGTGCTCACCTGCTCGGCGGAGTTGACACGGCAGGACAGCTGGCTGAGCGAATTCCTACTGCTCGCCCCGAGCTGGGAAGCCGACGAGGACACGTTGGTCTTGACCGGCGACGGCACCAGGATCGTGCTCCAGCGAACCCGTGCCAACCATGATTGACCGGGCTCTACTAGGACGGTGCCACGAGGAAGCTCTCGACGACGCGGCGCACCTTGTCCACGACATCGGTGTTGCCCAGCCGCAGTGCGATATTCGCGGCGCCGAGTATCGCGTCGATCTGGAAGGCGGCGAGATCGGTATCCAGGTCGGTGATTTCGGCCGCGGTGATGGCGTGCCGTAGTTCGGCGGAGATGGTGGCGACCCAATCGTTCTGGTCGCGGACCAAGGCGTCGCGAACGGGGCCGGGGTGGCTGTCGAAGTCGGCGATGTTCGCCATGCGCAAGCAGCCTCCCGCGAACAGCGGTGTCGTGGCGTAGACGATCCAGTGCTCGATGAGCGCGCGCAGCCGCGCCGTCCCGTGTGGTTGCGTGCGGGCAGGGCGAATCACCGCGTCTATGAACATCTCACGTGCGTGGTCGACCGCGGCAACCTGGAGGATCTCCTTGGTCTTGAAGAGGGTCTGCACGCCTGCCTTGCTCAGGCCGGTGTCGATGGCGAGCTTGCCGAAGCTCAGCCTGTCGAGCCCGTCGAGCGATGCGGTGTCGACCGCCTGGCGCAGCACGATCTGGCGAGACCTCGCACCGCGCAGCAGGCGCTTGTCCGAGGTCATTCGGGCACCCGCTTTCCGAGCTGGTGTGCGAGCTTCTTGACGACCTCGGCGGCCAGCACCGCCTGGCCCGATACGGAGAAGTGAATGCCGTCGGCGCTCAACAGGTTTGCGCGATGATTGATCGGGTGGTCCCACATGTCGATGACGAGTGCGCCGTATTCGGCGGCCAGGCGGCGGGTGATGTCGTTGACCGTTCGCACCCGCTCGTCCCAATCCGGAAAGGTCGCGACGACATATGCCTGACCGTAGGTAAAACTCATCAGCTGCGCCCCGGTGCCTGCCGCGAGTTGGTAGACCGCGCGCATGGTGTTCTCGATGTCATCGAAATCCGGGGTGCGCCTGACGATGTCGTTGGCGCCGGAGGGTACGTGGAGCAGGTCGGGCGCGAAGGCGCGGATGCGGGCCGCCTGGGTCTCTAGCGCTCGGGCCGTCGTCGCACCCGGCTCCGCGGTATTGAGATACGCCAGGTCCGGGTGCACCCTGCGTAGTGTGTCCGCGACGCGGTCGGCCCAACCGATGGTCGCGTACCCCGGGGTCGGGTCGCCCATGCCCGCCGAGAGGCTGTCGCCGAGCACCCCGAATCGTCGCCACGGCGCGTCGAAGAGCAGTGCCGCCGCATCGAGGGGAGGCAGGCAGTACGGATCGGTTTCTTCGGCCGAAGGGAGAATCGCGGTAGTCATGAACAAAGAATACGTCCGATCGTATGCTTAAGCAAGAGTGTTCGACGCCGACCGGCCGTTTGCGCGCGTCCGACCGGCGCGTCCTCGGGCGATGGGTCGAATCAGATTGCTGCGCAATCTTTCTCGGAATGACCCGCTATCATCTAGCTAGGCGTACCTCCGCCTTCGCTCCGGCCATGCGCGGATCGAAGACGGGCTACGCCCGACAGCACCAATCAGGCGTACCTCCGCCTTCGCTCCGGCCATGCGCGGATCGAAGACGGGCTACGCCCGACAGCACCAATCAGGCGTACCTCCGCCTTCGCTCCGGCCATGCGCGGATCGAAGACGGGCTACGTCGGCGGCACTTTTCAGGCGTTCGACAGCAGAACCGGCATTCGAAGAGGGGTACGACTGTGAGCATGATTCTCGCTGCGGCACAAGACATGTACGGAACAGTCCTCGCCCAGGTCGCGAACCCGACTCCAGAGGCGCCCCCGATCTCGGACAAGATTTTGAAGATGGTCCGCTACCTGACCTGGTTCGTACTGTTGTCCGGCGTTGCGGCCATCACCTACGCGGGTGGCCGATTCGCGTGGGAGAAGTGGTCCGGCGGCGGCCTCCAGTCGCCGAAGATGGTGGCGGGAGCCATGATCGGCGGTGTCGTCGCGACCAGCGCGGGCACCATCATGAACGCGGTAATCGGGACCTGACCGCGGGAATCCGGGCCAAGCCTGTCTTCAGATCAGGCATGGCCGGAGCGAAGGCGGAGGTACGCCTGAACAGGTGTAGCCGGGCGAAGTCCGTCCTCGATCCGCGTACGGCCGGAGCGAAGGCGGAGGTACGCCTACCTCATCAGGTCTGTGGGATCGGTATTGGCGCCACACAATACGACGCAGACCCTTTCGTCCGGGCCCGGCCGGTATGCCCGGCCGGGGCGTTGATCGTCGGTGGTCAGGGCGGCGAGTGCCGTCGCGGCGGCGTGCTCGACGGCAAGGCGGCGGTCGTGCCACAGCGCGTGCCGGGCGGCGATGATCTCGTTGTCGGAGACCAATAGCGATTCGACGTCGTAGTGCCGCGCCGCGAGTAATGCCAGCTCGGTGACGCGCCTGGCGCCGAGGGAGTCGGCGGCGACGGAGTCGGCCGGGCCGTCGACGACCTGCCCCGCTTCGATCGCGGCACGGAGGGCGCAGCAGTTCTCCGGCTCCACCGCCACGGTGCGGATGCCGTAATGGTCGGCGGCCGTGGCTATCCCGGCGAATAATCCGCCGCCGCCGACCGCGACGACGATCGTGTCGAGCCCGGGGAGCTGGTGGTGGATCTCCTCCATCAGGGTTCCCGCGCCCGCGGCGATGAGTGGATTGTCGTAGGCGTGTGACAGCAACGCACCGCTGGTTTCTGCGTATTCCAGGCACGCGCCGAGCGCGTCCGTGTACTGGTCGCCGACCAGCCGTACCTGCGCGCCGTAGCCGCGCAGTTTGTCGACCTTGACCGCGGGCGCCGTTGTCGGTAGGAACACCGTCGCGGTCACGCCCTGTTGCTGTGCCGCCCACGCGCACGCCAGGCCCGCGTTGCCGCCGGAGGCGATGGTTACCCCGGCCGTGGGCAGCGTGCCCTCCTCTCGATGCGCCTGGATGAAGTTCTGCGCACCACGCGCCTTGAATGTGCCGGTGTGCTGCATGAATTCGAGCGCGAACCACAGCTCGCCCGACGCGGTCCCCGCCGGGCGATCCCCTGGTGCGAGGGCGACCGGTCGAACCCGGCCGGTGACGCGGTCGGTGGCTGCCTTGATGTCGCGGTAGGTCAATTCCATTGCGCTCCCTGTGCCGTGGCGTCGGTCGAGGCGATCCTAATGGGAGCCGCCGGACGAGTCTTTCCCATCACCGCGCACGGCCGGAGCACAGGCGGAGGTACGCGGCGCGAGGTTGAACCGAACATGTTCGGGCGGAACGAATTCTCGTCGAGGGCTTGTGGTTACGCGTCATATTTATCGGAGCGACAGCACCGTGGTTTTCCGGAACATCCGAACTCGGCCGCACCGACTCTATTTGCCGATCAATTGCCAACTTTCATGCCATGTAGTCTGCATTCACCTAAAAGTTGTCATGCTCTGTTCGATCGCTGATCCATACCGACGCCTGGTAAGTGGGCGCGAAGAGAGGTTTGACCTGTGAAACTGATCTGTATGACGGCGTCCGCCCTTGTGGTCGTAGCCGTCGCGGGTTGCTCCGATGACAAATCGTCGAGTTCCGCGGCGACGTCGACAGTTGCCTCGACAGCGAACCCGGTGACCGCCACTCCCGACCCGAGCGACATTGCCGAACCGGAGGGCGGCATGCGGATAACACTGGGAGAGAACGAGAAAGTAGTCATACCCGCCGACGCGGTCATGGATATCAAAGTGCCCGCCGAGTGGGGCCCCGCTTCATCGAGCCTGCGCTGCACGGTAACCGACGGCACCGGACGAAACGAAGATCTCCGCTCCTCGGATGTGAAAAAACAGGAATCTTTCGACGGCAAAGACTGGATGACCATCTGGACCTTTTCCTCGCCGCCCGCCGCGGACGTCACCGTCGGGTGTAAGGATCCTGATTCCAAAATAACCGCTACCGACATCGACTACATTCGCGTCGTACCTCGCGGACTCAGCCCGCACTGAGGCCACCGCGGGCCGGAGGTAGCCTCGAAGTGTGGTTGAGGCAACGGTGGCCATCGGATATCGCGAGCGGCCGTCGCGGTTGGACGGTGCGGTGCTGTGGACACGTACCGTTACCGGCGATGACCTTGAGCTGCCGGTATTGCCCGACGGGTGTATGGACCTGCTGTGGGCCGGCGGCACGCTGTCGGTCGCGGGCCCCGACACCGGCGCCTACCGACCCGCTGTGTCGGTGGGCACCCGTTTCGCGGGGATTCGATTCTTTCCGGGTACCGCGCCCGCGCTGTTGGGGGTACCCGCACACGAATTGCGTGATCGGCGTGTCGAACTCGCGGATTTGTGGTCCTCGGCGACGGTTCGGCGGCTGACCGAGCAGATCGACGCGGCGCCGGATAAGGCCGCCGCTCTCGAGGCGCTGGTGCTGCGGCGCGCGGCCGAGACCGAACCGCCCGATCCGGTCCTGCGCCGGATCGCTCTCGCCCTCGATGCGGGGTGGTCGGTGAGGGCGACGGCGGAAGCTGCCGGGTTCGGTGCGCGGCTGCTGCACCGCAGGTCACTCGCGGCGTTCGGGTACGGGCCCAAGACATTGGCCAGGGTATTGCGATTGCAGCGGGCCCTTGCGGTGGCCCGCGGCGGGGTGCCGTTCGCGGACACCGCGGCCCGCACCGGTTACGCGGATCAGGCGCACCTGGCCCGCGAGGTGCGCGAGCTGGCGGGCATGCCGTTGCGCGAGTTGCTCACTCGGTAGCGGGGGATGGAGCGGTCGGCAACGGAGCGTAGAGATCGACGCCGTTGCCGTCGGGGTCCGCCAGCGACGCGTAGCGCTGTCCCCATACGGCATCCCATGGCTTCAGCTCGCCGTGGTAGCCGGCGTCCACGAGCTCGGCGAAGACCTGGTCGACCTCGGCGGGGTCGGCGCACCGGAAGGCAAGGCCGGTGCGGCCCGCGGACGTTGGCGGCTGCCACTGGGGATGGAATGACTTGATCACGGCCTCGGTGTCGAACGCGAGGCGCACCCCACTCGGGAGCGTGGCCTCGACATGCGGCTGGTTCTCGGCGTCCTCGGGAAAGACCAGCCCGAGGCGTCGGTAGAAGTCGAGTGTGGCGGGCATATCGCTGACCACGATGCCGATGAAGTCGAGTTGAGGAGTCATATCCGCAGCTTAAGACCCCGCGGCATGGCTGGTCTTGAACAAATCGGACGCTCTGTTGTTTCGAGCGACCTGCAAGCAGTCGCTAGCGACGGTGCTGTTTCGAGCGACCTGCAAGCAGTTGCTAGCGACGATCAACTCGCGGTGGCCGGAATGAGTTCGGCGATCAGGTTCTCCACCAGAATGCGGATCCGGTCGCGGATCGAGCGCACGATGGCGATGTCCTCGCCCGAGGGGGCGGGCAGCACCCAGTCCCGGTAGCTGATTCCCGGGAAGAACGGACAGGCGTCACCACAGCCCATGGTGATCACGACATCGGACATGGCGACCGCGTCGACGGTCAGGATTTTCGGCGCCTGGCCGGAGATGTCGATGCCCGCATCGGCCATGACGGTGATCGCCGCCGGGTTGATGGCATCGGCCGGTGCGCTGCCCGCGGTCCTGACCTCGATGCGGTCACCGGCGAGCGCGCTGAGAAATCCGGCGGCCATCTGCGATCGGCCCGCATTGTGGACGCAGACGAACAGCACGCTGGGCTTGTGAGCCATGTGCGGGAATACCTTTCGAAGGGGTGAATCCAGCGATGCTGGACGCGAGGTCGGGCGACGTGGGTGGTTCGAGCCGGTCGGGACGCCCGAACGGCGCCGAAGTGTGCGTGATACGTATACCAGGGCGCGCGGGGGCCGGATGCACGCTCACCGGGTTGCGGCACCCGCAGTGCCGCCGAATTCGATCATCAATGTGTTCGAGAGTTGTTGCAGCGCTTCGGGTATGTCTCGATAGTAGACACACGAAAGGGCCCGAGGGAGCCGGGTAGGCTACCCACGGGCCGTTGCCGTGACGCACGCAAGACTACGTTCACATAGGGCGCAGGTCGATGATCTTTCGCAGCCGGACGCGGTCGCGTTCGAGGCGACGGGCCTCGTAGGCAATCGGGAAGTAGCGCAGGCGTTCCGGGAGCAGTGGTACCGTGCGGCCGATCAGCCACCCGAGTCTCCGCAGCTTGCGTTCGTCGGCCGCGGTCCAGGTCAGGCCGAGCTTGCGGCGGGCGGATTCCGGGGTGGTTCCGACCGTGAAGAAGTATTGGAGTTTCCCGACCGGTGCCACAGCGCGCCGCCAGATCGGTCGCAGGGCACGTGGCAACTGCGCGGGCGGTGCGACCGATCGGATCACCCGCAGGTAGTCGTGCGCGGTGTCGGTCGCCTGTAGATGGTTGTCGACCATGTCCTCGAAGAACTTCTCGAATGCGGCGTAGTTCTCCGGAATCTCCTTGGGTGCTACCGAGAAGTTGCGCATCAGCTGCACCGTTTCCTGGTAGTACGCCTCCTTGTCCGCCGTGGTGAGCGGGCGGCGGGCGAAGTACTTCGAACCCTCGGTGAAGGCGAAGGTTCCGGTGTGCAGCACCCAGGCCCACGGTCCCGACGCCAGCGCCTTGTGCCGGACGCCCGCGGCATCGGTGGTGTTGAGCGAGGCGTGCATCGCGCGAAGGCGATCGGCTTCGGCGAGTGCTTCGTCGCCACCGTAGATCCACATCATCACCGAGCCCAGGCTGCGCACGGCGCGGCCCATCGGGTCGGTGCGGAAGGTCGAGTGTTCGTCGACGACCGCGGAGATGGTCGGTTCCATAGTCTGCATCAGGAAGGCGGACCCGGCGGTCAGTGAGAAGGTGACCAGTCCGGTCTCGTCCCACATCCGGGTGCCCGGCTCGATCGGGCGGCGGGCGGGCAGCGGGTGCTGGCCGCTGGTCTCGACTGCGACGGACGCCGACATTGCGATCTCCTTTGATCGACCTGCGCAAGAGCGTGAGACGTTTAGGGTACCAACCTCTCACCGTCTTGGCATCTCGAAGGGGGCCTCGTGGTTCGCCGCACTACACGGCCGACGCGCGGCCGCGTATCGGGCGCAGCCGGGACGGATGCGCTCATCGGTAGGGGACACGGCCGCATCCAAATGAGCATCCGGCAACTACTGAGACAACGATCACGCCATAATCCATCGTGACGATAGGCCGACGGGCGGTGTCTAGTCGTCGAGTGGTGGAGGAGGTGCTGTGACCACGGCAAGTACGGTGCCCGCGACCTCGCCGGACGACGCGACTCTGGTCAGTCGCGTCCGCGACGGCGATGTGCGAGCCTACGAGCAGCTAGTTCTGCGCTACCAAGGGCAGATGTTCCGTCTTGCTTCGAAAATGCTCGCCGACTGGACCGAGGCCGAAGACGTGGTCCAGGAGGTCTTTCTCAACGCGTGGCGCAGACTCCATCAACTCACCGATGACGCCGCGTTCGTCGGCTGGCTGTACCGGATGACGACCAACCGCTGTCTGAACGTGATTCGCGCGCGTCGCCCCAAGGTCGATGTGGACCTCGATACCGCCGAATCGCCGCGCACCGACACAAGGCCGGAGCACGCCGTGCAGGTGAGCACGCAAATGGCGGCGCTGACCGAGGCGCTGCAAGAGTTGACTCCCGAACAGCGGGCCTGCTGGCTGCTGCGGGAAGTGCACGGTCTGTCCTATGAGGAGATCGGTGTCATTGTCGCCGCGAATGCCACAGCAGTACGCGGTCGTATAGCGAGGGCGCGAGCCCACTTGTCCGAGGTGATGAAGCCATGGCGATAAACGAAAAGACAGCAGAGGATTACGCGCTGCCTTGCGGTCGCGCGCTGGAACAGGTCTGGGAACGGCTCGACGCGGTCGAGGCGGGCTTCGGTGACGAGCACGAGGTGAGCTGCCCGCACTGCGCAGACGCCCGTGACAGCCTGCTTGCGTTGCGCGCGGTGACTCGCGAACTGATCGATGAGCCGGATCCGACGCCGCCGGATCTGGTCGGCCGCATCATGTCCGCGGTGCGCGCCGAGATGCGGCGCGGGCACATGCTCGAGCTGTCGACACCGCTGCCGGGCGCAGTGGAGATCAGCGAGCAGGCCGTCGCGGCGGTGCTGCGCTTCGCGGCCGACTCGGTGCCGGGCGTGCGGGCCAGGCATTGCCGGGTGCGCGGCGTCGGGACAGGGCCGGACGGTGAGCGGATTGTCGAGGTGGAACTTTCTGTCGCGGTGCGGTTCGGCATGGCCAGGGTGAACGAGGCGTTGCCGGTGGTGCGCGAACGGATCGCCGCCGCGCTCGGTGCGCGGGTGGGCCTGGTAGTGGAGCGACTGGATCTGACGGTCGCCGATGTGTACGAGGACAACGCGGAGGGCAACCGATGACCGAGGGCCCGACGTCGGTAACGGTCGTCGAACCACAGGTGGTCGCCGCCGTTGCCGCGTGGGCCGCGGCGGCGACCATCGGGGTGACGCGGCTCGAGCCGGGTGTGCGCGGCTTGTTCACCACCTTGGTTCGCGCGGGCAGGCACCGGTGGACAGAGGTGGACCCAGCGCCCACGGAAGGGGTGCGGGTGCGCCGAAGCACGGGCGGTGCGCTGAGGGTGGATGTCGATGTGGTGATCGCCGCGGATACCCACGCCGGCGACGTCGGGCGGGCGGTGCAGCGGCAGGTCGCCGCGACGGTGCTGGAGCAGACCGGGCAGAGCGTGGCCGAGGTGACGGTCGCGATCCTCGATATCGAGCAGGAGCGAACATGAAGGTGGCCGATGTGACGGTGCAGGGGGAGATGATCGAGGCGATCGTCGGTGCGATCGAGTCGGTCGACGGTTTGCGGCCCGCGACGCCGATCGGCCCTTCGAACTCGGTCTGGTGGCCGGGCGACGCCAGAGGCTATGCCATCGATCTCGCGCAGGCGGCGATCGAGGTCAGGCTGGTTTCCTCGGCATTGCCGCTACCGCCGCTGCTCGAGCGGGCAAACGCGGCGATTCGTGCCGTGCTCGCCGAAACCGAGTGGGCCGCAGCCGCATTGCGTCTTGTGGTCACCGAGCTCGACGCGGCCGCTCTAGCCGATTTGGAGGTTACCGAGCTCACCTGACACCGACCGTGACGACCTGCTCGGTGCGGGTGTCGAGATAGCAGAAGGTCCGATATCCGCTGTATCCAATGGAAATCAGGAGGAACCATGACGTCGACCACCACCGACAAGGACGGGGCGAACGACAAGGCGGCGGTAGGCGAGAAATCCGCGACCAACCCGCCTGCCAAGAAGGAAAACGCGCTGGTGACCGAGCAGGGCACCACCACGATCTCGGACATTGTCGTGCAGAAGGTCGCCGGTCTCGCCGCTCGCGAAGTGCGCGGCGTGCACGATCTCGGTGGCGGAGCCGCTCGGGCTTTCGGCGCGATCCGCGATCGGATCCCCGGGGCCTCGGCCAGTATCGGGCAGGGTGTTTCGGTCGAGGTCGGGGAGACGCAGGCCGCTGTCGACCTGGAACTCGTCGTCGAATACGGCGTCGCCATAGCGGAATTGGCGCGTGCGGTGCGGCGCAATGTGATCACCGCGATCGAGCAGATGACGGGGCTCGATGTGGTCGAGGTGAATATCAACGTCAACGACGTGTACATCCCGGGCGAGGACGATGACGACGGCCAACTGTCCGCACCGAGCCGCGTGCAGTAACAAGCGATCCCGAGTAGAGGAGACGGTTGTGAATGCCACCCAGATATGCCTGGCCATCGGCCTCGCCCTCGGATTCGCCGCAGCCTTCGGTGGATTCGGAGCCTTCACCATCGTGCTGGTCTTCGCCGCGCTCGGCCTGCTGATCGGCCGCTGGCTCGACGGCGAGATCGATCCGGCCGAGCTGGTCCGGTCGGCACAGCAGCGGGGCAAGCGTTGACCGCGGCGGTGGAGGCCGCCGCCGCGGAATTACCGGGAGTCACCACCGTCGGCAGGCGCGCGGTCGGGCGGATCGCGGCGCAAGCGGCCCGCGAGGTGGCCGGGGTCGACCCGGACGTGCAGGTGGATGCTCGGGTCAGCGGTGCGCTCACCGCGCTCGATGTGCGGCTTCCGGTGCGGTATCCCTTACCGGTCGCGCGGGTCTCCGAGGCGTGTCGCGAGCATCTCGTGCGGCGCACGGCCGAACTCACCGGGCTCGCGGTGAGCAGGGTGGACATCGTGGTTTCCGCGCTGAACGCCGAAGTGGCCGTGGCAACGAGGATCCCGTGATCCGCAGGCCGCGCCGCATACTGCCCGCGATCGTGATCGCGCTCGTGGTGTTCGCGGCGTGTGCGGCGGTGCTGGTCTCGCTCGTGCAAAGACTGGTCGGCGCACACGAATTCGTCTCCTACGACAGCGTCGCCGACGAGCTGCACGGATTGGCGTGGACCGATGCCGCGGTGCTCATCGCTGGTGTTGTCGCGCTCGTGCTCGGTGCGGTGCTGTTCATGCTCGCGGTCCTGCCCGGCCGTGCCGTTGTGCTGCCGTTGACGGCCGAGGACGAGGTGCGCGCCGGGCTGACAAGGGCCGGTCTGCACTCGACGCTGCGGTGGTCGGCGGGCACCGTCGACGGGGTGACCTCGGCACGGATTCGTTTGCGGCGCAAAGTGGTCAAGGTATCGGCGCGGACCGATCAGGGGCAGTCGGAGGGCCTGGCCGAGCAGGTGTGCGACACGGTCACCCGACGCATCCAGGAGCTCGGCCCCGCGCCGGTACGACGGGTCCGAACCGCCGTGCGTCGTTCGAAGAAGAAGTCCGCGAGAACGGCGTTGGGGACCAGGACCACGACGACGGGAATGACGTGATGAGCCGCATCAATCGACCGGCCGCGTTGAACCGGACACTGATCGGGGCGAGTGGGCTGCTGTTGCTCGCCGCGGGCGGGCTGACTGTTGCCGCGCACTACGGCAGGTTGAGCTGGGTGGATCAGGACCGGCGGTTGGTGCCCGGCACCGCAGCGCCACCGGCATGGGTGCTGTGGGCGGCCGCGGCGTGCGCGATAGTGCTCGGACTGCTGTGCCTGCGCTGGCTGTTCGCCCAGCTGTTCCGGATGCCACGCTCGGTGTCATGGCAGCTTGCCGACGAACCGTCGGCGGGCGCCACCGTGCTGGAATCCTCGACAGCAGCCGACCCGGTCGTCGCCGATATCGAAAGCTATACCGGCGTGCGATCCGCGTCGGCCTGGTTGGCAGGCGCGCGGTGGGCCCCGGAGCTGCATTTGGTGGTGACGGCGGAGCCGAACGCGGATGTGGTGCACCTGCGCGAGGAAATTCTCGGCCACGCGGTGACCCGGCTGCGTCAGGCGCTGGAGGTCGAGGTCATTCCGGTCACGCTGGAACTGCGCTTTGCTGATGAGAAGCGGGCCGATGAGAAGCGGGCCGGTGCCAGGCGCGTCGACAAGAAGCGTGTCGACGGGAAACGGTCAGCTCGCAAGCGAGTTGCCCGGGTACATCGACCGCCGCGCTGACTCGGCAATCGACCACCAGGGAGCGAGTCTTACGAACGACGTTCGCGGCCGCCGCAAATCAAACACTGCCCAGTACCCGTGTCGAATAGGCGTTGCTGAAGCGGCCTTTGGGGTCGAAGCGGCGGCGGACTTCGGCGAAGCGGTCCCAGTCGGGATAGCGCGGCCGGAGGGTTTCGGCGGTCTGGAAGTGGCGCTTACCCCAGTGCGGGCGGCCGTTGTAGCGGTCGAAGACCGCTTCGCAGGCGCGGAAATACGGCTCGAAGTCCATGCCGTGGTACTGGTGCACGGCGAGGTAGCAGGTGTCGCGACCGCCTGCGGGGGAGAGGAACGCGTCGTCGGGCGCGACCCAGCGGACCTCGATGGGCATCGTCGTATCGAATGTCGCGGAGAGTTCCTTGATTTCGCGAATCGCCGCGACCGAGTGTTCGCGCGGGATCGCGTATTCCATTTCGGTGAAGCGAATCAGGCGGGGAGAGGCGAACACTCGGTACGAGCGGTCGACCTGACGGCGGTAGCTGCCCGCGTATGCGGCGCCACGATGGATCCACGGCACCAGGCCCGGTTGCCATTTGCCGAGGCGGCACAGCGCATCGAAGGCGTAGTTGGACATGAGGATGTCGGCGAACCAGTCGGCGGCCTTGCTACGCGGCTGCTCGGGCAGGTCGACGGGGTTGTTGCGTTTGGTCATGGCCAGCGGGCTGTGCGCGAACATGTAGAACTCGAAGTGCTCGTTGCCATCGACGTAGGAATCCAGGTCGGCGAGGATGTCTTCGACCGGGACCGGCCGTTCGATGCCCTCGAGTACGAATGACGGAACCAGTTGCAAGGTGGCGGCGGTGACGACGCCGAGTGCGCCGACGCTGACCCGCGCGGCGCGCCAACCCTCGGGGTCGGATTCGGCGTTGAGCTCCACCTGGCTGCCGTCGGCGAGCATCAGTTCGATGGAATGCAGTGCGGCCGAAAGGTTTTGCAGTGTGGCGCCGGTGCCGTGGGTGGCGGTGGCGGTGGCGCCCGCGACGGTCTGCGCGTCGATGTCGCCGAGGTTGGGGAAGGCCAGCCCGTGCGGGTGCAGTGCATTGCTCGCCGCGTTGAGGGTGATGCCCGCCTCGACTCGGACGCGACCGGTGGTCCGGTCCACGTCGAGGACTCGATTCATGTTCGCGAGGTTCACCAGTACGCCGTCGGTGAGGACGGTATCGGTGAAGGAATGGCCCGCACCGGCGACGCGTACAGTCTGTCCGGTCGATGCGGCGCGGCCGAGGATCTCGGCCAGCTCATCGGTGTCGAGCGGGGCGGCGACCGCTGCGGGCGCGCATTGCTGGTCGCCCGCCCAGTTCACCCACGAGTTGGTCATATGTCCAACTGTAGGGGATTGTCTGTGACACGCGCTACTTCTAGTCGGTTTTTGCGACTACCTCTTGCGACCCGAGCAGACGTGGGACTTGGCCAGCTCGACCTCTTCATCGGTCAAAGCGGGCACGTTGAGCGGCTGCCTCGGCATGGAATCGGCACGCACCCCGTTGAGCGCGATCGCCATATACCGTTGCCAGACATCGGGATTGACCGGTCTGGAGAACTCGGCGAGCGCGTCGACCATGTGGATAAGGGCGAAGAAATCCGAGGTCTGCACATCGGGGGCCAGGGCGCCTGCGTCGCGGGCTCGGTCGATGATGGCGGCGACCGTCGGCTTGAGTCGATCGCGGACGGCGGCGAAACGCTCCATGTCGTTCTCGAGCTCGAGCATTACTTCGCTGAAGCCGCGATTAGTGGCCAGGTGCGTGCAGGCGTACTCGAAGAACCGAACAAGACCCTGCCATGGGTCGGGATGTGCGACGGCGGCGTCCGCGGCGTCGCCGAACTCGGCGATGTTCTGCTCGAAGACCTCGGCGATCAGCTCCTTCTTGTTCGCGAAACGCCGATAGACGGTACCGACGCCGACGCCGGCACGTTCGGCGACGTCATCGAGGGTGATCTCGAGTCCGTGGTCGGCGAAGAGTTCGCGCGCCGCATCGACGATCCGCTGCTGATTGCGCGCGGCATCGGCCCGTAAGCGCCGGGGAGGAGAGAGGGCCGTGGCGTGATTCACACCCACATCCTAACAAGTATCGGGATTAAGCGGAGGCATTGCCTCCGTTACCATGGTAGCTTCTTTCGTAAGCGGAGGAAGGTTCTCCGCATCAAGACATGAGACAAAGGGGACACCATGACTACGGCGCTCGACCGTGGGGCACCCGCCCCCGAGAAAACGGATAACGGCAGGCGTGGCTCGCACGCACTGCGTTGGTGGGTGCTCGCCGTCCTCGGCGTCGCACAGCTCATGGTCGTGCTCGACGCGACCGTCGTGAACATCGCGCTGCCCGCGGCGCAACAGGATCTCGGCTTCAGTGACGGCGACCGCCAGTGGGTGGTCACCGGTTATGCGCTGGCTTTCGGCAGCTTGCTGCTGCTCGGCGGACGACTCAGTGACCTCTTCGGTCGCCGCAATACCTTCATCGTCGGCCTGATCGGCTTCGCAGGCGCCTCCGCGGTCGGTGGCGCGGCAACCAGCTTCGAAATGCTCGTCGCAGCCCGCGTCGGGCAGGGTGTGTTCGGCGCGCTGCTGGCTCCAGCCGCACTGTCGCTGCTGACCGTCACCTTCACCGAACCGTCCGAGCGGGCCAAGGCCTTCGGCATCTTCGGTGCGGTCGCGGGTACCGGCGGCGCCATCGGCCTGCTGCTCGGCGGCATGCTCACCGAATGGGCCTCGTGGCGCTGGGTGATGTTCGTCAACCTCGCCTTCGCCGCGGTCGCACTGATCGGCGCGGTGCTGCTGCTCGCCAAGCATGTGGTCGCCCAGCGACCCAAGCTCGATATCCCCGGCACCCTCGTGGTGACCGCCGCGCTCTTCGGCATCGTGTACGGCTTCTCGCACGCCGAGTCGACCAGCTGGACCAACCCGGTCACCCTCGGCTTCCTGATCGGCGGCGCCGCACTCCTCGGTGTGTTCGTGTGGCTGGAGACCAAGGTCGCGCACCCGCTGCTTCCGCTGCGGATCGTGCTGGACCGCACCCGTGGCGGATCCTTCCTGACGGTGTTCGTCATGGGTATCGGTATGTTCGCGATCTTCCTGTTCCTCACCTACTACATGCAGCTGAGCATGGGGTACTCGCCGATCAAGACCGGTCTCGCGTTCCTGCCGATGGTCGCGGGCATGGTCTTGTCCTCGACCACCGCGCCCTCGCTGCTGCTGCCGAAGGTCGGTCCGAAGATCGTCATCTCCGGTGGCTTCCTTGTCGCCGCGGCGGGTATGGCCTGGCTGACCCAGATCAGCCTGGACAGCGGCTACGTCACGCACATCCTGCCTGCCCTCGTCCTGATGGGTCTCGGCCTCGGTGGTGCGATGTCGACCGCCTTCCAGGGCGCGACGTCCGGTGTGCACCACGACGACGCGGGTGTCGCCTCGGCGATGATCAACACCAGCCAGCAGGTGGGTGGTTCGATCGGTACCGCGCTGCTGAGCACCATTGCCGCGTCGGCCGCGACGGACTTCCTGTCCTCGCACCAGCCCGGACCGCTGGCCGTGGCGCAGGCCCAGGTCGAGAGCTACACCACCAGCTTCTGGTGGGCTACGGCGATCTTCGTCGCGGGTGCCGCGGTTACCGCGTTCCTGATGCCGAACACGGTTCCGGCTCCCTCCGAGGGAGAGCCTGTGCTCGCGCACTGAGTATCGAAAAGCAACAGCGCCCGCGTCATTTCGACGCGGGCGCTGTGCTGTGTCCGGTGAACGCTGTGTCCGGCGAACCTCAGCAGTTCCGGATGATCGGGGACCGCGAGCGCCCACCCGCGCGCGAGCAGCAGATTCAGCGCCGGCCCCTCCTCTGCATACTGACGTTGAAGATGCTGTGCGACGGCGCGCATTCCATCAAGACGGCCGCCGAGGCGATAGGTGGCACTCGCCGCCGTGATGGATACCGCGACGATGGTGAGCCGTCGCGGCGATCGGCTGCCACCGGAGGTCATCGGATTTCGTCTGCCGAACAGTTGCTGTAGCCCGGGTCGGCGCGGTTTCGCCGTCTCCCGGTACATCGTGGGTACTGCTCGTCGTGCCGCCAGCATCGCTCCCGACCTCAGTCTGTAAGAGGGTTGGGTGGAACCTCGGTCGGCATTCGTACGTCGTAGGTGCGCACATGTCAACGAACGGTGCTGTTCGTTATTCGTGGCGTCGTGCCGGACAAACCGAGCGCACGGTAGAGCCGATAGCATTGCGCCGGTGGCATCGGCTCGGCAGGAGGTCAACGCATGGGTCAGCGGACCGAGGCCCCTGCCGTCGAACCGATGGCGCTAGTGGTGATCTCCCTCGGCGGCGCGATCGGCGCCATGCTGCGCTTCGGCATCGGCGTGTGGTGGCCGCCGCGACCGGGACACGTCCCCTGGTCGACCTTCGCGATCAATGTCATGGGATGCTTTGCGATCGGAATTCTGATGATTCTGATTACCGAAGTATGGGTAGCCCACAGACTGCTCCGCCCGTTCCTCGGCGTCGGCGTGCTCGGCGGTTTCACCACCTTTTCCACCTACAGCCTCGAGGTTCGTAGACTGCTCCAATCGGGCGCGACGGTCGAGGCGCTCGGCTACCTGGGGGGAACGGTGGTGGCGGCGCTGGTCGCGGTTGTGCTCGGAATGGGCGCGGCGCGATGGCTGACCGGACGGGCTCGACGGACATGACGGCACGACGGAAGGGGGTCGGACGATGAGTGATTCACCGGCGGGCGCGCGTCCGACGGCGGGACAGTGGATGCAGGCCGCACGACTGATGGTGTTGCTCGACGAGGACGACAAGTGGAAACACGGCCCCCTCTACCACGCGATCGTGCAGCGGGCTCGTGACGCCGGACTGGCAGGCGCGAGTGTGTGGCGTGGAGTCGAGGGCTACGGCGCCTCCTCGCGCATCCACACCAGCCGGATACTCGATCTGGCCGAACACCTACCCGTGCAGGTGATGGTCATCGATGAAGCCCAACGACTGCGGTCGTTCGTCGAGCAGAATGCCGACATGCTCGCCGAGGTGAACGTCACGCTGTCCGAGGTCGCCGTCTGGCAGCCGACGGGGGTGCGTCGATGAACGTTGTGTTCGTCGTCGTCGGCGCCATGCTCGGCGCACCCGCTCGATACCTGATAGACCGTGCTGTAGCAGCACGTTTCGGATCTCTGCTGCCGCTGGGCACATTGACCGTTAACATTGTCGGTTCGGCGTTGCTCGGTGGTCTGGTCGGCGCGGGTGCGAACAGCTGGCTGCTCACTGCTGCCGGTACCGGCTTCTGCGGTGCGTTCACCACGTTCAGCACCTTCGGCTACGAGACCATCAGGCTGGTTATCGACGGCGCCTACGCCTTTGCCGTGGGCAACGTCGTGATCAGCGTCGTGGCCTGCCTGGTCGCGGTCTTCGCCGCGGCGTCCGCGACACAGTGGTTGTGGACATGATTCTGATGACGAGCCGGGCGCAGCCGATCCGGAAGGGAGACCCGAGCATGGCCCATGATCGAGCCGGGCGACCCGCGCGACCCACCGACCTGGAGGACATCGCACATCTGGTGACGGCCTACTACAGCCGCATCCCGGATGCGCAGGATCCCGCGCAGCAGGTCGTCTTCGGTACCTCCGGGCATCGAGGTTCCAGCCTGGACACCGCGTTCAACGAGGCGCACATCCTTGCCATCACCCAGGCGATCATCGAATACCGTGCCACCAGGGGCATTACCGGTCCGGTGTATCTGGCCAGGGATACGCACGCGTTGTCGGAGCCCGCGTGGACCACCGCGCTCGAGGTGCTCGCCGCCAACGACGTGACCGCGATCATCGACGCCCGCGACCGGTACACCCCGACTCCCGCGCTCAGTCACGCGGTGCTGCGCCACAATCGCGGCGGCACCAGGCATCAGGCCGACGGCATCGTGGTCACCCCGTCACACAATCCGCCGCGCGACGGCGGCTTCAAATACAACCCACCGCACGGCGGTCCCGCCGACACCGTCGCCACCGATGCCATCGCCGCCCGTGCCAACGAACTATTGCGCGGCGGCCTGGCCGGCATCCGGCGCACCACGTTGCAGCACGCGATGGAGACCAGCGTCGAACGCTACGACTACCTCGACCACTACATCGCGGACCTGCCGAATGTGTTGAACCTCGACGCCATTCGCGGCGCGGGGATCCGGCTCGGCGCGGATCCGATGGGTGGGGCGAGCGTCGACTACTGGGAGGAAATCGGCCAGCGTTACGACCTCGAGCTCGAGGTCGTCAACCCGTTCGTCGATCCGACCTGGCGGTTCATGACCCTCGACAGCGACGGCAAGATCCGGATGGATCCGTCCTCGCGCTACGCCATGGCCTCGCTGATCGCGATCAAGGACGACTACGACATCTCTACCGGCAACGACGCCGACGCCGACCGGCACGGCATCGTCACGCCCGACGGCGGCTTGATGAACCCGAACCACTTCCTCGCGGTCGCCATCGAATACCTCGTCGCGAACCGGATGGGCTGGGACGCGCTGACCAAGATCGGCAAGACGGCGGTGAGCTCGTCGATGATCGATCGGGTGGTCGGTGTGCTCGGCCGCGACGTGCACGAGGTTCCGGTCGGCTTCAAATGGTTCGTGCCCGGATTGTTCAGCGGCAGCCTGGCTTTCGGTGGCGAGGAGAGCGCTGGCGCGTCGTTCCTGCGGATGGACGGCACGGTCTGGACCACCGACAAAGACGGCCTGCTCATGGCACTGCTCGCCGCGGAGATCGCCGCGGTCACCGGCCAGAGCCCGTCGGCCCGTTACGTCGAACTCGAGAAGCGCTACGGCAGCCCCGCCTACGCGCGGATCGACGCCGCGGCCACCGGGGAACAGAAAGCGCTGCTCGCGAAGTTGACTCCGGACATGATCACCACACAGGAGGTCGCGGGCGAGCCGGTCACCGCGGTACTCACCCGGGCAAGGGGCAATGGCGCGCCGCTGGGCGGGCTGAAGGTGACCACCGAGAACGCGTGGTTCGCCGCGCGCCCGTCCGGTACCGAGGACAAGTACAAGATCTACGCGGAATCGTTCCTCGGCGCCGAGCACCTGACACAGGTACAGGCCGCCGCGGAGGAGATGGTGGGGCAGGCGCTGTCCGGTGAGTAATAGATCCAAGGCCCTGCCCATCGAGATCTGGGTGCTGGTCGGGGCCGCCTTCGTCATTGCCATCGGATTCGGGTTGGTGGCACCGGTACTCCCGCAGTACGCGCGCAGTTTCGGGGTCGGTGTCGCGGCGGCATCGGCGATCATCAGCGCATTCGCCTTGATGCGGCTGCTGTTCGCCCCGGTGAGCGGGCGGTTGGTGCAGCGCCTCGGCGAGCGCTCGGTGTATGTGAGCGGCCTGCTGATCGTCGCGGTGTCGACGGGTGCGAGTGCCTTGGCCCAGAGTTATTGGCAGTTGCTGGTTTTGCGTTCGGTCGGCGGCATCGGGTCGACGATGTTCACCGTTTCCTCACTGGCACTGGTGATTCGGCTTTCGCCGCCCGCGCAACGCGGCCGGGTGTCCGGGCTGTGGTCGACCAGCTTCCTGATCGGCTCGGTCAGCGGTCCGCTGGTCGGCGGTGCGCTGGCCGGACTCGGGTTGCGGGCGCCATTCCTGATCTATATGGCCGCGCTGCTCGCGGTGACCGCGGCCGTCTACCTGAGCTTGCGGAATTCGCACCTCGCCGCGCCGGAAGCGACCGGAGCCGTGCGGGTGATGACCTTCCGCCAGGGCTGGGAGCGCCCGGAGTATCGCGCGGTGCTCTGGTCGAACTTCGCCAACGGCGCGGCGGTCTTCGGCGTCCGGATGGCGTTGGTGCCGTTGCTCGTGGTCGAGGTGCTGCATCAGCCGCCGGGGATGGCCGGTGTCGCGTTGACGGTGTTCGCGGCGGGCAATGTCGCGGTGCTGTTCATCTCCGGTGGGTTGTCGGATCGTTGGGGGCGCAGGCCGTTCCTCATCGCGGGATCGCTGGTGTGCGCGGTCGGCACGATCGGACTCGGTTTCGCGCCGAATCTGTTGTGGCTGATGGCGAGTTCGGTCGTGGCCGGGCTCGGTTCCGGCATGCTGAGCCCGACGCAGCAGGCGGCGCTCGCCGATGTGATCGGGCCGAACGCGCGGGGCGGGCCGGTGCTCGCGGGCTTCCAGATGTCGGCCGATCTCGGCACCGTCATCGGTCCGGTCGCGATCGGTGCGCTCGCGCAGCACGTCTCCTACGGTGTCGCGCTTTCGGTCACCGGTGCGCTGCTTGCGGTCGCGGGTGTGGTGTGGGCGCTGACGCCGGAGCCGTTGCAGCCGCGGACCCGCGTCGCCGAGCCTGACCACATCAGCGGTGTGCCCTGTGATGACGGCGAATACCAGCTCGCGCACCTCGCGGCGGAATCGTGCGGCGATGATGCCACCGAGCGATTGTTCGACGACGGCCGCGCCAAGGTCTGACGGACACGCGCTCGCACCCGGCGCGGGTCGACGCGGACGGTTGCGGCAGAGTATTCGGGGTGAGCGAATCGCGTTCGAACTACACCCCACGACCGATGTCGAGCAAGACCACCTATGCCCTCGGTGGCGTGGCTCTCGCGCTCATCGTGGTGATCGTGATCCTGGCGCTGCGATGGGGTCGCGACGAAACCGCCGTGCGCAACGACGGATACGGTCCGGTGCACAACGCGGCGGTGGTCGTGGCGGTGCAGCCCGACGGCGTGATCCTGGTCGGCCGCCCCGACGCGCGCAAGACGCTCGATGTGTATGCCGATCCGCTGTGCCCCGGCTGCGGTTCGATGGAGCGCGTCTACGGTCAGGAAATCGCGCAGCAGCAGGACGAAGGCACCCTCGCGTTGCGCTATCACCTGGTCAATTTCCTCGAATCCAAGTCGGGAAGCAAGAACTACTCGACGCGTGCGATCGCCGCGAACGAGTGTGTCGCCGAGGCCGGTTCGGGTCCGGTGTACTCGAAATTCCACGCCTTGTTGTTCACCACCAAGCAGCCGAAGGAGGGTGGCTCGGACCTGAGCAACGAGGAACTCGCCGCGGTGGCACGGGAGGTGGGCGCCTCCGATCAGGTGGCCGAGTGCATCGCTTCGGGCGCGAAGGTCGACGCCGCGCGTGCGCATGCTCAGGGCACGCTGGCCAAGCTCAATGAACTGCTCGACGGGCGTGCGGCAACGCCTTCGGTATTCGACGGTAAGACCAAACTGGATGTCAATAACGAAGAGTGGGTTGTCGAGGCCGCACGCTGATCGCCCGAATCGACTAGCGTCGTACGGGTGGCAACCCTCGATGATGCCGCTGAGATCGCTCTTCAGCTCCCCGAAGTTACCGAAGGCTTGCGCTACGACTACCGAACGTGGTCTGTCGCGGGTAAGGCTTTCGCGTGGGAACGACCCTTCAGCAAGGCCGATATCAAGCGTTTAGGCGATGCCGTGCCGCCGGAGCCGCCGATCCTCGCGGTGCGGCTCGCTGATCTCAATGACAAGGAAGCCGTGCTCGCCGAGGAGCGCCCAGGCGTGTTCACCATCCCGCACTTCGATGGTTACGCCGCGGTCCTTGTCGAATTGAACCTCACCACCGTGCAGCGGTTGGAAGAGCTCATGATCGAAGGCTGGTTGGCTTGCGCCCCAACCCGTCTGGCCAGCAGCTATCTAGAGGGCCGCTGACCGATAGTCGCAGCGCCCGGCTCGGGCGACGCCATCGCGACGCCCGATCCGGTACTGCTTGCAGGTCGCTCGAACTACACCTCACTCGGTGTCGACAGCGTGGCGAGTTCGCGCTCGACGATTTTGTCGTGCTCGTCGGCTTCGGCCGCGGCCTTCTTCGGGTTCCAGTGTCCGGCCATCAGGAAGATGAACGGCAGGAAGGCCACCTGCGCGATAAGGCAGACCCACCACCAGCGCTTCCACTGGGAGGGTGAATCGGCTTGCGCCTGCTGTACTTCCGTGGCGTGCTCGGCCAGATACGCCTGGTCGTCGGCGGGGATGGTGCCGACCGCCTGTAGCTTCGCCGCCGCCTGCGCGAGCGCCGGTCCCACCTTCGCGGCCACCGCGAGATCGGCGGGTGGAATCTGCTGGACGGCGGTCAGGCGGGCGATCGCCTGGTCCACCGGTATCGCGAACTTCTTGGCTACCTGGCCGACCGCCGCGAGCCCGGCGTTCGCATCGGTGGGGTTGGCCGCGAGCGCCGCGGTGGTCGCGGGTTCGATCGCTTGCAGCGTCGCGAGTTCTTGCGGGTACTTCATGCTCAGCCCGGCTGCCGTCTGTATTTCGGCAGCTGTGGCGCCGGTCAGTTTCGTCATCGCCGCGAGCTGCGCGGCCTGATCGTTGGGGTTGGCTTGGAGTGCCGCAAGGGTTTCCGGTCCGACCTGCTGGATGGTTGCCAGCTGCGGTCCGAACTCGTGTTGGATTTCCTGGAGCCTGGGGCCGTAGTTGACCAGTGGACCCGCCGCGTTCACCACGATGAGCAGACCGAACAAGACGACGGTGACGACACCGCGCAGGGTGCCGCCCCATACCGCGAGCCCGACGGCGGTCGCGGCCGGGTTCTGGGCCTCGACGGTCTCGGTGAAGCTGGCCATCCAGGTGGAGTAGGCGATGCCCGTACCGACCGCGATGACCACGAAAACCGTTGCGAACGCGTAGTAACCGGTGTCGGGTTTGTCGGTGTAGCCGATGAACACGTACATGCCGACGATGCTGATGAGCGCACCGACGATCATGAACGGCTTGCGCACCTTGAGTTTGTCCGAGGCGATACCGGCCAGCACGAGAGCGACCGCGTTGGCGGTCCAATACCAATTGCCGAGTGCGTTCGCTTTGGCGGGACTGAAGCCGAAGTTCGTGGCCATATAGACCGGCAGGAACGACACGATCGTGTAGAAGAATGCCAAGAAGAGGCTGATTCCAAGGGCCGATCCAACGATGTTGAGGCGCAGCATCTTTCGCCACTGTCCCTGCTCCAGCTCACCGACATTGATACCGCGGGCCCGTGCTTCGATCAGCGCCCGGTCACGCAGCGACACCATGATCTGGTCGCGCAGTTGAGGACTGAGCTCACGCAGTCCGACCACCGCGATCACGGCGATGACCAGACTGATCACGCCACACAGCCGGTAGTGGAACTGCCAGTCCGGGTGAGCATCGAGGGTCCGCGTGGAGATCTGGGTGGTGACAAGGGCGCCGATGACGGGTCCGAGCGTCCAGAAACCCATCGCCGACGCGCGATCGAGCTGTGGTGAGAAGTCGCGGATCAGTGCCGGTGTCGCGACCAGGACGGCGCCCTCGACGATGCTCACCAGGATGTAGACGGCGAGGTAGGCCTCTTTCGAGGTCGTCGCGGGTACCGCGAACAGTGTCAGCAGTGAGCAGATCACCACGCCGTAGGCGACGATATTCGCCCGCCCCCACCGATCGAGCACACCCGCGAGCACCGAAGCGACCGCGCCGAACGCGGCGCCGATAATGAAAATCCACACGAAGTACGCGAAAGAGAGATCGAAGTAGGCGATGAGCTCATTGCCGACCGCGCCGGTGACGAACAATTGGTAGTAGAGGGCGATCGAGGCGATGACCACCACGGCCAAGTACCAGGAGCGGGCAGGGGTATCGGGATAGTGCGGTAGCTTCCGCTGCCACAACCCGGTGATCAGGGTCGGCGGGGCCGCAGTCGTGGTCGAACTCATGGTCGAGATGCCTTTCTGGCCACGGCGTTTCGCAGAAGCCTGAACCATCCGCAGTTCAGGACGATTAGCCGGGTGGAAACAATGTAGCGAGCGACCGTGATTTGCATCACTGTTCGGGAAACAACTGCTTGGGCAGTTTCCCACTGCTGGGCATCCGGTGACCCGGGCGAGATGAGATTCGACCTCCAAAGCATGCAAACTGAATCATGCATATGGCCGACAGCCTGGCACGATGTCGGAATCGGGGCCCTAGGGAATCCGTCCGGTCGGCATGAGCGAGCAATGCGCCAAGGACGTCACGTGGTCAGGACGATTGTTCCGTCCTGAAGAAATATTGACTCAGGAATGGCTGACGGCGGCGCATGAGGTCGGCGAGCGGTCGGGGCCCGCGACGATGGTTTGCCGTCCGGCAGGTGCGCGGCTGTTGATCCGCGAGGGGTTCGTCCGGTCTGGGTGTGCGGCTGTGCTCGGCGAGGGGTTCGTCCGGTCTGGGTGTGCGGCTGTGCTCGGCGAGGGTTCGTCCGGTCTGGGTGTGCGGCTGTGCTCGGCGAGGGTTCGTCCGGTCTGGGTGTGCGGCTGTGCTCGGCGAGGGTTCGTCGGTCCGTCCGTGTGTGCGCTGTTGAACTATGAGGGGCTGTTCGGTCCGAATGTGCGACCTGTTGATGTGCGACGCGGTCATTCAGCTGCCCATCGAGGGACTTATGGACAAGGCTCCGTATCGAGCGAACGGAATTGCTCGTTGCGGCGCGGCGTTCTGGGCGACGAACAGTGGTCGGTGCGTATGGTTCGGCGGTTTGGTATGGCCCTGTGAGCAAGGCTTCGTCCTGATGGCGTGGAATTTCTCCTCGCGGCGCGGCGTTCTGGGCGACGAAGTGGTCGGTGCGTATGGTTCGGCGGGTTTGGTAAGGCCTTGTGAACAGGGCATCGTCCCGATGACGCGAGCCGCTCGGTCGCGGCGTGATGTTCTGGGCGACGAGCACTTGTCAGTGCGCACGGTTTCGGGCGGGTTCGGTTCTGTCATCGGGGATTTCGTCCTCGGGCGGGATTCGGCGGAGCTGACCGTGGACGACGACGTAGCCGTTGAGCGGGTACGCCATGTCCTCGGCGGTGGGGCGATCGGGGAGGGCTGCGGGTGGGTCGAGGAGTGGCGTTTCCGTCGGCTCGGATCGGTGGACGCCCGTGTACGGGGCGGTGGGTGCGCCGATATCCGTGCACGGGAAGAGGTATCGAGCGCCTTCGCGGACGGTGGTGTGGATGTCGCCTGTCGGTGCGGTCCACTGCAAGCGGTCCAGGTCCGCACGCCAGACCTTCCAACGGAGTTTCTCCTTGTCCGCCAACGTCTTCAGACGATGATGACGACCGCAGAGCACGGCCGAATTGGTCCGTGCGGTCAGACCGCCGCGAGCTGGTCGCTGGTGGTCGAAGGGGTGGTTGTGGTCCAGTTCGGATTCGGCGGCAGGCATCGCGCAGCCCGGGAATCGGCAGATTCCGTCTACTGCGCGGACTTCGCGCTCCAGCCGGGGCGCGGGCCGCCATTGTGCCGCCCCCTCGGGGGACGATGAGTCTTCGGCGTCCGACTGCTCCGGAATCACCTGGAAGCGGGCATGTTCGGCCAGCATGCGCGCCAGCGCCGCATCGATGGGCCCATAACCTGCCAGGAACGCGGGCGCATCCTGGATCCCGAGCAGGGTATCGGCGGGAACACCGATCTGAATCAACGCCCGCCGCGGCCGCTCGATCGGCACCCCGAACTTCGGGCACCGCTCGCCACGCTCGCATCGGCACCGCAACCGTCCCGACCCATCGGCAAGCGCGACCAGCGCATCGGCGCGACGCTGCGGCATCGTCCGCGGATCCGCCGCGCACACCTGCATACTCATCTCCCGCAGCCGCATCGCCACCGTCTGCGCCCCCGGCGCGGGCAGTAGCCCATCGAAAACTGCCATGCTGTCCTGCACAGCGCGCAGCCGGACGTCCCGTTCCTCCTGCCGCCGCTCCCGTCGCCGCTGGGTGCCCAAGGGATCCAGCCGAGCCGCCCACCGCCGAGCCGCCTGCCGCAGCCGCACCGGATTGGTCCGCCCCGCCGCCTCCAGAAGCCGCGGCTCCAAATCCTCCAATACCTCACGCGCCACCGCGCGCGTGCTGTCCACAATCACCCGCACCTTCGCAAGATCGATCCGCCCCGCCGCGAACGCCTCCCGCGTCCGCGGCAACGAATCCTCCAGCGCCAGACCAATATCGATCAGTGCCCCCGCTGTCCCCTCATCCACCTGCAACGCCACCGCCGCCTCCGTAGCCGCGAACTCCCCACCACCTGGCCCCGGATCCGCACTGTCCGCCCGATGCCTCCGATACAACTCCCGGACCGCGAACACCTCCGCCGCCTGCGCGGCCGCCGCCGCCCCATGCGCCGCTCGAAGAGCATCGATAAGCCCCTCATCACTAACGGCACCGAAGTCCACCACCGAAAGATCATCGCTATCGAACATATGTTCGATTCTACGACCACTCCACCCCCTCCGCTACCCCCGAATCAAGGCGATTTGGTCGCTACCACGCCCGTGGTGTAACTTCGTTCAGGCAGTCAGGGAAACCTGTCAGCATCAACCAGGGGCTATGGCGCAGCTGGTAGCGCACCACACTGGCAGTGTGGGGGTCAGGGGTTCGAGTCCCCTTAGCTCCACAAAATTAGCAGGTCAGGCCCGGTCTTAGACCGGGCCTGACCTGTTTTTTCATGTCTGGCCCCGCGTTTACCCCCCGTTTTTGCGGTAGCGGAACTGAGCCGATGCCTGTGGCAAAAGGTGGTCGCAGGTCGGCGTCCCCGGCGGGGCACATTGAAGTTGGGAACGCGGACGACCTGCGAATTTCAGGTGGGCGGTTGGTGATCGAATCCGATTACCCGCTGTAGGGGTTTCGGTAGTAATCGCGCGAAAAACAACGAAAATGGCTTGACCAGCAGGTATGCCACCTAGCAGCTCGGGCTGCGGATCGGCTCGGTTGGTGCTTGGCTTGGCATCCGATGACGTCGATCGGTGTGCTGGAGGTCAGGTTTCGTGGCAACGCAGGTGTTCGCGGATGAGGAGTTGGCGCGTCTTCGGGAGTTTCCCGATATCAGCCGCGAGGAGTTGTTCCGGTTTTTCACGCTTACTCCGGCCGATATCGCGTTCGTGACGCCGGGGCGGGGCCGTGGCCCGGCGGAGCGGCTCGGTCTGTCGGTGGCGCTGTGTTCGCTGCCGTGGCTGGGGTTCGTGCCGGATCGGGTGGCCGACGCGCCACCGGTTGCGGTGGCGCGACTGGCGGACCAGTTGGAGGTGGATGCGTCGATCATCCGCTCGTACGGCAAGCGGGCGCAGACGCGCACCGAGCATCTGCGGTTGGTGGCGCAGTATCTGGGGTGGCGCCCGACGAGCGCGATGGAGCTGAAGCAACTCGACGAGTTCCTTCTGGCGCGCGCGATGGAGCATGACTCCCCGGGACAAGCGCACCGGCTACCTGGACTGCTTCACCCACGCCGGCGGTAAGCAGACCCGTACGCCGGAGTTGAAACGGAACTTGATCGCTGTCCTTCTGGCCTACTCCACCAACCTCGGGCTGACGAACATGGCCGAAGCGTCCGGCATCTCCTACGACATCTTGACCTGGACAGCGGAATGGTATGTGCGGGAGGAGACGCTGCGGGCGGCGAATCTGGCGATCATCGGGTACCACCAACGACTGTCGTTGACCAGCTCTTTCGGTTCCGGCACATTGTCTTCCTCTGATAGGCAACGGTTCCCGACGCGTGGCAAGTCCACCACCGCTCGGGTGGCGAATCAATGGTTCGCCGATGAAGGCCTGTCGACCTACACCCACGTCACCGATCAGCACACCACCTACGGCACGAAGGTCATCGTCACCACTCGCCGTGAAGCGCACTACGTGCTGGACGAGATCCTGGGCAACGCAACGGATCTTCCGATCACCGAGCACGCCACCGACACCCATGGGGTGACGCTGGTGAACTTCGCGTTGTTCGATCTGCTCGGCATGCAGCTCTCACCCCACATCCGCGATCTGGGGCCGGGTGACTCTGTACCGGCCGGGCTCACGTTCCGATGCCGAGGCCCGGTTCCCTACTGCGGGGCCGCTGCTGACCCGAAAGTTGAATCTGGACTTGATCGCCGAGCATTACGACGACCTACTGCGGCTGGCCGGGTTGTTGAAGTCGGCACGCGACCGCGTCGCTGCTGGTGGGCAAGTTATCCGCGTCGACCAGGCAAAATGCGCTGGCCGCTGCTTTGAAGGTACGGCGCGATGCGGCGGACGATATATGCGGCCAGGTACCTGTCGGATCCGGACTATCGGCGCAAGATTTCCCGCCAGCTCAACAAGGGCGAGTCGATCCACGCGCTCAAGCGCGACCTGATCTACGCCCACGAAGGCGCCTTCCGGGCGCGCCACCTGGAAGCCCAGACCGAACAGGCGTGGTGCCTGACTTTGGCCACGAACGCGGTGATCGCGTGGACCACAGAGTATTACGGGCTCGCGGTCGACCAGATGCGCCGCGAGGGCCGCCGCATCGACGAGGATGTGCTGTCGCACATCTCGCCGGCACATAGCGAGAACATCAACTTCTTCGGTGCCATCGAGGTCGATATCGACGCCGAGCTCGCACAGCTCGGCCCGACCGGGTACCGGCCGTTGCGGGTGCGTGACACGCTGTTCTGATCCGCGCGCGAGTTCAGGGGGCCAGCGGACTACGACGGGATGCTCACCGCCGAGGACGAACGCGGCCTCACCCCCGTTGTTTTGGTCGCACGTCCTGACGTACGGGCAGGTGAAACTCAATATGAGCAGCCGGCTCGTCCCTCGGCGCATGCCACGCGACGTACACATCCACTCGCATCATCACCGACGGCGCCGTGTCTGCCCTCCATCCAGCCGCCGATCGGCGCGTGACACCACGAATCCGCAGGTCACACTCATCACACGACGGCTTTGCCGGGCCCATGGGACCACCTGGATCGTCTGGATGTGGGCGGGTTACTCCTCGTAACGCGGCAGGATCCTACTGTCCTTCACGTAGGTGAGGGCCGTGGCGACGTCGTAGGCGTGGATCGCCGACACGTGCGGGGCAAGCAAGGTCGACAGGCCCGGGGCATGGGTGGTGTAGAACGCGTCGCGGGCAGTGTCGTCGGCGAAGCCGAGGATCACCGACGCGTGCAGGTGCTGGTCCTTTGGGTTGTCGTGGGCGACGTTCGGGGTGTCCCAGGTCTTCTCGTTCCACGGTAGGAACACCTGGGTGCGCAGCTCCTTCAGTTCTCCGGTGGCGATGAGCGCGGGAGTGAGCTCCTTCTTGAGGAACTTGTGGAACCCGACCGTGCCCTCGTCCTTCGCGTGACGCAGGTAGATGATGGCCCGGGAACCGGTCTTCTCGCCGGGGGCGACGGCATACCAGCGGGAGGTTCGAGGAGGGCCGGCGTGCAGGAGCGTGCGGCGGAAGATGTTGACTTCGTCGTCGAACGCGAGCGCGGTCTGCTTGCGCCCGGCCAGTGGGGACAGCGCGTTCTCGAAGGTGACTTCGGCGATGCCGTCGATCTTGCGATCCTCGGGGATCGTGGTTTCGACGCCCTCGATGGCGGGCCAGCGCCCGGGGTTGTGTTCGGCGAGGTGGATCTGCCGGTACTCGGACAGTCCGGGGGTGGCGGAGATAATGCCCGAGTGCGGGCCCTTCCATCGGTCCATGCCCTGCTGACGTGGCTTGTCGGTGCGCATCCACAGCAGGATCGACGAGGTGAAATGCTTCGACACGTCAGGTTTAATCGTCATGGTCTCGCTCATCGTCATGCCCTTCCGTTCTCTTGGTGTGCGCACGGCGGGTCAGGGGGCGAGGAATTTCGCGGCGATAGGGGCGAACTTCTGCCAGTACTGGAAGATGCCGCCGTGTCCAGAGTTCGGGTAGATGATCAACTCGCTGTTCTTGATCCGCTGGTGCAGGTCCTCGGACAGAACGGACGGGACCATGCGGTCGTTGTCGCCGTTGGCGATCAGCGTGGGCTGGGTGATGACAGACAGGTCGGAAGGAGTGGAGCGTCCGTATTCCGCGATCGCCTTCAGCTGGGTCTGGAGCGCGGAGACCTTTATGTTCTTGTCCCGGTCCGTGGTGCGTTCCTTGAGCCGCTTCACGAATGCCTTGCCGGCCCTCTTGCCTTCGTCGTCGCGGTTGAAGAAGAGGAACTCCTTCGGGTCGGAGAAGGTCACGGCAGCGCGGAGCATGTCCCAATAGGTGGTGCCGATGACCTTGTCCATGTCCTTCCCGCCGCGGGGGCCGGTGCCGGTGAGGACGAGCTTGCGGACCAGATCGGGGTGCTTGACGACGAGGTCCTGGGCGATCATGCCACCCATGGAGAAGGAGAAGATGTCGATCTTGTCGTACCCGAGGCCCTTCGTGATGAAGGTGTAAGCGTCGTCGGCCGCCTTTTCGAGGGTGTCGGGTACGCGGCCGCTGGATACGCCGACACCGAGCTGGTCGAAGGCGATGACTCGACGGTTCTTCGCGATGGCGTCCACGATGCGCGGGTCCCAGTTGTCGAGGGTGCCGGCGAGGTGCACGAAGAAGACCACCGGGATCTCCTCTACGGGGCCGAGCTCGCGGTAGGCGAACGTGTCGCCTCCCGCGATGAGGGTCTTCGCGGGTGCGTTCGCGTACGAGGTGATGACGGGTTCGTCGGCGGTGCTCATAGTGCTTCTCTCTTCCTGGGGTCGGGTTGAATGCAGTTGCTGACTTGGCGGTGGGTGCGGTGGTCGGAGCACCTCGACGTGTGGTCGGTGCGGGATGTGTTGCCATCGAGCTGATCGCTAGCAACTTCGCGCGTCACGCCTCGGCTGTGGCTCCGGTACGAACGTCGATCAGGGCGGCGGCAGGTCGAGAGCTTCCGACATCAGCTTCGGACCAGCGGGAAGAAGTAGTCACTCCAACCATCCTGACTCCGTAGGTGGGTTGCGGTGCCCTCGTTAAAGGCCATGCTTATGCATTCTTCTGGTAGCCGGATGGTTACTCGGCGAGGAATCGCAACGCGTCGGGCACGAAATTCTGGTGGTGCTGGAAGATGCCGCCGTGCCCGGAGTTCGGGTAGATCTTGAGTTGTGCGTTGGGCAGCCGGCGCGCCATATCGGCGGAGTGGCTGCTGGCGACCATGAGGTCGTTATCGCCGTTGGCGACCAAGACGGGTTGGGTGACGACGGACAGGTCGTCGGGCTGGGATCGGCCGGCGTGCCGGATGGCCTTGATCTGGGCGATGGCGGCCTGGATCGAGATTCGCTTGTCGCGGTCGGCAGCGCGTTCTTTGAGGCGGCGCAGGTAGTCGGCCGCGGCCTTTTTGCCTTCGGGATTGCGGGGGAAGAACAGGAAGTTGCGGGGATCGCTGAGGGTGAGCAACGCTTTGAGGTAGGCGCCGCCGACGATGGAGCCCATCTTGTCGATGCCGCCGCCGCCGCGGGGCCCGGACCCGGCCACGATCAGGCGGCGGACCAGTTCGGGGGCTTGCAGGACCACCATCTGGGCGACACCGCCACCGAGCGAGAACCCGAGCAGATCGACTTTCTGCAGACCGAGTGCGCGGATGAACGCGATGGCGTCGGTGCCCATCTGTTCGACGGTGGATGGCACTGACCCTGCGGTGGCGCCGACGCCGCGGTTGTCGAAGGCGATCACGCGATGGTGTACGGCGATGCCGTCGATGACGCGGGGGTCCCAGTCGTCGAGGACCGCGGTCAGGTGGTGCAGGAACACCACGGGGACCTCGGAGGGTTGGCCGAGTTCGCGGTAGGTGAAGGTGGTGCCGTTGACGTCGATGGTGCGGTTGGGTGCGTCTTTCCAGGTGGTCATTGCGGGCCTTTTCAGTAGATCCTGTGTATGTGTCGGGCGAGGGCCGGTCAGGGGGCGATGGCGCTGCGTGCGTCGAGTTCGGTCAGTGCGGCCAGGATTCGCGTGTTTCGTGCCAGTTGGGGGTCCAGGGCCGGGGCGAGGAGTCCGCGCAGCGCGGAGATGGGTTTCCAGCGAGACGGTGCCATGACCTGGGGCGATCGGTGCACGAGTCCTTCGACGAGTGCTGTTGCTGCAGCGGTCGGCTGGAGTCGTTTGCGCAATGGCCGCGGCAGGGCCGCGAGCAGTTCCTCGACGAGAGGATCGGCGTCGACGCCATGTTTGATCATGTCGGTGTCGATCAGGGAGAAGTAGGCGATCGTGGTCGAGACGCTGTACGGGGCCAGCTCCACTCGCAGCCCGCGACCGAGTTGTTCCACAGCGGCTTTGCTCATCGCGTACGGGGTGGTGCCTAATCCGTTGAGGAACGCGAACACCGAACTGATGAGCGCGAATTGGCCGCGGTGCGCGATGACCTGATCGGCGGTTGCCTGCACGGTGTTGACGACACCGTCGACATTGACCGCCATGACCGCATCGATCGATGTGATCGGTGTGGTGCGCAGGGTGGCGGTGCGGGGCAGGATGCCAGCGTTGGCGATCGCAATGTCGATCCGTCCGAAGCGGTCCACGGCCTCGGCGACGGCAACGTCGAGGGTGGCGCGTTCACGGACATCGGCGACCACCCCCAGCATCGAATGCGCGGACGTGTGTTCAGCGAGTTGCGCGGTGTCGGGGTGGATGTCGGCGATGACCACCTTTGCGCCACGGCGCAGTAGTTCACGGGCGGTGGCGTGGCCGATTCCACCGGTGCCGCCGGTGATCAGCACGACCTTGTCACGCAGGTCGTAGGGTGCACGGGTCACCGGATACTCCTCTTCGGGCGCAGCGTTGTCCGGCCGTTGCGGGCCAGCATGGCCACCGTGGTCGCGAGCCGGCCCCGGTGGAGGTCTGGTTCCAGGCCTGCACCCAGGCGGTGCAGTTGGTCGGTGTTCCAGCTGATGTTGAGCACCCCGTCGAGCGCCTTCACATCGACGAATCTGCCCAGGACACGGCGCATCCCGTACCGCAGCTCGTGTGTCTGCAGCGCGGCGATCCGCTCCGACAGAATCGCCGCGGCCGCGTCCGGGGTCGTGACGGTCGGTCGAGCCAGTCCCACGACATCGCAATCGTTGGTGAGAAGGGCGCCCTCGATGGCCGCGCGCGACCGGAACCCTCCGGTGACGGCCAGTGGCACCGCACCGGCCAGTTCGCGCACCGTGCGGGCGTAGTCGAGGAAGTAGGCCTCGCGGTCGCGGGTACTGGCCGCTGCTGATCCCGACATGGCCGGCGACTCGTAGTTACCGCCGCTGATCTCGATCAGGTCCAGGCCCTCACCGGCCAGAGCGGACACGACCGCGCGTGACTCGTCCTCGCTGAACCCGCCGCGCTGAAAGTCCGCCGAGTTGAGTTTGACGCTCACCGCGAAGCCCGGTGACACGCGGGCGCGGATCCGGCGGACGATCTCGATCAGGAACCGCCTCCGACGGATCGGGTCGCCACCCCACTCGTCGTTGCGCAGGTTGGTCAGTGGGGACAGAAACTGGGTGACCAGGTATCCGTGGGCGCCGTGGATCTGCACACCGTCGAATCCGGCCGTCTCGCAGACCACCGCGGCCGTGGCGAAGCGTTCGATGATGTCCTCGATCTCGGGCGCGGTCAGCGCCCGTGGCGTCGGTGACCCGGGCAGGCTCATCGGCACGGCACTCGGGGCCACCGGGGTGTGGCCCAGCGCCAGGGGGTTGGACTGGCGCCCGGGGTGGTTGAGCTGAACCCAGATCGGCACGCCGGCGTCATGGGCGGACTTGGCCCATCGGGTCAGTGCGTCCAGGTCGCGGTCGTCCTCGATCGCCACGTTGCCGGGTTCACCCAGCTGGGTGCGATCGATCATCACATTGCCGGTGACCAGCAATCCGTAGCCGCCCTGGCTCCACCGCCGGTACAGCCGCTCGAGGCGGCCGTCGGGTGCGTGCGCCGGGTCGGCGAGCGCCTCGCTCATCGCGGCCTTCATCAGCCGGTTCGGGAGTACCTGCCCGCACGGCAAGGTCAACGGGTCATTCGGTGACGTCATAGCAAGTGGGCCCTTCGGATTTCCGCAAGTTAACTTATGAACGTAATATTATGACCGTAAGTCAATGTGGTAGGCTTTGGCAAGTACGAGATTTCGACGGCGATCGGGAAGTCAGTAGCAATGCCGAGATATGACACGGAACACAAAGCCGAAACCCGGCGCCGGATCATCGATACCGCCAGTGCGCGCTTCAAGCAGGGCGGCATCGACGCATCAGGCATCGCGACACTGATGTCGGATGCGGGCCTGACCAACGGCGCGTTCTACGCGCACTTCGGCTCGAAGAGCGATCTGGTGGCCAACGTGATGGCCGATCAGCTGCGCATCCAGCACGAGACCCTGAGCGTGCTACCGGCCGGACGCGCAGCAATCGAAGAGTTCGTGCGCGAGTATCTTTCGCCGTTCCATCGCGACCATCCCGAATCGGGCTGCCCCAACGCCGCCCTGCTCGACGAGGTCGGCCGCTGCGACGATGCCGTGCGCCAGAATTACACCCACGGCATGCAAGCCATCGTCAACGAGATCGCCGTGCGCTTGCCCCCGGATGACCCCGCCGCAGCGCGCACCACGGCACTGGGACTGTTCACCATTCTCGTCGCCACCCTGCAACTTGCCCGCGCCGTCTCCAACCCGACCCTGTCCGACGAGATCCTGGCCTCTGGGATCAGCAATGCCCACAAGCTCCTCGAAACCTGACGCGCACAGCCACCTTCACTCTTCAGGCGGCCCCAACAAGAAGAAGCAACCTCATGAAGGGGTTTCGTCGACACGCGATACGGCCACACAAGATACCCACAACGGCCTTGACGCCGCAGCCCCTGCGGGGGCCAACAGAAAGGCAGATTGTCATGAAGGCGTTCGTCGTCCGGAAATACGGCAAGGACGGCCTGGGTCCCGCAGTGGTGCCGGAGCCGACCGTGGGCCCTACCGACGTGCTGGTCAAGGTGAACGCGGCGAGCATCAACCCGTTGGACGTAATGATCCGCAACGGCGAATTCAAGCAGCTGCTCAAGTATCGCAAGCCATTCGTCCTCGGACACGACGTCGCGGGGGTGGTCACCGAGGTCGGTCCGGCGGTACGAGGTTTCGCGGTGGGCGACGAGATCTATTCGCGGCCCCGTGACCTGCGTATCGGAACCTTCGCCGAGTACATCGCGATCGATCAGGCCGATCTGGCACCCAAGCCGGTCTCGTTGAGTTTGCACGAAGCCGCAGCGGTTCCGCTGGTCGCTCTCGCCGCCTGGCAGATCCTGGTCGACCGCGCACACGTGCAGCCCGGTCAGAAAGTCCTCATTCACGCTGGCGCCGGGGGCCTGGGATCCACCGTCATCCAGCTCGCCAAGCACCTCGGCGCACACGTCGCCACGACCGCCAACGGTCGCGACACCGACCGCCTGCGCGCGCTCGGCGCCGATATCGTCATCGACTACACCAAGCAAGACTTCGCGCAGATGCTGTCCGGGTACGACTTCGTACTGGACTCGCTCGGCGGGACGAACCTCGAAAAGTCCGTCACCGTAGTCAAACCCGGAGGCCTGGCAATCGGGGTCGCGGGCCCACCCGACGCCGGGTTCGCTAAGCAGTTGGGCCTGCCCGGCTTCATGAGGCTGCCGCTGGGTCTGCTCAGTCGAAAGATCCGCAACGCCGCCAAGAAGCGGGGTGCACGGTACGAGTTCTTCTTCATGCAAGCCAACGGCACGCAACTGCGCGACCTGGCCGCCCTCTACGACGCCGGCGTCCTGCGGCCGGTCCTGGACCGGACCTTCCCGTTCGACCGAACCCTGGAAGCCCTCGCGTTCGTCGAACAAGGCAAAGCCCACGGCAAAGTCGTCATCACAATGGACTGAAGAACCTCCCCGCCATCACGAAAGTTACGACCGCGGTAGCTCGATGGCCTGTCTATGCGGCGTCCACGTGTGTACGTGCCGCGCGCGGTCGGTGTGGTCGGGTGGGGCAAGGCCGCGGTTGCTTCGCCTGCTGGGTGGTTGTGGGCGCGCCGCTTCGCGGCCACCTGGGCGCCCCGGGTCGAACAGGAGATTGCCGGGCGCGATGCCCGGTGACAGTGATGATCCGCGGCCGCTTCAGGAGCCTGGCGAGGTAGACCGGGTGAGCGCTATCTGGTGAGAGGCTTTCGCGGCCTTGGGATCGTCGCCGAGGCCGACGCAGAAGGTGACGCCCATCGGCACCAGAACCTGACTGACCGGGTCGTCGAACTCGTCGAAATGGTTTGCCAGCTCCAACATTATGTAGCCGTGGACGTAGCTCCACAGTGCGCCTGCTACGGCCTTGGGATCGGTCGCCGCGACGCGCTCTGAACCGACCAGCCGGGTACAGGCATCGGTGATGTGGGCGTATACCGATCGAAAGGCGGCAGAGTGACCTGCCAGGCGTACGTCTTTGTCGGAGGCGGGGCGGTAGGTCGATCGAGTGGACAGACCGAACATCGCATCGTAGAGGTGTGGATTGGCGCGGGCGTAGGCGACAGTGATGAGCGCCATCGAGAAGAGGTCGGCCACGGAGTCGTCGGTGCTGGGCAGTTCGGCGAAGGCGGTACCGAGCTGGTCGAATCCGTGGTCGGTGAGGGCTTTCACCAGTTCGGGTACGCCGCCGAAGTAGTTGTAGACGACCATGCTCGACATGCCGGCCTCGGCGGCCACGGTCCGTGCTTTGATCGCCGACGGACCTTCGGTGGCCAGGAGCCTGATCGCGGCATCGATCAGGCGTTCGGCGATGCTGTTCGACGGGGTGTCTTTCGGGCGCGGTGCTTCGGCCATAGTCGGTCATTGTCCCATTCGCGAGGGTTGGTCAGAATGCGGCTGGTTCGCGGTCGGCGCAGTGCGATACATGCTGCATGGCATGCTCGGCCAGCGCTGTGATCGTCAGCGCCGGGTTCACGCCGGGATTGGCGGGGAATGCGGCGGCATCGCACACGATCATGTTCCGGTAGCCGAATACCGTCATGTGTGGGTCGACGACGCCGGTTTCGGCCGTTGACCCGATAACGGCTCCACCGACCACGTGGGCGGTCATAGGGCGGTTGCCGAGAACTTCGAAAACACTGGCTTGCGCGATGCCGCCGGTCCGTTCGGCGAGCCAGGTCGCCACCTGGTGGCCGATAGCGAGATGGGTTGGCGCAGGCCGCTTCGCGTCGATCCGCGTGGTGAGCCGGTAGCCGCGACCGAAGCGGCGTCTGACCGGGGTGAACGCGATCGCATTGTCGCGTGCCTGCATGACGAGCATCATGAGCGTGCGCCGGCTCCACCCGCGACGCAGTGTCGCTGCCCATCGTCTCGGGTGGCTCAGCACTTCTCCGGCCCACTCGATGACGCGGCGGCGGCCGTCGCCGTGCCCGCTCAGCACGGTGAAGAGCAGTCGCATGAAGTCACCATTGGGCCCGTAGGTGAGCAACTCGATCTGGGTGTCCCCGTCGATGAGGACCCGACTGCTGGCAGTCACATCGCGCCAGGTCTGCATGTCCTCGGGCAGCAAAACAGTCAGGACCGCTTCGCTGTTGGTGCGCACCAACTCGCCGAGTCGGTCGCTGATCCGTGGTAGCGAACCGCGGTGTTTACAGTCCGCCAGCAGCTCGTTGGTCCCGACCGCCCCGGCCGCGAAAACGACGCCGCGGGCGGTGAGTGTGCGTTGATCGCGACGCGGCCCGACTCCTGGTCGCCGGGTCGTGATTCGGTATCCGTCGCGACCGTCGCTACTGCTGGCAGGCCCGAGCGGGGCGACATCGACAACTTCTCGCTCGGCGAGGATCTGCGCGCCGCGCTTTTCCGCGAACCACAAGTAGTTCTTTGTCAGTCGATTGGCGGCACCTACGCGACACCCGATCACGCACTCGCCGCATCGCGTGCACCCGGTGCGCGCAGGCCCTTCGCCGCCGAAGTACGGGTCGGGCACAGTTTTGCCGGGCTCGCCGAAAAACACCCCAACGGGGGCGGGGGCGAAGTCGTCCGGGCTCGCGAAGCGCGCTGCCACCGCGCGGGTCAGGTCCATCGTCACCGACTCCCATGGGGTCTGCTGCACGCCGAGCATGCGCTCGGCGGTCGCGTAGTGGGGTGCGAGCGTGCGATCCCAGTCTCCGAGGTCCCGCCATTGCGGGTCGGCGAAGAACCCGGGCTGAGCACGAAACAGCACACCCCCGTACACCAGGCTGCCGCCGCCCACGCCGGTCTGACTCGAGCTGAACACGTGTGGCAGAAGGATGTTGCGCATGATGCCGCGCAATCCGATGGCCGGTGCCCAGAGAAACCGCCGCCAGTCGGAGGCTGAAGTCGGGAGATCGGCGTCGGCGTACCGACGGCCGCGCTCGATGACCGCGACGCGGTATCCCTTCTCGGCTAGGCGGAGCGCGGCCACGCTGCCACCGAAGCCGGAACCGACCACTGCCCAGTCGAAATCGAAATCGAACTCACGCCCTCGGCGTTCGATATCGCTCTCGACCGGTGTCGACGTATCCATGGACTGCCTCCTGTGGGTGCTTGCGCGTCTACAATAACTTCGTTATTGTCGGGTGGCAAGCCACCCGTATGCGCCAAGGCACGGCGCGCGGACGGTGGTCCACAGTGTGGAGTCGAACGCATGTGCTCGGCCATCCGATCGCATGTGTGCGACCGATGCACTTCACGACTCGATAGGTGGAGCGCGCACAACCATGACGTCACTCAAAGGCGCCGTCGTCCTCGTCACCGGTGCGAACGGCGGCATCGGTACCCACTTCGTCCGCGAATCCCTTGCTCGCGGTGCTGCGAAGGTGTACGCCACGGCCCGAACTCCGCGCGACTGGGACGACGATCGCATCGTCCCGTTGGCCCTGGACATCACCGACCAGCAATCCATCGAGGCGGCGGTCCAAGCAGCACCGGATGTGACCATCCTGATCAACAACGCGGGCGCATCCGTATCCACGCCGGGCATCCTCACCCACACCGGAGAGGAGATCCGGCGCAACGTCGAGACCAACTTCCTCGGCCCGCTGTTCCTCGCTCGTGGATTCGCGCCGATTCTCTCCGCCCACAGCGGGAGTACGGCGATCATCAACATTCACTCGGTGCTGTCGTGGTGGGCAGTCCCGGGATCTACTCCGCCACCAAGGCGGCCCTGTGGTCGTCGACCAATTCCTTGCGCTTGGAGCTGCAACCGGCCGGGGTCCAGGTCGTCGGAGTGCACGTCGGCTATGTCGATACGCCCATGGCCGCGCACGCTACCGGCCCCAAACTCGACCCCGCGGACCTGGTGAACCAGGTCTTCGACGCCACCGAAGCCGGCGAGTACGAGGTGCTGGCCGACGAAGGCTCCCGGCAGCTCAAACAAGGCCTCAGCGCCCCGCTCGAGGTCGTCTACCCCCAGCTCGCCGGCCAGCAGTGAAACCGGCACGACAAGAAAGCAGGGATGGCGCGATGACAGAAGAAGTACGAGGACGCCTCGACATCGAACACCGTGATTCGGCGCTGCTGGTCCACGTCGATGGCGGACCACTGGGACTGTTCGGCAACGACATCGCCGAACAACTCGACCAACTGGTCGACCGCGCTGACGCGGACCCCGACATCAACGCGGTCGTTTTCACCGGCACCCATCCCGGCCGCTTCGTCAGCCACGCCGAAGTCCGCTGGCTACAAAAGGGCGGCGCCGCAGTACCACCCGTCGGAGTCCACGGCGCCTCGACATTGGCACGCGCGGCCAGGGGAGTGAACAACGTCGGTGGGATGCAAGCAGTGCTCGGCAAGAGCCCGCTCTGGCCGGCCGTCCAGCTCGAACGAGTCCATCAGACGTTCTTGAAGATGAACCGCAGCGGGGTGATCTTCATCGCCGCACTCAACGGTTCCGCACTGGGGCTCGGCGCAGAGTTCTGTTGGGCCAACGACCTACGCATCATGGCGGACGGCGACTACTTCATCGGGCAGCCGGAGATCCTGCTCGGCATCATGCCCGGGGGCGGTGGTAGCCAGCGACTGCCCCGGCTGGTCGGAAATCACCGGGCACTCATGGCGATCCTGTCCGGCAAACCCTTCACTCCCACTGAGGCATTGGAGATCGGTGCCGTTGACGATGTCACCGCTCCTGAGAAGCTGCTCGATCGAGCATTCGAACTAGCCGGATATTTCGGGGCACGGCCCAAGTCGTCTCGCGCGGCGATCAAACGCGCGGTGTATTTCGGTGGTTCGTCGAAACTCGAAGACGGGCTGCACATCGAACGGTCGGAATTCCTCGCGACCGCGTTGTCGAAGGTCGGCCAAGAATTGATGCTCGACTACATGGCCAACACCGACGCCAGCGGCGAACTCCCGCTGTACCAGCCCGGCGTCTTCGAGCAGGTGCTCGAGCACGGCAACACCCGTGGTGCCGGCGCAAGTACAAGGCAGGAGCAGTGATGACGTCCCATACTGTCACCCGCCACGACGTCACCTTCGGGTCGGGCGGCGACACCTGCGCGGCCTGGCTGTTTCTGCCTGACGGCGTGGAGAACCCGCCCGTCGTCATTCTCGGCCACGGTCTCGGCGCTACCCGGGAAATGCGCCTCGACGCGTTCGCCGAACGATTCGCTCAGGCAGGCATTGCCGCCCTGGCATTCACCTACCGGCATTTCGGGGACTCCACCGGCCGACCTCGCCAGCTGCTGTCGATCAAACGCCAGCTCGCAGACTGGGACGCCGCTATCGCCCACGTCAAGACCCGCCCCGACATCGACAACACCCGAGTTGCCGTGTGGGGCAGTTCGTTCGGTGGAGGTCACGCCGTCATCGTCGCCGCCCGCCATCCCGAGCTGCTCGCCGCGATCGCCCAGTGCCCCTTCACCGACGGCCTCGCATCAGCGCGCGCGCTCGGCCCGAAGGGCACGATGCGGGTGCTTCCCGCCGTCGCGGCTGACATTCTCTCCCATGTCAGAGGCAAGGCTCCGGTCCTGCTCACCCTCGCCGGTGCGCCGGGGGAGAAGGCGCTGATGACCGCGCCCGACGCGCTGCCCGGCTACCTCGCACTTGTACCCGAGGGCGGCACGTTCGTCAACGAGGTCGCTGCGCGGGTCGCGCCAACCATCACCTGGCACCGCCCGGGTAAGGCGGCAAAAGATGTCCAGATGCCGATTTTGTTCTGCATCTGCGATCACGACTCGGTCACACCGCCCGACGAGACGATCGCCTACGCCCTAACCGCACCCAAGAATGAGATCAAACGGTACGACGCCGGCCATTTCGACATCTACCTCGGCGAGCCGTTCGAGGCTGTGGTCGCCGACCAGACCGAATTCCTCACCCGACACCTGAAGGCCTGAACAATGACGTTCGCCACCTTGCCCGATCAGCGCAGCACCTCCGAGCCCGGAGCTCTCGCTGTCACCGATTCCAGGCAGTCTTTGGCCAATGCTGAACTGCACCGCCGAGTGGAATCGGTCGCCGCCCAACTTACCGAGTACGGCGTTGCCAGTGGCGACGTCGTCGCCCTGCGACTGATCAACCGCGTCGAGTTCGTCGTCTTGCTGTTCGCGGCGTGGCGCATCGGCGCCACGATTACGCTGGTCAACCCGGCGCTGACGACGGTAGAGGTCGACCGACAGCTCAGCGATTGCAGTGCCCGAATCCTGGTCACCGAGGACGGCGACGACACCGTCCCCGGGTTCCGGTCACTTGCCGTGTCCGATTTGCGCTACGACCTCGTCGCGGAGCACGAGCCCGTCGACGATCCGGATGCCCTCGCACTCCTGATCTACACCTCGGGCACCACCGGGGTTCCCAAGGGCGTCATGCTCGATCATGCCAACCTCGATGCGATGACCGAAATGGGTCGCGGCGCACTGCAACTCGGCCCCACCGACCGGTGCCTTCTGCTCCTGCCACTGTTCCACGTCAATGGAATCATCGTCAGTATCCTCTGCCCGCTCCTGGTCGGAGCGAGCGTCACCATCGCCGACCGATTCGACCCACGGACCTTCTTCGACACCGTCGAGCAGGTGCGACCCACCTACTTCTCCGCAGTGCCCACGATCTACAGCATGCTTGCAGCCCTGCCCGAGGAACTGAGCCCTGACGCCTCGTCGATCAGATTCGCCGTCTGCGGAGCAGCCCCCGCGCCTGCCGAATTGCTCACCAGGTTCGAGCGCCGGTACGGATTCCCGATCATCGAGGCGTACGGCCTGTCCGAGGGCACCTGCGGCTCGACGATCAACCCGATCGACGGCCCCCGAAAGGCAGGTACCGTCGGCGTTCCGTTCCCCGGCCAGGAACTCCGCGTCATCGGTTTTGATGATCACGAGCTGCCTCATGGGGTGAACGGCGAAATCGTCGTCCGCGGGCCGAACGTGATGCGCGGCTACCTCGGTCGTCCCGCAGAGACCGCCGCGACCATTGTCGACGGTTGGTTACACACCGGGGACATCGGTCACTTCGACGCCGACGGCTACCTCACGATCGTCGGTCGTAGCAAAGAGATGATCATCCGCGGGGGCGAGAACATCTACCCGAAAGAGATCGAAGACGTTCTCACATCTGCACCGGATGTGCTCGAAGCCGCCGTCGTCGGGGTGCCGGACGCGAAGTGGGGCGAGATCGTGATTGCCTACGTCCAACCTCGGCCCGGGACGATCATCGACCCAGAAGCGCTCGAGGCCCACTGCAAGGACAATCTCAGCAGCTACAAACGGCCGAAGCGTATCCACTCGATGGAGACCCTGCCCAAAAACGCGGTCGGCAAGCTCGACAAAGTCGCACTCCGAACCATCGCTTTGCGTGCAGCAGTTTGATTCGGTCTACAGTCGCCCAGTGGGGAGTCGGCCTTCGAAGGCATTGAGTGCGCTTTTCCACCGGGTGGCATTCGGCGTGGTCTCGAGCCTCTTCATTCCATGAAGGCGAGCGCGTTGTGTGCCTTCCTCGAGAACCTCGTCGGAGAGTTTCTTGTCTGACAGGGCGCGGGACAGCCGCAATGTTCCGACCATCACGGTGTACAGCCCGAGCGCTTTGCCCCGTGCGGATTGTGGGTTCTCTGGCGCGAGATGAGCAGCGATCACGTCGACTATGAAGCGTGCTCCCTCGGTGTAGGCGCGCCTTACGGCCGACTCGAGCGTCTCTACCGAACCTGGAGCGAGGGCGGTTACGGCTTGCTCGTCACCGGCAGCGTGATGGCGATGGGTAGGGTCTGGACGACTGGAACGCGCACCATGTGCTCGCAGGCTCAAATCCTGTCAGCCCGCAGTGAAATCCTTTCCGACCTCGGTTCCTCGGCCCTTTCTCGCTGCTGCCGACCCTGGTCGACGCGAGCGAAGTCGGACGTCAAGTCATCAATCCGGGCGTGTGGATCCCGTGAACAACGCATCGAGATCGGTGTTGGGTGGTAGGACCTCCGGATTGGCGTGCTGTTGACACCGACCGGATGTCGAACTCGATGTGTGCAGGATGATCCGGACGGAGGTCCGCAGGCTCACACAAAATCGGAACATCATCTGGCGGAGTCTGCTACAGGGTGGTGTCGATCGTCCGGCCGCAGCAGTGCGATCCTGCATGAGTCGAATCAAAATGACCGGAGTGGCACCGGTCCCGCGCAACTCACCTGTGTGACCGCGGTTTCAAGATCTTGTGGAATGACCGGGAGCTGTTCCGGTCGAGACTCGAGCTCACCCCCCGGTTGCCCCGCACTTTCGTCGCCGAGCTGAGCTGTGGTGCATCCGGCGGACGACTGCCCACCGACTGAGGGCATCGGTGAAGGATTCGTGTTTCCGCTGCTCAGCGACCCCTTCGATAGCGCTGCCCAGCCCGGTCGCAGTGGGGCGGAGTGCAGTGGAGCGGTCGGTCGAATTCGACGTTCTGACTCGAGATCAGTGAGGGTCGAGTATCGGCTTCGAGTTTCGGTGCAGCCCGAGGAGCGGCGCCGCGAGGTTCGGTCCCGACCGGGAGCTTCCGCTGGCACGTCGTAATTCCATTGTGGCAGAACGTGATTCGATAACACGGCGGCCAACTGTCCGGCCGCGTCTGTTGCCGTGTCGAGCGTGATCGCTGGCTGTGGGCGCCGAGGTTCGGTCTTTTCCGGACCGATGAGCTCATGACGCTCTAGGTGGGGGTCAGGGGTTCGAGTCCCCTTAGCTCCACAGAAATAGCAGGTCAGGCCCAGTCTCAGACCGGGCCTGACCTGTTTTTTGCGTCTAGCCCCCCGTTTTGGTCCCGCTTTCCGTCGATACAGCTCGGGGCCGTCGACGGCGGGTCGGATTCTACCGGGTCGGATTCTACGATGCGGGCATGCCAGCGCGTGGTGTGCTGGTCGGGATTGCCCGCGCGGCCAGCGCGGTGTGCAGCGCCTGACTGCCCTCCAGTTCGGCTCTGACCAGCCGGATACCCAAGGAGTCGGCAACCGCGGCGATGCCGGAGAACATGCCGCCGGCGCCGACTGCGCATACGACAGTGTCCAGCATCGGGCAGGCTGCGGCGAGTTCGAGCAGGATGGTGCCTGCGCCAGCGCTGGTCAGGATGTCGTCATGGGTGTAGGCGTCGATGGCCCCGGTGTGCTCCCGAAATCGCCGGGCGACCTGCTGCGCTTCGGCTTTGGACGCACCCGCCACGTGTACGTCGGCGCCGAGGCCACGCAGACGTTCGACCCTGGCCGAAGGTGTCGAACGATCGAGGAACACCGTCGCGGGAATACCGAGGCGCTGGGCCGCCCACGCGAATCCGATGTCGGCATTGCCGCCGGTGGCCGAGACGATGCCGACGGCAGGCATTCGTCGCGCCTGCACGAGGGCAACCATCAGGTTCGCCGCACCCCGGGCCTTGAAAGAACCAGTGTGCTGGAGGAATTCCAGGGCCAGAACGATCTTCGCGTCCGGAACGAGATCCGCATCTGCATCGATCACCGTCAGAGGTCGGAGTGTTCCTTCGATTCGACCGGCAGCCGCCGCGACGTCGTCGATGGCAGGACGGCACGGACCCATCGGCAGCCGGGCTCCTCCAGGGAAGGCTCGATCATGGCCTCCAGGGCGGTGCTAAGCCGGTCCTCCTGCCCGGGCGCGGCCAGGTACTCGGCGATGAGGGTCAGTGACATGGCGATCTCCTGTGCGGTAGGGGTTTTCACGGCTGTGCGGGGCCGGTGCCTGCGCCGGAGGCGGTGATTGCGGCGGTGATCTCGGTCAGGTCCGAGGGGGTCAGCGCCAGCGAGTCCGCGCCGATCCAGCCGTCGACCTGGTCGGATCTGCGTGCACCGACGATGGCTCCGGTGATACCTGGCCAGGCCAGCACCCAGGCGATGGCCACCTTGGCGACGGTGGCGTCGTGTCGTGCGGCGATGGGGAGCAGCGCGTCTGCCAACCGGAGGTTGGCGGTGAGGCCGGTGGTGAAGTCGTATGGGCTCTGCGCCAGTCCTCAGCGGGTAGACCGGCCACACGCTCAGCGGAAAAGGCCCCTGTGAGCAGGCCGGATTGCAGTGGCGAGTAGACGATCACGCCGGTCTCGTGTGCGCCCAGGCGATCTCGGCGGCGGACGACCGGTTGATCGCCGAGAACGGCGGCTGGATGACATCGACATGAGCGATCTTCTCCGCGGCCTCGAGCAGGTCGGGGGTGTGGTTGGACAATCCGATCGCCCGAACCTTGCCTTCAGGTCGGCCATGACCTGCCAGTACTCCTCCAGCGGAGTCGCATTCGGCGATACCGCACCGAAACCGCCACCGGCATATTCCAATGATTCGCCGGTATCGGGATAGTGGACCTGATACAGGTCGATGTGCTCTACCCCCAGCCGCCGCAGCGAGTCTTCGACCTCGCGGCGCACGCTGGCGGACTTCATGATTCGACGCGGCGCGGTCGACGGATTCTCCGGGTCCCAGACCAGGCCGAGCTTGGTGAAGAGGTACGGGCGTTCGGCTTCCGGTAGGCCGGCGATGGCTTTGCCGACCAGTTCCTCCGAGTGGCCGAGGCCGTACACCGCGGCGGTGTCGATCCAGTTGACGCCCGCATCGAGTGCGTGGCGGATAGCGGCGACCGACTCGGCGTCGTCGGTGGCGCCCCAGCTGAAGGTCCCGCCGGAGCCTGATACGGCCCACGAACCGAAGCCGAGATGGGTGATGTCCATGCCGGTAGTACCGAGCGGGATGGCGGTCAGATCGGTCATTGCGCAGTGCTCATTTCTTCGCTGCGTTGTTTCGGTGTGTCCACCCTTGGTGGCCGTGTGCCGGGTTACCCAGTGCCGGCCGGAGCCTGGGCACCGCCTGACCAGGCTCGCGTCCAGCGGGTGCGGGGATGCTTGCCGTATGCCACTGGACAGACGGCCAGAGCTCGGTGAATTTCCTGCGATCCCGGCGGGCCCGATTGCGGCCCGAGGAACTCGGCCTGCCGGACTACGGCGGTCGGCGCCGCGTTCCCGGGCTGCGCCGGGAGGAGCTCGCGCAGCTCGCCGCGGCCGGTCATCTGAGACCACTCGCCGTCGCGATACACCGGGTGTCAGACTGATCGTCCTCGACTGCGACGAAACCGGCTGCACCACAACATTAGCGGCGCTCGCCGCCTTGCCGAACCCCAATTCCGTTGACGCATACCGGTGTAACGTCGGAGACGACACCCTGCGCGCGGGCACGAATTCGTCAACCGCACCTTCAACTGTGTGCGGGTCGGCTCCGCTCGGCGACCCAGGCGGCGATCTGGGCGCGCGAAGTGAATCCGAGTTTCGTCAGGATGTGTTCGACGTGTCCCTCGGCGGTGCGCTGGGAGACGTGCAGGCGGGTGGCGATGGCCTTGTTGGTCAGGCCGTCGGCGACGAGGTCGGCCACCTCCCGCTCCCGTCTGGTCAGCTCCGCCGGACCAGCAGCCGCGGCCCTCGGTTGCTCTCCTAGGGCGTACTCGATCGCGGTGTCGAGATCCAGTGCGGCGCCCTCGCGGTAGGCAATGTCGAAGGATCGCCGGCCGAGCGTGTGACGGGCGGCGCGCTCGCAGTCCTCATGGTGGACCGCCAGGTCGGGGAACAGTATGACGGAGCCGCCGATCGACTGAGCCAGTGCCTGTGCGGCGCCCATCAAGACGGCAGCGCGCCGCGCGCTCCCCTGGGTTCCCACAATCCAGGCCAGTGTTTCCTGGGCTGACGCGGCCATGAGCGGGTCTTTCTGTCGCTTGGCCAGTTGCAGCTCCTGCCGCAGCAGCCGCAGCGCACGATCGCGATCACCCTGGCGCCACGCGGCAACCGCCGCCCCCAACAAGGCAATCGACCGATGTGCGGATTCGCCATGGGATTCGATGATCGCGAGGGCCTTCTCGAAGTAGGAGAGAGCGGCTGCGCCGTCCTCCTGTAATGCGTGCACCCATCCGAGCCCGATCAGGGCAAAGACCTGCCCGTAGACGTCACCTTGCGCAACGAACAACTCGAGGGCGGCCTCCGTGGGGGCGCGGGCGCTCGGAGAGTCGCCGATGCGGCCCGCGTGCAGACCTTGGGTGATATTCGCGTACGCGTGCACGATCGGATGCTCGGTCTGTTCGGCGAGCGCCTGCGCCTGCATGACCAGTGCGGATGCCGCGGGGAGATCACCAGGGGATTCGGTCACCAGTCTGGCGCGCCACAACGCCTTGGCGCGTACCGGCGTGGCAGTAGCGGGCCCGCTGGCGAGGGCGCGGTTGAGCCAGTGCCGTGCCTCACTGAGTTGGCCTCGGGCGAACCAGAACAGTTGCATCGCTGCCGCGAACGACAACACGGCGTCGGATCCGGTTTGGGTGTCGGTGAGGTAGAAGTCCAATGCCTCACGCAGGTTGGGTTGTTCGCGGTCGAGGCGGGCGATCCAGTCGAGTTGGCGGGGGCTGATCCAGTCGGCCTCGGCGTCCTCGGCCAGCTGCCGATACCAATTCGAATGTCGGCGCCGCAGTTCTGTGTACTCGCCGACCTGCTCGAGCTTGTCGCGGCCGTATTCACGCACTGTCTCGAGCACACGGAACCGGACAACCAAGTCCGACTCCTCGCGAATCAGGATGGACTTGTCGACCAGGGCGGCGAGCACATCGAGCAGATCCTCCGCTGCGAGGTCGTCACGGCACACCTGCTCGGCGGCATCGATCTCGAAACTGCCTGCGAACACCGACAGCTGTGCCCAGACCGCTTGTTCGACCGGGTTGCACAGTGAGTAACTCCAGTCGATGCAGCACCGCAGGGTCTGCTGGCGGCTCGGCGCGCTGCGGCTGCCCTGGGTGAGCAGCGCGAGCCGGTCGGTGAGCCGCGCCAGGATCTGCTCCGGTGACAGCGCCCGCAGCCGAGCTGCAGCCAACTCGATCGCCAACGGCAGTCCGTCGAGGTGGCGGCAGATCTCGGCCACCGGGGCGAGGTTGTCCTCGGTGAGCACAAAGCCGGGCACCGCAGCGGTGGCCCGTTCGACGAACAGGGTGACCGCGTCGTAGCGGGGCGCGCCCCGCAGCGACGGTTCCCGATGCGGATCGGGAACGGCCAGCGGCTGCACCCGCAGTACAGATTCCCCGCCGATGCCCAGAGGCTCGCGGCTGGTGGCCAGGATCCGCAGCGTCGGGCACGCCCGAAGCAAATTCTCGACAACCTTCGCTGTCGCATCCACGATTTGTTCGCAGTTGTCGAGCACGAGCAGCAAATGCCGTGGTGCCAGGTAGTCGATCAGCACGTCGAGCACCGACTGTCCGCGCGCGCGCAACCCCACAGCGGCGGCGATCACCCCGGGCAGCAAGCCACCGTCGTGCAGCTCGCTGAGCTCGACCAACCACACCCCGTCAGCGAAGTCGCGTTGCGCACCGGTCGCGACCCGCAACGCCAGCCGGGTCTTACCCACCCCACCGATCCCGGCCAACATCACCAGCCGGGAACTCGCCAGCAGACTCTTGGCCTCGGTCAACTCGACGCGGCGGCCGACGAAGCTTGTCAACTCCAGAGAAAGAGACGCCGTCGCGCTGACCGACGAACCCAACGACACGGGCTCCCGCGCCGGCGAGGGGCCGGTGGTCCGCGGAATCAATGGAACCGGAGCGCTCTCTTGCCATTCGGCACCCGCTGCGGCCCCCACCGCCATCTCGTCGACCGGCAACCCGCGCCCCACCTGCAACTGTTGCAGCTGCTCGCCCAAAGCTGTCGCGGACGGTCGCTGCTCGGGAGCGCGGGCCATAACGTGTTCGATCAACTGCGAGAGATCCTCATCGACGCCGTGCTCGCTTAGGTTTGGCGTCGGCTGCGTGGAGATGCGGAGAAACTGGGCCACGATCTGCTCGCCGCTGCGCCGCTCGAATGCCGCGTGCCCGGTCAGCGCGGCGAACAATGTTGCGCCGAGTCCGTAGACGTCCGCTGCGGGGGTGGGTGCCTCGCCTGCCAGCACCTCCGGTGCGATGAACGCCGGCGAACCGGTGACCGTCCCGGTAGCCGTGTGGAACCCGTCGGGGATGCGCGCGATCCCGAAATCGGTCAGCGCCGGCTCACCGTAATCGGTGATCAGAATGTTGCTGGTTTTGACGTCCCGGTGCAGGATGCCGAGCCGATGCGCAGCCTCCAGCGCCCCGGCAACCTTCACACCCACTCGCAGCGTCTCCTCCACCGACAGCGGACCATGACGACGGATTCGGGCGTCGAGGGAATCTTGCGGGTAGTAGGGCATCACAAGATAGGGCAGACCGGACGCGGTAGTGCCCACTTGCAGCACTCCCACGATGTTCGGGTGCCCGGTCAGCCGGCCCATCGCCCTTTGCTCCCGCACGAACCGTTCCCGGTTCCCCTCGTCCAGGTCGGTGGTCAAAACCTTCACCGCCACAGTCCGATCCAAGGCCGTCTGCGTGCACCGATATACCACGCCAAAGCCGCCGCGCCCGATCTCCTTGGCCTCGGCGAATCCAGCTCCTGCCAACTCCGCCGGGACCGTGGAGATCACGTCGCGCTGAGTTTCGAACGAATCGGTTTCGCCCATATGCCGGTCCTGCTCGGTGGTGTACCTCAGCATATAACGCCGGGGCAGTGCGGTGGCCTCACCCTTCGACCCCCTATCCGCAGTTGGGCGACGCCGTCAGGGAACGTCGGAGTCGCGATACCAGCACTACGGGTTCGCGCACATGTACTGAAGAAGCATCGACACCTCCGCCTGTGGAACGGGGCAGCGAAGGCGGCTGGACTCAAGGGACTGACTCCGCACGAAATGCGGCATACGGCTGCGTCGCTCGCCGTGTCGCAGGGTGCGTCGGTGCTTGGTCTACAGCGAATGCTGGGCCACGACAGGCCGAGTGCGACGCTCGACTTCTACGCCGATTTGTTCGATGACGACCTGGATGACGTGGCGGCGAAGCGGTACTCCCTGCGTACCCAACCGGTGGTGGCGGTTGTGGACCTGAGTAAGAAAACGGCCTGACCTGCGGTCGAACTTGTGCCCTCGGCAGGATACGCACAACATGGGCAACTGAAAACGCCTGGTCATCGTGGGTACATATCCCGTCTGAGGAATCGTGATGCCTTGTCGAAGTTGGTTAATCGGCCCTACGACTGGCGGTCATCTGCCCTGCGCCCTTCCCTCTGCCTCCCGCACCCGGCCCGGGTGGGGGACGGTGCGGTTCCTCCGTGTGGTCGAGCGCCGAATCTGTGGTGTGCCGCTGGCGACCCCTGTGAGTCAGACAACCGGCCATAGACGAGCCACCTCGAGTACATCAGCGAGAACCCCTACTCCGGTAGGGTAGCTGCGCCGTACCTGGCAACTGCGGTACGACGTCGAGAGTGTACGAAACTCCGGGGCTGATTCAACCGAAGAGGGGATCCGATGGATGGTCTCGATGACCGAGATCTATGGGGAGCGGCCTCGGTTGGTGGGTCGGCGGGTTCTCGGGGAGCCGTGACTGCTCGTCAATGGCAACTAGTCCACGGGCGGGCCACGGTGGAGTGGATGCGTGCGTCAGGGGTCGCTGAGCGAATGCTGCTCGATGTCTGTACCGCTGTTGAGACGACGGTTCGGTGGTATGTGGGTGAGGATCCCGGACAGGCACGTCTGGTGTTGACTCAGTTTCCGGCGGTTCTGAAACGCTGCGATGACCTTCGGTTCGATGATCCGAATCAGGCTCTCGCCTATTTGATTCTGCATCTGCCTGATCGATTCACCCGGATGGTCCAGGTACTGGAACGCTCGGTGGAATACGGTCGACTCCCGCTCGGCCGAAGCGACAACTTCGCCGCTATAGATATCGGTGCAGGAACCTCGCGTTGCAGGCAGGCGGCCAGGAACTCCTCGTGGCTCCAGTTCTCCGATCGGGCGCGTTCAGCCAGTCGCTCAACCGCGCTGCCCAGCGTCGGCGCTTTGAGTGCTCTTGCGAGATAGGCGATTTCGGAAGTGACATTGCGTGAACCGTTCGTTGCGGTCTTGGTGGCCATCAGGCGATTCCCTAGTGCCGGACCCACTTGGACTGAATCGCCAGGACGCCGGACGCAACTACCGCCCGGAGACCTCCGAAGCAAACGCGCACATCGGCATGTGCGTGGTTCGGGTTGACCGGCCGGATACATTGTGCAACAACCGATCAGCAGCTAGTTACAGGACGTTCCGTGCGCCGACCGCGGCAAAGCGATGGCAGCTATGCCATCCGAAACGGTGTCACCTCTGCGTTTCGGCCCCCAGCTTCGGATGGTCCAGGGCGCGCTCTCTTGCCGTGTGATTCCATGCCTTCGAATTCGAAGGCTACGCAACATCTTCCGCTGGTGGCGAAACCGGCTCCGAGCACGCAGCCGTAGATTTACCGTGGCCGCATGCACTCACCGATCACAGGCACAGCCGCTGGCGTACCGTTCACCGCGTTGCCTCCAGTCGACCACAGCCGCGCGCCGCTGATCGTCACCTGGCACATGCTGGACGCACCGAGGTCGGACGCGGCGTTCGCTGCCGCGTTGCCAATGAACGACCTGCCCGCGTGGCGGGTGCACCTCGGCATGCCGATGTGCGGGGCGCGCATGGTCGACGGCAGCATGGACGCCGGTTTGGAGTTGATCCGCGAAGACGTCCTGATGTCCTTTCTATACCCGTTCGCCCGAAAGGCGGCCGAGGAGTTCCCGGCCGCGCTGGCCTCGATCCGTGCACAACTGCCGGTCGACGACGGCCCGATCGGCGTGCTGGGCGGGTCGCTGGGCGGTGCCGTCGCGCTGCGGATTCTTGCCGACACCGAGATCCCGGTCTTCGCTGGTGCTGTCGTGAACGCCGCCATCCGGGTGCGGTCCGTCGTCGACCTTTTTCCAGGCGACTACCCGTATGACGCCGAGTCCGAGAAAGCCGCCGACAGCATGGATTTCGTCGCCAAGGCCGGCGCCATCGCCGGTCGAGCGCCGCTGCTGGTCGTCAGCGGCGAGCTGGATCACCCGGCGTTACGTGCCGACGCGTTCCACCTCGTCGACGCATTAGGGAAAGGGTCCGAACTGTTGTCGATCCCTGGTTTGGCCCATCCCCTCGCCGACGAGCCCGGCATCGACCCCGCGCCACAGCTGCCAGCGGCCCGGGAGGTGGACGCCGGCCTGACGACGTGGTTCCGACGCCACCTGCCGGATGTAGGCTAGATGATGTCAGGGACGAACACGGTGCACGACCGCTTACCGTGTCGAAACTTGGATTAGCGGGGGGCACTCGCCCCAGCTCCTTACGCCCCACCCTGACCTGTTCCCCGACCAGGACCGAATGCACGGAAATCACCCAGTCAGCCTTCTCCTCGGGAACAACAACAAGGACGACGAACATGGTCCCTTGGTATTTCTTCCACTTTTCAATCCATTGCGGCTCGAGCGGAAACCGAATCTGAGACCGATGGGTGCTGGAGCACTTCAGCTGGACGCGAACGTCACCCTCCTCGAACACAACAGTGGCATCGGTGGCGTGAACGTCGGAGTCCCGCGCCGTCTCCTTCACAGCGCATCCAGCCTGAGAGCACACCGAATACAGGTAGGACCGGCTGTACCGCGACTTAGCGCTGTTGAGGTCCAGTCCGTAGTGGGGATGCGGTATCGCCAGCACGGTCATGTCCCGACCTCATCGACAGCCCGCGAGGAGTTGCCGCGGATCAGGTCGTACTGCCATACGTCGAGTGGCATCTTCTCACCCACCCTCCCTCTTCATCACCACACGATTCTCGCCGAATCGCAAGCCTTACAGGCGATTTCCGAACACTTACCTCCGATTCGGTTCACTTATGGAGGTCGGGAGTCAGAGATGTAGAGGTCCTGCCGAGGGCGGTGACATCGTTCATATCAATGCGACCGTCCTTGGACAGACGTACTGAAATCGGCATGATGATGCGTTGCCGAGGCTGAGATGATCACGGCCCGTTGATCTTCGGGCGTATCCCGTGGCCGTTTCGAACCGCACGGGTCGCGGCATTACGAGTGCGTTCTCGTAGCCGCGAGCAGACCACCCGTCAATTTGTCAGCGCGGCATGCAAACTAGCCGCCCCCTTCCCGGCCGACCAGGCCAGCACACCCCCGACCTGGTGGCGGTGACCACTGGGGAGATTGAGCGCACAAGCCCGCGGGCCGCGAGCGCTGCCCGCGCCCCGGCTACGCTGAGAGGGGTGTTCCTCCTCTTCGGATACGGCCGCAAGCAGAAGCTTCTCGGCCCGGGCGGGACCCGGACCTGCCCGCGCTGCCACAACACCACGCAGTGGATCCGGCTGCGCGAGTACACGCAGCTCACGATCTTCCTCATCCCGGTGCTGCGCTGGGGTCGCAAGCAGTTCGAGTCCTGCGGGATCTGTGGTGCCGCAATCGTCGTCTGAAGCACCTGGATCGACGGCGGCACCGGCGGAAGGGCAGCGGAATTGGCGGGTGTCGCCACCTACGCACCGGGGGTCTCCTGGGATTTCATCCGAGCATCGCTCGACGCCCTGGAAGCGCTGTTGCCCCGGGGGTGGACGGGTACTGGGACAACGGCGTCGACCGCGAGTTCTGGAGCAGGTCGGGCTCGAGCGCGGCAAGATCAACCCCTTCTCTACGTTCAAGCGCGCATACGATCAACCTGGGTACCTGCGGTAGCGGTACGAACTCAGCGTCGGCGAGTGGGACATCGTGCTGACTTCATGACTCGACCATGCTGCCGATCCGGAACCCCGTACCTTCTGGCTACACTCCTGCACTACACCGACGACCGCTCGCGGTCCGACCGATCCGCCTATCAGAGTTTCCTGAGTAGAGGGGTTCGAAGAATGAAGCTCGGAAAAACGACCGCTGCTGTTCTCGTGACAGCCTCGGCCATGGCCGTCACGATGGCAACCGCCCACGCAGGACCCGCCGCACCGACCGAAACCCGCTGGGAAGCAACAATTTCGGGCGTCGATAACGGGATCGGCTACCGGATCGTCGTTTCGCCGGCGGACGAGGTCGTCACCGCCACCGTAGAGAACGGCAGCTTCGAACTCGCGGGCAACGGCGCGGTGATGCTCGAGACGAGCGACGGAGCGGCGGTCCTGGAAGTGCCGCGGTCGTACGCCGCCGACGGCCGCTCGATCACCATGGCGCACCACATAGCCGCCGACGGCCGTACCTTGACGCTGACGCCACCCGTGGAAGGTGTTGCGCAAGTGAAGGACATCAGCTCCTACGACCGGCTCGTGGAGCAGATCAACAAGAACATGCCCGGCGTCGTCGGCGGCGCCATCGTGGGTGGCCTCCTCGGAGCATGCCTGTTCCTGATCTGGGGCGTCAGCATTCCCTTGGGTGTGCTGGTCGGCGGAACCGTCGGAGGTTCGATCATGGGCGGCCCGGAGTTCTTCAACGCTGTACAGGCGTTCGTCACCGGTCAGCCCTGATCAACCGTCTGCCGACGCCGTGTGAAGCAGTGCGGCCGGTTCCCTGCGGCACCGTGTCGCAGCAGTTCCCCGCGAACTACATGGGCGGGTGAGTCGCCAGGGCAGAGTCCGGCCTCGGCACGAGATCCTGAGTTGCCCAACGATCTTCACGTTTCCGAACCGACCGGTTCGCGGCATTTCCGGATGTGCGTTCGGGTGGCATGCCACCGTCGCAGCTTCATGCCTTCGACACGTTCTTATCGACACCGCGTCAGCAAGGCTGGCCCGGCGGTTGTGTCGATGTTCGAAGTCGGGACGTTCGAATTCGTGTGCAGTGGTGCATCGGTTGCGGCCGAGACGGGCGGGGCGGTGTTGACCGGCCCCGCCGGCCCCGATAGCGGTGTGGCTAGTGGCCTCGATGGATGCAGAAGATCTGGTCCTCAGTGGCGTTCTGGTCACCCGCGCCTTGACACGAGAGGGGAGCCTACTTACCGCGCGTTCGAGGTAACTGGTGGTGCAGGTTGCGTATCGTTTGGTGGTGGTTCGCGGGTGTGGGCGCAGACTCGAGCTGGCCCCACGGTTACCCCACTCTTTCGTCGTCGATGTGATGTCGGTGTCGGGTGCCTACAGGGGGAGGACTGCTCATGGAGCCGAAGTCCCGTGGGCTGGTGTGGATGCGGCCAATAAGGTCAGGTACCTGGTTAACCCGAATTGGGCGATCGGGCACCACATAGCCCTGGCCGTCCAGCTCGATCTGGCCGCCGGCGCGGACTATGCGCAGACCGCTGGGGTCGCGATGGTCGCCGCGGCGGTGTGGGCGGGCGGCACCGCCGCGGATGGCGTGATGGCGCTGAGGTTGTTCGACGAATCCCTGTCAGCAACCCGAACCGAGCCCCAGCGATGATTTTTGCGGTGAGCTCGCCTCTATATAGGTATGAGCTCATCGCACCAGTTACAGACCACGGCGGTGGTCACCGGAGCCAGCCGCGGCTTCGGATCGGCGATCGCCGCCGTGCTGATCGACCAAGGTCATCAGGTCGTCGGCGTTGCGCGCACCGCCGACGCATTGGCGGACGTGCACCGGCATTTGGGTGCGGCGTTCGTCCCAGTGGTCGCCGACGCGACCGACGCAGAGACCGCCCGCACTCTGATCGAGCAACACCAACCGACGTTGCTCGTGCTCAACGCGGGCGCGACGCCCGCCATCGGCCCGGTACAGGAACAGTCGTGGGAATCGTTCAGCCGCAACTGGCAGGTCGACACCCAACACGCTTTCCATTGGATCCGCGCGGCACTGCAGCACCCGTTGACGCCAGGCAGCCTGGTGGTGGCGATATCCAGCGGCGCTGCCCTGCGGGGCTCACCGCTCAGCGGCGGATACTCGGGCGCAAAGGCGATGATCCGCTTTCTCGCCGGATACGCCGCCGATGAATCCCGCCGCGCCCAGCTCGGCATCGGCTTCGCCACCGTGCTGCCGCAACTGACACCTGCCACCGAACTCGGTGCCGCCGGGGTCGCCGCATACGCCCAGCGGCAGGGAATCGACACCGACACATTCGCGGCGGCACTGCAACCGGTGCTCACGCCGGCCATCGTCGGCGCCGAGATCGCGCGGCTGTGCCAGGACACCGGCCACCAGGACGAGCACCGGGTTTACCAGCTCACCGGACACGGACTTCACGCGATGGCGTGAACAACCAGAAAGAGAAGATCATGTTGCTGGAGAACAAGAATGTCGTCGTCTACGGCGCGGGCGGCGCGGTCGGCAGCGCGGTGGCCCGCGGTTTCGCTCACGAAGGCGCGACAGTGTTCCTGACCGGGCGAAATCTCGACGTCATCGACACGGTCGCCAAGGAGATCTCCGCCACGGGCGGAAAGGCCCAGACCGCTGTGGTGGACGCCAGGGACGAGGAAGTCGTGACCGAGCACCTGGACGCGGTCGTCGCCGGCGCGGGCAGCATCGACGTGTCGTTCAACGCGATCGGAATCTCGCCGGTGGGATTGCAGGGCATCCCGCTCACCGAACTGCCGGTCGAGAATTTTTTGCGCCCGATCACCACGTATGCCCAGGCTCATTTCATCACCGCGAAATCTGGCGCGCGGCACATGATCCCCCGGCAGTCAGGGGTGATCATGATGCACACACCCGAACCGGCCCGCCTGCCCATGCCCCTGGTGGGCGGCATGAGCGTCGGCTGGGCGGCGATGGAAGGTCTGAACCGAGCGTTGTCGGCCGAATGGGCGCAGCACGGTGTTCGCGCGATCTGCCTGCGCACTACGGGCATGGTGGAGACACCAGTCATCCACACCGTGTACGGGCTGCACGCGGATGCGATCGGTGTCACGAAGGATCAAATGATCGAAATGGCGAGTGCGATGACCCATCGCAAACGCTTGACCACCCTGGCGGAACTCACGGCGGCGGCAGTATTCCTCGCCTCCGACCGGGCATCCGCGATGACCGGCACCGTCGCCAATCTGACCGGCGGAATCATCGTCGACTGACCCCGACTCGCCGCGGCCGCCGGATCGGGGGCCGCGACATCCTACAGAGGAGCAAAGGCAATGAACGATCTACTCGCGAGCGCTGTCGCCGCGCACGGCGGCATGGACCGGTGGAACCGGATCCACACGATCGCCGTCGACGCCGCTGTCACCGGGGCCTTCTGGCAGATCAAGGGCAAGGCCGACACGCTCACGAACATTCGCTTCGAAGTTGACACCACGCGGGAGCGGTTGACCATGGACTTCGTCGGCCAGGACCGACGGTCGATCTTCGAGCCCGACAGGGTCGTCCTGCAACAGCCGATCGGCACGGTGGTCGAGGCACGCGACGACCCGGAGCGGTCGTTCGACGGCCACCAATTCGAGACACTGTGGGACGACCTGCATCTCGCGTACTTCACCGGGGAAGCACTCTGGACGTACCTGAATACGCCGTTCCTGTTCACCTGGCCGGGGTTCGTCTGCGAGGAGATCGCCCCGATCGACGTCGACGGCGAAACATGGCGGCGACTGAAAGTGACATTCCCCGACCACATCAAGAGCCACACCCGCACGCAGGTCTTCTGCTTCGGCCCGGACGGGCTGCTGCGCCGCCACGACTTCACCATCGACATCGTCGGCCACACCGTCGAGTCACAGCTGTACGCCACCGACTACCGCGACGTCGACGGCATCATGATCCCCGCCACCCGACAGGCCTACGCCGACATGGGCGGGGACCAGATCGTCTTCGTTGCCATCGACATGGCTGACATCGCCGTCCGTTGATCCGAATTCCTTCTCACAAGGGACATCACGATGAACAGCCCGGCCCCGGTCGTCACACCGACCGACCACGCCGTCACCACAGAATTGGCGGATCATGCACTGACTGAAGCCAAGGCCGGCAAGGATTTCGGAAGGCTGAGCGAACCGTTCCGGCGTGAGTTGCTCGCCTACTGCTACCGCATGCTCGGCTCGGTCGACGAGGCAGAAGAAGTGGTGCAAGACGTCTACCTCGATGCCTGGCGCGCGTACGACGGGTTCGAGGGGCGGTCGTCGCTGCGTACCTGGCTGTACCGTATTGCGACCCGGGCGTGTTTCAAGGCGCTGGAAAAAAGTAGACGCAGGCCTCTGCCCGCGGATCTCGGCGCCGCCCAGACAGATCTGGATGCGGCGCTCGGCGCACAAGCTCGGGAGGTGCCGTGGCTCCAGCCGATACCCGATTTCCTGTTCACCGCCACACCGGCCGATCCGGCGACGGTTGTGGTGGAACGACAGACTATGCGGCTCGCGCTGGTGGGAGCGCTCCAGCAGCTGCCGCCGCGACAGCGCGCCGTGCTGATTCTCCGCGACGTGCTGCAATGGCGTACCGCCGAGGTAGCGCAACTGCTGGGAATGACCACAGCGGCCGTCAACAGCGCACTCCAGCGCGCCCGAGCCCGGGTCCCGCTCGGCCAAGACGACCTGACCGAACCGGCCGAGCCACAGCAGCGGGCCCTGCTCGACCGATACGTCACCGCCTTCGAAACCGCGGACGTCGATCAACTCGTCGCGGTATTGACCGAGGACGCCAGATGGGAAATGCCGCCGATCGCGACTTGGTTCGAAGGCCGCGACACCATCCTCGCCTTTCTGGCCAAACAGATGCGAGTGATCGGGCCAGCCACGCTGGTCGCCACCTCCGCCAACGGACAACCCGCCTTCGCGGTGTACGCCGGAGGCCGCGACGGCGCACGGCACCCACACGCGCTGCACGTCCTGACGCTCACAACCGAGGGCGTCGGCCGGATCGTCGCTTTCCACGGCGCAGGACTGTTTCCACTGTTTGGGCTCTGACACGGCCAACGGCATGTCCGAACCGGAAAAGATCACCCAGCACGACAAGGAGCTTCACCGACAGCTGTGGCTGTTCTGCCACCTCATGCTCGGTTCAGCCGACGCCGCCGACCGCATGACGCGGCAGATCTACCGTCGCGCGCTCGATCAGCAAGACGATCAACAGCATCGGCAATCGGAACGCGTCCGACTATTCCGTATCGCCGCCGAACTCTGCTCGGCCAGCGGTCGTTCATCGCACGAATAAGGAGAACCATGCACATCGGAGTTATCGACGACAGTTCACCCAGCGCTGTCGTCGACCGAGTCGAACAGGGTGTCCATCGAATCCAGGGCGTCACGCTTCACGGCCTCGATCACCTCCAGGTAGATACCCGTGGTCACCGAGATCGAACTATGGCGCAAGATCTTCTGCACGTTCGCCGCCCGCCGACCTCGATCGCGGTGCTGGTGTCGGTTGGTACGACTAGACTCCGCCCGTTTACACAGGTCAGGCCCGGTATCATACCGGGCCTGATTTGCGTTTTCTGAGGCAACCCCGCGTTTACCCCACGGTTTCGCTTCAAAATTGTGGCGAGCTGGGCGAGCGTACGCGGCTGTTCACCCCGTGTCCACATGTACGGGCGCTGGATCATTGAGGGTCCCCCGCTTTCTCGGAGGGCTCTGAGCATGGTCCGATAGGACCAGAAAGGAGTCCCTTGTGGCAGCACAACGCGGCGTATGAACTGAGCGGCAAGAACATCCACTTGACTCCGAACGCCGGGTGCAGGTGGCGCTGTTCAGCGGATGCGTGCTTCCTGCGGTGTCAATCCGAACTGCCCCTTGAAGGAGGCGCCGAAGGCACTGAGCGAGGTGAAACCACTGGCGTACGCGATCTCGGCGACAGTGCGGTCGGCAGAAGCCTCGCGGAGGAAGCGGCGTGCCCGGTCGAGCCGCTCGATGCGGATCAGTTGACTCGGTGTCGCACCTGTGCCGTGCAGTGCCAGTTGGACCTGTCGCAGGGACCAACCGAGGTTATGCGCGATCATTGTCGGGGTGAGTTCGGGGTCTGTGGCGTGTCGGCGAATGTAGTCACGGACCGCGGCGTCGACCGCTGCCAGAGTGGTCGGTAATTTCTCGCCGGAGCGCAGGCACAGTCTGAGCAGATCAATCGTCACGTCGCACGTGGTAGCGAAGCCGAGCCCATCGAGGATCTTGCGCTGCTTGCTGAGCTCGCCGATCATGCCCGACGCGACCGATCCCAGGCCCTGCCTCAGGTCGATCAGCGCAGGCCCGGTGCCGTCGTCGAGAGGCAGCGCACCAGCGGGGATCTTCATCACCCATCCTTGTGCGCGCTGCGTTTGTGCGAAATCGAACGGGCGGGCTTTCGTGACCAGTACGCCCCATCCGGGCAAGACCGCAACCGCGCTGTCGTCTTGTCGAAAATTCATTGCGCCCCCGGTTGGAACGACCATGCGCAGGCTCGCATCGTCATCCCGGCGGATATCTGTGCGCGTTCGTGAGTAGGTGATGCTGTCGGACCGAAAGCCGATCAATTGGTAGTCCGCATAGTGTTGGACCATCGTGCTGCCGTGGAATGTCGGCGCACTGCCGAAACTGAACCGCAGGGTGCCCTGATTACGCAAGATGTGCTCAGCCCAGAAGTCGGCGGACTCGCGGGCCGAGACAGCGGCGGTGTCGGCTCCCTCCACGAGGTACGGCTCAGGAACTGCCATGAGCAGCCCTCCATCAGCTTGCGCGAATCCGTGCATCACATGCGCGGACAAGGTCGAACGAGCGCAGCCGCGCTCATAACGTTGAAACAGCGTACTGATACCGATCACAACAAGGAAGACACCGTGCCCCTTTCGTAACCTGCCAATAGGTCGGTGAAGACCAGTAGGTGAGAGACCGATTACGGCCCCTGCGGTGCACAACGGCGTGCATCCGATTTGAGCAACGGCGCTCGGTGGGGCCGCGATCGCACTGACCGATAGTTGTCGACATGACAGTTACCTCGAGTCGACGTCATTCGGAAAACTCAATACGCAGGAATGCGACACGCCGAGCTCGACTGCACGCCGAGCCGACAGCACACAGGGGCGCACATGACGCGCTGCGATGAACAGACCCGTCCGGCTGCCAGAGGTAACCTCCTATCGCCGGCCAACCGGAAGCCGGATCATCCGATGACTACTCTCTTACCTCTTGCCTACGGATACTTGCGCGACGATTTGCTCCGCGACCCGAATTCGAGCGAAAACAGACTGCGGACCGTCGCCTGCTCGCTGGGGTATGCGCTGGGCGCCGTGTTTCACGAGCCCTCACCACAGAACGGGACACTGCCCCCGGCGTTCGTCAATCTCGTCCAGGAATGTCGGCGAGCCGAAGCGCGCACCGTGTTGACGTTGCACGGACACCTGTCAGGCATGGCGGTGTGCCGGATGGTCCTCCTCGCGATCCTCGACGTGCGAGCCGAGGTCGCAGTACAGGAGGTCGAGCCCTGAACCCATCCACTGGGGTAGCGACCTAATCCAGGCAAACAGGTTTCGGACTGTCGTTGTTCCGGCGTTGAGGTCGGGGCCTGACCATCCGACCGTCGCGGGTGCGATTCGTTCCTGGCATGCTCACCTTCTGTCGTCCCAAAGCGAGGAGAGGCCGGGCGATTTCGAGGGGCTGGCAGCGGTGATGACCCACGTCGACGACTCTGACCTGGACTGGATGGACGGGAGCCCACCGCTGGAAAGTCCTTGCGACACTGGCAGTGTGAGGGTCAGGGGTTCGAGTCCCCTTAGCTCCACTTTTTGGTTCGATAGTGGCATTGATCAGGGACTTTATATCGAGCCCCTCACGGATGTAGGGCCCGCTCTTCTATGGATTTTCCTTGTTCAGTGGCCCGTTTTCGTGTTCTATTCCTGCAGGGTGTTTTGCTTTCGCCTGGTGTTGATCGGGTCAGGAGTTGTTGGTGTTCGGCTGGCTGACTGAGTGTGTGGGTTTGCTTGCGATTCTGTGGACATCAGGACCGGGCTCGTCCGTGGGTGTCGCGGGTACGGACGCCGCGTTCGCGCAGCCGATTTAGCACAGTGACCGGATCGACGGCGAGGTTTCGGGCGACTCGGACGAGGGACCAGCCTCGGTTGTAAAGGTCGATTGCTTCGTCAACGTGTCCGGGGGATAGGCCACGCCGCCGCATCGGAATGTTGTGCCGATGGAGGATCGCGCCGACGGTTCGGTGGTCGATACCAAACCTGTCTCCCAGCTCATATGTCGTCGCGCCCGCAATATAGCCCTGGATCAGGACCCGAACTTGGTCCTGATCGAGTCGACGTGCCCGCCGTGGCGGAAGCCGGTCGGCGGACATCGGCGGTAGCGGTGAACTCTTGTCGTTGATTGCCGCTGGATCGTTATAGGCACTGGGGTGGTCGGCCGTCTGCTGTCGTGCGAGTTCGATGAGTACCGTCGCGATCGTCTCGGCATCGGGCGGGTCACGACGGACGCCACGCACATGAAGCTCGCCCCATCGAGTAGCGGCCTTGTTCGAAGTTGTCATACGACCACCCTCGTCACGCACCACAAGGACGGCAACGCTGTCCGCTCTTTGGCTGACCTGCCCCATCCCTTGGGTTCCGGTTCCAGTGGCTAACTGACAGCCTTTACGAAAGGCTGAACGCCGTGCCCCGCCCCTACCCTCCCGAGTTCCGTGCGCGACCACTCTGCGGCGATAGCAGAATGAGTCGTGGCAAGGTCATTCACTCCTGGTAGTACTTGGTGACCAGCGCAGACCGCGCACCCGCTCCCTCGGCGGCGCTGGTCGACGGTAGCGATGTACGGATGCCCGCATTTGCCGAGCCACCAGATGAGGCGTCCGGTGCCGGCAGTCACGTCAGCCGCTGTGAGTTCGCCGTTGAAATTGGGATGCCAGTCGGCAGCGAGGACGAGGTTCAGTGTCGCGAGATCATTATGTCCCTTCAGAACTGTTTGACCTGCCCCGACGACGCAACCCCTGCCGCCTATCGTCCGCTTCGAGATCGTGTTCTCGTATTCGTGGCCTTGAAGGCAGCGCCACCACACCCTTTTATCCGAGCCCGGCGACACCTTGGTCGGCAACCTCGTTCGTACTTGGTTGACACTCACCCAGACATCGCAGCTCAGTACCATCCGCGATACAACACGATCGAGCTCGCATCCTTGGGCACCGGATCTAGCATGAAGGTTTGGTGGTGCCACAGGGCCAAGGACGGGCGGATGCACGAATGGCCAGCCACCCCAGCACATCGAACCTCTGGCCGTGGCTGCACGATTTGCACAGGCAAGCGAGTCCAGCCTGGGATCAATGACTTGGCGACCAACCATCCTGATATAGCTAAGGATTGGCATCCTGACCGGAACGAACTGAGCCCAGACGCAAGAGCGTGATCGCCTCGGTCGAGGCGAGCCTGCGCCGTCTACGCACCGACTGCCTCGATCTGTTCTACCTGCACATGTGGGATGGTCGGTTGCGTGACCGTTCTGGTCTGGTTGCCGCTGCCGTAGGTTCATGCCCCCGACAAGGCACGACGTGGCGCTCGATCGCGTACATTCCGGGTCGGCGGCGTGGGCGTCGGCGGCCGCCCAACAATCCACTAGTGCATCGGAGGCAGACTGCTGTGTCAGCGACCCCCGCCTAACGCGGCGGGCGTAAGCCGATGTAGCGCAACGGATTTCGCCACTACGAGAGCGGGTCGGCGGCTGAGGCCCGAGCCGGACGCAGTTGCGTTTAGGCCACTAGGACCAGCCAGGTCCAACGATCGGCCGCGTCAGGATTGTGCAGGCGGGTCGGGTTCCAGCCGTGGGTTTGTTCGAGCATTCGGAACATGTGCTCGATATCGAAGCGGCGCAAGAACATTCACCAGGAGCTTCGATGCCTTCGGCTGTGCCGTTGGCGCCGGACTACCACAGTCGAGATCGATATTTCATCGGACCCGGCCTGCTTTTCCGACAGGCCTCATGCGTCTCGAACTACCACGGACGTGCCCAGGACGGTTACCGTCAACGGATATTCGCCGTCACCGAAACGGGCACGGGATCCGCCGACGTCAGCGTGGATCTTGCTGGGGTGGACGCCGAGCCGACGGCCGATATGGTCTTTCATTGCGATCTGCGCAAGTCGGTCCGTACCGCTGAGGGCGTAGATCTCGGCGACGGTGCCGGGGAGCCAGTCGAGCTCGTCCACCTGGGCACGAGTCAATCGGGTCACCCCATTGTCGGTTCGGGAGAGACCGGCGCCGGCGACGAACACCCGGTCACGCAGGAATGCCCGGCGCTGCGCATGATCAAGTGCCGCCATGGGCCCGGTTGGTACGAGCGCGTCGACCAGATGGAATGCGACGAGGACCCGGTCGTCCCGACATACCTGCACGTCGAAGGCGGGATGTATAGGGTCGTCGGCCTCGAATCCGGCGAAACGGGCTCGGACGGTCACGGTACCGTGTTCCGGCAGGGACTCGTACAGGTCGAGCACCGTGATGCGGTGCGGGTATCCGACGTGACCGCGATGAATGTCCGGCGACCAGCGCCAGAGTTCGGCGTGCGGAATGACGTGGGTGCACGCGTCGAGGAGCCCCTGATGTAGCTCGCCGCGAGGAACGCTACCGCGGGCCGCATCCAGAATGCCGACCGCCGCCGTCGCACCCGAGCGCAGCGAGACGAGATACCGGAAACGTGGGCCGTGGCTCAGCGTGCCCGAGGCGTACGGATCAGGTTCGGGGTGCAGGTCGGCGGGGTCCGGCCACGGGTCCGGCCGGGGCGCCGTGTGGGATGGGACGAGAATCGCGGTAGCAGTCCGCTCGAATCTGGACAGACGCGGATCCCTCACCGCACGCCACACCGAGGTCGTCACGGCGAATCCCTCGCCGGTCCGCTTCACCTCGGTGCGCAACGTCGTCGGGCCCGGCACCGGAATCCACCGCTGCAGCCGCAGTTCGCGCAGCGCGCCTACGGTTCCCACCCGACGACCCGCCGCGACCATTCTGTCCATGGTCGACATGAGCGGAAGTGCGGGCACGGTCCAGGTAGGACGATGGTCTGACACCCAGTCGTCGACGATCGGGTCGAGAACCTCCTCCGTCGAGTATGGATCCGCCGCCACCAACCGGACCGACAGATTCGGAACCCGGTAGATCTTGGTCCCGTCGACCCACAGTGCGGCGTCCGCGACGGCAAGGCAGGTGGCGCCGGTCCGCTCGATGCGCGTCACCGTGAGCTCGATCGTCACGAGTTCATTGTCCGGGGTGACCTGCCCGCGGTACTTCCAGGACAGACGTTCACCGAGGGCCACCGACTCGAAGCGCATTCCGGCAGCCAGGCCGCTGTCCCGGAGCACGAACTGCAGCAACCGGACCATGGCTTCGACACCGAGTGAGCCCGGTTGCACCGGGTCCTGGAAGAAATGCGCGCGGAAGTACCATTCACCACCGGTGATCTGCTTGACCGCGACGATTCGGCCGAGCCCTGCGGGCCCGCCATTCGGGTAGTACCCGGTTATCCGGTCCCACATGCGCAGTGTCGGTTCGGACGGGGGCAGTGTGTCCGCGTCGATCACCGGATCATCGGCGGCGGCCAGACCGGCGCGTTCCGCATCCGTTGCCGGTAGCCCGACCTGATCAGTGAAGGCACGCCGCGGGAAGAACCCGAACACTGTCGATGCGGACAGAATCTGCTTACCGGCCGCGTCGGACTCCACATCGAACGCGACGACGATCATACCGGCGTGCGTCGAGATGTCGCGGAGGGTGGCCGTCGTCCGCACGATCCCGGTCATCGGTGTCACCTCGGCCAGTACGGTGGCGGTGCCATCGAGGTTGCGGAAAAGCACGTCCTCCGCAGTGGACAACGCGCAGCCCGCGTAGGAGGCCAGCCAGCCGCACGGCTGCAGTGCGACCTCCATCAGCACCGACACCGGCATCACCGGGTAGCCGTTGGCCTGCCAATACCAAGCGTCCGGTGGCACGTCGTATTCAGCGACCGCCCGGGTGCCCACCCGCATCGCCCCCGCCGGCGCGTCGACCGAGACGATCCTGGATACGAATTGGTATGGCGGTCCCGGCAGGCGGGCCGCGCGACGGGTGCCGTCGAATGTGACATACATCGGGCCGAACGCCGCGCTCGGCCGGCCAAGGGCCGAGGCCAACAGGGCCGCTCGATCAGCGACGACCGCATCGGAATCCCGATTCTCGGCCGCCATCGGCACGAGTTGGGCCAGCGGCCAGTCCGGCACCAAGCGGAGTCCAACGCGGCGAGCGTGAAATGCCCTGACCCCGTCGACGGTGCACAGCACATCGGCTGTCAGCGTGGGCTCGGCACCGGCACGGACCTCCGCGACGAACACCTCGTAGACAATTTCCCGGCTGTCCGGGGTGACCTGGCCACGGCACCGCATCGGCACCGCAATATCGGTCACCGGCTCGAAACGGTACCCGTCGGTGTCTATCGTATGGCCGAGCGCGGCCAGGTAGAAGGCCATCGCCTGTAGGCAGCCCTCGAGCATTAGGGTGCCGGGCATGCACGGATCATTCTCGAAATGGCCGTCGAAGTACCAGTCGTCCGGCGCCACCGGAGCAGAGGCTCGCAGATATCCCCGCTCCCACGGCCCGCCGCCGGGCGCGAACTCGGTGATCTCGCGAAGGAACAGCATGCGTCCATCGGCGATGCGTGGGGTGCGCACATGCGCCCGGGTACGACGCCACCCGGGGCCGAAACACAGACCCGGCCGCCCGGCCGCGAACGCGGCGACCTGGTCGGCGGAAAAGGCGCCGGCCGCGGTCTCCAGCATCGGCGGATCGCATGGACGGGCGCGGTCCGGCGCGTCGGACCGCGGATCCCACAACACGCCGCCACTAGCCGCGAGCTCGGCGTCGCTGAAAAAGCCGGCCTGGCCGCCGCGGACACTCAGGCGGAGTTCGCCCTCGACATAGCAGTCATAACGGAAGAAGAACAGGCGCATGCCTGTGTGTTCCCCATGACCGTCGATGTCGATATCGAACGTCAGAGTCTGTCCGGGGACCGGCGGACTGCCGTGGAAGGTGACCTCACAACCGAGTAGCCGGTACACGCGCTCACCTCGGTTGAGCAGGTCGATCCCCATCCAACTGATGAGCAACAGATCCGCCTGACCAGCCTCGATCATCAGGCTCGCGGGCATGCGGCCGGCCGGGTCGAGGTACCAGCTGTCGGCGGTGACATCGGTCTCGGTGTGAATCGATCCTGTGCCGAGACGCCCCTGCTCGGCCTCGATCCCGGTGACCCGGTCGGCGAGCAGCATCGGTGGCGCTGGCATCCGCACCTGCCGCCGAAATTCATCCTGTGCCCGGAAGAACGGTCCCAGAACCGCCGAGATCGGTCCCGTCGCAAGCGCTTCCAGCTGGGCGCGGTCCAACGACGGCAGCCGCCGCAGCGCAACCGGGACGGCCCCCTCGGCCGACACTACCGTCTGGGCACCGGTCGATACCGGGCTCAGCAAGAGGTGCTGTGCTTGCGTGATTACCACCAGATAGCGCCGGTGCATTACGGCCTGGTCCTCGAGAAAGCGCCGGTGTGCTCGCACAATGTCCGAAAACAGCGTGTTCGGCGGCGGATCGGAGACCGGAACGAGCGAGACCTCGGCCGCGGCGGAAACCGCCGGCAAGGGGTGGGTGGAAGCGACCGGCCGCACGATCGTAGGAGCGAAACTCACCGGCGGTAGGGCCGGTGCGGGGGCCATCGCCTCCGCGGGGAATAGGTCAGGCAGTGCGACGCTCGGCCAGTGCGCGGCCACGCGGACAGTCCGACCCACGGGCTGGGGCCGGGAGTCGCGTGCGCCGAGCCGCTCGAGCAGGTCATCGTAGCGCAGATCGATTCCGGCGGAGCGCAATTCGGCGACCGCCCGGACCATGCTGCGCTGTCCTCGTCCGTCGGCGGAATCCAACGCCACGGTCAGATGTTCCCGATCACCGAGGATCTGGGAGATCCAGCCGGTGCACAGCGCGCGTGGACCGTGCTCGATGAACACCCGAACCCCGTCGGCCCATGCTTTCTCCACCGTGGCAACGAAATCGATGGTCCGCACGGCCTGTTCGGTGATGGCGTCTGCGGCGGACGTCCGGGACACGACGTAGGACGACGAGGTCGCACAGGAATAGAAGCGAACATCGGGCAACTGCGTGGTCGGCCGGTCGTGCAGCCGCCACCAGGCGTCCCGGACCCGTTCTACTTCCGGAATATGGACGGCGATGTCGTACCCGAGTGCGAGTGCATGGACCTCTCCGAGCCGGGACAGCACGCGGGCACAGCCCTCGGCCTCCCCGCCGATCACACATGCCTGCGGTGCACTTATCGCCATGAGGCGAACGGTGGGCTCGTCACCCAGTGCCGCGCGCACGGCCTGCACGTCGGCGCTGACCAGAAAACTGGTCCACCGACCGTCGTCGATACCACGTTCGCGCCAGGCACTGCGCACGACGTCGAGGTTGCCCGCTACCTCTCGGGTGAACAGCGGTGACCGGTGGGCATCGGCAACCAGTCGCGGCACCTCGCCCCATGCGCCCATCGCGACGAGGGAGGTGGTCTCTCCAGACGAATAGCCCAGCACCGCCGCCGGTTCGAGGCCGAGGATGCCGCGGGTCAGCTCCGTGTGGAGCTGACCCAGCAGGGAGGCACCCCAGATCTGGTTGAGCACATGCGGCACGTCGGTCCCGGTGCCGGTGTAGGCCCAGCCGGCGAAGTCGCGGAGCGGACCGCAGCGGCGTTCGAGGCGATCGACTATCTCCGGAAAAGCCAGCAGCACGTCGCGTCCCATCCGGGGGTAACACGCGGAACCGTTGGTGTAGACGAACGCGACCTCACCTTCGACCGCCCGGTCCCGGAAGGCGACACCCTCCGGACGCACCCCCCGTCCCGCGAGCCAGCGCGTCGCGGCTGCCAGGCGGGTGGACAGCTGGTCCGCGTCCACGGCGGATACGACCAGCCGGGCCGGACCGTGGTCACCTTCGGTTCCGGCGCGGGCGGCGGCGAGCACGCTCGCGGCGTCCGCGCCGGAGTAGACATGATGACGCACTGTGGGTTCCGTGCTCCACGGTGCTATCTCAGCAGCGATCAGCGCGGTCACGGCGGGGGCGGCACCGAGCGTCCGGACGGCGACCGTTGCGTGCCGGATTCCCAGCGACGGGTCCGCCGCACGCCCCGCACGAGGCACGGCGCCATGGCGCAGCGCGACGGTGGCGCAGGCAACGGCAAGCAGGCCCTTCGCGGCATGGGGGGCACCGAAAAGCGTTGCCGGATCGAATCTTTCGCATCCTGCGGCGTCGTCTGCCGGTGCGTCCCCGACAATCAGTTCGCTCACGTCACCGGGATCAGCGACGAGGGCAAGTACCTCGTCGCCGTCGTTGCGGGCATCGGCGGCTCGCTTGAGGACGAGCACGATTGCCGCATCGCCGGGGGCGGCGTCGACGCCCACTGCTGTCGCCGAGCTGCGATGGACGGGTTCGTGCGAGAGATCTACCGCTCCGACGAGCACGGCGTCGGCCGAACCGTCCCGCAGGGCACGGCAGCCCAGCTCCAGTGCCACGATTCCGGAGGCTTCCTCGGCCGAGACCGTGAAGCCGGGCCCGCGCAGGTCGAGCTGGGAGTTGATCCGGTTGGCGACGATATTGGGCATCGTGCCCAACACAGCGGGCGCCGTTAGCGGCGCGGCAAATGCGTCCGCGACACCATCCCGTGCGTCGGCTACATGGTGCGCGGCGACGCGAATACGCGCTGGATGACGGGCGACCTCTGCGTCACAGCCCATCCCGATCAGCACAGTCGTTCGTTCCTGGGGCAGGGCGACGCGGCTGGCGGCCTCCCGAGCCGCCTCGAGGACGGCGACCTGCTGGCCGAGTGCCTGTCGCAGATCGGCCGGCGGCGTGCGGAGGCCATCCAGCGCCACGTCGTAGTCCGCGGCAGGCTCGGCATGCCATGTGCCACCCAGCAGGCTCTCGCGGAATTCGGCATAGCTGCGGCAGGTCCCGACCCGAGCGCCGATCGCGACGATCGCCACTGCCGTAGCGGCGGGCATGGGAGGCGCCGGTGGCGGGGCAAGTGCCGCGGCGCTGTCTCCCGGACCAGGATCGATCACGAGGTGGGCATTGTTGCCACCGAAGCCGAAGGCGCTGATTCCGGCACGCCGCGGGCCGTCCCAGGGCTCGGCTTCATGGAGCAGCCGCAGGGTCGTGCCGCGGAGAACCGTCACAGGTTCCTCGGCCGAGAGGGTTGGCGGTCGGACGCCGGCGTCGAACGCGCCCAGGACTTTGAGCAGCCCGGCCACGCCGGCGGCGGTAACCAGATGTCCCGTATTGGACTTCACCGAACCGATCGGAAGGTCCGCGGCGTTTCCGAACACATCGGCCATCGCACGCACCTCGGTCGCGTCGCCCAGCGGCGTACCAGTGGCGTGACATTCCAGCAGCGACACCGACTCCGGTGCGACTCCGGCCATGGTGTGGGCCTGCCGTATCGCCTCGAGCTGCCCGGCCTGCGACGGCACGAGGAGCCCGGCGCCGCGGCCATCGTTCGACAGGCCGATCCCGCGGATCACCCCGAATATCCGCATGTCCGCCGCCAGCGCATCGGACAGTCGCATGAGCGCCACGAACCCGCAGCCCTCGGCCGGCACCAGGCCATCGGCGCCACGGTCGAACGGCCTGCTACGGCCGGTGGGGCTGAGCGCGCCGAGGGCGCTGAACGCCAGGTGCACCGCGAGATCGTCGACGCGGTTCACCGCACCGGCCACCATCATGTCCGCGGTGCGGGCGTGGAGCCGGTCGCAGGCGAGCTTGATCGCATACAACGCGGATGCGCACGCCGCATCCAGCGCGAACGCACCGCCGCCGAGTCCCAGGGCGGCGGCGGCGAAGTGCGCGGGCATGGCCGAGGAGAATCTGTCGCGGGCTGCCGGGGAGCCGGGCAGCGCCGTGCGCAACTGCGCGGGTTGCTCGGCAAGCCACACGCTTTCTGCATACCGGACCAACCCGTCGGTTGGCATGGACAAATTTCCCAGAACCAGGCCCGTCCGGTCACGGGGCCGGTCTTCGCCGGCTTCCCGCAGGGCTTCGCGCACGCCGTGGAGCACCCAGCGGAACGCGGGGTCGAGCGCTGCGATCTCCTCGCGACCGACCCGGAAGCCATCCGGTCGAAAAATATCGTCGAAGCCGTGCACGTAGCCGCCGGCAGCGCTGTGAACCGGGGCCGAGGGCCCGACGATGTGCGCCATGGCCTCGCTCGGCAATCGCCATCGCTCCGCCGTCGCCAACGAGACGCTGAGTCGGCCGGTGACGATGTTGTGCCAGAACGAATCGGGCGTCAGTGCGTCGGGCAGCACACAGCTTCGGCCGACCACCGCGACGGGTTCGAACACTGTGGTTACTCCTAACCGGTGATGTCGGGCCGGGCGATGAGCCGGACCCCGCCCAGTTCGAAGAGCGGGCGTCCATTCGTCGTGCAGACCTGGACATCACAGTCGGCTTCGCTGCCGCCTGCTCGGCCGGCAAGCACCACTACTCGCGCGTCGCTGTCCAGCGGGCCGGGGACGAAGAGGCGAAACTCCGTAATTCCCATGGGCAGGACCGCGGCCCCGAGGACATGCTCAGCCCACAGCGTCGCGAGCTGCAGTGCGCCGTCGACTGCGGCCGGGTCGGTATTCCGGTCCGCCGTGGGCCAGTTCCGGCCGCGGGTGCCGGTCACCATGCCCGCCGCCCCGTGCCGCGCGATGCCGTCGACGGCGGTGAGCACCTGGAACGCGGGCCCATGGAAGAGCACCCGCCCGTCATATGTCTCCCGTCCCAACGGCTGTAGGCCGGTCGGTTCGGTCCAGCGCCTCGGTGTCGTGCCGCGGCCTGCTGCCCGCGCCCGGAAGTGCTGTCGGCCCTCCGGCCCGGATACGGTGAGCGTTAGCGGGCCCACGGGGTCCGGCCGGTCGACCGTCAGGCGCAAGGGCCTGCCGCGTGCCGCGAAATCGTCCAAGGCGATCTTGCTCAGCACTTCGATGCCCGACAGGGTGATATCCCCGCCCGGTAGCGCTGCCCGCACCACCCCGGTAAACCATTCGAGAACCAGCGCAACTGGGACCACCGGCAACCCGCCGATCCGATGGTCGAACAGGTAACTGTGATCGCGGGCGGTCACAGCTAGCTCCCCACTGATGTCGGAGGCGGAACCGGGGTGACCCGCCGCCCGTAGGACGCACACCGGTCCGGCGTCGTCACACAATTCCTCGATGAATGCCTTGGCACCGGCCGCCAGCGACATCAGTGGCATGCCCGTGGCACGGAAGTGCGCCGCGAGCGACTCGTCCACCATGCCGCCGTCCCAAGGGCCCCAGGCAATGGCTCGCACCAGGCAGTTTTCGCGCCTGCGGTGTTCCGTCGCGGCGAGTTGCGTGATGATCTCGTTCGCCATGGCGTAGTCGCTCTGGCCCGCGTTGCCGTAGCACGCCGCCACCGAGGAGAACACGCACAGCAGTTCGAGCGGGTCGTCGGCCACGGCAGCGAGTAACGAGCGCAGGCCGCCGACCTTGGTGTCGAAGACCCGGTCGAACTGCTCGTCGCTCTTATCGCGGATCGCCTTGTCGGCGAGCACACCCGCTCCGTGCACAAGCCCGGTGATGGGCCCCCACTCGGTGCGGATGTCCGCCAGCGCGGTCCGCACAGCCTCGGTGTCGGTCACATCGGCCGTCACGTAACGCACCGGTGACCCCGCGATCTGCAGGGCACGCAGCGTCTCGCGGACCTCCCTGGCGGCAAGGACCGCGGCGGTCTCACTCCGGATGCGCCGGGGATCGGGAGTCTCGCCACCGGCACGCAGTTGCCCGACGACCGCGTCACGTACTGCCGTCTCGCCGCGGGCGTCCCGCAGCCACGACGGTTCATCGGTGAGCGGCGTCCGGCCGATGAGAACCAGTCTGGGCGAGTCGGCTTCGGCGAGTGCGTGAAGGGCCGCAGCGGTGACCCCGCGCGCTCCGCCGCTCACCACGATCACCGAATGCGGTCCCGCCGGTTTCCTGGTCGCCGTACCGGGTGGGAGTGCCACGGTATCGAGCACGGTGCGACGGCCGTCCGCGGTCAGCCCGACATCGGTCGACGCGCCGCCGTCGAGCAGTTCCCGCGCGATCGCCCGGGCAATGGCGGCGTCGGTGCGGCCTCGGGTGTCGCAATCGATCGCCTTGACGGTGATGTCTCGCCACTCCCGGGCGGCTGTGCGCGCCAAAGCGGCGAGACCCGCCGGGGTCGGCGCGGCACCCGACCGGCCGAAGTCACTGCCTGTGTCCTGAACGGTGACGAAGATCCCGGGCCCGGTCGTCCGCTCCGTGACGAAGGTCCGTGCCAGCCGGAAGGCGTCCCGGTCGGCGGTGAGCGCCGCGTCAGCGGTGGTTGCCGTGCCCAGGGTGCCGAGATGGATCAGGCCTTGGATATCGGCAGCGGGTTCGATGTCGACACGGGCGTCGACGCCGGATTCGATGAGTTCTGTCGCCAGCAGTTCGGCGAGGCCGGACTTACCGCCGGTAATCGCCACCCGGCTACTGCGCAGACCGGGCAGGGCAAGCCCGGACGCCGCACGCGGCACGGGCCGCACGGTCAGTCGCACGGCGGGTTCGGTGTCGACCGGGGATGTGTTGGCGGGCACGCCGAGGGGTGTGGGGTCGGAAATCATAGTGGCATCGGACGGCGGCGGTTCGCCCGCAGGCCGGGATGCCTCCGGGGATCCGCCGGCGCCGAGCAGATCGGCCACCTCCGCGAGGGTTCGTGCGGCGCCCAGGGTCGCCGCATCCACCTCACGTACTCCGGGGAACCGCTGGCGGACCGCCGACAGAATCTCCACCCGCTTGATCGAATCGATACCGAGGTCCGATTCCAGCTCCATGCCGACATCGAGCACATCGACGGGATATCCGGTCTTCTCCGCCACGACCGACAGCAAACCGGCCACATCGGCGGAGGAGCCTGGGGGAGAAACCATGTCGGACAATGAATCCGAGGTGTGGGGTTCGCGTGTGGTGGCACGGATATCCGGCGCCGGCGGCATCGGCGCAGAGTCGAGAATGCTGTGGCCGATCATGGCAGGTGCGGCGATGCTGTTGGTCACCGAATATTCCGGAACCGGTACGGCAGTGCCATTCGGCAGCGGATGGTGGGCGATCGGCGCCGGGGCGGGCAGTGTCGCTGTGGGTGTGCCGCCGGCCAGGCCGACGAGTGCCGCCTCCGACAGCCGCAGAAACGCCAGATGCGATTCGGCCATCATTCGCTGATAGGCGATGTGGGCTTCGCTTGCGAGCCGCTGTGTCTCCCGCAGTGCCTCGAGCCAGTCGGAACCGGCCGCGGTAGAGAGGCTCGGTGGCTGTGCCATCAGCGCACTCTCGGCCGGTGGAGCCGGAGTTGGCGAGTTCGGCGGTGACAGTGCGGCCGAGCCATCTGCGGGTGGGTAGGGCTTGCCGTAGTTGGCGCCGAGTAGTTTCACGGTCGCCGGAGATTGTTCCTTGCTCATTGTTTCCTCGTCCGGTCGCAGGTTGTAGGCCCTCCACAAAGCCGTGAAGTCCAGGCGTAGCCCCCCAACGGCCAATCGCGCCATGGCATCGTGCGCGGCTTGCATTCCCCGGGCTGTCGCTCGGTCGAGGCTGACCGCCAGGTGTTCGCGCCCGGCGAGAATCTCTCCCACCAGCCGCGTGAGTGTCGCGCCCGCACCTACCTCGATGAACGTCCGGATGCCGTCCGCGTACATCGCTTCGATCTGATCGACGAATCGGACCGGAACAATGAGTTGCTCGGCAAGACCAGCCCGCACCGCGTCCGGATGGGCCGGGTACGGCGTGCCTCGGCCGTTCCCATATACCGGAATCCGCGGTGCCTGGAGGTCGGCCGCATCGAGGACGTCCCGCCATGGCGTCGCGGCTGCGGCGACGAGCGGGGTGTGGAATGCCCCGGCCGCTTCGAGGCGCCGTACGGTGTGTCCAGCCTCGGTCGCCTGCCGCTCGAACGCCGCCACCGCGCTCGTCGCACCGGACACGACGACCTGCTCGGGCGCGTTGTGATTGGCCACCCACAACCGACCGTCCGCGGCCGATTCGACGAGCGCCTGAACCTCATCGAGGGTGCCGATCACTGCGGTCATGGCACCGGGCTCGGTGGCGGTGTCGCGCATCAGCTCGCCTCGCCGCCGGGCGAGGTATAGCAATGTCGCACGGTCGAAGCATCCCGCCGCGTGCAACGCGACCAGCTCACCGAAACTGTGCCCGCCCACGGCATCCGGGCGTATATCGAGGGCTCGTAGTAACGCCAGCGTGGCGAGGCTCTGGGCGGCAAGTGCCGGTTGCGCCTGTTCGGTAGACCTGAGTCGGGCCTGCTGTGCGGCACGTTCTTCGGCGCTGAACGTCGGCGGCGCGAAGACGACCCGATGTAGTGCTTCGTGGTCGGACCGGTCCTGTGCGGCAACCGCGTCCCAGCTCTCCCGCGCGGCCGGCAATACCATCGCCAACTCGGCGCCCATCCCGACGTACTGGCTGCCCTGACCGGAGAACAGGAACCCGATCGGGCCCGGTTCCGCGACAGTGGCACGGTAATGGACGCCGCCAGGACCCGCGAACGATTCCGCCGGGGCCGCGACGATCCGGTCGGCTACGGCATGCAGTGTCGTCGCGAGGTCACTCGCCTCGGTGACGATGACGCCGAGGCGGACCGCTGCCGCCGGGTCGAAGGCTTCCTGGGTCTTTCGTGCGACGGTGACGATTCCGTCCGTCGTATCGGTGAGCGCGCGAGCCGCGGACACCAGCGCACTGGGCGAATCCGCGGACAGCAGTACGAGTTCGCTGCCGGCGGCGCGCAGGAAAGGAGCCGCCGATCCGGTCGCCGGCACATACTCCTCGAGTGTGATGTGAAAGTCCGTGCCGCCGAAGCCGAAACTCGACACGCCGGCGCGCCGGGGATGGCCGCCGGCGTTGATCCACGGCCGCGCCGTCGTATTCAGGTAGAACGGGCTACCGTCCAATCCGAGCGCCGGGTTGGGATGGTTCACCTTGATCGTCGGGGGGAGCACGCGGTGGTGCAGTGCCAGCGTCGCCTTGAGCAGCCCCGCCGCACCGGCGGCGTTCTTGGTATGCCCGATCTGCGATTTCACCGACCCCAGTGCACACCACCCGGTGTCGGCCCGGCCTGCCTCGCCGAAAACCGCTCGCAGAGCGGCGACCTCGGCCGCGTCACCGGCCGCCGTCCCGGTTCCGTGTGCCTCGACCAGTTCGACCGTATCCGGCCCATATCCGGCCATCTCGTAGGCACGTCGCAGTGCTCGTGCCTGGCCGCTGGATTGCGGCGCGTAGATCGCGCCGCCGCGGCCATCCGATGCGGTGCCGATCCCCCGGATCACCGCGAATATCCGGTCGCCGTCCCGTTCAGCATCGTGCAGTCGGCGCAGTGCGAACATGACCACGCCCTCGCCGAGAATCATGCCGTCCGCGTCCGCGGAGAACGGGCGGCAGTCCCCGGTTGGTGAGAGGGCGGGTGTCTTGCTGAAGGAGGTGTAGGTCACCGGATCGTTGAGCGTGTCCACGCCGCCGGTCACCACCAGGTCAGCGTGCCCGAGCGCGAGTTCGTTGATCCCGCTCGACAGCGCCGCCAACGAACTTGCGCACGCGGCGTCGGTGGTGTAGTTGCTGCCGTGGAGGTCGAACCGGTTCGCTATCCGACCAGCGACGACATTGCTGAGCATGCCGGGCAGGCTGCCCTCTTGCCACGGCACGTAGTGCTCGGCAATCCGATCGCAGATCGCGCGCGCCCGGTCCTCCGGGATTCCGTTCTCGCGCAGCGCGGCCAGCCACACCGGGCGCTCCATGCGCGCGGCCATGGTAGTGAGCAACTCCAGTGCGGACGTGCCGAGAATGACACTGACCCGCTCACGGTCCACAGCGGACATGCGCTGCGGTTCGAGCGACGACAGCAGCCGTTCGGCGACGACCAACGCCAGGAGTTGGCTCGTATCGGTGGCCTCGAGCGTGTTCGGCGGAATGCCGAAGGCGATCGGATCGAATGGCACTGGTGAGAGAAACGCCCCGCGCCGAGCATAGGTCCTGTCCGGTGTCGCGGGGTCGGCGTGGTAGTAGTCGTCGACGAGCCAATGTGTGGCCGGGACATCGCTCACCCGGTCTGCCCCGGACACGACCGTCCGCCAGAAACCGTCCGCGCCGGGTGCTCCGGGCAGCAGCGCGCTCACGCCAACGATCGCTACCGGTGGCACATTCCCACTATCGGACATGGTCGAACTTCCTTCGGTCGAGCTTTGTCACGACAGCCGTCGAGGCACGAATTCGAACGCCGTCGACGGCACCGGCACTCCGTATGTCCGCAGCTGGTGTGCCCTGGTGAGCACGGCCGCACCCTCGAGCAGGTTGCGGGCGACCTGCACGACATCACGTTGCGCGGGGTCGGCGAGAAAGCTGCCGGTCGCCCAATTGTTGAAGGCGCCGACCGCCGGTCCGCACCACAGTTGGTAATCGGTGCGCCTGGAACTTTCGCCCTCGATCGCCCACCAGCTGGACTTGCCGAGGTACCAGCGGAAAACCAGAGCCATGCGATGTTTCGGATCGGCTTCGGCACGGGCGACCTCGGTGGCATCCCGGTCGAGCCAGTAGCGGCGGGTCCGGGCCCAGATTTCGGCCAGGGGCGCCCGGAATACCGTGCGTTCCAGCTTGTCCCGCTCCGGCCCGGGAATCGCCTCTAGTGATTCGACATCCCGGTAGAGCTCGTAGAGCAGGTTGGCGCGGGTGCCGAACAGCGTGCCGCGGCGCAACACCTGCACCTTGATCCCGAGTTCGAACATGTCCGACGCCGGCGCCATGATCACGTCCGCGACGTCCGCCTGAGCCAGCAATTCCTTGGCCGCCGCGGACACGCCCGCTTCGACGCAGGTCTGGTTCACCGATCCGGTGACCACGTAGGCGGCACCGGCCGCGAACGCTGCCGCCACGCTGTGCGGAGTGCCCAGGCCACCGGCAACACCGATCCGTACCGATCGGCTGTATCCGGCCTGCTCGGTCACCCGCGCCGCGAGCGCAAGCATCCGCGGTAGCAGCGCTACCAGCGGCCGGTTGTCGGTGTGCCCTCCGCTGTCCGCCTCGACGGTCAGGTCCTCGGCCACCGGGACATGCGCGGCCAGCGCCGCCTCGTCGGCGGTGAGCCGGCCCTGGGCACACAGCATCTCCAGCATGGCCCGGGGTGCCGGCGACAGGAACTTCTCGGCGACCTCGGGCCGGGAGACCTTGGCGAATATGTGCCGAGGGCGGACGATACGGCCGTCCCGGTCCACCCGCAGACCGCTCGCGGCCAGTTGCACCACCGGCGGGGTCAATTCCATGAATGCGGAGGCGGATACGGCGCGGACATTCGCACCGATGAGCAGGTCCGCCATGTCTTGTTCCCAGCCGGGGTGCTGTGGCGCGTGAATGAGGTTCACTCCCCAGTTCGTCCGGCCGCCCAATTTCGCCCGGATCGTTGCGATCGCCTGCTCCACCAGGGGCACCGGCAGACCGGCCGCGCCGAAGAAGCCGAGCATGTCGGCCTTGCCCATCGCGATGACGAGTTCCGTGGTGGCGATGCCATTGGCCATTTCGCCGGCCACATAGGGAAAGCGGGTGCCGTGCAGTTCGCCGAACGACCGGTCGCCCAACCATTCGGGGTAAAGCGGTGGCAGGGTCGCGAGCACTCGGTGCCGGGTGGGATCGCCCGTCACTGCGGTGATCCCACCGTTGTCCTGGGATACGACGTGGACCTGCTCCCGAATCCGCCGCACGACCTCGGCGAGCGGCTCGGCGACGGTCACGGCATCGTCTCCGTCGATGCACGGCCACCGGGAAGCACGTGGCGTAGGGCGTCCGCCAGATCGCCCACTCGGCTCTCAGAGAGAATGGTGAAGTGGTTGCCGGGCACGTCCACGATCCGGAACCTGCCGGTTGCCACCGTGTCCCAGCCCTGGGTGCGATCACCGAGCGGCACTCTCGGTCCCCGGGCCGGGCCGAATACGATCGGAAATTCTCCGCGTGCCCGCAGCAGGGTGACAGGCAGATCGGACTCAGGCGGCCGGTAGCGGACGTTCGCCTCCAGATTCGCTTGGTACACCCGCTGGATGAACTGCAGCTGACGACGGGCGCTGACGGTGCTGCCGCTGGTCAACTGCCGGCATACCGCGTCGCGGCGCTGCTCCAGCGACAGATCCGGATCCAGGACCAGCTCGTGGCCCGAAGCCCCGGCTGCCGCCCGCAACATCGCCGCCAGCTCGTCCAGCGCGGCGCGCTCGTCCCAGGGCGGTGTGGGTTGACCGGCCAGCGGAACATAGGTGTCGATGAGTACGACCTCGCCGACCTCCTCGCCGGCGGCACGCAGCCGCCCGGCGACCTCGTAGGCGATCATCCCGCCGAGTGAATACCCGCCGACCAGATAGGGCCCGTGCGGTTGCGTCGCGCGGATGTCCAGGAGGTAGCGCTCAGCGAGTGCCTCGACCGTGTTGAGCGTCGGCTCGGATCCGTCATGACCGGGTGCCTGCAGTGCGGTGAACGGACACCATGGGCCGAGAGCGCTGGCCAGGGTCCGGAACTGGTAGGCGATGCCGTTCACTCCGGGTATGCAGAAGAAAGGGCGTGGCGGTGTCAGCGGAACTGCCAAGGGCGGGAGCAGCGCTGTGGCGGATGCGGTGCTCGGTGTGTCGGTCCCTACCTGCGCCAGCCGATTCGCAACACTCTCGATCGTCGGGTTCTCCAGCAGGATCGTAGGGTGGATGCGAAGGCCGAGCCACGCCGATAGGTCCAGGTGCATCGCGGCGACGGCCAATGAATCGAGTGGGAAGTCGTCGAGGACGGCTTGCGGGCCGATCTCGTTCTCCGCCAAATCGAACTCCCTGGCCAACCGGCTGATCAGCCAAGCATTGATCTCCGCGACGGTACGACCGGGGACGGGGGACCGGTGGTCATTCGTACCGGGCGCGTCGTCGATTTCCCCCTCGGCGAAGTGTCCGGCGACCACGTCGCGCGCATGGGCGATCGTGGTTTCGATCATCTCGAAGCCGAGCAGCCCGCCGACGTGGTAGGTCCGGCGACGTCCCTGCCGCTCCTCGAGCTTGTCGTAGACGCCTTCGGCGAGGTCCCTGCTCGCGAAGTGCGGAAAATACGGCCAGTGCCGCACGAGCAGGACCTCGGTCAGCTCGCCGCCGAACGCGACCACATCGTCACGTAGGTTCGCCACGATGTCGTCGGTGGTGAGACCGTCGGCACCGTAGGAGTAACAGACGTACACGTCGGTCTCGGCGTAGCGGTGATGGAACGAGACACAGTGCCCTGGTCCGGGGAGGGCGTCTCCGGACCGCACGGTGTAATGCCCGTTACGGGGCAACCCGGTGATCCGGCACAGCACGGTGTAGAAATCCAGTCGCCGGATCTTCAGGGCAAGCGCGCGCTCGGCCAGCGACATGTCCAGGACACCATCGAGCCGGTCGAGGGGGACGGACAGCACAAGGTCATCGGCGTGGACGGTGTGGCCGTCGGCGAGGTGCACGGCCACCCGGTCACCACTGCGGTCGATAGCAGTGATCTCGACGCCGGTCCGCACGTCGGCCAGCTTCGCCGCGACACGCTCCCACAGCGCACCGAGGCCACCGGAAATGGTGAAAGCGTTCGCGTGCCGGGTGCGGGTCGGCTCGGTGGACAGCTGGCTTACCGTCTCCGATACCTTGAGAAAGTACAGGGCAGGCAGGTCGTCGGCGAGATAGCCATATCCGGCCGAGGTGTACACGGCCCCGAGCGACGCGGCCATCGTCTCGAGATCGTTGTCCCGCAACCAGTCCCGCGCCGGCTGCGACAGCGCTCGGGCGGAGTGCGCAAGCCCCGGACGACCGATGTCGGGAAAGCTCTCGGCGCGCAACCGCATGTACCGCCCGACGATTTGGCGGGTGGCGAACGCCGTCTTGGGCATCGCGGTCGTAAAGGTCTGCGCATCGAAGATATGCGGCGGAATGATGTCCTCGGTCGCCAGCCCGAACTCGTCGGCCAGGTCGATGAAGTGTTCGTAGCGGTCGTTGCACAGGTGCGCGCCGAGATCGTAGGCACGCCCGTCGACCTGCACCGAGACCGACTTGCCGCCCGCGACCGCCTCCCGTTCGAGGACTACCACGGTATGCCCGAGCCGCTCTAGTTCGTTCGCGGCGACGAGCCCACCCGGCCCCGCGCCGATCACACAGACCGTCCGGCGGCCGTTGGCGGGGAGCGGCTCAGTCGTAGGCGGCGCGCTCGAACTCGTGGGATCGGGCCGGAAGGTGCGTGCGGCGTATCCCGCACGATAGACCAGGGCGCGGGCGTGGTTCATGGACGCGGCCTCGAAGGGGGACCGAGCGAGCGCGATGCCGAGCCCTTCCGGTGCGTCCGCGGGATCGAACGGCAGTTCCGCGGCGGGATCCCCATCGCACACCAGATTCAAACGAATCGCGCCGATCGTCCGGAAAGGATGCGACGCCACCGGCCATTCGGAGGATGGTGATAGTGCAGCCTGGTTCGCCGCGGTGTCGTCACCGAGTGGGTGCAGTTGGATCTGGAACAGCCCACGCAGGGTGTTCTCCGTTGCCGCCTTGCGAATCTCGTCACGTAGCAGCGTCGACGAACGTCGGTCGCCCGACTCCCGCATCAGCCGCTCGATGGGAGGCACCACCCATCCTCGAGGGGTGTGGTGGCCGACATCGGGCAGATTCTGCTCGGGCACCAGTCGGTAACGCACCAGCCAAGGACGTCCAGTGCCATCGATAAACTGTTGCGGCACTTGCGAGTTGAGGTGGTAGCGATCGTAGGGGTGCGGGTCCCGGATCGCGTCCAGCGCCGGTTCCACTGCGCCCGGGGTGGCGCGGACGAGTTCTTCACGCGCGGAGTCGTCGCGGAGCATGAAGAATTTCATGAAGGTCCATGCATTCGGGGCGAATACGCGGTAACCGGTATTGAACGTCAGATTGAATGGCGAACCACCCGATCCGTCCGGATCGAACCACCGCAGCGACAGCCCGCGGATTCCGGGCGCGAGATCGTCGTTGGACACGCCGTTGCTGTACCGCGCCAGGATCGGGTACCGCTTCCCGTCGGCAAAGAACGGGTGCACTGGCACACCGGGCGAGTCGAAGAAGTCGATGTGTCCGCGAACGACAATGCCCGGTGCGTGAAAGACCCGCGTACGGGTGAGTTTCCCCATCGCTGTCAACTGGGCGAAATCCGTAAGCAGTTGGTGGAAGTCGTCGTCGATGTCGTGGAGCCGGTCATCGTGCGCACCGGTGGAGAAGATCAGGCCGCTGCTCATCGCATCGCCGTTCCGGAAAGCCGACGTTCGCTCTCCTGCCGCAAGAACTCCGCACGGCATACGGCCCGGCGTACCTTGCCACTGGTCGTCTTCAGCACCAGTCCCGTGCCGACCAGGACGTCGTAACAGGCGATTCCGTGGTCGTCACGAACCTCGCGGCGGACCGCACGACGGATCTCGGTGGCGGTGGCCGGGTCGAGTTCGGTGCCGGTGGTCTCGGCAAGTATGATCAGCCGCTCACCCGAGGTTGTGCCCGGCAGTGGCGGCACCGAGAAGGCGGCGATCCCACCGGCACGAATGCGGGGGTGGGCGGTGCGAACGCTGTCCTCGATGTCCTGCGGCGCATAGTTGCGGCCGTGGATGATGACAAGGTCCTTCAGCCGACCGGTGACGAAAAGTTCACCGTCGCGGAGAAAGCCGAGATCGCCGGTGCGCAGGTAGTGCCGCGGGTCACCGTCGCCGACGACGGCGTGGAACGTGTCGCGAGTTTCCTTCTCGCGCAACCAGTATCCACGTGCTTTGGTTCGAGAGTCGACCCAGATCTCACCGATCTCGCCCGGTGCGCACGGTTGGCCGGTCTCCGGGTCGACGATGCGGACACTCGCATCGGGCTTAGTGGCCCAGCCGCTGCCGTAGAAGACGGCGGGTTCACGTGTCGAACCGGCGGCAGCCGGCACCGCGCGGCCCTGCTCGAGCTGATCACGGTCGAAGGCCACGGCGCCACCACTGCCGACGGTGACGCTGAGAGTATGCTCGGCAAGTCCGTAGCCGGGGTGGAAAGCCTGCCGTGAGGCCCCGGTGCCGTCGAATGTCGCGAAGAACGTGTCGACGGTTGACGGCTGGACACTTTCTCCCGCCGAGCCGAACCTCCGCACCGAACTGAGGTCCCAGGCGGCGCGTTGTTCGGGAGTCGTCTTGCGGACCATCAGGTCGTAGGCGAAGTTCGGTGCTGTGGTGTGCGTTCCGCCGACCCGGGAGAGCACATCGAACCACACGGCCGGGCGCTGCAGGAAGCTGAGCGGTGAGATCAGGTAGGTCCGGCGGGCATTGCCGACCAGGGTGTTGAGCAGGACGCAGACCAGTCCCAGATCGTGAAAATGCGGCAGCCAGCTGACCGCGATGGTGTCGTCGCCGAGCTCGAAGTCGGCGGCGAGAGCGGTGAGTTCGTGGTGGATATTGCGGTGGGTAACCACCACGCCCTTTGGAAAACCCGTCGAGCCGGACGTGTACTGCAGGAACGCCGGTTCATTCGGATCGGCGGGCTCGTACCAGGGAGACTCGTCGGGTTGACTTGTGCCGTCCGGCACTAGCCACGGCAACTCCGGCCACTGTGGTACGTGCGTGGGAAGCGGCACCGCGTGCACCGCGTCGCGATAGTCGCCATGCGTCAGAATCGCTCGCGCACCACAGTTTTCCGCGATCGCCGATACCGCATCGACCTCTTTCGCGAGTTTGAACGGGTTCGGCGGCGGGAGCGGCACGGGCACCACTCCGGCGGCCAGACAGCCGAGAAACGCGATGATGAAATCCAATGACGGCAGATGTAGCAGCAACACCCGATCGCCGGGGTTGATACCGGCCTCCTGCAGAATTGCTCGAGTGTGCTGAGCGCGCTCCGCGATCGCGGCGACGGTGAGATGGTCGGTGTCTTTGCCGTGCTCGTCGGCGAAGACGAACAACTTGCGCTGGGGATCCGTGGAATGAAGAGCGGTAAAGGCAGAGACGACGGATAGTTCACGGTCCATCGTGCATAGTCCTTAAGTTAGGCGACTCGACATACTCGCTCAGCACAAGCCGACCGTGCGGCATCAAGTTAGCGCGCTGTTCGCGGAGGGCTGTTGCCATCGGTGGGAACCGGCGACTTCGAAGACCTACCGTCTGCAGCTTCGGGCCTAGTCGGCGCCAAGGTCCTTGCGACTCGGCAACGCCGCACCAGCACACTCCGGTGTGACCGCACTCATCGGCGACAACCTTCGCCGCGTAGAGAACGAGGTCGCACGCCGCGGTTCCGCCTGAAGTGCGTATCGAACTGAATTGCGCGTGGCCGTGATGGTGCGCCAACAGCGCAGCCCGCGCCATTGTTTGTAAGCGGCGATGGCGTGCTCGACCGGGATGCGTTGCAAGGAGTGGGCGTGGCGGGCTCGTGCGCGGATACGGGCTGTCGCTGTAAGGATTTCAGTGTTCTCGATGGTGGGGCGATGACCTGGCGTGGGCAGCGCCCAGCCCGATCAGCGCGGCAGAGATCAAACAACGGGCGATATTCCGGGGCGATTTCGCCGAGGATCTGCTCACTCGCCGCGAGCGAGGCACGTGCGGAACTCACCGTGGCCGATATCAACGCCCGCACTGCAGGGGTGTCGCGTCCCTGCTCCAGGTCCGCCTGGGACACGCCGTACCGGTCGAGGTCGGAGACCGGCAGGCGCAGCCGTCCGTCCCGCAGGTCCTCGAACATGTCGGTGAGAAGGTCTGTCCGCTGCCCGCTGCCCGCTGCCCGCTGCCCGCTGCCCGCTGCCCGCTGCCCGCTGCCCGCTGCCCGCCGTCCGCCGTCCGCGTTCAAGCGGGCATAGGCGATGAAGTTTTGCCCCGGGGCCAGCCCAGGCATAGCCTCGGCGAGAATCATCACAGACGGCAACGACACCGCATCGACGTAGCGTTGGTAGTCCGCTTCCTGAGCGAATCCGGGGAAGTCCAGGTCGATCGGAATCCCGGCCAGATACGTGTCGATCCACATGCGGGCCAGATTCAGCAGAGCGGCGGAATGCAAATACGGGCGCAACAGCCGGTGCCCCGAACTACCGGTATCCAGCGCTGTCCCCACATGGGCGGCCCATTCCTTGAACCGCTGTGTCCGCCCCTCGACAGGGCCACGATCACAGAGGTCATCGGTATAGCGCGCCACCACCACCGCAGCGGCCAGGTGTGGCCGGCTCTCCGGCGGAGCCAACACCCACAGCGGACCCCAACCCGCGAACTCCCTGCGGCACAGGTACCGCGCTATCGCCGAATAGTCGGCGCGTGCCGCGCGGTCGTGTACCCCTGGTGCATCCAGACAACGTCGCCACGAAGGCATGATCACTCCGATCAGATCCACAGTCACACAAAGGATTTCGAGTATATCGATGACCTTGTTTACGGCGTGGGTGATTGTGTCAGGGGCTTCGGGCTGGTGAGGTCTCCGGGACCCCACCTGTTCGGTCATAGCAAAACTCCTTAACGTGACATTTCACCGAAAGTGGCCCCAAACCCCAAGTTCCTAACCGTCGATAACCTGCGTTGTCGACGCTTTGAGTTTGAAATGCGTTGTCTCGGAGATAATCCCAGGGTCCCTGCCTCGATGCGGTGCGGGCGCTAGGCCCTGTCCTCAAAGCCATATGAGCAGGGTGGCCAGATCCTGCATACGGCGGTAGGAGATGGCGGTCTTGTCGTAGCGGGTGGCGATCGCGCGGTACTGCTTGAGCCGGTTAAAGCAGCATTCAACCACGTTGCGGCGGCGATAGATTCGCGGTGAGAAGGCCGGGCACCACGATCCCGTCCATAAGTTCTGCCAACCTCGGTAAGATGCTCGTCCCCTTGCCATCCCTGGATGAGCAGCGACGACTCGGTGCAGAGGTGGCCACCGCAGATGCGGGCATTGCTGCCCTCCAGAAGCAGATCCAAATAGCAGAAGAAGAGCGAACTAATCTTGCGAGCGCCCTCTTCGCGAGGCTGCCTTCATCCTTTGAGGACGTGAACGGATCAGCCACTGGATCAGGAGAGCGGGCGTAACTCCGAATCACAAGAGGTACTCGAGCCGGTGCTGGAGGCATTCATCGTCGCAAGATCCAACACCGGCGTTGCAGAGGCTGGTCGTGCCCGCCCGTGGGAGTCTCGCGTCGGTACTCCGCGTTGACGGAGCGCGGCCAGCACGGTGGTGTGGGCGACGTCGAGGTGGTTGCCGACGCGTGCGAGTGACCAGCCGAGCTGGTAGAGGTGGATGGCGGTGTCGACCTGATCGGAGGACAGGCCGCCGCGGCGCATCGGTACCTCGTGCCGGTGGAGGATTTCGCTGACTGTGCGTCGTTCGATACCGAATCGGGCTGCCAGTTCATACACGGTCGCTCCGGTCTGGTAGCCGGTGGTCAATTCCGCTACCTGGGGGGAGTCGAGTTGCCGTGCCCGCCGGGGTTTGGGTCGTTCAACGGGTAGCTGGGTGGGTGTTGTGGCGTCGGGCAGCTTCTGGAGTAGGGCCTCCAGGGCTTCTACCTGCGTGTTTGTGTTGTAGTAAGCTCCCCCAAGCTCCACAGAAATAGCAGGTCAGGCCCGGTCTCGGACCGGGCCTGACCTGTTTTTTGCGTCTAGCCCCCCGTTTACCCCCCCGTTTTGGTCCCGCTTTCCGTCGATACGGCTCGGGGCCGTCGACGGCGGGTCGGATTCTACCGGGTCGGATTCTACGATGCGGGCATGCCAGCGCGTGGTGTGCTGGTCGGGATTGCCCGCGGTCCCACTGGATTTCAACCTTTCTCTAAGTGTGGACCAGAGGTGATCGACCTGGCTGCTTCGGACGTGGCGGTCACGCTCGGCTGCCACGTCATCCTGATCCGACACCGAAGAGCTCAATCGGCTTGCTGGTTCATAAACACGCGCAGAATTGGAGGAGTCGAAGAGACCCAGCGTCTCAGCGGCCACGGCGGCGGCTGTTCAGCGGTCGACCACCTTGTATCGAGATTCGTAGCCAGGAAGATATTGGCGTCGTCGCCTGCTGTCGGCGATGTACCCGCTGGGACCGGGAGATGCCGGACAATGCTCGTACTGTGTGATTCGTATGCGAATTGCAGGCAGTTGGCGGCTATCTCATGGCATCGCTTCGGAATGCCGTGATCAGCCTGCGCCGCCTCCACGGAGAGGAAAACATCGCCGAGGCCTGCCGCACCACCGCGCTCAGCCAACACCGCGGAATCCATCTCCTCCAGGACCATCAAAAAGCCAAGTCAGCAGCCTGAAACCCGACAACGCCGGAGCCCTGGATACCCCGAATTCAGCCACCTATCTTGCTGAGATCACCTCAGTAGCACTCATGTTGCGCTGATTACTCTATCTTAAGGTGACGGCGTTCGTCGGTTGCGTCATCGAAGAATTGATGCAGCTTCGTAACTACATTCTCTGTTGCCGGCCAATGATACTCCGTCTCGGCAGTGAATTCCCGCGGCCCGGCCTCATTAAAACCCATTTTCGCAAACTCGACAGCTCTACCCTTGTGTACTGCGAGAAATCCCTGGGTGTAGGAGTCGATCAAGTCATTGAAGGCGCGAACCACCGGATGGTCGCGTCGCTTTGCTGCGCACTCTTCAGCGAATTGTCGCAACTGGGGCCCGTGGGCCACGCTCTTGATGAAGACCTGATGGTTGTGCTGCATCTGCAGAAATGCCTTCTTTGAGGTTTTTCCTAGTTCGGTATCGAAGTTTGCACGCCCCAGAAAAGCATCGATTAGATGAATGCACGGAGCTTGTGGCCCCGACAGGCCGAGATGTCCCCCATACCCGGACGTGTACTTCACTATATCGCGGTGCCATACAACTGGATCGACAGATCTTCGTGACAGCATAGCAAATCCGAGTCGCAGTCGCTTGAATGCGTCGATAGCTTTACCAATATGATGTAGTATCTCGCCAACTATTGCCAGTTGCTCTGCGGATTCGGTTGCTCCGACGTTTAACGCACGGTAGTTGTGTATGAGTTGTTGAGTCTCGGCTACGATGCCCACAAGATCGCTTACACGATACTCCATCATGGTCGGCGTGTTGTGAAACCTATTCTCCGCTTGGCCTCGGACCTGTGATGATTCGATGTCGCCTGCGGCGGCTTCTGCTGGGCTGGATGCATTGTTAACCGGACATATCAGTTTGAAATCATCAAAAGTACAGCTCAGCAGGTCAACGTGGTCGCTCACCAGATAGGATGCGGTAAGACTCATGTCGGCAAGTGCACAATAATTAGGCGATTCACAATAATCGGCAAAGCGATTCACGGCATTCTGAACATGGCCGGGCAGCGGCTCCGGCTCAGGCATTTCTTGAGCAATAACTCGGTCGAAATCCATGCAAGCCTGAGCAATGCAAAAGACGATGCTTTTAGTCTTCATAAATGTTAACGGATCGTTAGCGCAGTCGTTATAAATGGAGTCGACATCCAGTGTTTCGACTTCATTAGCGCAAATTTCACGTACACGTTTACTGATGAATTGCTCTGGTAACTGTTTCCACAGGCGGAGCCATCGAGCGGGCAGGGCAATACGCGCCGATTGCATCGCTTTCGGATCAAACATGAAACCAAAATCTTTGGAGAGCGCGCCTTTCAAGGGATTAAGCCCATTTTCCAGAAGCTCCCATGACGGCACGGTTGATGCATGCATCGAAATGACCTTTTTCAGTTGATAGTATAAATTGGCAAACATCGGTCGGCCCGGAATAATCGCGTTTCAAACGATATGATTCCGTCCGCTCGAACCGAGGCGTTCACGGAACACATATTCACGCTGCAGAACTTTCACCGCGGAAGCCATCACGGCCTGCGGACGTAATTTACAAACGTACTCTTTACATATAATTCAGCAACATCACTCACGCTTCATTCGACGATGCTTGCCAAGCCCGAAGTTGATCACGCAAAGCGCGCGCCGAGCATCTTCTCGAGCGATGGGCTATGTACCGTTTCGACGACAGCGCCACCTCCTTTGGCAGTGCGTATCCCATCACATCTCCTCCAGTTCTACTTCTCTGCAGACTATCAGTGAGGCCCAGATTTGGAAACGATCTTTCTCATCGAACCTGAGTTGGCTCATCCGCTTAAAGATATTTTGGTAATAGAGTGAGTTGCTGTCAGAGGAGAAGCCTGGTGTGGTCGAGGAAGTTGGAACACAGATCGTAGTTCGTGCCGACGCGTTCGAGCCCGGTTTCGGTAGCGGCGCGGGCTTCGTCGATCGTGTCGGGACACAGATTGGCCAGTTCGGTGAATTTGATGTTGCCCCAGACCATTTCGATGGGGTTGAGTTCGTAACCGTAGGGTGGGAGTTGCTCGACGCGCAGCCACATGCGTTGGGTCGCGATCCAGGCTTTCATGGCCTTGGAGCGGTGCGAGGGCAGCCCGTCCCAGATCAGGGTGACCGCGTCACCGGCGAAGTGCTCACCCAGTGCGGTGAGGAATTCGATCAGCGACTCGGTGTTGTAAGCGCCCTCTTTGATCTGGAACACGAGCGCCGTGCCACTGCGGTCGGGCCGATAGGCCAGGACCCCGGCCATCGACAGTCGTTTCCACGAAAACCGGTGCCGCAGCACCGGTGTGACACCTTTGGGCGCCCAGGTCGCTCTCACTGCGGGCAGCAGGGAGAATCCGCTTTCGTCTTGGAAGCAGATCCGCACACCTCGGCGCCGAGCGCTTTTTTATGCGCGGCCACTCGATCTTGCGCCACGCCGCGATCGCCTCGTCGTTGCGCTCGACCGCTCGCCGTGCCGGACGCTGCCGACTCCATCCCATCCGCTCCCGCAGGATCGTCCAGGTCTGCGTCTGTGAATACCGCACCCCGGTCATGCGCTCGATCACCTCGGCCACCCGCGCCAAGGTCCACATGTCGGTCGGAAACCCATTCGCCTTGGGGCCCTTCATCAATGCGGCTTCGACCTCGCAAACGTGTTCATCGCTCAACCGTGGCCGACGACCCGCCCGGCCCACACTCGCCAAAGCGTCACGTCCACCTTCGACCCATGCCTTGTGCCAGCGCGACGCCGTCTGCGCCGACACCTCGAGCTCCACCACCACATCGACCTGCCGCCTACCGGCCTCGAACATCTCCACCGCCCGCATACGACGCTCCCGCAACACGTCGAAATCACGACGCGTCCGGGCACGCTTGCCCTTTCGGCTTCTCTCCCGCCCACCCGATGATGGCTCCCGCTCTGACACCCTGCGATTGTCCTACACCGCAGCACAACCCGACCGGAACAACTCACCAAGTAACCGAAAGATCTTTAGTTTTCGGATTTGATGTGATCGCAGCGGGTTGGAGGTTGCCGGTCGTGTGGGGCGCCGTGTTGTGGCAGATCGTTTGACCTGAACTAATGTTGAGGTTCTAGCATGCATGATCAACACTCAAACGTCGGCGAAGACGATTCTGGTGACCGGCGCGACTGGCAACATCGGCAGAGCACTGCTGACAGAGCTGGCTGAGCATGGTGAGGTCCGTGTGCGAGCGGTGACCCGCAACGCAACCTTCGCCGGGCTGCCCGAAGGGGTCGAGCCGTTCCAGGCCGATCTGCAGCATGCGGACTCGCTGCGGTCCGCGGTCGAGGGTGCGACCGCGTTGTTTCTGGTGTCCCGTGTCGGGGACGATGCCAGCATCCTGTCGGCGGCCCAGCGGGCGGGCGTCGAGCATGTCGTGCTGGTGTCGTCGATCACCGTGCAGACCCATCCCCATCTGGGACCGGCGCAGGAGAACGCTGCCGTGGAGCAACTGGTCGAGACCAGCGGCATGGACTGGACCGTCTTGCGCCCCACCCAGTTCGCGTCCAACGCTTTGTGGTGGGCGGAGTCGATCCGTGAACGCGGTGGTGTGGAGGTCCCTTTCGCCGACGTCGGTCTGCCGTTTGTATCGGATTCTTCGGATGGGCCGGCGGGTGTAGTGATCCAGGGCATCCGATAGCGCATAGCCGACTTTCGGTGCGCCCTATGTGCGGCATAGAAAGACGAGAAATCAGGGGAGGACGAAGCGTAACCAAGCGTCCGCGGACGTGGCGAGCCCTCCTGGGATCCGGCGATCTCTCTGTGCGCGATGTTGCCGGAGCCCGGGGAGGGCTTCGATTACCCGTGGGATCAGGCCGATGGCACGGTGAGTGCGCCCCCGACCAACGAGGTGTCGATCAGATTGTGGCCGTGTCGATCACGAAGCGGTAGCGCACGTCCGAGTTGTCGACCCGTTCGTACGCTTCGTTGATCTGGCTCGCCTCGATCAGCTCGATCTCTGCGCCCAGGCCGTGCTCGGCGCAAAAGTCGAGCATCTCCTGGGTCTCGGCTATGCCGCCGATCATGGAGCCGGCGAGGATCTTGGCGCCCCCGATCAGCGAGAACAGGTTCAGCGAGATGGGTTCCTCGGGAGCGCCCACGTTCACCAGCGCGCCGGCCGTCTTCAGCAGGCTCAGGTAGGCGCCGAAGTTCAGCGGCGCGGACACCGTGGAGAGGATGATGTCGAAGGAACCGGCCAGCTCCTCGAACGTTTTCGGATCGCTGGTGGCGTAGTAGTGGTCGGCGCCCAGCTTCAGGCCGTCGTCCTTCTTGCGCAGCGACTGCGACAGGACGGTGACTTCCGCGCCGAGAGCGTGGGCGATCTTGACGCCCATATGTCCCAGGCCGCCCAGGCCGATCACAGCGACCTTCTTGCCGGGGCCGGCGCCCCAGTGCTTGAGCGGGGAGTACGTGGTGATGCCGGCGCACAGCAGCGGTGCCGCGACGTCGAGGGGGAGGCCCTCGGGGATGCGTACGGTGAATGCCTCGGCGACGACGACCTTCTGTGAGTAGCCACCGTAGGTGGGTTCGCCGTCCTTGCCGATGCCGTTGTAGGTCTGCACATTTCCCTGCACACAGTGCTGCTCCTGGCCGTTGCGGCAGGGCTCGCATTCGCGGCAGGAGTCGACCATGCAGCCGACGCCGACGCGGTCGCCGACCTTGAACTTCGTCACACCGGAACCGACCGCCTCGACGACGCCGGCGATCTCGTGCCCCGGGACCATCGGGAAGATGGCCTCACCCCAGCCCGCACGGGCCTGGTGAATGTCGGAGTGGCAGATCCCGGCGAACTTGATGGCGATCAGTACATCGTGCTCGCCGACCGTGCGGCGCTCGATGGTGGTGCGCTCCAGCGGAGCCTTGGCGCTGGGGGCGGCATATGCGGCAACAGTGGTGGTCATGGCTTCCAGCGTGCTGGACGAACCGGCACTTGCCTAGGCCGTGCTTTGCGTACGTCCAGTGGTCCTACCACTGACAGGATCAGGCTCGTAGTCGTACGACCGGGAATACTGGAGAGCATGAGCGACAATCCTGCCCCGGACGACGCTCAGGCCGCCCACTCCGACGGCCTGGACCAGCGCGCCGAGCTCAGCGAGTTCTTGCGTACGCGCCGGGCCCGGCTCGAGCCGGGTGACGTAGGGATTCCCTGGCAAGGGCGGCACCGGCGGGTGCCGGGCCTGCGTCGCGAGGAACTGGCTCAGCTGGCCGGGGTCTCGGTGGCATACTACACACGGCTGGAGCAGGGCAACGGGCGCAATGTGTCGGCGGAGGTGCTCGACTCGATCGCGCGCGCCCTGCGGCTGACCGACGCCGAGCACGCGCACCTCACCCACCTCGCCAAGCCCAAGCAACTGCGGCGCAAGTATCGGGCACCCAAGCAGCAGCAGGTGCGGGTCACGTTGCGGCAACTGCTGGAGTCGATGGACAGGATGCCCGCGTACGTGGCCGGGGCGCGGTCGGAGATCCTCGCCTGGAACCAGATGGCGGCGGCGCTCTTCGGCGACTGGGGGCAGCTGCCGCCCGCCGAACGCAATTGGGCGCGGCTGACCTTTCTTTCTCCCGACTACCGGCGGCTGTTCCTGGACTGGGATTCCAAGGCGTCCGACATGGTCAGCTATCTGCGGCTGTACGCGGGCCAGCATCCGGACGACCCGGAGCTGTCGGCGCTGGTGGGGGAACTATCGGTCAAGAGCGAGGAGTTTCGGCGGCTGTGGGCCACGCATGACGTGAAGGAAAAGGGGCATGGTGTGAAGCGGATGCGGCACCCTCTGGTCGGTGAGCTGACCCTGGCGTACGAGACGTTGTACCTCCCGGACGACGCGGAGCAGTACCTGTGTGTCTACCACGCGGAACCGGGCTCGCCGTCGGCGGAGGCGCTGTGTCTCCTGGCCAGCTGGGGCACGGACGCCGCCCAAGCGCCCATCAACTCAACCCGCTCCTGACGCCCCGGCTGGGCTGGGTTTCGCGTCCGGTCGCATCGCCCCCCCCGGAGGTGCAGCACCAGGTCGGGTACGGCGTATCGGTCGAGGTTCTCGACGACCGAACCGCCGACACCCTCGCAGCCTGGCTACGAACCCATCCGGGCGTCGAGATGGTCTGCCGTGACCGGGCCGGCGCCTACGCCGAGGGCACCGCTGCCGGAGCGCCGGACGCGGTGCAGGTCGCCGACCGCTGGCACATCTGGCACAACCGCGGCGAGGCAGTCGAACGCACCGTGGCACGCCACCGCGCCAGCCTCGCCGCCGCGATCGCCGAACCCGAACCGCAGAACCGGCCCGACATCACCGACATTGCCGCTGAAATGCATCGCGGGCCTGTCACGCCCGATCAGCGGAAGGATCGCACCGCAGTCCGCACCCGCCAGCGCTGGGCCGAGGTCCATGCGTTGCTGGCCCAGGGCACGACCATCCGCGCGATCAGTCGTGAGCTGGGGCTGGCCCGCGGCACCGCCCGCCGAATCGGCCGACGAACTGCTGGTCAACGACCGCACCGGATACCGCATCAGCGTGCTCGAAGCACATAAATCCCACCTGCATCAGCGGTGGAACGAGGGCTGCACCAACGCGACCCAGCTGTTCGAAGAGATCAAGGCCCTCGGCCACCAAGGCAGCGAGAGGATGGTGCGCAACTACCTTCACCCCTTCCGCGCCCTCGCACATATCCCGGCTCCGCCACGCAAACCGCCGGCGGTCCGGAAGGTCGTCGGCTGGATCATGACCAACCCCGCCGCCCTTGCTCCCGAGCACCAGGAAAGTCTCGATCGGATTCTGGCGATCAGTCCGGAACTTGCCGCTCTCACCGGGCACGTCCGCGCGTTCGCAGAGATCATGGGCGAGCGGCGCGGTCGAGATCTCGAGCGGTGGATGGTCGCCGTCGACTCCGACGATCAACCGGCACTGCACTCGTTCGTCCGAGGACTGCGCCGCGACCAGGACGCAGTCACCGCGGGCCGAACCATGGCATGGAGTAGCGGAACGGTCGAAGGGCACGTCAACCGCATTAAGATGCTCAAACGGCAAATGTTCGGCCGAGCGAAGACCGACCTCCTCCGAAAGCGAATCCTGTTGAGCGAGTGAACAACCTGAGATCCGCGATCGCCAAATTTGTGCCAGATCCAGTATTCAGACGGCATCGACATTGCGGCCGAGACGGGCGGGGCGGTGTTGACCGGCCCCGCCGGCCCCGATAGCGGTGTGGCTAGTGGCCTCGATGGATGCAGAAGATCTGGTCCTCAGTGGCGTTCTGGTCACCCGCGCCTTGACACGGGAGGGGAGCCTACTTACCGCGCGTTCGAGGTAACTGGTGGTGCAGGTTGCGTATCGTTTGGTGGTGGTTCGCGGGTGTGGGCGCAGACTCGAGCTGGCCCCACGGTTACCCCACTCTTTCGTCGTCGATGTGATGTCGGTGTCGGGTGCCTACAGGGGGAGGACTGCTCATGGAGCCGAAGGGCCATCGTCGGTCGCGCAGCCTTTTCCCTGCTCAGTCGTCTGCTCGGGCGTCACGGACCGCCTCGGGCGCAGTGGGCTGGGAGCTACGGTGCCGCCGGTCGACTTGACGTTCTGACGAGCGGGTCATTGAGGTTGAGTATTCGTTGTGGGGGTGCGTTCGGGGTAGCCCGGTGAGGAGGCCGTGCAGTTCGGTCCTGACGGGAGTTCCTCGCCGTGCGCTGTATTTACGTTGTGGCCGAACGTAATTCGTCGGCTTCATAGCCGGGCCGGTGCGGCCACTTCCGTTGCTATCGCGGCGGCGATCGTTGGTGTCGGTGCAGAACGTCGATGCCTCGCCGGACCGATGAGTCTCATGAACCTCTTTGTGGGGGTCAGGGGTTCGAGTCCCCTTAGCTCCACCAAGTTTGCCATTGGGCGAACACTTTTCTCTGAGGCCCTGACCGGCGGTTTTCCTCCGGTTGGGGCCTTTTTCGTGTGCGGGGTGGTGGTCTTTTGGGGGTTGGTGGGTGGTTGGGGGATGCGGAAGACGGGCACGATGGTGTCGGGTCCGGTGATCTTAATTTCTTCGATGACGGTTTCGATCAGGGTTTTGCGGGCGTGGTCGGTGCCGGTGGCGATCAGTTCGGTGATGTGATCGGCCATGTCGGTGAGGGTGGCAGAGTCGGGGCCAGTGGGGACGGTGTCGAGGGTAGCGGTGAGTTCGTCGCGGCGGTGGGTGAGTTGGCGGCTGTTCGCGCGTAGTTGGGCCAGGCGGTCGCCGATGAGTTGTTCGTCCATGGTGCCGTTCTCGAACGCGGTGAGGTAGCGGCCGATCTTGGTGTCGATGTCGGCGATGTTGGCGCGGACGGCGGAGAGTTCGGCGTGGTGGGCGTCGTGTCCGGTGTGGTGCTGGCGTTGGGCCTCGGTGACAGCGTCGGCGATGAGAGGGTGATGGTCGCGGTAGAAGGTGGCTAGGGCGTCCAGGACGGCGGATTCGACGTTGTCGGCGTTGAGGCGGTAGCCGTCGCACCGGGCGCTGTCGTAGCGGTTGCGGGTGTGGCAGGTGTAGTAGCGGTAGACCTTGGTTTTGCCGTGGGCGCGGGTGCCGATCATGGCGGTACGGCACTGGGGGCAGCGCATCAGGCCGGTGAGGGTGTAGTCGGAGTCGTTGGCGCGGCGATGGGCGTGGTCGTCGCCGCGCTCGGTGAGTATCCGTTCGGCCTCGGTGAACAGGTCTGTGTCGATGAGTGGCGGGTGGCAGTCGGCGACAGTGATGTCACGGAAGGACAGTTCCCCGAGGTAGACGCGGTTGGACAGGGTGCGCAGGACTTGGTGCCCGGACCAGGTACCGCCGTTGGTTGTGCGGTGCCCGCGATCGTTGAGGACACGCGCTAATGCTTTGGAGCCCAGCCTGTCTCGGGTGTAGAGGTGGTAAATCAGTGCCACGATCGGGGATTCCTCGGGATGGGATGTGAGGCTGTGCCCGGTGGCGTCGGGGAGGTAACCGAAGGGGCGGCGTCCGCCTTTCCAGAGTCCTTTGGCGGCTTTGCGTTCCATGCCCGCGATGACGCGGTCGATGATGGTGTCGCGTTCGAATTGGGCGAACATGCCGAGCATTTGGACAAGCATGCGTCCCATGGGAGTTGAGGTATCAAACGGTTCTGTCGCCGACCGGAACACCACGTCGCACTTGTCGAGATCGTCGAGCAGGCCGACCATGTCGCGCAGGTTGCGGGAGAACCGGTCGACTCGGTAGACGAGTAGGACATCAATCAAACCCGCCTCGGCGGCGCGCATGGCGCGTTGCAAGTCCTCGCGTTCGGTGGACGCGCCGGAGGCGTCGTCGGCGAACCGCATGACGATGTGCCAGCCTGGTTGGGAATCCACGTAAGAACCCAAACGGGCGTCCTGGGCCTCGATCGAATATGGCTGGTGTTCATCATCGGTGGACCGGCGCACGTAGATCCCGACTCTGACCGTGTCGAGAGTATCGAGACGGTCGGGCTGAACGCGCGCGATTTTGTGGCTTTTCTTTCTCGGTCGTGCCATGCGAGAATTTCCCCTTCGTTCTGCGAATTCCCTGTGGTCTATTTTCCCATATATCCCGGAATGGAAACAGGTGCAATGGGGCGGTTATGCGGCTTTCTCGCTGGATTGTTCCGGATAGTCAGGGCCGTATTTCCATTCGTTGACAAGCATGGCAAGCGCGGCGACGGCACGCTGGTATTGCTCGGGTGTCATGGGTGTGGTTTCGATCCGTTCCACGGTGATCTCGCCATGTCGGCGGCGGGGGCGGCGCAAGGGGGTCACGGTAGCGGGGCGCTCTGGTGTGGCAGGCTCACTGGGGTTCGGGTGGTCGTCCTGGACGTGGTGGGAGTTGCCGGTCACGGGGGCGCTCCTGACATCGAGAGGCGAAAGGTGTCTACTTACTACTCCCGCCGAAATCGCCGTTTCGGGACAACTCGATGTGAAAATTTTCGAGTTCATTTCGTGAGGGGCCTCGGCAGGGCTCGCCCGCATGTGCGATGTCGGCCCACGCAGCGGGGATTTCGCGAGTCCTGCGGATACCGGCGCGGCGCTGGCTCGGCGCGAGCACGATTCGCCTGCGATCACCGGGCGCGAGTCCGCTCGCACACTGCGACACCGCCGACCAAACCGGGCAAGACAAACACGAACAAGGCAGAAAGCGGACATGAGGAGTGTCTCCGCAGGAACGATCGGGCACCAGTCCGGGCGGCAGCGACACTCCTGTGTACGGCGCGACGGCGGATGTCTATATATGAGTGATATATAGACAATCCTGGGTATGACCCAGCCGGATATGTGCCATCTGACCAGCGGGTCCACGGGTTCGGGGTGGCGTGATTTGAGCACCGCACCGAATCCACCATGGAATACCACCACGGAACACCCCCCGGAATGGCCTCATCAAGATCACCGCACAAAATCTGTTCTGCCGCCGGAGCGCATCGGTTATCCAGAACGTTTGAAGGTGATCTCTCCACCCGGTCTGGAGGGATAATTGCCGATATGCGGCGGTACCACCGTTTTTCAGTATAAAAATGTATTCGTCCGACGCTGCTGGTATCAGAGCTTCATTCCGAGCCATGTTGATAAACTCGAAACGAAATTTTTCTGGCTTTGCCGAGTTGCTGAGATTCACGTACGCTCGGGGAGCGTGTTCGAGCCGGACTGGATCGTGCCTAATACGGCTGCCGCAGTGAAACTCGCGATCGACGTCATAAAGGCTCAAGAACGGCCATGAAGCCACGGCGGTCGCCGTATTGGCGTCTGCCGCAGCGGCGGCACAATGTCCTGCAGTCGTGGCAGTATCTCCGTATCATCCTCACTGACCCAGGACTCTTGGGCTGCGTTTGTCTTCATCGGTTGCGTGTCATTTTCCTCGTGACAGTAATGATCCTCGTCGTCACGGTCACAGCTGACGAACTCACCACCTCGCCCGTCGGGCGGATGGACTGACTTCCAGCGCTTGCCGATTCGGAACCACGCTACTGCTGTGCAGAACAGCGAACTCGGCCAGAGGATCACCACCAGCGATGAAGTCAACAGCGTGGCCTCGATCGCAGGTGCGTGGGTTCGGTACAAATGCTCGTGACGTGACGTCCTCTACCGTGAGTATGGGGAATCCGTTCGGTCACAGCGAATTTCACTCCCACAACCGCGAGCACGGCAATGTTGGAGGGTCTTCGGTCACGTTGTCATCGACCGTGACAACGACCTCCGGCGATCCGTGGGCCAGCTCATCGGCGACATTCTGGGCCTGTTCAGCTGACCCCTGATAGTCCAACCTCAGCGCACCGGATTCGATCCGGATGTGTCGCGGCCTACGCATGTCCACCACTCCCGTTCCGTTTATGGCCGAATTGCCTGGTAACGAGGGTGAATCCGCATCCAGGATCGATCCATATCGCGACCCGTTGGTCGGTATACGTTCGGTGTATATAGCACCGATGACGGGAGATCTAGGCTCGGTGCGTTCAGGGGCTCAATGCATCAAACAACCAGTTCAACCACTACGAGTGGAGACAACCGAACGATGACTGACACAACGATCGCGCTCGCTCAAGAAGCAAAGTCGCAGCGGCACAAGGTGACTGGTGACGTTCACCTGCTACTGCGCCGAGGGGCTGAAGTGCTGTTCGGCCAGCGCCAGAACACCGGCTTCGAGGATGGAGCCTGGCACTTGCCGAGTGGTCATCTCGAAGCCGACGAATCGGTGGTCGACGCTCTGATCCGCGAGGCCAGGGAAGAAATCGGCGTTGCCATCGCGCCGGAGGATGTGCACTTCAGCCACATCATGCACAACTCGTCCTCAGGCGGGCGGATAGCGTTCTTCTTCACCGTGGACACGTGGCAGGGGGAGTCAACCAACCTGGAACCTGAAAAGTGCAGTGCGCTCGAATGGTTCGCGGCAGATGCACTGCCCGATCATATGATCCCCTACTGCCGCACAGCGATGGAGCGCGTTGCGGCCGGCGACTCCTTCTCGGTCTACGGCTGGTAGATCACGGTGCCTCCGTCTGGCCCGGTGGTGTGCGTCAGCTACCTGGCGCAGGCGGAATTATGGACCGTGCCCGTATTCCCCCTCGCCAACCATGGAGCGGAAATCCGCACCATCGAATGGTCGGTAGCGGCTGACGGGCCAATGACAGCGGCGGTGCTCGCATCGCTGGGAGCACCGACCCTGCTGATTACCAACGACATTGGCGACGATGAGCACGGCCGAGGCGTTGCCCGCTGGCTGGAACAACGCGAGGTCCAGCGTGCCTTCGCGATCAGGACGGATGTCGTCACACCACGAATCGTCGTGAGTGGCGACGACCAGCACACCCGCACCTGGTTCGCCCACTTGCCGGGCGTCGTCGCCAGTTTGGAGCGTGCCGACCTGTCGCCGTTGGCGGATACGGCATTCGTCTACCTGGATGGCTACGAGCTGATCGAATCAGCTGCACTGCGCGTGATCGAGGTCGCCCGTGCCGCCGAGGTGCCCTTGTTGCTAAATCTTGGTGGCTCCGCGCTTTCGCCCGAAATGGCAGCTGCTGTCCGCGGCTACTCCGGCCTGCTGGTGCAAACGAATGTCGATGACACTGCCCACGCCGATGCGCCAGCTCTGGCCCGATCCATCTTGGACCGGACTCGTGCAGCCTGGGTGATCGTGACCGCTGGTGCTCGGGGTGCCGTCGGGCTCAGTCGGTCGGAACTGGTCTCGGTGCCAGCGTTTCCGGTGGAGGTTCGTCACACGCACTGCGCGGGTGCTGCCTTCTCGGGTGGCCTGCTTTATGGCCTCTGGGCTGGCTGGTCCATGGGGCAAAGTATGTTGCTCGGATCGGCGAGTGGGGCACTCCGGTGCGCACGACATCAAGGTGCCCCACTGCCGACCTTGGCCGAACTGCGGGCATTCATCGCCGGTCGCCAACAGTTCGCCGCCGCTAGAACAACCCCCACTCATCCATCCAGCCAGTTACTTCCGCGAATCGCGCCCGGCTCAACTGTTTCTTCTTGGCCTCCGCGTCGGACTCATCCTTGGCCCCGCACTGCCACCACGCCTCGTTCGTCTGCCGATCCATAACCAAAAACCGATCCTTGACGGCTGGCCCGCGTATCACGAGCGACACCGTGAACGGCTCCGCGACGACTGCATGCACCATCGAGTGGTGCAGCGCGTAGCTGGTGCCCACCGGCTCCTCTCGAACGTGCAGCACTGGCAGCTTGTTCGGCTCCACCTGTTCGTCCAGCTCGGCGTTGCCGAACATGTAGTGCCGGTAGTGCCCACGCAGAATCTTGCTGGCGTAGGACCAGCGGTGATTGTGCGGGCGGTCGAAGTAGCCCGGCAGGAATACGTGCAGCCGTACCCGTACTCCCGGATCGTCCTCGCTGGCCAGCACGATTTTGTCCAAGATGTCGTAGTGCTCGCACAGGTCGAGCAGTTCGGGCCGGTTCGGTAGCTCCTCCAGCCGTGTACGCACAATTCGCGGTTCGGCCGCAAGTTCGTTCAATGCCTCACGACAGTTCCGCTCGACATCGTCGATGTCGCCCCAGTCAATCCAGCGCAGATTTTCGGCGATCCGATCCATATCGTCCATTGAGTTCACTCCTCGGGCTTGGCGCTGGACTTCCACAGGCGGCAGACGGGCACGATGTCCTCGTAGGCCGCGCACGAGGACTGGCCCATCACCACCTCTTCGGCCGGACACCCGCCCATGCAGGCACCGGCTTTGCATCCGCCGCATGAGCTTTCGGCGAGGACACTGGTGAACAGCTCGAACTCGTTGGCACTGTGGTTGAGCCGTACTTGCCCGTCGACCATCTGGGCGAAGTGCAGCTCGGTGTCGAACAGGTAGGAGCAGACGTAGCAGCGGCCGTCCGGGAAGATCGAAATTCGGTCCAGTGTTCGGCCGATGCACCCCTGGTAGCCCTCGGCGGCGTAGCGCTCCATCTGATCGCGCCGGGCATACGTCGGCTGATACCACACCCTTGTCTTGTGCTGGGGCGCAACATCATTGAGCGTGTCGCAGAAACTCACCCATTCCGGCGGTGTCATGGCCATCTCCGGATTGCCGTGCCCGGTGCCGATGGTCGAGAAGACGTGAAACTTCACCAGGCTCACACCCAGGACATCCGCAATGTCGAGGAGTTGGAACACATCTCGTTCGTTGGCCTTGTTGACCGTGCATATGATGCGAGTGTCGAAGCCGCGTTCGGCCAGCTCCCGCGTGGTTTCCATGGCTTCATCGAACGTGCCGGCACCACGCACGGCATCGTGGGTCTCGCGGCTGCCACCGTCGAGACTCACCTGTACGTAGGCGAAGTCCTCGGGTCCGAGCTGCCGGAAGCGCCTAAGTGCCGGTTTCTGAGCGTTCGTCGTGGTGATGACGTGCTCGTAGCCGAGCTGTTTGCTCAGTCGGATCACCTCGCAGTAGTGAGGATGGAGCGTCGGCTCCCCACCGAGGATGGTCAATTTGTTCCCGCCCAGCCGACGCCACGTGGTGAGCGTGTCCACGATCTTGGGCAGCGGCATCTTCAGCGCCCGGTCTAGCCGTTCGCCCATGTAGCAGTGCTCGCAGCGAAGTTGGCACGCCTCGGTGATGTAGAGGTACACGTTGCGGAAGCGGCCGTAGGCCACGCGGTCGATTCGGTCCGGCTGAGGAACGATGGCACCGCGCGGCATGCGGGCGTGGCCGTACCCATCACTGCTCGGCTCGAGGCTGGGCATGGGCAATGGAACAGTATTCATCGTGTGGAACTCCGTGAATTAAGTAGCGGGGCAAGCAGATTCGCCGCCCCGTCGATGGTGTTGGTGGTGTCGAGCTGAGTGACAGCAATACCGGAGTCGGTGAAGCCCGCTCGGATACCGGCAGCCGTCTGGTGGTAGCGCTGCAACCTGGCCTTGAACAACCGCGGCGAATCACCTCGCCGTGGATGCAACAAGCCACCGCAATGAGCGCACTGCCAGGGGTCATCCCGGCTGGGTATGGCTGGAAGTCGGGGATCGCGGATGGGATCGCGCTCGCACTGGTGGCACACCTTTCGGTTCTTCGCCCGCTGCTTGAGCGTCTTGGCGTCGGTTATGACTTCGATCGCCTCGATATGACCGGGCGGCGTCAACGCCCAAAGGGTGGTGAGCAGTTGGTCGACCTGGCTCGCAGAACCGGGGAAGTTGTCCAGCAGCACGGTGTGCACGTCCGGATCGGCGTGAGCGGCATCGAAGTACGAGCGCAGCGCTTCCCCAACAGTGAACTCGTCGATCCAGCCCAGCCGTTCGCTACTGGTCGCGGTGGCAGCCAGTACGTAGGTCGGCACGTGCTCGCGCAGTCGGAAGATCCGCCGCCCCGGTGCCGATCCGAGGCGCAATGTCAGAGTGGTTTTGCCTGCGGCCGGTGAACCGAAGATAGGTACTACAAGGGACAGAGCCACGGCCTATTCCTTTCGCTCGAGGGGCTGAATGTGTCTGGTCCCCAAGCGTCGGATTTCGGCGATAAACCCACCACGACCACGGCGAATATGCGATATACATGGAACGCATACTGACGGCGGAAACCAGTGGTAGCGTCCCTGACCAGGGCAAACGGGGGATAAGGCAACCCTCGCGGACGATCCGGAGCGGTTCACATGACCGAAACGCCGCACAACCAGCGCTATTGCGCGCGCTGCGGCAACCGTCTGAGCCGCTACAACGCCGAATCTGTTTGTGGCGCTTGCGAAGTCACGGTACGGGGACAGCGCCACCGCCCGCCGACGCTCCCGCCAGACTTTTGGCAGACCGACCAAATGCGCGATGCGCTCGCCACCTGGCACATAGGCCGGGTCTTCTTCGCGTACCGCAACCACCCGTATCACGGACAACAGCTGCCGCAGGAACTCATGGGCAGTTGGCTCGGTATGACACAGGTGCAGATCAGTCGAATCGAAAAAGGTTCGGCGCCAGAGCAACTGTCCAAACTGACGCGGTGGGCACAGATACTCCGAATTCCGCCCGAGTTGCTGTGGTTCAAGCTGCCCGACGACGGGGGCTCGGCAGCCGTATCCGTCGAATATGCAAGCACGACAGGCAATAACGCGCTTGCGCTTGCCCACTGGTTAGCCAGCGATGGCATCGGCATCCCGCCGATTAGCCACAGTGACGATCTGGACCGAGTGAGCGTGGCATTGGAGGATGCCCGCCGCTACTTCGACGGCTCGGTCCTGGAGTTCTTCCGTGCCCAGCTTGCGCGTTGCAAAGCCGATGACGGTTCCCTCGGTCCAGCCGAAGCGTTGCCCCTCACGCTCGCCGTGCTCGGCGCAATCCGACGGCACAGCAAGGATGTTCAGTCGGATGTGCGTCGGCAACTGCTGGCAGTTGGATCGGATGGCGCGGAATTCGCAGGCTGGCTGTACCGCGACCTCCATGACCCGGTAACGGCGACCTTCCTGTACGACCGTGCGATGGAGTGGGCGCAGGCCGCGGGCAGCTTGCCGATGCAGGGGTACGTGCTGCTCAAGAAGTCCCAGATGGCCTATGACTCGCGCGACGCGGGCACGCTGCTCGGATTGGCACAAGCCGCCAAAGAGGGACCGTGGCAACTGCCAATGCGGGTACAAGCCGAAGTCGTGCAACAGGAAGCCTTGGGGCTCGCCATGATCGGCGAATCAGCCACTGCCGTCGAGCAAAGCCTTGGTCAGGCACAGCACCTCCTCACCGAGGCCAACGGTACCGATGACCAGGCGTTGGTGAGCTACTTCAATGAGAGCACGCTTCTGGTTCGCTCAGCCTGCTGCTACACCGAGGCGGGCAAGCCGCAGAGAGCCACTGAACTGTTCGGTCAGGTACTCGCCGGTGGGGGATTGTCCCGCCGTGATGCTGGTTTCTTCAGTGCTCGACAGGCAAAAGCGCTCGCACTCAGCGGCGAACCAGACGAAGCCGCCACCGTCGCAACCAAATCGGTCGCGGTGGCGCGCGAGACCCGTTCGGAACGCACGATGAATGTCGTTGTGGACGTAGTGCGCACGCTCGCCCCTTGGAATCACCGGCCGAATGTGCGGCAGCTCCGTGAAGCCTTGATGCCGTCGCGCTAAGCCGTGAGCCAGTCCGCCACGATGCGGATCACTTCGGCCTGGAACTCCTGGCTTTTCGGGTTGAGGTACTGCGGATCGTCATGGACGGCGAATCCGTGCTGTGATCCCTCGATTTCGACCAGCTCAACGGGTGCGGTGAATTGGGTGACGGCAGCGCGGGAACCTTCGATTGGGACCAAGGTGTCTGCGTTGCCATGGACGATCAGAGTCGGTGCTTTGATCTCGCCGAGGACTTCGTTCGGCTTCAGCCAGAACACCTCGTTTAGCAGCGGTCGACCATGCCGCAGTGTCGGCGTGAACTGGATCGCTCCGGTTTTGTTGAGTTCTTCGGCCTTCTTGTCGCTGATGACGTCGTTCGTCCAGTAGTCGCGAGTGTCGATGGTGCGCTTCTTGTAGTCGAACTGTGGATTCAGCAATACCAACCGAGACAGATCCTCTGGGCGTTTGGCAGCGTAATAGCCACAAATGCCACCCCCGAAGCTGGCACCGAGCAGCGACACGTCACTGGCACCCGTGGCGTCCTGCACCGCGGCGAGGCTGACGCGGATGTCGTTCAGGATGGCGGAGAGGGTCAGTTCCTCCTGGCGGCCTTCGCTGTCGCCGTGGCCGCGAAGGTCAAACCGCAGCGACGCGATACCAGCATCGGCCAGGCCGGTCGCGAGACAGGTGAAGAAGCCGCCCTCCTCGCGAGTGACGCCACCACCATGCACCAGCACGACAGCGTGCGCCGTGGGTTGACCGGGAGTGACGAGGGTGGCTGCCAGGTGCAGGCCGTCGAGGGTACGGATGCGGGTGATGGTGCTCGTCGGAACCACGGAGCCAGTCAACCAGAGCAGGCACACTGCTGCCAGGCGATGATCACCATGCGAGAACCGCTTCCGCGGCCGCCCTGCGTGGCTCATTAGTGCGATGCCGAACGCCGACCACTACCCCGGCAATCTGACGATGAATGCAGATCTGGACGTCTGGCAGCGCAGGCAGGTCAACGGCATCACACTGCACATCGTCCACGGCTAGCCCATCGGCGACTGCGCACTGCTGTGGAACGTAAAGGACCCTTGGCATATGGCCACCGATCTGGGATCAGGGCTCGAACGAATCGGCTGGGCGCTCACCCGCCGCGATTGGCGGCACCTCGCGCACGAAAGCCTTTCCGAACACTCTGGACGCGCTACGAACAGCGGCCCTCGCAGTGGCAGCTATATCGTCCTGGATGCTCTTATGCTGTTTCAGATGGTCGGCTATGCGTTGCTGGACTTCCAGGACGAGTTCACCATCCGTGAGGTCACTTTCTTCAACGCGCGCTACGGTCACCCAGCTGCTGGGACTTCAGGAACTCTTGGACTCTGTCGGGGCGTCAGGTCGATTTACCCACTCTCAGAAGCGAATGCGCACGCTTCCTGGACAACTACTGATCGCTTGTTCAGGTTCGTGCGAATGTCGTTGGGCCGGTTGATATCCCAAGTGGTGTCGGTGGCCGGGTGTAACGTTCGAGCAGCTCTGAGTGAAGCCATGATGAAGGTGCTGCGCGGGCGCGCGGCTGACGATTGGAGTGCCACGGGATGGGCATTGGGGACGAGGTTCGGCGCAACGTAGAGCTCAAGAAGCCGCTCACCGCGCTGATCAACAGGGGGTGTCTACCGGTCGGGGGCATCTTCAGGCTCGACTACGATTCTGCGGTCGTCCTCACTGACGACTTCAAAAAGCGCGAGGCGGGCGGCGTGCCCCGGGGCGGATTCCTACTCGCGGTTGCGGGTGAAAACACCGACTCCGGGTTCATTCTTGAGGATCAAGAAATCATTCTGCTCCGAGTGCGTGGGACGGCACCGCTGCCCAACGAGTCGGAGCTGATCCAAACTCGGTTGGCGGTTGTTCGTGACGCTGGCGCATCAGGCGTCGGATTCGACGATGTCACCGACGTGCTCACTCGGAACGAGCTGCAGCAGTCCGCCTTCGATTGCGAGGTACTCGGCACGTTCTATACCGAGACTGACGACCGAGAAGCGCGGATCGAGTACGGGGCCGATATTGACAACGTTGTGGTATCTGCTCGCTATCAGGTTTTCCTGCCTTCGACGGAGGTTCTGTCATGGCTGGGTTCGTACCCGGAGCCGACCGAGGCACGTGATTCCTTGCCCATCGGAAAAGTTCGATTCGCTGCAACTCGCCGGAAGGCGCTGATCGCTGGCACCGACCAGGCCGAGGTCCGCATCGACGTTTCGGACTTCATCGGCCGTAAAACTGCGGTCTTCGGCATGACCAGGACTGGAAAGTCCAACACGATCAAGACTTTGGTCACCGCAGTCCATCGGTATGGCTCGGAGCATGACCGGGCCATTGGTCAGCTGATCTTCGATCCTCAGGGTGAATACGCCAACGTCAACAGGCAAGACGGCACGGGGCTTCGCCTGTTGGGAGACGACGACAGCACGGTCCGGATATACAAGGTGGAGCCGAGCCAGTCAGACAGCCGCGAGAAGCCACTTCGGATCAACTTCTACGACCGTGAGGTGTTGGAAGCCGCCTGGAGCCTGGTGAGCGAGGCCACCGCGCCAGTAAATACGAACTACGGCAAGAACTTCCGATCTGCGGTTCTTTCCGAACCTGAGAACAATGACCGCAGCGCGCAAAGTCGATGGAGCTGGGCAATGGTCGCGTTCTACGGCTTGCTGGCCAAATGTGGCTTCCACGGCGACTCGCTACCGCAGATCCTCACAGTTGCCGCACCGGCGCCACCAATGAACGCCTTCATTGCCGCGAATCCCGGCGCTGCTGAACAGGCCGGTCGAGCTGGAAGCTATCGCGTGAAATCGCCATCGGGGGCGCGGGCTCTGGCGGAATGGGTGGGCGAACGCCCCGACGACTTCCCCAAGTGGCACGAAACCGAGAAATGCCACTTCAGTGCTTTGTATGGCGTCTACAAGTACACGGGTGTGACCGCCGCAATCCGGTCCATCCGTGCATTCCATGGTGCTCAATCCGCTGGAGATGTCAGTGAACATCTGTGGCAGGACATGCTTGCCGGTCGGCTCGCCATCGTTGATCTCTCCAGCGGCAATGACCAAGTGGCCAAGGTCATGTCGGAGCGGATTGTCAGTCACCTCCTGAACCGGGCAGGGGAGCGATTCCGGGCCGACCACGAACCGGTCAACATGCAAATCATCGTCGAAGAGGCCCACAACCTGTTCGAACGCGGCGGGCGAGATGTGGCCGACGACCCTTGGGTGCGGCTTTCCAAGGAGGCTGCCAAGTACAGGATGGGACTGATCTACGCGACCCAGGAGGTCACCTCCGTCGACAAGCGAATTCTGTCGAACACTTCGAATTGGCTGATCGCCCATCTGAACTCCGACCATGAGACGCGGGAGTTGGCGCACTACTACGACTTCAAGGTCTGGACACCCAGCATTATTCGAGCCGAGGATGTCGGCTTCGTTCGGATGAAGACCTACTCGGGCAAGTACATCGTGCCTGCGCAGATCACCAAGTTCGACCACAGTATGGTCAACGGCGCTCGCAAAGCCGCTGGCCTCGCAGCCGTGGATGCTCAGGCCGAAAGCGAGTAGTCGATGCCCTATCCAGGAGAGAAAGCCTCCCGTCTGGGGCACGTCGGTACAGCCCGCAACAAGGCCGTCAAGGATGCCCTTGAACGATGGGCCATTACTAGCGCTCGCCCCACCAGCGATGATGACATTGCCGCGATGTGTGCTCCGATCGAAGAACTCCCCATGGTCGGGAACCCTGACGATGTGGACTACTCGATCACGGTCGATGGTTCGGATACTGAGGTTGAGGCCACCCGCGAGCACCCCACCGTTAAGGTTGGCTACCTCCGGGTCGCGGGATCAATGGTTCGACTGGATGTGTTCCGAGAACTTGCCCGTGCTCGATATATCGACCCACGGGATGTCCGACAAGCCCACAGCGAGTATGCGTTCGATGTTGCCCTCCCAGGCTCTCAGCTCGCGCGCCCGGGCCTGAGCGGTGTCGAAACCTGGCGCGCCGAGCTTGATGGGTTTCTTGGCAGTGCACGGTTCGACTCGAGCACCGAAATGACGCTCGCTGATGGACTTTTGGCTCTGCATGGCACCCGTGATGCGCCTGCCCGTCAGATTGAACTGCGGGTCTGCCCTAGTTGTGGGCTCAAGGCTGCGAGCGCGTCGACCCTCATAGTGACCCGCACCGGCGGGTCCTGCCCATCGTGCAAGATGCCTTTGTTTCTCGCGGATGCGCTTCGCACGCATGAGGAGTACAAGGTCGAAGGGTCGAACTTCGAGCCGCTCGGTCGGGTCATGACAGCAGCCGAGCGCCTGATGTCGTTGTGCTACTTGAACTTCTTTGCTGATACCGCGCCCGATGTGCTGCGGCATACGATCTTCATCACCGATGGTCCGCTAGCACTCCATGGGCCCTTGGCCCCGCTCAAGAGACGGTTCCAGGAACATCTCAGCGATCTGAGTGGTTGGTGCGTGCAACATGGGCTGGCGGCTCCGCTCATGGTCGGTATCGAGAAGCAGGGGGCCTTCGTCGAGCATGCTGAGCTGATCAAGGATTTGATCCCAGCCGGTCATGTCATGCGGCTCCCGACCAGCTACATCAACCGCGTCCTGGGAAGGGCGGAGGCAAATCAATACGGCAAGGACGAGTTCTACGGTCGGCGCTTTATCTATCGCACTCGCGCTGGCGATCCGTTGGTGATCACGGTCCTACCTGCAGCAGGATTTGCACCCTACGATGGAGGCGCCGAGGTCGAGGGATGGAAGGCGTACCCGACACTGCGCCTGATCTGCGAGGTTCTGGACTCGCTAAGAACGCGGATGTATCAGCACGCGGTCATACCCGTCGCCCTCGCACACTCGGCTGCCGCGCTGCCGTTGGGTGTCGGACGATCCGTGCTGACCATGATGGCGCAGCAGAACATTCCAGGACTGAAATTCGACTTCCAAGCGGTAAAACCACCGACATACTTCACCAGGTAGGCGGATGGTATGCCCGAACGTTCAACTGTCCGGCAAGATACCACTATGCCGTCGTTGATCTTGCCGCCCACCAACCTCGTTGCTCGCGAACTCGCCCAGGGCGCACATCTTTTCGGCTCCGGCGAAGCGATCAACGCTAAGGCGCGTCCGCTGGTTGCAGAGTTGGAGCCAGTCGCACACGATCTCGCCCGCGGCCGCTACCAATCGCCCTTGCGCTATCCCGGGGCCAAGTCCTCGCTCGCGCCGGTCATCGGGCGAGTGATTACATCGGCGAAGCAATCGCGGGAAGTGCCCGAAATCAACCTCCTCGTAGAGCCGTTCGCGGGAGGCGCGTCAGCATCACTGCGCATGATCGGAGACGGCACCGTCGAGCGCATCCTTCTCGCCGATGCCGACCCCCTGGTCACCGCCTTCTGGCAGACCGCAGCCGATGACACTGAGCGTCTGGTCGATCGAATGCATGACGAGTGGAAGCGATATGTCCGGGACGGTGGCCAGAAAGCGGTTGAACGATGGGACTACTGGCGTGCCTGGACACCCCGGTCGAGAATGAGTCCACGCAACCGTCGGCTGGCCACCGCGATGCAGTGCTTGTTCCTCAATCGGACCACCTTCTCAGGCATCCTGCATGGCAAAGCAGGGCCCATAGGGGGGCGAGCTCAGACCAGCGCGTACCCCATCAGCTGCCGTTGGAATTCTGATGCACTCGCAGACCGACTCCGATATATCGGCCACCTCTACGACACGGGCCGCCTTGTCGACGTGTGGTGCAAGGACTGGCGCCAGACTTTGGACGACGTTCCCGAGTATTACCCGCAACTCCTTCCCTCGCGGGTGGTCGCCTACCTGGATCCGCCCTACGTCGAGAAGGCATCGCACCTGTACCGGGCCTCGTTTGATCCCCTCGGGGGCTACGGCGGCGATGGACTTGGGGCAGCCCGGCCCAGCGATTACACCCTGCACCTCAGCCTTGCCGACTACCTGAGGACGAAGGCACAGTTCCGGTGGTTGCTCAGTTACGACGATCACCCGTTGCTCACTGAGAGCGAGTGGCTGTACGCCCACGACCAAATGACACCGTCGCGCTCTGACCGCGAAGTGCTCGGCGTGCGCTGCTGGCGAATCAGCAAGCGCCTGGTTAGCACTCGATATTCGGCGGCAGGCCGAGTCGGAAAGCGATCTGCCGAGGAATTGCTGATAACAACCCTCCCACCGGCAACCGTTCCGATCGACGACGAACTGCGAGTCCTGGGGAGCCCTCCAAAGTAGGGAGTTTCAGCGCTGATTTCTCTGGTGAATCTCAGCGGACCAGCGCAATCGGACACCGCCCGAACTGGCGAACCTTGGCGGGAGTGAGGTTCGCCGCGATCCTGGTGCGCGAGCTATCCGCGCAATTACCACCGCGGCACTGACGATGCTGGTGAAGTCGGAACAGACTGCGCCCGAGACAATCCGGTACAACGGGTTCGCCCGCGACATGCTCCGCGTATTGTTGAAGAAGCCGCCAACGGGCATGCGCATCGACGTCCGCGATCTGAGCCAGCGGGTGGGCATCCACGTTTAGCCGGATACTGGCCGACGTGACTGCGGCAGTCCAGAATCAGGCTGTGCCATCTAGCACGGAGAGAAAGTCCCTGGCGCGAATACGCGACAGGGACTGCAATGAATGCTGGGCTCAGCCTGGCACTGCGTTTGCGATGACACTGGATATGACAGCGGAGCACACAAGCGCAGTGGCGGAAAGAATCGCACCGAACCGACGGGAACCGATCATCCTCATCACCTTCCCTTCTGTGAAACTGACTCGAAGACGAGCCAACAGATTCGGAACAAGGTTGAGCATAACGGCCACCACAAACAAGATCAGTACCAGACCTGACATTGCTGCCAGGCTCAATCCAGCCTGGCCATTCTATCAGGCGGCCTGGAATTCCGCATACCGTTATGAGAGCGGCTGTCGGTTCGGGTAGTACTCCTCGATGTAGCGCGCAACTACCTCTCGTGTCCATCGGAGCCAGTGCACCCGGTCATCGTGAGAAAGTGGCAGGGCTTCACCATGCCGTCGCGCCGTCGCAAGTCGCGTCAAAGGCTCCATATCGGCCTTAGAGATGCCGAGGGCAGTATTCATGCGTTCCCATGAGCGCAGCGTCTTGGTCCCATCTTCGTCGAGGACGAACTCCTGCCGCAAGCACTCGATCGAGCGAAAGCAGTAGAAAGCGGTATCGATCGTTAGTCGAAGTGCCATTCGCATGTCAGCGAGCGCGTGACGCACATTGGCGTTCTTGTTCGCGACATTCAGGTACAGGCCGAGCAGTTCGGGCTCTACTCGATTTCCCTCGACGCAAGCGAACGCCGGCATCGAGGTAAGCCCACCGACGAGAGCGCTGGTGTCTGCGCGTCCCGCTGTCATCTCAAGTTCGAGAGACGCAGCCAAGATGAATCCCAGCGAATCAACTACCGACTGAACTGCCGCCTCTGTTTCGTACCAGATCGGGTTTAACCAGGCGGCATCCTCTTCGCCGTCGTTCCCAAGTTGGTGATCATCACGGAAGGTGACACGCACGTTAAATGCCGAGTTGGCGAAGAACACCTCTATCCGACGATCGCCTTGAGTCATCTGGACCGGGCGATCCAGATGCCAGTTTCCGGCCTGCGGATGTATGAGACCCGTGAATATCAGGTCGTGCTGCTGCTCTGTCATGCGCGCATCTTCCTCGGTTCTCTCCATTCAAGTCGAGTCATTTAGCATCAGACAGCAGACTATGAGCCACGTTCACACGGGCAGATACCCTTCTGCCGCAACCAGTCTCACCGTCGACTGCTCTGGACTGTCGGTATCGGGCTTAAGATCGACCGCTCCTCTCTGACTTCAACTTGGATGCTTCGGCGCGTACTATGCTCCATAGCTTCGGCGAGGAGATCTCATCGGCGTCAACAGTCTCCGTTTCGCCTCGCTGTGGCATATCCTCGCGCGATAGGTACTGTGGAAGTTTGAATTCTTTGCGCAGTCGCCGAATAACTTTCTGTTCTACGCGATGGGCGTCGATTCCTTTTTGAAACCGAAGCGTATCGAATAATTTCCATCCGTACTGACGATGCACATTAATTCGATCGGTTTGAATGCCGATCCCGGCTATTCCCACTTTGTGGGCAGCCAAACCGGCGTGTGTTACAAGATATATGATCGCGGGAGCGGTGTAATCAAATCCAACTTCGTTGCACAATTTACATCCTCTACCCCATCGGCGCACATTGCTCAGGGTTGGTCTGACTTCGTTGCCGCATGTGGTACATATGCACCTCCATGGTTCGTCGCAGCCGCGATACCGTTCAATGGGCTCCAATTTCGATTCGCGTATCTCCCTTGAGGCGCATTCTGGATCAAGCGGAATATTCCCAGCGCAGTATCCGCAACCCCCGCCTCGGCGGCGGACGTTATTTAGGCTCGGACTGACCTCATTTCCGCATGCAATGCAGCGGCAGTGCCACGGCTCCATTAGTCCCGGGTAAGGTGACAGTGGCTCCAGGTTGGCTCCCTGCATCGTTTCGACGGCGACATCTGGGTCCAGTGGAATATTTCCGGCGCAGTGTGAGCAGCCAGTGCCTCTCTGGACATTGCTAAATAAGGGGAGGCTCTCCTTATTGCAGACAAGGCATCTGGACTTCCATGGCTTATGCCCTCCAGGGTAGGGTGTTAATGGTTCTAAGCCTGCCGATCTCATTATCGACACCGCTTTTTCGTTGGGAATTCTCCGAGCCATCGCGCTGGCTTTACGACCGCAATGCCGACACCCGGTTCCGTTGCGAACCCTATTCAAGTCTGTAACGATCTCGTTAGTGCATGATATGCACTCGCATTTCCATGGCCTGTGTATCAGTCCAGGATATGGCTCCAGCGGTCTGATGCCTGCCGCTAACATTTCGGCTATAGCGTCGGCCTCGGGGGTTCTTCGGGAATTCCCACCTCTTACGTGGCCGCATTGAATACATCCGCTACCCTGGTGTCGAATAGTGTTAAGCAGCGGTGTAACCACTGCGCCGCAAGCGACGCACTCACACCGCCAAGGATTCATGCTGCCACGGTAGGGCTCCAAGGGCTTTAGCCCGGCAGCGACCATATTGGCTATTGCCTCTGCCTCGGGTATGCGTCGAGCGTCAGCACGGGCCTTCTGTCCGCATTCCCGGCATCCGCCCCCTCCATTACGGATGGTGTTAAGACGCGGCGTAACGACGTTGCCGCACTTCATGCATCGGCATCGCCATAAGTCGCCGACTCTACCGGGATAGGGTTCTAGGGGGTCGAGTCCAGCTTGAATCATGCTGGTGATAGCTTCCGCTTCAGGAAGTTGCATGGCCACAGAGCGTGAAGCAACGCGGCAGTAGCGGCATCCCCCATTGCTACTACGAATCCTGCTCAACGTCGGGCTGACCTCTTTGTTGCAGGTCAGGCACCGACTGTGCCAAGGCTTGTTCACTCCGGGGTACGGCATCAACGGTTTCAACCCAGCGTTGATCATGTTGGCAACGGCCTCCGCGCTTGGGATACGACGAGTGTCGCTCCTGGTGGCGCGAGCACATGGCGGACATCCGATCTTGCTCTGTCGGATGCTATGGAGGCTTCGCGTGGTTTTTTGGTTGCAGGTCAAGCAGCAAGAGAGCCACGCGTTGATTGTTCGACCTGGGTACCGCTCTAGTGGCTCAAGACCGACAACCCTCATGTCAGCCACCGCCTCAGCTTCCGTTGTCTTTCGGGCCATTTGAGTGTTCGCTCCAACTTCGTTGCGATGCAGTCCGCGAAGCATGTTTGGGCCTTGATGCTAAGGGATCGGTCCGACAGCTTTGAGAGCCTTGTCGAGCCACTTCTACGGGGATGCGGCGCAATCTGATCGCCGGTCGTGCAGCGGACCTGATGGGTCGTATTGCCGAAAAGGGTTGCTGGCTAGCCGAGTTGATCGATGTCAGTCGCTATCGGCTAGAGGGATCTCGATCCCACCACCACCACCACCATCGTCGGCGAGCGTCGGGTCCTCGGGTTCCTCGCTAGAGCCGATGACGTTGGCTGTGGCTGGGGTGGTTCGTCGGGTGCGGTCAAGCGCGAGGATCTAAGTGATATTCGGGTCGTAAGGGTCGAAGGCGGCTTCGCTGTAAGGGCTGGGCGGTGTCAGTGTGGTGAGCGATGCGAGGGCCGCGTTCGGGCAGGTCTGCTGGCCCGCGCCGCTCGGTTATGGTGCTGCCGAGCAGGGGCGTGAGTAGGGCACAGACCGGGCCTGCAGGGCCGTCCGGATGGGTGTGGTCGCGCGCGGTGGTAGCGATCACGAGGGCGGGCTCGTAGCCACGCAGTGCCCGGTGCAGCGCGGCCCGAACCGTGGTCTCGCGGCGGGACGAATGCAGGGAGAACAGCAGAATGCCGAAGTCGTCGGTCGGGAAGTTGTGGTAGGCATCGAGTTTGTGGGTGAGGGTGGTCAATGATTCGGTGCCGGTGCCGGTGCCGGTGCCGGTGCCGGTGCCGGTGCCGAATTCGATGAAGAACCGCACCGCGCGGTCATGGCGTTCCCAGCAGCCGTATCCGTCCGGGCACAGCCGGACTCGTTCTCCGGAATACTTGTCGAGCTGAAAGAACTCGCTGCACTGCCGCTCCGACCACCAGTGCGTCAGCCCTTCCACCCGATCAGGGTGCGTGATACCGCGGCGACGAGTGGGGTTGCGGTGAGCGGCTAAGGCGCAGAAGAAGTCATTGACGCCGAGGCGATGCTTGAGAGTTCGGTGAGCAGGCCAGACGTTCGAGCATCAGGGCGTGCGCGCCAGGGGCGCTGGTGGCTTGTTGAGGGACGTGGTGCCACTCGTATCGGAGGGCGTGCGACCGCACACCGGAAACGAACTCGATCGGTTCCTCAACGCCCATGCCCACGCGCGAGGGGAACGTGATTCCCCGCGTTTCCGCGAGCAGATGCTGATCGACGCAACCGATTCCGACCACCGGATCCACCGCTACTGGGCTCTGACAGAACAGTTCTTCGGAACTCGTGTCACTGTCGGACGAGCCCACGACTGGTTGTACAACGCGCTGACGCCGGTGTACGGGCACCCCAATCAGCGTTCACTCCCATGAATTCCCGACGCTGATCCACGCCACCGACGCCATGGGTCATACCCGGCAGCGCGCACTGTCGTGCCGTATACCGAGCGAACGACTCTAGTCGACGCTTGAGGTGTGAGCGGTGCACTAGCGGAGCGTCGATCGCTGATAACTCGGTGAAATTCAGCAGTTCACGACATGGATTTGACCTGCCGAACGCCTACCGGCCTGATCCGAATCGCTGGTCCATCAGCCGTCAGGGTGTTCGGGTTGTGGAGCGTTAGGCCCACCCATTCCGGGTCTGCTGGCGGCCGGAGAGTTGAGTCGCTGACGAGACGACCGCTCGACTCATCGACAGTACGTTCCCAATGTTCGCCTGTGGTTTTCAGGATCACAGGACGTCGCCGGTCCTCGAACGAGGCCGCCTGCACCCAGGCGACACGGATCGGAACCTGCCACCAGACCGTGCCGTCACGACGAACACGCGGACGAGGAGTCGGCATAGCAGCCTCCAGATGTAGTCCGTATATGTTGCGGCACAACGGAATCAGATGGCCCCTGGTGGGTGGTGTGCCAATGTTCGGTCCCTCCCTTGCAGCACGCCTTGCGCTCGACGAAATCATCGATCGGAGGGCGTCAGTGCCCGGGTCAGTAGGTTCGATTCCCTATCAGTGACAGCGACTTTCGACGCAGTGTGGCCTGCTGGACTATTGAACACGATTGAGGATGCCTCTGAGATTCGGCCTCCCAACTCGGCGCGATCCAGTTCCTCGACTCTCGGCCAGGATCGTGTTGTAGCGCTTCACTTTCCAGGTGTGGCGTGGGTCTGCCTCTTCGAGGATTCAACCTGCTGGTGTGAGTCGAGTCGCGGCCGCGAATGCAGCTGGGACGACCGGAAGCTGGGCGCGCCCGCCATGCCTATGACAGTTTCACCGCGAAGCCCGACCCGTCCTGACCACACCGCCGCTATCGTGGAGGTACCCGTGGGGGAGGAACACGATGGTATCGGTGACGCTGTACCGCTATTCGTTCAATTTCCGCTATGCCCTGAACGACCGGCAGATGGCGGGTTTCGACCCGGGCCGGGCATTCGTCGAGATCTATGCCGTCGACACGCCCGAAGGCCGGGACGAGCGCGGGTGGACCTGTCTCGACCGGAGGACGGCGACGCGGAGTATCCGAGTCGAGGCCACCGACGGGGAATCCGCCGCGTGGGCCCGGGCCCAGACCGCCGCGCTGGATGCACTGTGGATCGCCGAACAGCAGCTCGTCCACGATGTCGGCATGCGGATCGAGGGCGGTTTCTCACCCGGACTGCGGCGTGGTTCCGGCTGGTCGGCGGCCCGCCGCCGCAGCCGGACCGCGTCACGGCAGGCATTCGACAGACTCGAACAGCGGCTGCACGACATCGCCGAGCGCTATCGCCCCGTCCGCGAGCAGATCGAGCCCCGCGTGCACGAGGCCGACGCACGCGCACAGGAAGAACAGGCACGACTCTGGAAAGCCCAGCGCGAGCGGGAAAAACGCGATGACCGCTTCACCGAGCTGGCGGCCCGGACCCGATGGAGCTACCGCGTCACCGAATCCGACCGAACCGTCCACGCCTTCCGCGCCGACGACTCGACCCTGACCACCGGCGAACTGATCGACGAGCTCCAGCGCCCCACGCACCACCTCACCGGCTACACCGTGCACTGGGCCGCCGCCGATCGCGCCGAGATCGAGCACGTCAGCGGCGCGGATTTCACAACCTGGTGGGCCGTAGTAGCTCCCGGCCACTGGAACGATTCCCGGCGCATCCCGTCGCGCCCGTCGACCCGTTCCGGCCCATACATCGGCGGCCACTCCAGCTACGGCGGCGGAACTTCCTGCGGTGGCGGCTTCTCCTCCTGCGGTGGCGGCTTCTGACGCGACGGCGCGCAGCCGCCGCGCACGATGATCCACCTCATCATCCAATGACCGTCTGTGCACAAGGTTTGGTCTGCAGACGCGGTGACTCGGTCTACGGACCTGGTCGCCGCTCGTCGGCGTGGACGAAGGTGGTCTCGAGGCTCACGACCGAGGCCGTGATCGTCGGCGCAGCCCCTGGCAACGGCGCCAACGCCACCACATTCGGCGGCCTGGTCTTGGCCGGGCACGTCCCCGGCGGGCGCCTGCGCTGTATCGGCGGGGTCGGGACCGGTTTCACCGCGGCGTCGCGACGCAGCATCCGCGCCGCTGGACAAGGTCCGCCGCGAAACCAGCCCGCTCGATGACCCACCGCCGGCGCCGGTCGCGCGGACCGCTTGGTGGGTCGACCCGGTGTTGGTCGCCGACATCGAGTACCGCGAGATCAGCGGCGACGGTCTGCTGCGGCACCCCAGTTTCCGGGGGATCCGGACCGACAAGACGCCCGACGAGGTCGGCCTGCCCAGCTGACCGCCGATATCGCCTGAGATGTGAATGTTTTCGACAGCGAACTGCTCGAGAGTGGACCCCCGATTACCCCGCTGGGTGTTCTGGACCGATCAGCTCACAGGTGGGTTGCCGGTCCGCGGGCGTCGAGGGCGTGCTGGAGGTCGAGGTTGATGCGGTGGGCTTCAGCGAGCTGGTCCTCGAGGATGACGATCCGGCAGGCCGCCTCGAGGGCGTTCCCGGCGTCGACGAGCT